>CAKSSJ010000007.1 GCA_934488615.1 uncultured Eubacteriales bacterium | reverse complement strand
CTTACTGCGTCGATAGGAATATCCTCGAGCAGGTCAACAAGCGTGATTGCCTTGCCCGTTCTCTTTGACATTCTGACAACCTCGCCGTCACGGGTGAGGCGGACAAGCTGCATGAGAATAACGTTCAGTCTGTCTCCGCCGACGCCGATAGCGTCGAGTGCGCCCTGCATTCTTGCAACGTGACCGTGGTGGTCTGCGCCCCAAACGTCAATAGCCGTGTCAAAATTTCTGACCGAGAGCTTGTTGCGATGATAAGCGATATCTGCGGCGAAATATGTCGGATTTCCGTTTGCGCGGATAAGAACATCGTCCTTAAGCTCAAGCTTGTCAATGCTCTCCTGAGAAAGTCCCTGCTTCTTAAGACGCTCGGTCTGAACCTCAATGTTTTTGTACCAGAGTGCGCCGTCCTTTTCGTAGGTCAAGCCCTTTTCTTTCATAAGCTCGATCGTGTCGGCAAGCTCGCCGTCATTGTGGAGAACGCTCTCATGGAACCATGTATCGTATTCGATTCTGTACTTTGTAAGGTTGTCCTTCATTGCCTGAATGTTCTTCGGCAATGCAAAATCAACGAGAGCCTTTCTGCGCTCCGTTTCGTCGGCATTTATATATTTATCGCCGTAAACGTCGGCAAATTCCTGCGCACGAACCTTAATGTCCTCGCCGTGGTAGCTGTCCTCGGGGAGCTCAACAGCATCCTCGCCCTTATAGATCTGCTGATATCTGATGTCGAGCGAAAGGGCGAACTTGTCGATCTGATTGCCTGCATCGTTGATGTAGAATTCACGGCTGACCTCGTAGCCTGCGCAGTCGAGCACGGCGGCAAGACAGTCGCCGAGTGCGCCGCCGCGTGCATTGCCCATATGCATGGGACCTGTCGGGTTGGCGGAAACAAATTCAACGTTTATTTTCTTGCCCTTGCCGTAGTCCGAATGGCCGTAGTCCTTGCCCTTGGCACGGATATCCTTGAGAATATCGGCATAGTAGAGGTCATCGAGATAGAAATTGATGAATCCGGGACCTGCGACCTCGACGCGCTCAAAATATGTGCCGTCAAGGCTTGCTTCGGCGATGATCGCGTCGGCAATCCTTTTCGGAGCATTTCTCAACTCCCTTGCCCATGCCATTGCGGCATTGGTTGAAAAATCGCCGTTTGCTCTGTCGGCAGGGATCTCAACATTGAATGCGCCTGTCGGAACAGCGGCAAGAGTGCCTTTTTCGGCAGCCTTTGCCGAAGCGTCGGCGATTATTTTTTTAAGGTCATCCTGAACCTTGTTTACTATATATGACATTTATATCATTCCTTTCGGTTTGAGGAATTTTACAATTTATTTTTCACTCCGCCGTTATGCGGATCCTGTTCTTGCTCAGAAGCGTTCCCTCTGCATCAAGCTCATAGGCGAATTCAAGCTTTATAAGCCTGCCAGCCTTGAATTCCGAGGTCACCATCGAGCCCGAAATTCCCATCATGAAGCTGCCGACGGGCGTTGCATAACAGCAGATATTCCGTCTGCCTTTTTCAATCTTCATGATCGTGTTGTATGCACCCTCACGGGTTATCTCGACACAGCAGCCGCCAGTCACGCTTATGCAGGTTTTGCAGCCTTTCATCTCGTCCGACGGTTCGTTGTATTTCACAGTGTAATGCCCTGCACTGCCCTCGATATCGGCATTGGTTATCATTTTCGAGCGCTCTGGCTTACCGTCCGTCAGGTGCATGTCGTGAATCGTAATCAGACAATTCATCTGTCCCACTTCTCCATTGCAAGGGTAAGAAGTCGGTCAATCAGCTCGCTGTAGGGAATTCCCGAAGCGGCGAACATCTTGGGATACATCGAAATTGAAGTAAAGCCGGGGATGGTGTTCGGCTCATTGAGCATAACCTTGCCGTCGCTGTGTCTTACGAAGAAATCAACTCTTGCAAGTCCGCTGCAGCCGAGTGCCTTATATGCGTTACAAGCCGCCGCTCTGACCTCGTCGATTTTCTCCTGCGGCAGTCTTGCCGGGATATGAAGCTCACTTGACGGGTTGATATACTTTGCCTCGTAATCGTAGAAGTCGTTGCAGGGAACGATTTCGCCGCAGATTGAAGCTATAGGCTCCTCGTTGCCGAGAACCGCACATTCAACCTCCATGCCGTCAACACCCTCTTCAAGGACGATTTTGCTGTCCTCATTGAAAGCCTTGTCAATAGATTTTTTGAGTGATTCTGCGTCAACAGCCTTGGTTACGCCGACCGATGAGCCTGCGTTTGCCGGCTTGACAAAAATCGGAAATCCGAGATAATCCTCAGCCTTTTTATTGTAATCCTCGGGAGTTTTGTCGTATTCATATTTCGTGAAGCCGAGCCACTTTGCCTGCGGAATTCCCGCAACATCGGCAAGAGTGTTTGTTATTGCCTTATCCATACAGCAAGCCGAGGAAAGCATGTCACAGCCGACAAACGGAATTCCCGCAATTTGGAGAAAGCCCTGAATCGTTCCGTCCTCGCCGTTCTTGCCGTGGAGCACGGGGAAAACAACGTCGATATGTATTTTTTCGATTCCGTCCTCGCGGAAAACAAGGATTCCATGATCCTCGCGGTCGGGAGAAATAACAGCCTTCGTAAGATACTTTTCGTCCTCAAGCCATTTGTCCTCGGGGAGCTTTGAAACGTCGCCGTCATACTTGAACCAGCGACCGTCCTTTGTTATTCCGATAAGGATAAGATTATATTTATCCCTCGGAGTGTTCTCAATTACGGAGCGTGCGGAAACGACCGAAACATCATGCTCGCTCGAAACGCCGCCGAAAAGAATAAGTGCGTTTTTCATTGGAAGTCACATCCTAATATTATTTGATGTACTAAAGGGTATTTCAGGTATTTTTACCGAAAGACAGTCGCTGAAAATCACGCAGAGCTCCAAGCGGCGGTCACCATACCTATACACAATAGTTAATGTTATCATAATAGTCAAATCAAGTCAAGGAAAATTGCCGTTTCATGATATTTCTCTGTACAAATTTGCAAAAAAATAGTGACAAAAACCTATTTATATGATATAATCTTACTTGTTATGTACAGTAGTATAATTATGCTTATATTAAGGAGAAAAAGACATGGAACTTAACGAAGCTTTAGGTTTGGTAATGAAGGGCATAGAAAGCACGATGAGCGATCACGGCTTCAGCGTGGTAATTCCCGAGGGAACCGAGAAAGGCGCTCTCCCCGTTGCCGTAAAAAACGGCAGCTCGACTATAACCTATACGGGCAAAAAGGGTTCGGTAAAAATCGAATTCCTTGAGGGAAAGATCTCTCTGCTCTGTGCTCAGTCGCAGGCGGCAGAGGCGGTTGACGACGATTATAAAAAGGTCACAATGACCCTCTTCAATCCCGACAATGCGGACGGCAGGGACATCAAATATCTTGTAAATGACTTCTGCGACGGAATCATTGAGGTGTACGGAAGCAAGGGCAAGGGCTCAAAGAAGCTTCCTCAGCCCGTTTCAAAGGCGGAGGCAAAGAGCGGCGCGGCCTACTATGACCTCAACACTCTCGGCAGCAGATTCGTTGTTATCTATCCCGAGCTTAAGGAGGTCTACAGAGCCAACGTTACAAAATACGGCGAATTCCTCGCCGACGATTTCTTCCTCAATTACGGTAACGCAAAGGTTCGCGAGACTGTTCAGCGCAACGACCCGACCCAGATGAGAAAGCTCTTCAACATGTTCAATGAGATATACAATGACGGTACCAATCAGACTCAGAGCGTTATTGTTGTTACTATTCTCGGCTCGCTTTATGACGACGAGCAGCTTCTTGCAAACTGCGTTGACTATATGGGCGATATGACGCTCTCGGTTATCGAGACGAACAAGCTTCTCAGAAAATCATCCGTAAGGGCAAAGCTGGAGCATCCGCCCCTCTATAAGCCCAAGAAGCAGAAAAAATCATTTATGAACAGACTGAACGGAGGTAATTAACCGTGGCAAACGAAGAAAAAAATGAACCTATAATTGCCGTGGCAGAGGTGAGCGGTGAAGAGCTGCTTGACGAAGCTATGGATACTGCCGTCACCGAGGAATACGGTGCCGACCAGATTCAGGTTCTTGAGGGCCTCGAGGCTGTTCGTAAAAGACCGGGCATGTACATCGGATCGACAGGCCCGAGGGGCTTGCATCATCTTGTTTACGAAATCGTCGATAACTCTATCGACGAGGCTCTCGCAGGCTTTTGTACCCATATTGAGGTTGAGATCCTCCCCGGCAATATAATCTCTGTCCGTGATAACGGCCGAGGAATTCCCGTTGCTATCCACGAAAAAATGGGCATCCCGACCCTGACGGTCGTTCTCACCGTTCTGCACGCAGGCGGTAAGTTCGGCGGCAGCGGCTATAAGGTTTCGGGCGGTCTGCACGGCGTCGGTTCGTCCGTTGTTAATGCGCTCTCCGAGTGGATGGAGGCTGAGGTTTCCCGTGACGGACATGTTCATTACCAGAAATTCTCGCGCGGCAATGCCGTATGCGATATGAAGATAATCGGCGATACGAACGAGACAGGTACTCTTATTCGCTTCAAGGCTGATCCCGAGATATTTACGGAAACGACCGAGTATGAATTTGACGTGCTTGAAAGAAGGCTTCGCGAATCCGCATTCCTCAATGCAGGACTTTCAATCAAGCTGACGGATTCGAGAGATCCCGAAAACATTGTTGAAAAGGTCTACTGCTATGAGGGCGGTCTGTCGAGCTTTGTTGAATACATCAACACAAGCCGCGCGCTTACTCCGCTCCATACTCCGCCGATCCACATTTCCACGACCGTCGGCGACAAATCAGCCGAGATCGCGATGGCATATAACGACAGCTACAATGAAAATATTCTTTCATTCGCAAATAACGTCCGCACAATTGACGGCGGTACTCATGAAACAGGCTTTAAAACAGCTTTGACCCGTGTTTTCAATGACTACGGCAAGAAATACGGCATACTCAAGGACGGCGACAAAAAGCTTTCGGGCGAGGATGTGCGCGAGGGACTTTCCGCAGTTATCAGCGTTAAGCTGACCGAGGCTCAGTTCGAGGGCCAGACCAAGGGCAAGCTCGGCAATACGGAAATGACAAGCATTGTTTCGTCGCTCGTTTATGAAAAGCTGATGACATATTTTGAGGAAAACCCGTCAGTTGTTAAGGCTATCTTCTCAAAGGCGCTTGACGCTTCAAGAGCGAGAGAGGCCGCAAGAAAAGCCCGTGACCTTGCGCGCCGCAAGGGTGCGCTTGAAAGCAACTCACTCCCCGGTAAGCTTGCAGACTGCACCGAAAAGAGTGCGGACAGCACCGAGCTTTACATCGTCGAGGGTGATTCGGCAGGCGGCTCCGCAAAGGAGGGACGCGACAGACAGTTTCAGGCTATTCTTCCTCTTTGGGGAAAGATGCTCAACGTTGAAAAGTCACGTCTTGACAAGGTCATCTCAAACGAAAAGCTTATCCCGATAGTTACCGCTCTCGGTACGGGTATAGGCGAGGATTTTGATATTAACAAGCTAAGATATGACAAGGTCGTTATCATGGCGGATGCCGATGTTGACGGTGCTCATATCAGAACGCTTCTGCTTACATTCTTCTTCAGATACATGAGACCTCTGCTTGACACGGGTCACGTTTATCTCGCCCAGCCGCCTCTTTTCAAGGTCAGCAAGGGCAAAAAGCACGTTTACGCCTTCTCCGATGAGGAGCGTGACAGGCTCACGGAGGAAATGGGCGGCGGATGCGACATTCAGCGATACAAAGGTCTCGGTGAGATGGATCCCATTCAGCTTTGGGAGACAACCATGGATCCAAAAACAAGAATCATGCTCCGCGTTACTCTTGAGGACGCAATGGAGGCTGACGAAACCTTCTCGATCCTTATGGGCGATAAGGTTGAGCCTCGCCGTGATTTCATAGAAAAGAACGCCAAGTACGTTCAGAATCTTGATGTATAAAGGAGGGAAACAGACATGGCTAAGCAGGACGGTTATCATCCGGACGAAAACTTCAAAGAAAATCTGGAGAATACCACCATATATAATGTAGATATCAATAAGGAAGTCAGAAAGGCTTTCCTTGACTATTCAATGTCGGTTATTGTTTCCCGTGCATTGCCCGACGTGCGTGACGGCTTGAAGCCCGTTCACCGCCGTATCCTTTATACAATGTATGAAAACAACCTGACTCCGGACAAGGCTTACCGTAAGTGCGCCGACACAGTCGGTTCCGTTCTCGGTCGCTATCATCCCCACGGTGACGCTTCCGTTTACGACGCAATGGTTCGTCTTGCACAGAATTTCTCAATGAGATACACTCTTGTTGACGGTCACGGTAACTTCGGCTCAATCGACGGCGACCCGCCGGCTGCTTACCGATATACCGAGTCAAGAATGAGCAAAATGGCTCTCAAAATGCTGACCGATATCGACAAGGACACAATAGATTTCACAACGAACTACGATGACAGACTTAAGGAGCCGACAGTTCTTCCCTCACGTTTTCCGAATATTCTCGTAAACGGTTCAATGGGTATCGCCGTCGGTATGGCAACGAATATTCCGCCGCACAATCTCCGTGAGGTTATTGACGGAATGTGCTGCCTCATCGACAATCCCGACGCTTCGCTCGACGAGCTTATGGAGCACATTAAGGGACCCGATTTTCCGACCTACGGTATTATCATGGGTCGCTCGGGAATGAGAGCCGCTTATGCAACAGGCAGAGGCAAGATAGTTGTCCGTGCCCGCGCGGAGATAGTTGAGAAAAAGAACGGCCGCTTTGAAATCAAGGTTACCGAAATTCCCTATAACGTTAATAAAGCGAGACTTATCGAGAGCATTGCAGACCTTGTTAAGGATAAGAAGATCGAGGGTATCTCCGATATCAACGACTATTCCTCAAAGGCAGGTATGCACATCTCAATCGACCTCAAGCGTGACGCAAATCCGCAGGTCGTTCTCAATCAGCTTTATTCCTATACTCAGCTTCAGACAACGTTCGGCGTAATTCTGCTTGCGATCGTCAACGGCGAGCCGAAGATCCTTACCCTTAAGGAAATTCTTCAGAATTATATCGACTTCCAGAAAGAGGTTGTCACAAGAAGAACTCAGTACGACCTCAAAAAGGCTCAGGACAGGGCTCATATACTTGAAGGACTTCTCACCGCTCTTGATTTTATCGACGAGGTTATCAATATTCTTCGTAATTCAAAGAGTGTTAATGAAGGTAAAGAGGCTCTCATGACACGCTTCGGCCTTGACGATGTTCAGGCGCAGGCGATAGTTCAGATGCGTCTCGGTCAGTTGACAGGTCTTGAAAGAATCAAGATTGAGGACGAGCTTGCCGAGCTTAAGGCAAAGATTGCAGAATTCCTCGAGCTTCTCGGCGACGAGCATAAGCTCCTCGGACTTGTTAAGGCAGAGGCTATGGAAATTTCCGACAAATACGGCGACGACCGCCGCACAGAGATCATGAACGTTTCGGGCGAGGTTGATATCGAGGATCTTATCCCCGAGGAGACCTGCGTATTTACTCTGACCGATTTCGGATATATCAAGCGTATTCCGATGTCCGAGTACCAAACTCAGCGCAGAGGCGGCAAGGGCATCAAGGGTCTTACAAGGCGTGAGGATGATATCGTTAAGACGATGTTCACCGCTTCGACCCATGACCATATCGCTTTCTTTACCTCAAAGGGCAGAACATTCAGGCTCAAGGGCTATGAGATCCCCGAGGGCTCACGAACCAGCAAGGGCATGAATATCGTCAACCTGCTTCCTCTTGAGAGCGGAGAAACTATTTCTTCGATGAACTGCGGCAGCGGCGACGAGTATAAATATCTTTGCATGTTTACACGCAATGGTATTATCAAGCGTTCGGCAGTTACCGAGTACGCTAATATCCGCCGCACAGGCGTTATCGCTATCACTCTTGATGAGGGCGACGAGCTTGCATGGGTCAAGATGACAAAGGGCAACGACGATATCATCGTTGCAACCAAAAAGGGTATGTCCATTCGCTTCAATGAGAACGATGCACGACCGATAGGCAGAACCGCACGAGGTGTTAAGGCAATCGAGCTTGCCGAGGGCGATGAGGTTATCGGTGTTGCAACCGTTGAGGAGGGCAAGTCCATTCTCACCGTCAGCGAAACGGGCTTCGGACGTATCAGCGACTTTGACAATTACCGCGTCCAGTCCAGAGGCGGTAAGGGTCTTATCAACTACCATACAGATAAAAACGGCGATGTTGCGGCAGTTACATCTGTCAGCGATGACAATGACATCATTCTCATCTCCTCCGACGGAATCATCATCCGTATTCCCGCAGACGGAATCAGCAAGTTTGCCCGTCCGTCAAAGGGCGTCCGTGTAATGAGGGTTTCCGAGGGTGAGAAGATCGTAACGCTCACTCCTGTTGAAAAGGAAGAAGAGGAGGAAACCCCTGCTGAGGAAAACGCAGAGGGTGAGGCAACTCAGGCTGTTGAAAATAACGAAACAGAAAACAACCCCGAATAAAAGAAACGGAGGTAATTTATGAATATTGCTATTATTGCTCATGACGCAAAGAAAGAGCTTATGACTCAGTTCTGCATTGCATATTGCGGAATTCTCAGCCGTCACAGACTCTTTGCAACAGGCACAACGGGCAAGCTCGTTGCCGACGCAACAGGTCTTGAAATAACGACATTTCTGCGCGGCTCGCAGGGCGGAGATCAGCAGATCGGTGCGCTTATTGCCTGCAATGAGATAGACATGCTTCTCATATTCAATGATCCGCTTGATCCGAAGGAGCATGAGCCGAACGTTTCAAGCCTGCTCAGACTTTGCGACGTTCACAACGTTCCTGCGGCAACGAACATTGCCACTGCCGAAGCACTTATCCATTCGCTCGACAGAGGCGATCTTGATTGGCGCGATATCGTCAATCCGAAATATTGATTTGATTTTAAATGCTTTATCCTGCTGTGCGGCGGAAAAAATAATTTGCCGTGCGGGCAGGATAGCTGTGTCCTGAAAATTATACACACGGCGGAGGAAAAACATGCGCTGTAAGAACTGCAAAAAAGAAGTGAATCCAAATTTTATCAAGTGTCCGCATTGCGGAAAACCGATAAAGCGCAAAAAGCAGAGAGATAAAAAGGAGCTTGCTCTTTCTGTCGGCTTTTTTGCCGTCGGAGCGCTTTTTGTGATTTTTGCCTTTTTCAGCCTGTTCTTCAAATGCGCCTACTATTCCGAAATTGCAATGATGATTTCGGTCATCGTTTTTCTTGTCAGCGTGCCGTTTATTTACGGCAATTATCACGGACTGCCGCAAAAGACGGCGGAGATCCTCGGCGCTGTGCTGTCGCTTCCTTTTATCGGCAACTGGCTTGCCATTGTTGTTTTTGCAAAGGTAAGCGTCAATTACGGCGGTTTGGCGGATTTCTATTATATTTTTTCGCTTGCCGCATTTGTTCTGGGGGATATAATTCTTTTGCTCAGGGCGGCAGGAGTTTTTAAAAAGCCGTATGCTCTTTCGTGGCTGTCGCTGGCGCTCGGCATTGCAAGCGTTATTTTTACTATTGTATATTTTGCGATAACGGGCGTTGCGAAAAGCCTGGCGGTCGCTATTATTGCCGCGCAGGCGCTTTTGCCCGAATACATGGCTTTTCATATTTTGATGACGGACTACAGAAAAGATAAGATAAATAAGTAACAGCCCCAAACGGCAGTTACATAATATAACTCAGTGAGGAGTTTAAGTATGGCACTTATAACCAAGGCTATCAAGGGAACGCAGGACGTTCTTCCCTCCGAGAGCCACAAAAACCAGTTTATCGAAAGCACCCTGCTCAACATTGCAAAGGATTTCGGATTCAGAGAGATCCGCACTCCTGTCTTTGAGCACACGGAGCTTTTTACACGTTCTGTCGGCGACACGACGGACGTTGTTCAGAAAGAGATGTATACCTTTAACGATAAGGGCGGCCGTTCGATTACCCTCAGACCCGAGGGAACGGCAGGCGCAGCAAGAGCTTTCCTCGAGCACGGGCTTCAGAACGAGCCTATGCCGCAGAAGGTCAGCTATGTAACCTCCTGCTACCGTTATGAAAAGCCGCAGGCAGGCAGGCTGCGTGAATTTCACCAGTTCGGTGTTGAGTGCTACGGTACAGCTTCTCCTGCCGCAGACGCAGAGGTTATCTCGCTCGGCAATGAGATTTTCGGCTTCCTCGGTATTGACAGAATCAGCCTTGAGATAAATTCAATCGGTTGTCCGACCTGTCGCAAGAAGTATCAGGAAGCTCTGAAGGCATATTTTGAGTCCCGTAAGGACGAGCTTTGCGACACCTGCCGTGAAAGACTTGAAAGAAATCCGATGAGAATTCTCGATTGCAAGAGCCCGATTTGTCATGAAATCGGACAGGGAGCGCCGATAATTCTCGACTATCTCTGTGACGACTGTCACGATCACTTTGAAAAGGTTAAAATGTACCTTGAGGCGATGAACATTTCGTACACGGTCAATCCGCACATCGTCAGAGGTCTTGATTATTATACACGCACGGTATTTGAGTTTGTGACGGACGCACTCGGCGCACAGAGCGCAGTCTGTGCCGGCGGACGCTATGACGGACTTGTTGAAGAAATCGGCGGTCCCCATGTTCCGGCTCTCGGCTTTGCGCTCGGACTTGAAAGAATCCTTCTTCTTCTCGAAGCGCAGGAAATCGAACTTCCGGCGGCGGATGTTCCCGAGATTTACATCGGCAGTATCGGTGACGCGGCGCTCACCAAGGCGGCGGCGCTTGCGCTTGAGCTTCGTCAGTCGGGTATCAGCGCACAGTTTGACGTTGTCGGACGTTCGGTAAAGGCTCAGATGAAGTTTGCCGACAAAATCGGTGCAAGGTTTACAACGATTATCGGCGACGACGACCTCACGGCAGGCGTTGCCAAGGTCAAAAATATGGAAAGCGGCGAAACACAGGAGATCTCTCTTGACAGCTTTTCGGATGATTTTATGGAATATTCACTTCAGTCGGCGGCAATGAAGCTCCAGGGCACAGCTGCCGAGGATATGGATAATATAGATTTAAGCAAAATTTTAGGAGGCTTAATATAATGGACTTTATGACAGGCTTAAAGCGTACCGACTATTGCGGCGATCTCAGAATCGGCGATGTCGGCAAAGAGGTTGTCGTTGCAGGCTGGGTACAGCGTCAGCGTGACCTCGGCGCACTTATCTTTATTGACTTGCGTGACAGAACAGGCATTGTTCAGCTCGCATTCGGCGAGAACACGGACAAAGAGATCTTTGACAAGGCATTTTCCGCAAGAAGCGAATTTGTCCTTATGGCAAAGGGTGTTGTCCGTGAGCGTTCCTCAAAGAACATGGAAATCCCGACAGGTGAGATTGAGGTTGATGTTACAGACCTTCGAGTTCTCGGCAAGAGCGAGACTCCGCCGTTTGAGATCGTCGAAAACTGCCAGACCTCAGAGCTGACAAGACTTAAATACCGCTATCTCGACCTTCGCCGTCCCGACCTTCAGCGCAACATAATCATGCGTCATAAGATTTGCAAAATTACCCGTGACTATTTCGACGAGAACGGCTTCATCGAGATTGAAACCCCGATTCTTATCCGTTCCACTCCCGAGGGAGCAAGAGACTTCCTCGTTCCCAGCCGTATTCACAACGGTTCGTTCTATGCACTTCCGCAGTCACCTCAGCTCTACAAGCAGCTTTCAATGGTTGCAGGCTTTGACAGATACATGCAGATCGCACGCTGCTTCCGTGACGAGGATCTCCGTGCCGACCGTCAGCCCGAATTCACACAGATCGACCTTGAAATGTCATTTGTTGACATGGAGGACGTTCTCCACATCGGCGAAGGCTATATGAAGCGAGTTTTCAAAGAGGCTCTCGGCGTTGACATTCAGCTTCCGCTCCCGAGAATTACATATAAAGAGGCAATGGAGCGCTTCGGTTCCGATAAGCCCGATACACGTTACGGCATGGAGCTTTATGATCTCAGCGATATCGTTAAGGACTGCGGCTTCGGCGTGTTCTCCAATACAGTCAAGGACGGCGGTTCTGTTCGTGGCATTACTGCTAAGAACGCATTCAAATCACTTTCAAGAAAAGAGATAGACAAGCTCACCGATTCGGTTAAGGGTAACGGTGCAAAGGGTCTTGCATGGGCAAGAATTGCCGAGGACGGAACTGTTTCCTCATCTTTTGCAAAGTTCATCACCGAGGACGAGCTCAAGGCTATTCTTGACAAGGCAGGCGCAGAAGCAGGCGACGTTGTTCTCATCATCGGCGACGTTAAGAATTCAATTGTTTTCAACGCTCTCGGTGCACTCCGTCAGGAGGTTGCAAAGAGACTTGACATAATTCCCGAGGGTCAGTACAATCTCCTTTGGATCACAGAGTTCCCGTTCTTCGATTGGGACGAGGACAGCAAGACTTGGGTTGCAATGCACCACCCGTTCACCGCTCCGATGGATGAGTGCCTTGAATACCTTGAAACAGACAAGGCTAAGGTAAGAGCAAAGGCATACGACCTTGTTCTCAACGGAATTGAGCTTTCGTCGGGCTCAATCAGAATTACGAACCCTGAGCTTCAGAGCAGAATTTTCACTCTCCTCAACCTCACTCAGGAGGAGGCTTATGCGAAGTTCGGTTATCTGCTTGACGCATTCAGATACGGCGCACCGCCGCACGGCGGAATGGGCATCGGTCTTGACCGTCTCGTTATGCAGATGCTCGGCTGCGACAGCCTGAGAGATGTTGTCGCATATCCGAAGGTTCAGAACGCAAGCGAGCCGATGACAGGCTGTCCCGCAGAGGTTGATGACCTCCAGCTTGACGAGCTTGGAATAAAGCTTAAAACAGAATAAACAGAGTCAAAACCGCTTTCCTTTTGGAGAGCGGTTTCGTTTAAGCTGTTTGATTTTTACTATATATAAAAAGACGAAAGCAATTTTGACCGCTTTCGTCTATTGTCGCTTATTTTTTGAACTTTACAAGGTCGCGGTAGCTGATGAGCTTGATATTGTGCTCATCAAATGCCTTATAAATATCCGGGTCTTTCATGATGAGATATTCCCAGTATCTTCTTTTCCATCTTCCGGTGATGGCTTTCATCTCGTCGGTATCAAGAGCCGGGTGGATATATGTCTCGCAAATTCCGTCCGGGATATCCGTAAGATATGTGATGAAATTGTGCTTGAACTCATCATATGAGTTTCCGCTCTCAATGCTCTCGGGGAAAATCAGATAATCGGGCATCGGAACGTGATTTATCTTGCCGAACATGCCCGAGAAACGGCATGCCGCCTTGAACAGCCACATCGGTGTGCCCGGGGGACACTGGGATTCAAGCGGCTTTGAGAACATGCGGAACGGATAGCCCTTTTTACCGCAGATCGCGAGCGTTTTAGGAAGCATTTTCAGCTTGCCGTTGAGACCGTAAAGCGCGCCCATGTGCGAGTCAACGTGCGACGGCTTCATGCCCTTCTTTTCAAAATATTCGATCTGTGCAAGCGTTTCGGCACATGCGTCATCGTAGGTGCAGTGAGCTTCAAAGTCCTCGCTCTCGGGCCACATTCTGCCCTCGGGAGTTCTGATGCTCTTGCCGTCGGTCAAAGGTCCCCACGGGAATTTGTCCATCCACTCGTTTGTGTGGGTAAGATGGACGCCGATAGCGTACTGCGGATGTGCCTTTGCAAATTCAATTGCTTCGTCTGCGCCGGGGCACGGAGCCATTATTGTTGAAGAAAGCAGACAGCCGCTTTCAAAAAGATCCATGCAAGCTTCGTTTGCCGAATGGCAAAGTCCGAAGTCGTCGGCGTTTATAATAAGATACTTACTGATAATTATCACTCCTGTTTTTTCTCATTCGGAGAATGATTACATAATCATACATATTTTACTATATCATACATAAAAAAGCAAGCACTTTAAATAGACAAACCGCTTGAAAAATACAAACCTATAATATATAATTATAATTGTATTAAGTATTTTACAAAGGGTGACAGCTATGCGAAAATATGACATAACCGCCCTCGGCGAAATTCTGATAGATTTTGTGCCCGACGGGGTTGACTCTGTCGGTGATATGCGTTTTATCCGTAAGGCGGGCGGAGCGCCGCTGAATGTGCTTGCGACTGCGGCAAGGGCAGGGCTTAAAACGGCTTTCATCGGCAAGGTCGGAGATGACTTGCTCGGAGATTTTCTTATCAAAACCGTCAAGGAATGCGGTATTGACTGCGATTATCTTAAAAAGGATAATGAGCACAATACCACCCTTGCTTTTGTTGAGCTTGACAAAAAGGGCGACAGAAAGTTCAGCTTTTACAGAACCTACGGCGCGGACAGGTTTATCTATGAAGCCGACGTTGACAAAAAGCTGATAGCCGATTCAAAGGTATTTCATTTCGGCTCTCTTTCGTTGACGGACGAGCCGTCGTATTTCTCCACGGAGATAGCCGTCAAAGCCGCAAAGGAATTCGGTTGTACCGTAACCTATGACCCCAACTACCGTCCGCCGCTGTGGGACAGTCCCGAAAAGGCGGCCGAGCGCATGGCGGTTCTGCTTCCCTATGTCGATATCATCAAGCTTTCTGTTGAGGAGCTTGAAATGATTAGCCGTGGCAGGGGAACGGACTTCCTTTTTGAAAAGGACGTAAGGCTTGCACTGGTAACGGACGGCGACAAGGGAGCAACGCTCTGCTTCAAGGGCGAAAAGGCTCATGTTCCTGCGATCAAAGCCAAAACCGTTGACACAACGGGCGCAGGAGATATCTTTTTAGGCACTTTTGTCAGCGAGTTTATCAAAAAAGGTGAAAACCTTGATGAGCTTTCGTTGGACGATGCAATAAATTTTACAAAAAAAGCCGTATTTGTTTCGGGCAAAAGCACTGAAAAATATGGCGCAATAGCCTCAATTTCTGATGTGATTATATAAACATTTCAGACTGTGAGCCTGTTCCGTCAAGGGTATATCGATAAATGCAATACCGATATGAGAAAGAGGCAATTCCCAAAACGAGAAAACTTTGATAAAATAATAACAATCAAAGGAACGACGTACGTTCATGGGAGGTGTCATCTTGAAAGAGACGGAGATATCACGGCCGGCACTCGGCAGAATTCCGATGTATCTCAGATTTCTCAAAGGCTTGCCGGAGAGTATGCAGAACATATCCTCAACGGTAATTGCCAAGGAGCTGGGGCTCGGCGAGGTTCAGGTTCGAAAGGATCTCGGCGCATTGTGCGGTTCGGGTAAACCGAAGGTCGGATATCAGCGAAAGGAGCTTATCGAAAGTCTTGAAAAATTCATGACGGGAGATAAGGTCGAAGCAGCGATCATAGGCGCAGGCAGGCTCGGAAAGGCATTGCTTGACTATTCGGGCTTCGAGGATTTCGGAATTTCGGTTCTTGCCGCCTTTGACAAAAGGGTGCAGGAGGACACGGTTTCCGAGGGCGGTAAACCGATAATGCAGATGTCGGAGTTTTCTGACTTCTGTAAGGTGAATAACATCAAAATCGGTATTATTGCAGTTCCGTCGGAAGCCGCTCAGTCGGTGAGCAACCTCTTTTATGAGAACGGAGTTCGCCTGATGTGGTGCTTTGCACCGTGTCAGCTCTACAAGCCCGCAGACGCAGTTATTCAGTATGAAAATCTTGCGCTGTCGCTTGCACATTTGAAAATGCAGATAAAATAATCACAGACAAACCTGACCGACGCAAAACGGCGGTCATAAGAAACCGGGAGGTTAAGATATGGAAACGAAAGAAAGAAAAATCGTAGACAGTGTTGAAACACTGGAGGAAACACTCGCAAGAGTTAAGGAAGCACAGAAGAAATTTGCTACCTACACTCAGGAGCAGGTTGACAAGATTTTCCTTGCCGCCGCAATAGCCGCCAACCAGGCAAGAATTCCTCTTGCAAAGATGGCTGTTGAGGAGACCGGCATGGGTGTTGTTGAGGACAAGGTCATCAAGAACAACTATGCGGCAGAGTATATCTACAATGCTTACAAAAACACAAAGACTTGCGGTGTTATCGAAGAGGATAAGGCGTACGGCATAAAGAAGATCGCAGAGCCGATCGGCGTTATCGCTGCCGTTATCCCGACAACAAACCCGACATCAACTGCTATCTTCAAGTGCCTTATTGCACTTAAGACTCGCAACGCTATCATCATCAGCCCCCACCCGAGAGCAAAGCTTTCAACTATCGCAGCAGCAAAGCTCGTTCTTGAAGCAGCTGTTGAGGCAGGCGCACCCGAGGAGATCATCAGCTGGGTTGACGTCCCGAGCCTTGATATGACAAACCTTCTTATGAAGGAAGCGGACATTATCCTTGCAACAGGCGGTCCCGGAATGGTTAAGGCTGCTTATTCGTCAGGTAAGCCGGCACTCGGCGTCGGCGCAGGCAACACTCCCGCAATCATCGACGAGACAGCGGACATCGTTCTTGCAGTCAGCTCGATCATTCATTCAAAGACATTTGATAACGGTATGATCTGCGCATCCGAGCAGTCGGTTATCGTTCATCAGAATATCTACGACGCAGTTAAGGCTGAGTTTGCCGAAAGAGGCTGCTATTTCCTCAACCCCGAGGAGACAGAGAAGGTCAGAAAGACCATCATCATCAACGGTTCTCTTAACGCTAAGATCGTAGGTCAGCCCGCTGCGAAGATTGCGGCTCTTGCAGGCGTAACGGTTCCGACAGGAACAAAAATCATCATCGGCGAGGTTGAGAGCGTAGACATCAGCGAAGAGTTCGCTCATGAGAAGCTTTCTCCCGTCCTTGCAATGTATAAGGCAACAGACATTCATGACGCCTTCGATAAGGCTGAGCATCTTATCGCAGACGGCGGCTACGGCCATACATCTTCAATCTATCTCAACGAGGTAACCGAGCAGGCAAAGCTTGAGGAGTTCACTTCGAGAATGAAGACCTGCCGTATCCTTGTAAATACTCCTTCTTCACACGGCGGTATCGGTGATCTTTACAACTTTAAGCTCGCTCCGTCGCTTACCCTCGGCTGCGGCTCATGGGGCGGCAACAGTGTCAGCGAGAACGTTGGCGTAAAGCATCTTATCAATATCAAGACCGTAGCTGAAAGGAGACAGAATATGTTGTGGTTCAGAGCACCTGAAAAGGTATATATCAAGAAGGGCTGTCTCCCGGTTGCACTTGACGAGCTTAAAAATGTCATGGGCAAGAAGAGAGCGTTCATCGTAACGGACAGCTTCCTTTATCATAACGGCTATACAAAGCCTATCGCAGACAAGCTTGACGAAATGGGTATCGTTCATACGACGTTCTTCGACGTTGCTCCGGACCCGACACTTGCCAGTGCAAAAGAGGGCGCAGAGCAGATGAAGGCATTCCAGCCCGACTGCATTATCGCACTCGGCGGCGGTTCCGCAATGGACGCAGGTAAGATCATGTGGGTTCTCTATGAGCATCCCGAAGCAGACTTCATGGATATGGCAATGCGCTTCATTGATATCCGTAAGCGTGTTTACACCTTCCCGAAGATGGGCGAAAAGGCATATTTCATCGCTATTCCGACTTCGGCAGGTACAGGCTCGGAGGTTACTCCGTTCGCAGTTATCACAGATGAAAAGTCAGGCGTTAAGTATCCGCTTGCCGATTATCAGCTCCTCCCGAACATGGCGATTATCGACCCTGATTTCCACATGAGCGCACCGAAAGGACTTACTGCCGCTTCAGGTATCGACGCTGTTACACATGCTCTCGAGGCTTACGCTTCAATGATGGCAACAGACTATACAGACGGCCTTGCAATTCAGGCTCTCAAGGGAATCTTTGAGTATCTGCCCCGTGCATATGATAACGGTCAGACAGATATCGAGGCTCGTGAGAAGATGGCTAACTGCGCAACAATGGCAGGTATGGCTTTCGCAAACGCATTCCTCGGAGTATGTCACTCAATGGCTCATAAGCTCGGCGCATTCCATCATCTGCCGCACGGTATCGCAAACGCACTTATGATTGAAGAGGTTCTCCGCTTTAACGCAGCAGAGGCTCCGGCGAAGATGGGTACGTTCTCACAGTACGATCATCCGCATACACTTGCACGTTATGCTGAGGTTTCAAGAGCACTCGGCTTCGGCGGCAAGAACGATAAGGAAAGTCTTGAGAACCTTATCAACGCTATCAATGCACTTAAAGAGAGAGTCGGCATCAAGAAGACGATCCGTGATTACGGCATTGACGAGAAGGATTTCCTCGACCGTCTTGACGCAATGACTGAGCAGGCATTCGACGACCAGTGCACAGGTGCTAACCCGCGTTATCCGCTCATGAGCGAGATTAAGCAGATGTACCTCAACGCTTATTATGGCAACAAGCATTTCACAGAAGAAGAAAAACCCACCGCTGCCGATTTCGACGCTACGGACGACAAGCACGATTTTAAGAAGGCTTATCGCAGAGCAGAGAACGGCAAGAGCAAAGAGTAAGGAGGATTATATATGAATTTGGACAGAATTATTGCGGTCAGAACAGATAAGACCGTCTATCGTGACGGCGACCGCTGCCTTAAGGTTTTCAACGAGGACTTTTCAAAGGCGGACGTCCTTAACGAGGCTCTTAATCAGGCTCGTATTGAGGAAACCGGACTCAACATTCCGAAAATTCTTGAGGTTACTGTTATCGACGGCAAATGGACAATCGTTTCCGAGTTCATCAAGGGCAAGACACTTGCCCGTCTGATGGAAGAAAACCCGGAGAAAAAGGACGAGTATCTCAGCCTTTTCGTTGACCTTCAGCTTCAGATGCACAGCAAGACCTGCAAGGGTCTCACAAAGCTTAAGGATAAGATGAACAGAAAGATCAGCGAGACCGACCTTTCCGCAACCGTTCGCTATGACCTTCACACACGTCTTGAGTCCATGCCCAAGCACAATAAGGTTTGCCACGGCGACTTCAACCCGACGAATATCATCATCGCAGATGACGGCACGCCTTATATCCTCGACTGGTCACATGCCACTCAGGGTAACGCTTCCGCCGACGCTGCAAGAACCTACCTTCTTTTCTGGCTCAACGGTGATATCGACGGCGCAAAGAAGTATCTTGACCTCTTCTGCGAAAGAAGCAACACCGCTAAGCAGTATGTTCAGAAGTGGATGCCGATCGTAGCGGCTTCACAGACAGTTAAGGGCAATGAGGCAGAGCGTGAGTTCCTGCACTCTTGGATTGACGTTGTTGACTACGAATAATCCAGTATGACCGCCGCCGATCGGTTCCGATAAGCAAGCACGAATCGGTCGGCGGAAACCTAAGATAATTAACTTAAAAATAGGGGGATATTTCAATGAAGATTACGGTTTGTATCGGCTCATCATGCCACATCAAAGGCTCACGTCAGGTAGTTGAGCAGCTCCAGTATCTTATTCACGAAAACAATCTCGGCGACAAGGTCGAGCTTGGCGGAACATTCTGCATGGGCAAGTGCCAGCAGGGCGTTTGCGTTACCGTTGATGACGAGTTTTTCTCGGTTTCACCGGAGACGGTAAAGGATTTCTTTAACGAAAACGTTCTTGCAAAGGTGTGAATTAAATGATCGTTCAAATTTGCGTAGGTTCATCCTGCCATTTGAAAGGGTCTGAAAAATTGGTAGAGCTTTTTCAAAAGGCTATTGCCGAGAATAAGCTTGACAGCGAGGTTACACTTGCCGGCAGTTTCTGTACCGGCAGGTGCAATCGTGTCGGTGTGACCGTTACCGTGGATGACGATGTTTTCACAGGTGTTACACCCGATAATTTCAGCAGCTTTTTCAATGACAAGGTACTTAACAAAATAAACGAGGAAAGGAATTAACGGAATGGAATGTCTGACTCTGAAAAAATCCAACTGTAAGAATTGTTACAAGTGTATTCGTCACTGTCCGGTCAAATCCATTCGGTTTTCCGGGAATCAGGCATATATTATCGGCAACGAGTGCATTATGTGCGGTCAGTGCTTCGTGGTCTGTCCGCAGGACGCTAAGCAGATCGTTGACGAAACAGAGAAGGTCAAGGTGCTTTTGCAGAGCGGTGACCCCGTTGTTGTAAGCCTCGCTCCGTCTTTCATAGCTAACTATGAGGGCGTGGGTATCGGCGCAATGCGTGAGGCTCTCAAGCAGCTCGGCTTCTACGACGTCGAGGAAACAGCCATCGGCGCGACTATAGTTAAAAATGAATATGAGAGAATGATAGGGGAGAAGAGCCAAGATATAATCATTTCTTCCTGTTGTCATTCCATAAATCTTCTTATACAAAAATATTTTCCGGCGGAATTACCCTATCTTGCGGACGTTCTTTCTCCTATGCAGGCACACTGCAAGGATATCAAAAAGAGAATCCCGAACGCAAAGACCGTGTTCATCGGTCCGTGTGTTGCCAAGAAGGATGAGGCTCAGTATTACGAGGGCATTGTTGATGCCGTTCTGACCTTTGACGAGCTGACGAATTGGCTCAAGGCGCAGAATATCGAATTGAAGCCCGAAATGGATCAGAACGAAAACAGCCGTGCAAGATTTTTCCCGACGACGGGAGGTATTCTCAAGACAATGGATACCGAGAACACGGGCTACACATACATGGCTATCGACGGAACGGAGAACTGTATTGCCGCTCTGCGCGACATTGAAAGAGGCGGACTGCACAGCTGCTTTATCGAGATGTCGGCATGTATCGGCAGCTGCGTCGGCGGACCCGTTATGGAAAAATTCCACCGTTCACCCGTCAAGGACTATGCCGCAGTTTCAAAATTTGCGGGCAAAAAGGACTTTGAGGTTGAAACACCCGATCCGCTTACAATTAAGAAAAACTTCACGTTTATCGAAAGAAAGCTTCAGCAGCCGTCCGAGTCCGAGATTCGTGACACGCTCCGTCAGATGGGCAAGATGAAGCCCTCAGATGAGCTGAACTGCGGCTCCTGCGGCTACAACACCTGCCGTGAAAAGGCGATTGCCATTCTCCAGGGCAAGGCGGAGATATCCATGTGTTTGCCGTACCTCAAGGACAAGGCGGAGAGCTTCTCCGACACGATCGTGCGCAACACGCCGAACGGACTTATAGTCCTCAACGAAAAGCTTGAGGTTCAGCAGATCAATCAGGCGGCGCTCAAGATCGTCAACGTTCGCAACGCTTCGGTCGTTCTCGGCGATCAGGTTGTCAGAATTCTTGACCCGACCGATTTTCTCAGCGTTCTCACGAGCGGCAGAAGTATTCACGACAAGAGAACATATCTTGCCGAGTACGGAAAGTATGTTGAGGAATCTATCCTTTACGATAAGGAATATCACCTTTTGGTTTGTATTCTTCGTGACGTTACCGAGGAGGAAAATCAGAAGGAGAAGAAGGAAAAAATCAGCCACCAGACCGTTGAAATTGCCGACCGCGTTGTTGACAATCAGATGAGAATTGTTCAGGAGATCGCTTCGCTTCTCGGTGAAACGGCGGCTGAAACAAAAATTGCGCTTACTAAATTAAAGGAGTCGATCAGCGATGAATAATCTTTGTGCTGACATCGGCTGGAAAAGTATAAATCACGAGGGCGAACAGCTCTGCGGCGATCATGTGGATATAGTTGAGCAGAACGAGAATTCGACCGTCATTGTTTTGGCGGACGGCCTCGGAAGCGGAGTTAAGGCGAGTATCCTTTCAACGCTCACATCGAAGATTATTTCAACGATGATGGCGGAAGGTCTTTCACTTGAGGAATGTGTTTCGACCATTGCCGCAACGCTTCCGATATGCTCTGTCAGAGGAGTTGCGTATTCAACCTTCACCATTATCCACCTGATCAACAACGAGACAGCCGAACTTATTCAGTACGACAACCCTCATGTGATATTGCTCAGGGAGGGCAAAAATTTTGACTATCCCAAAAATGAGCTGAGTATAAACGGCAAGCAGATATATAAATCCGTTATCGACTTGCAGGAAAACGATATTTTCATTGCCATGAGCGACGGCTGTCCGCACGCGGGAATAGGCATTGCCTATAATTTCGGCTGGCGCAGAGACGATATTATCAGCTTCATGGAAATGATTGCCGATCTCGGCTACACGGCGAAAACTCTTTCAACGATGCTCATTGACGAATGCAATAAGCAGTACGGCTACCACCCGGGCGACGATGCGACGGCATGCGTTGTCCGCGTCAGAAAGAGGGAGCCGATGAACCTGCTGTTCGGTCCTCCGCGCAACAGGGACGACTGCGACCGCATGATGAGCCTTTTCTTCTCAAAGGAGGGCAAGCACATTGTCTGCGGCGGTACAACGTCATCAATTGCGGCGAAATACCTTGGCAAGCCCGTCAGGGCAACGCTTAACTTTGAACAGAGCGATGTTCCGCCGATTGCCGAAATCGAGGGCGTTGACCTCGTAACCGAGGGTGTTATTACCATCAACAAGGTTATTGAATATGCCAAGGACGCGCTCAGCAGTAATGAGCTTTACGATCAGTGGAGCATCAAGCAGGACGGCGCATCGAGAATTTGCCGCTTGCTGTTTGAGGAAGCTACGGATATCAATTTCTATGTCGGCAGGGCGGTCAATCCCGCTCATCAGAACCCCGATCTGCCGATAAATTTCAATATTAAAATGAATCTTGTCGAGGAGCTTTCGAATTGCTTGAAGCAAATGGGCAAGAGGATAAAGGTGAGTTATTTCTAAGGAGGAAAACAATGCTATATAAATTTGACACCAAGGTTCAGTATCTCAAATATAAGGTTCTCCGTGAAGTAGCCCGCCATGCATGGAACGATACGCTTTTGGATAATCTTCTTGAAATCCCGAAAACGATTGTTCCCGGAAACACGCCGACGATGCGTTGCTGTGTTTATAAAGAGCGTGCAATTCTCGGCGAGCGTGTGAAAATCGCCATGGGCGGCGATAAGTCAAACCCGAATGTTATTGAGGTTATCGAAACCGCCTGCGACGAATGTCCGATGGGCGGCTACGAGGTAACTAACGCATGCCGAGGCTGTCTTGCACACCGCTGTATGGACGCATGCCGCTTCGGCGCAATCACTTTCGACCAGAACCACGTTGCGCATATCGACAAGACAAAGTGTAAGGAGTGCGGCGCGTGCTCGAGAGTTTGTCCCTACACGGCGATTATCAGCCGTAAGCGCCCCTGTGAGAACGCCTGTAAAATAAAGGCAATCAAGATGAACGAGAACAAGGCGGCGGCAATCGACAACGAGAAGTGCATTGCCTGCGGTGCCTGCGTTTATCAGTGCCCGTTCGGCGCAATCACGGATAAGTCGTATATTCTTGATGTTGTTGACATAATCAAAAAGAGCAAGAACAACAAGAAGTACAAGGTTTATGCTGTTGTCGCTCCGTCAATTTCGAGCCAGTTCAAGTATGCAAAGCTCGGTCAGGTTATAACGGGACTTAAGGAGCTTGGCTTCCATACGGTCATTGAGGCGGCTCTCGGTGCGGACATGGTTGCATATTCGGAGTCAAAGGAGCTTGCTGAAAAGGGCTTCCTGACAAGCTCATGCTGTCCTGCCTTTGTAACCTATATTGAAAAATCATTTCCCCAACTTTTGCCGCTTGTGTCGCACAATCTTTCACCTATGGCGGCGGTTTCAAAGTATATCAAGTCGCGTGAGCCGAACTGCAAGGTTATATTTATAGGACCTTGTACGGCGAAAAAGGCTGAGGTTCAGAAGGAATCGGTTGCTCCGTATGTTGACGTTGCAATGACGTTTGAGGAGCTTCAGGCGCTCTTTGACAGCAAGGATATCGACATCATGACCCTTGACGAGGGAGTACTCGACAACGCTTCCTACTTCGGACGTATATTTGCACGTAGCGGCGGTCTTTCGGACGCTGTTGCACAGGCTCTCAAGGAGCAGGATATCAAGGACTTTGAGCTTAAGCCCTGCGCCTGCGACGGAATTGAAGCCTGCCGTGCCGCATTGCTCAAGAAGAGTAAGGACAGGCTCGACGCAAACTTCATTGAGGGTATGGCATGCATCGGCGGCTGTATCGGCGGTGCAGGCTGTCTGACCCACGGCGAGAGAAATAAAGCCGAGGTCGATAAGTACGGCAAGGAAGCCTACGAAAAGACGATTACCGACGCAATTTCAATGCTTAAATAAAAAGAAAGACTGCAAGCCGAAGCAACGGTTTGCAGTCTTAATTTATTATAAAAAAACGGACATAAGGCGCAATTCATAAACACCTTATGTCCGTTGCTTTTTTAATTATTCTTCAACGACCTTGTACTGCTCCATCTCAGCCTTGATAGCTTCAAGGGATTCCATATCGTACTTCTTAACACCGAATTTCTCAACAAAAATCTCGTAAGGAACGCTGTCAACGTATGTATCCTTGTATTTGACTGGCTTGTGCTGAACCTGGATTATAATGTTAATTGCTATGCAAAGAACGAATGCGGCAATTACAAGATAAATGCCGACCTTAACCGAGCCGTCGATAATTCCGCTGAAAACGGATTCAATGCTTGCAAGGAACTTCTTGTATGTAACGAGCGAAGCGACTGCGGAAACAATGCCGACAGAAGCGAGGGTGATGTTTCTTGAAAAACCGTGCGGCGAGCTTGAAAGGAAGCTGAAAATCAGCTCAAGCAATGCGCAAAGAACGGAAACAACAATTGTTACAGCCGAGATTGCAAGGAACATGAAGCTTGTCTTGAGAACAGGCGAGCCTGCGAGAACAAACATTCCGTCAAAGTCAAGAGCTGAAACCGAGTTGTAAATCTCAAGAGCGTTGAGCGTTGTCGTCTTGTCAAAATAGGGTCCCACAGCATGGAATGTGGCAAGCGGAACGAAGAACATTCCGACGACCAAAACCAAAAGAACAAGTCTTACGATTGCAAGAGGTGTGCCGAACATTGCGTCCTTGGCACGGTCAACTCTCTTCTGAGTTTTTGCATGCTCAAGCTCTGCATTGATAGCGTCAACCTCAAGTCTTTCTTCAATCTTGTAGTAAAGAAGATTGACACCGCAACCCGGGCATGTGGGTTTGATATCTGTAATTTTAAGTTTTCTTCCGCATTTAGGGCAAACTGCCATAGGGATTTCCTCCATTTCAGTAATCACTTTAGCGTATAGGATATTTTAACACATTTTTTTAATAAAATCAAGAATCTTTTTCTGCAATTTGTATAAATAAATCCCAATCGACTGCCGATCAAATAAATCCGCCGTCAATGCCGAGTGTTTGTCCCGTAATAAACGATGATTTTTCGTCAGCGAGGAAAAGTATTGCCCTTGCGACATCCTCGGGCGTGCCTATCCTGCCGACAGGAGTTTCCTCCTTGAGAGCTTCCATTGTCTCCTCGTCAAAGCCGCTGTTCATCGGCGTGTCGATAACCCCGGGAGCTACGGCGTTTACGGTAATTCCCGATGGGGCAACCTCCCGAGCCAGAGCCTTTGTCAGCCCGATTACAGCCGCTTTTGAGGCGGAGTAATGAACCTCGCACGATGCGCCCGTGATGCCCCACATGGAGGACACGTTGATAATTCTGCCCTGCTTTTTGTGAATCATATCGGGGAGCGCAAGCTGACAGCAGTTGAAAACGCTTCTCACGTTGCAGTCAAACATGCGGTCATAGTCCTCGTCGGAGATATCCGTAAAAAGCTTGATTTGTGCAACACCCGCGTTGTTTACGAGCACGTCAATAGGTCCAAATTCCTTTTTAGCTTCGGCGAAAAGGTGATCGGCTTCGCTTCTTTTGGAAACATCGGCCTTAATCATGACAGAATTGCCGCCGCCGAGCCTTATCTCACGACAAGTCTCAGCGGCTTCATTTTCACTTGTATTATAATTTACGATAACGTTGTATCCCTCTGCGGCAAAGAGCTTCGCCGTCTGTGCGCCGATGCCCCTCGCAGAGCCTGTTATAAGTACATTTTTCATTAGCTTTTTTTGGTGGTCATAAATGACGAGGCATCAAGCTGTCCTATCAAAGGTGTAATATCCGTATAACCCTTGACGGAGAAAATGCTGCTGTCAACCTTGTTTGTGAAGGAGTTGATCTCCATGATTGTAATCACATCACCGTCAATGGACTCGATTCGCTTCCAGTTATTATTCTTGTCAAAATAGTATTTTGTAACCATACCGTCACTGTTCTTGTATTCCTCGCAGGTGTACTCGGCGCCGTCTACCTTAACCTTTGTTGAGCCGACATATTTATTTTCCTCGTTCGAAATACCTGACATAATATCATCTATGCTTCCGAAGCCGATATCTTCACTCGTTGTTTTGTAATACCATTTATAATCGGGGAAAGCAATAATAAAACTGTTGTTTTCTATAATTACTTTTGTGCTGACACCGTTTAAGGATGCTGAATATGCAAATGCTTTATCGTTTACTGAGCATGTAATATCAGTGTTTTCGCCCGAAGAAGCCTTAATAGTGGCTTTCAACGTAAATTTGCCGGATTTGGTGGTTTTTATGATGACATCATCACGCAGACTGGTCTTTTTTGTTTCAGTTCCGGTGCTTATAAGGTCTTTTTTGTCTGATTTGAGGTCTTTCTCGTCTATTTTTGATATGCCATTAGCTATATTTTCTGCCTGCGAAACGAGCTCAGAAGCGTTCACGGTTGTGGTTTCCTTATTGTCCTTAGCCGCCTTTTTGTCAGCCTTGGCTTTGTCCTTATCGGAAAGAACCGATGTTACCTCGTTGCCGTCCTTGTCGGTTACCTCGACATAAGCAGAACCGTTTGCGTCAACCTTTGTAGGCTCGTCGCTGATATCCTTCTTGTTGCCGCACGCTGCGAAAGAAAGTGCTATCATAAGAGCCGAAAGAACTATACATAAACCTTTTTTCATGATTGTTTACCTCCGTAATTTAGGAAAACGACTGAAGCAAAAACATTTTCCTTTGATATAAGCATACAACATTTTGCCCGATAATTCAAGTGAATTATTTGTTAATTCTTTTTTACGGATTTATAAATCGAATTTTGCGGCGAATTTCGGGAACAGGGGCTTGAGGTCAACGCATTTGTCAAACAGCTTGTCAAACCAGCCGATGATAAAGCCGTTGAGCGCAGTAAGAATAAGAGTGCCTATGCCGATTCCGACAAATTTGCGGAACAAAACGAGGGTGAGCACGCATGAAACGGCAAGGCAGGAGAAGTCGAACGCAATCTTAAACTTCGTTCTGTCCTTATTGAATCGCGCGCTGATGCCCTTAACGAAAAAGTCGTAAACCTGCGGATATAAATACGTTTTGTAAAAGAGCATGACCGAGAATGACGTTAAAATCATTCCGCCGATGAAAAGTAAAACACGACCGGGCAAGCCCATTGAGCCCGGGGCGGTAACCTCGGGATTGAAGAGCGGAACGAGCATTCTCCAAAGGTCAAGCACGGCACCGTAGATAAGGCAGGTTGCAAATGAGCTGAAATAAACGGGCTTAACCTTTTTCATGAGTATGCAGAAAACAATGAAAAGTATGCTCTGCACAAGGTATTCGCCCTGACCGAAGGTGATAACACCGAGCTTTTGACTGATTATGTAGGCAGGCGCAACGATCATCGAAACGCCGAAGTTTGCCGCGCTGAGCATTGCGACGGCGAGCGAAAGAAGAAGTATTGCCGCAACGTAGACAAATTCGCCGTGAAGTGTAATTTTTTTGGACATCTATAACCCCTCCGAGTTGGCTTTCATACAATTATATCACAAAACGGATATAATGCAACAAAAAGGATCGCCGCAATTAAGAGGCAATCCTTTGATTGAACTATTCACAAATGTAGATTTCCTTTGCGTAGTCGTTTCCGTCATTTGAAATGCGGAAGGTCGGAACCTCGTAAGGCATTATCTCAAAGCGGAAGCCTGCGTCAAGCTTACTGCATGTGAGGTAAGCCGACTGCTCCTTGCCGTTTGTTTCGGCAACTCTGATAACTATGTCCTCACTGCCGTCCTCGGCAAACTTGACCTCGGTGAGAACAACGCCGTCACCGTGAATTATGATGTCAAAGCTCTCCCATGTTTGATCCGCTTCGATATCAGTGACGGTTTCGCCCGCCTTTCCGTTGGAACCGCAGAAATAATTGATCCATGAATCGCGAATATCACGGCTTCTGTCACGTCCTGTTGCCGTTGCGGTTTTTTCGGCATGAACAAGTGACTTTTCGATGCCCTCGGGAAGAATATTTCCGACAGGGAGGGTGACGGTTTCAAGATCAAGGTGAGAATCGAAGAAAATATCGGCAAGCTCATCATAAGAGATGAACTCATTTTCCTTGATAAAATCATCGTCAAGCTCGTTGACATCGACCGTATCGGCGGTCATAACGAGAGTTCTGAAATCGTCCGCGCCGCGGAGCCATTTGCTTTCAGTCTCGCTCTCAAGCACAACAGCGTCAAAGAGTGAGGAATAAACGATCTGCGGAAGCATGTTGTTATAAATCTTTTTGCCGTGGAAAACACGGTATTTCTTGCCGAAATTGTCAAGAAAATATCTTACGGAGTAAAGACAGCTCTTGATAAGCGCAGTTTCGGACAGCTCGTCCGTATCTGCCCAAGCGCCGACATAGGGGAACCAGCGGTCGATCTTTATGTTTTCTGAAATCTCCTTAAAAAGAATCGGGTCAATAGCTCTGAGCTCCTCAAGCTGATGTGCATTGAGTCCGTTGACCTTGAGATTCGGGAAAGAATCCAGCTTCTGCAAAGCGGCCTTTATTGCTTCAACGCTGAATTCGTTTATTACTGCAATCTTGCTCATGCCTGTCCCTCCTCGTCAATAAATCCGTAGTATCTGCCAATCCAATAGGCATAGGTATAAATATAGCAGCTTTCAATACATGTGCCCTTGTTTTCGCCCTTGAAAAGGTCGTAAGGGTTTCTGTCATATTTTGAAACGTGTCTTTCGTTCGGTGTAAGCAGTGCCGAAATCTCAAACTCTCTCTGCTCGTCATAATTTCTGCCGATTTTGATTGCGACGTCATGGCGCTCGGAATTTACCGAAGCGATAAGACGGTTTGTTTCAAAATGAGTGAACCAGTTTGCGTCCTTTTCAAAATCGATTTCAGCGTCGGGAACACCGAGCTTGTACATAAAGTCGTATCCCGGGGTGTGCTCACGCAGAATAAGTCCGCTCCATGATTTGAAGGCGGCGCGGTACTTGGCGAGAAGCTCCTCGTCCGTTTCAAGCGTGCAAAGCATCCAGTAGGTCATGAGGGCGAGCATATTGTCGCCGTACATGAGATCCTCCTCGGGATTTACCTTTTCTCTCATTGCGCCTTGATAGAAGCGGTCGTAGTGCTTTGCACCGAGGTCGGCATAGCCCTCGGAGATGAGCTTATCGTAAGTCTCCTGCCAGATTCCCTTTTCGCCCGTGATATACATTGTGATCTTAAGGTAAACAAGCATTTCCGAGGAATTGAGCGGAGCGTCAACATATCCGATGGGATCGTTGTCAAAATAGCGCTTGCTCCATTTTGCCCATGTCGTCGGCTTGCCCGAGTATTCGCAGAATTCAAAGCCGTGGTCAATGATGTGCTTCGTCGTTCTCTTGCACGCGACCTTGATGAGCTCGTCAAGCTCGGGATCGTCCTCGGCGAGGAAATCGTGAGCTATTTTCATCTGGAGGAAGTGGCCTGTAACCTCATCGCTGGAGGTGTCGGCTTTATAGCAAATGTCGTCATCGGTATAGCCGAGGTCGCGGTAAAGCGCGGCAAGTCTGTCGGGAATGGGGTAGTCGCAGGGAATCTCTTCGCCGACTCTGCCGCAGTTGTTTGCTTCATTCGTGAAAACACAGTGAGCTGTCTTGCCTTCTCTTTTGTAGAAAATTCCGTCGTCGGGAACAGGCTCGCCCGTAACATGGTACGAACGTGCGATGAAGCCCTCGGGTCTGCCGTGAATATACATCAGAAGCAGACATGCCTCGCAAGCCTTCGTTGCATTCTTTCTTGCGTCCCGGACTCTCGGATGATCCTCGCCGAGCTTCTCCTTGAGCGTTGCGTAGCGGTACATCTCACCGATTGCATAGCCCGAGGTGAAAAGTCCGTCATTGTCGCATGCGGCATAAGGATATCGTGATTCATAATCTCTGAATTCCTTAAGGTCGCGCTGGCTTACCATTCCGCGTCGCATAACATATTTGTTCGTTTCGTCGAGAAGAATTTCAGCTTTTTCCTCCGCTGTGAGCATGATCATCTCAATGTGAGCGACCTTATCGCGGCAGAGAGCCCAGAGGTCGTCACCGTCTGCGAAAATTGCATCAACGGCATGATGCGGAAGATGACGGTGGGCGCTGAAATACATTATTTTGTCGTCAATATTTTTTCCGTTCGGGTCATAGCGCGTGATTCCCGTTTTGCCGCCGAACCACATGACGGAATTATCTCCCTGAGCCGCGCAGGTATAATCCTTTCTCGCCGAGGGGAGTGGGTAGGGGAAGCACGAAAGGTCGGGAGCCTCGCTCACTGCGCTGAAAAGAGCGGTAGGAACCTGAGGGTCGTTTTTGTCAAGAAAGGTAATTTTTCTTGTAAGATGTTTTTTGAGTATGTATGGGGTCATTTAAAGTCTCCTTATAAATAATCTCTGTTAAAGCGCTGTCTGAAGCCGATTTCGCCGTCCTTGTCCATGTCGATCATTGTGACGCCCTGCATCCAGTCCTTCTCGTCCCAGCCGAAGTTGGAGCCCATTGTGTAGGTGTTGTAGCCGTCGCACTGGGCATAAACGAGGTAAATGCCGTCGTATTTGGCGCAGAAATCGTTGACATGGTCGTGACCGACGATAACTGCCTGTGTGCTTCCGAGCTCCTTAATAGCGTCGAACATTCCGCTGTTGAACTCGGAGCAGCCGACTGATTCATGCATTTCGCCGTAAAGAATTTCAGCCTTGCCTGTAGGAATATAATTACCGTTTTCGTCAAGCTGCATGACTTTTTCGTATTCACAAAGAGCAATGTGCATTGCCATTATGGACTTAAATTTACCGTATTCTTTTTCAAGGTCAAGTATTGTTTTCCTGTACCAGTCAATTTGGTCTTTTTTCAAAAAGTCGTAGCATTTAAGCTCGGCATGCGCACCGTTTTCAATGTTATGTGTCGGGCTCGTGTTTCTGCCTGAATCAAGCATTACGATGCTCTGCTGAATCGAGGTCGGGGACGAAAGAATGTTGATGAAGAAGTTGCCGTAGCCGAAAAGCGACGGATCGCCGAATTTTGAAAGGCAATGGGGGAAGCTGACGAGATTTTTAAGCATGAAATATTTGTGATATTCCTTCTCGGCTCTTGCCTCATGATTGCCGAAAACGTAAGCCCAGTAAATGCCCATCTTTTCCATGAATTTGCCGAACTGAATACAGTCAACCTGCTGATGATCGGTCAGCACAACGTCACCCGTGAAAAGAATAAGGTCGGGCTTTTCAGCCTCAACGTGCTTTGCAAGCATTGAAAGCGACTTGTTGATAAGCTCATAATCGTCGCAAAGGTGAAGGTCTGTCGTTACAAGAATTTTAAAAGGCTTGTTGACAATTCTTCCGCTTGTGTCGCATTTTGCGATAAAAGTTGAATCGTCCGTTTCCTTGATTATTCTGACGTCTGTACCGATAAATTTCGGCTCAACATCAAAAAGATTTTTGCCTATTTTGCCTTTCGACACGGCTTTAAGTCCTTGCTCTGCAGCAAGCATGGCTTTGATCGAATTATGTCTGACGAATGTTGTAATCGGTCTCATAAGAAACTCCTTTATTTGGTCGGGAATGTTATTTCGCCCGATTTGATTTTTGCAATAAGGTCTGTAAAGATGAGCTTGAGGCATCTGAATACCATCTTTGTGCCGTGAAAAAGTCTTTCGATGAGAGGACGTCTCTTTTCAACGTTGAGCTCAATTTCGGGACGGACGTAATTCGTTGAAGTAACCTTGAGTTCGCAAACCATCATGTTGTGGTCAGAAACGGGTTGTCCTGCAAGCTCGTTGTAGTCGTCATATCTGAAATCCGTAACCTCAAATCCGACGTTTGAATTTCCGCGATAAAGAAGTCTTTCGGCGGAATCCCAACGACCCCACGGATCTCCGCCGTAGCGCTGTTCAAGCTCCTGGCGTTCCTGCCAGGTTACATTATGCTCAAAATAAATTCCGTCATGGCAGAACATTGTCCAGCCGTCATCGAATCCCTCACGGGAGACATAGATTTCATAGATACCTACATCCTGCTCGGAATGAGTGTAAACATTCATATCGCCCGTGATTATAACGGGACGGTCTGCGGAGTTTTTGTCAATGTAGGCGGCGAGCTGTTCATTTTGTGCGTGTTTCGCCTTGACATCATTCGGAGAGCCGTTTGCATCGGAATGAACGTCATAAAGGTCAATGAGGATTCCGTTGAAGTCAACCGTGCATTTCATAAAGCCCTTGGGTGTAAGACCGTCGTTTGCAGCATCGAGGATGCCGTTAAAAACTTCCCATGCAACACGCTCTACGTTGTAAATCGGGTACTTCGAGTAAATATTCATGCCGTCGCCTACGGGAACACCGCCGCTTGTGTAGGTTGTGTAGGGATAATTCTTCATTTGAGCGGCGAGAATTGCATGATACTGGAAATCCTCCTGAACACAGATAATATCCACACCGCTGGTGTTGAGAAGCTGACCGAGGATTTTCTGAGTTTTGGGAACAACCTTGCCGTCCTTGTCAAACTTGGAGGGGATTGGAAGTCCCGCAACATTAGCAGACATAACGGAAAGCTTGTCTTCCGTTATATTAACATCTTCGTCCTCGGCAAATGCGACCGTGCCGACGGAAATCAGCAAAACAAGCGCAAGCAAGGTCGAGAGCATTATTTTAAACGTTTTTTTCATTATATAAGCACCTTACTTTATTGTGATTTCGCCTGACTTGATTTTTGCGATAAGATCGGTAAGAATTCTGTAAATGCATCTTGCAGTGAGCTTTACCGTGCGAACGAGCTTATGACCGAATAATTCTCTTTTTTCCTTGTTAAGATCAATTGCCGGTGCAACGTAATCTGTCGTTGCAACTTCCATTTCGCATATCATAACGCTGTGATCCGTAACTACACCGTGACCGTCACGGTTATTGTAGTCCTCATAGCGGAAATCGGTCGGCGTAAGTTCAACGTTACTGCTGCTGCGATAAACAACACGCTCAACGGAGTCCCAGCGACCCCAATAGTTTCCGCCGAATTTTGCCTCATATTCGGCATTCACTTCAGACGAGAGACGCTCCGTGAAATAAACGCCGTCGTTGCAATACTCTGACCATGCGTCCTTGAATCCGCCGTTTTCAATCATTACGGGATAGAATTCCGCATTGATGTCACAGTGCATAGCAATATTCATGTCACCGGTGATAATAACCGGCATATCCTTGGAATTTTCGTTTATGTATGCCTTGAGCTGCTCAAGCTGAGCCTTCTTCGCCGCACAGTCGGCGAGAGATCCGTTAGCGTCAAGGTGAGTGTCATATACATCAACAAGAACACCGTTAAAATCAACCGTGCATTTAAGGAAGCCCTTGGGGGTAAGTCCGTCATTTGCAGCGTCGAGAATTCCGTTGTAAGCCTCCCATTCAACACGCTCGATGTTATAGATGGGATACTTGGAGAAAATGTTCAAGCCGTCACCGACAGGAACGCCGCCGCTTGTATATGTCTTGTAGGGATAGTTTGTCATCTGCTTTGCGAGGATCGCATGATACTGGAAATCCTCCTGAACGCAGATAATGTCAATACCGCTGTTGTTAAGCATTTCGCCCATGATTTTCTGAGTTTTGGGAACAACCTTGCCGTCCTTATCAAACTTTGACGGAATCGGAAGTCCCGCCACGTTTGAGGATATAACCGTAAGCTTGTCCGATGTGTCCTCTTCTGCAAAGGCTGCTGTTCCGACACCGAGCATGAGGGCGAGAACAAGCAGGGAAGAGATGATGATTTTGATATACTTTTTCATTAGACAATACCTCCAGAATAAAGATAAGTCTATTATACTAATTTAATCGAAAACAGTCAATCATTTTTTATGATATATCAAACGAAAACAGCATTATGTTAATGTTGACTTTTAATTAAAATATTGATAGAATAAATTAAATCAGACATATATGGTGGTGCTTGAAATGCAAAAGAAGGATTTTGATCTTAAAGATTTACAAAATGCGGAATACTACATGCTTTACAAGCTTGATGAAATCTGCAAATCGATTGGAATAGATTTAATTTTGGGTTATGGAACATTGTTGGGTGCAATCAGGCACGACGGATTTATTCCGTGGGATGATGACATTGACGTTATCGTCAGCGAAAAGGATTTTAAAAAGCTAAAAAGGCATTTCAAAAAGCACAATAATAATATCGATGGTTTATTTTTTGCATACTATACAACCGATCACGAGACAATTCATTTTCTGCCGAGAATAAGGCTGGACGGCACATATGTTGATGAGTATGCGACTGACGAGCTTAATATCAATAAGGGACTTTGGATTGATATTTTTGTTTTTTGCGATTGTGCAGGGAATGATAAGCTTTTTGAACTTCAGAAAAAGCTGCTTGGATGTATTTTTATGATTCATGAAAAATATCTCAACAGATATAAGAGAAGACATAATATAGATTTTCAAAACACACGGATTTATGACATATCCGAGAGATTACCGGAGTTTTTGAGAATTAAATTGATTTCATTGATAAGATTTGTTATATGTAAACTCGGAAGCAAAAACGATAAGGTTTTTGGTATTTGTATGTATGAATATAAAATAGCAATACCGAGAAGGTACATTGAAGAACTCGATGAGCATATATTCGGAACAAAAAAATTCAAAATTCCTAAGGATTATGACGGATATTTGAAACTGTATTACGGCGATAACTATATGACTCCTGTTGTAAGCCATTCTCATTTTCCGTTAGATACAGTTGTTTTCCCGGAGGAAATTTTTGAAAAAATAGAAGAGTTTACGAAAAAGGAGCTGGAATGAGTTATGTATAACATAGGCTTCACAACCGGAGTATTTGATGTCTTCCATGTCGGACATTTGAATTTGCTTGAAAAATGCAGGGCAATGTGTTCTCATCTCATTGTCGCTGTCTGCGACGACGATTATGTGAGAAATATAAAGCATAAGGAGCCTGTTTATCCGCTTGAGGACAGAGTGAGAATTCTGGCGGCGCTTAAATGCGTTGATTAGGTCGTTGTAATAAATCCCGAGGAGACAGAGGATAAAATGCTTTGCCAAAGCAAATATAAATTTGATGTTTTGTTTTCGGGAGATGACTGGAAGGGTACGGAAAGATACAACAAAACCGAACAGCAATTTGCAAAAATCGGAGTAAGCATAGAGTGTTTGCCGTACACACAAGGTATTTCCACAACTCAGATAAAAGAAAAAATGAAAAACAACGGATGATTTTGCGATTGCAAAAGACTGTAGATTTTCGGCCTCCAAAACATATCATTTTGGAGGTAAAATTTATGAAATTCAATAAAAACAAGATATTCAGTTTTTAGATTGGAACGTATTATTATGTCAGATTATATTGAAAGAGCAAACAGCGTTGTGCCGTCAAAGGCGCAGATAGATTTTATGAATACGGAATTCATGGCATTTATACATTTCGGCATGAACACCTTCTGTAATACGGAATGGGGCACGGGCAGGGAGCCCGAGAAGTATTTCAAGCCTGCCGATTTTTCCGCAAAGCAGTGGGTCAGCACGGTCAAGGCGGCGAAGATGCGAGGAATTGTGCTCACCTGCAAGTATTCGGACGGCTTCTGCCTTTGGCCGAGCAGGTACACGGAGCACAGCGTGAAGAATTCACCGTGGAAGGACGGTGAAGGTGATCTCGTTAAAGAGCTTGCCGAGGAGTGCGCCGCAGAGGGTGTGAAGTTCGGAATCTACCTTTCACCCTACGATATGCACGAGCCGACCTTCGGCACGGAGAAATATAACGACTTTTTCGTAAATCAGCTGACGGAGCTTTGCACGGATTACGGCGATATTTTCTGCGTATGGTTTGAGCGTGACAACAGCGGTCAGCAGAATTACGACTGGCAGAGATACTACGATACGGTCCGCAAATATCAGCCGAATGCGATGATATGCAACTGCGGTCCCGATATCCGCTGGTGCGGCAACCATGTTGGTGTTAGCAGGACAAGCGAGTGGAGCGTTGTGCCGAAAGATCTGATCAACAATGCACCGTCGAAAAAGCTTGTTGAGCCCGACCTCGGCAGCAGAAGCAAGATAAAAAGAGCAAAGGAGCTTGTTTGGTTCCCGTCGATTACCGATATTTCGCTCAGACCCGGCTGGTTCTTCCATGAGACGGAGAATTTTGACGTCAAGGTGCTTTCAAAGGCGCTTGAGGTTTATTTCAAGTCTGTGGGCAACAACGGTTCGCTGATATTGAACATTTCACCGTCGCACACGGGCAAAATTGACAAGGTTGACGTTGAGCATCTTGTAACTCTCGGCGTTCAGCTCGGAATTGAATTCAAAGAGAACCACGCGGAAAACGGAAAATTTGAGGACGAGGGACACAGCGATGACCTCCACACCGCAAAATTTATAAATTCGGGCAGGTCGTATTTCAAAAGTGCGCCCAAGGCACGCAAAAGCGTGATAACGCTTGACATGGGCGAGGTCAAGAACATAAACAAGGTTGTGCTTGCCGAGAATATAGAGACGGGTCAGCAGGTCGAAAAATTCAAGCTCTATTATTTCTTTGATAAGAAATGGCATAAGCTTTACAGCGGCACAACGATCGGCAGAAAGAAAATTTGCCTCCTACCGACAATGGACGCAAGACGCTTGAAGCTCGTTATCGAAAAGACAAGAGACTTTGCGACGATTACAACGTTCGAGGTTTATTGATATAATATAATTAAAAAGGCGTTTCGGAAATTTTCCGAAACGCCTGATTACTTTCAGTTTAGCTCTATTTCAAAAATTTATTTAGCAACGTCAATTACGCGGTTTTCGCGGATAACGTTGACCTTGATCTGTCCGGGATACTCCAGTTCATCCTCAATTTTCTTAACGATATCTCTGGCAACAAGCACCATCTGATCGTCCGAAACTGCATCGGGTTTAACCATGATACGAACCTCACGGCCTGCCTGAATGGCATATGATTTTTCAACGCATGGGAATGAGTTTGTGATCTCTTCAAGTTTTTCAAGTCTCTTGATATAGTTCTGAAGATTTTCTCTTCTTGCGCCCGGTCTTGCAGCGGATATTGCATCGGCCGCCTGAACGAGGCAAGCAACGATTGTTCTTGCTTCAACATCACCGTGGTGAGCCTCAATCGCATGAACAACATTTTCGTTCTCTCTGTATTTCTTAGCGTATTCAACGCCGAGTTCAATATGAGAGCCTTCCATTTCGTGGTCGAGAGCCTTTCCGATATCGTGGAGAAGACCCGCGCGCTTTGCGGTCTTAACATCGGCGCCGAGCTCGGCTGCCATAAGACCTGCAAGGTAAGAAACCTCAAGCGAATGGTTAAGTACGTTCTGACCGTAGCTGGTACGGTATTTCAGCTTGCCGAGCTGCTTGATAAGCTCGGGATGAATTCCGTTGACGCCGGCATCAATAGCGGCTCTTTCACCCGTCTGCTTGATGGTGTGTTCAACCTCACGCTTAGATTTTTCATAAAGCTCTTCAATTCTTGTCGGATGAATTCTGCCGTCGCTGATGAGCTTTTCGAGGGTAAGTCTTGCAATTTCACGGCGAACGGGATCAAAGCATGATACCGTAATTGCCTCAGGTGTGTCGTCGATAATAAGATCGACGCCTGTGATCGTTTCAAGAGTTCTGATGTTACGTCCCTCTCTGCCGATTATGCGGCCCTTCATTTCATCGTTAGGCAGAGCAACGACGGAAACGGTAGCGTCCGCACTGTGGTCTGCGGCGCAGCGCTGAATTGCCGTTGCAATAATTTCACGAGCTTTTTCGTCTGCTTCATCCTTTGTTTTCTGCTCATATTCCATAACCTTGATCGCTTTCTCGTGGACGAGATCGGATTCAAGAGTTTTAAGCAGATAATCCTTAGCCTGTTCCTTGTTAAAGCCTGAAATCTTTTCGAGCATCTCGATCTGACTGCGCTTAACAAGCTCAATTTCCTCCGCTTTCTTGTCTGCGGCCTTGATCTTGCTGTTGAGCTGTTCGTCCTTCTTCTCGATGTTCTCCATCTTTCTGTCGAGGCTTTCCTCTTTCTGGGAAAGTCTGCGCTCCTGACGCTGAACCTCGCTTCTTCTCTCGCGAAGCTCTTTTTCAAGCTCGTTGCGCTGACGGTGTATCTCGTCCTTGGCTTCGAGGATAGCTTCCTTTTTCTTGGACTCAGCCTTTGAAACGGCATCGTTTACAATTCTGGTAGCTTCCTGCTGAGCCGAACCGATGGTAGCTTCGGCAACCTTTTTACGGTAAACTATACCGATTGCGGTTCCTGCTGCCGCGGCGACAACAACACAGGCGACTATGATCACTATAAAAAGTGATATTTTGATTGTCAACAAAGTATAAATGCACCTCCTGTCTTAGAATTTAAGTTAAGTAGTAAATCATTAGTTATGTTCGGCGCGCGGATGTTCGTTTCCGCTTGCCGTGCCGATGAAATTACAGTCCGGCTAACTATAATTACATCTGTACTATTTTAATACATTTTTGCGCATGTGTCAAGGTGTATTATACGATTTAAATAAACTGTACGAAAAAATATCGTTTCCGTTAATACATGATTTATAATTTCAGGTTTTTATTTGACAAAAATATTATTGTATTGTATATTAAATATACGCGAGATCATGACGTATATTTAAGGCTTTTTCTGATATACATATTTATGTGTGCTTAATATACGAAGTCATGAGAAAGAGAAATGAAGGAGATTTGTTTTATGACAAGATTTTCGGAGAGGCTTCTGGCGGTAATATTGACCCTTACTATTCTGCTCGGCACGGGTACGGCTTTTTCGTATGCCAAATCCGATGCGGAGGTTCCCTCGGGTGACATTGTTTATGACGAGACGGATCCCGGTTATAATGAGGGCAAGGATCATCTTACCACTCAGCAGTTTATGGATGCGGTCAGCAATATCAATGCGTTGTTCAAAAGGATTTTCGGCTTCAATCTTATAAATGAAAACAAGATAAAGATTGAAGTGAACGGTGTTATGAACGACATATTCACCGAGTGGACAAAGAAGAGCGGCGGCACACTTGATGTCATGAAAATTTATAATTCTCTTCCCGATTTTACCGAAAGCTCCGCAAAGGTGTGCGAAATTCTCAGAATTGACGTTGACACTCTTGCTCCCATCATGAAGGAAAAGTCCAAGGAGCTTTACAGTCAGGGTAAGAATTTTGCGGGATTTATGGTTGACTTTGCCAGAATTTATATTCTCAGCATTGACCATATGACGATCGACGCGGATCAAAACAAAAAGGACCCGAGCATTTATAATGTTTATATCGTTCTTTACTACAGAAACGGTACTTCGGAAAAGGTTAAGTCGGATTTCATATATGACTCAAAAACGCACGAGCTGAAGAGAAAAAATGAGCTTGGTGTATTGGGCTTCAATCTGGACGCAAACGATTATACGCTTTACGCTATCAAAAACACATGGCAGAGACGCTTCGGATTTTGCATAACCTACGATATCCTTGCGAACCTTACGTTCTATGACTATGAGACGAAGCGCATATATCTGAACTATGACGGAAAGGATTGGCTTTTCCAGATCTGGAAGGGAATTTACTGGATATCCAACGGAGCCGAGATAGGAATTTACAACCGTCCCGAGCAGAAGGTTTGGACGACTGTTTTTAACTGCGCTCCCGATGAGGACATGATGGTAATGAGCCTTGAGCTTTTCCAGGGCAGCAGAAGAATTTTTGTCCGTGAGGCGCAGCTTCACTGGTGGGTAATCGGCTTCTCGGTTGAGGAAAAGGTTTATGACGGCAAGTATCTCACCGCTAAGGGCACGATAGAATTTCCTGATGAGGAGTTTGCGGAGCTGTTCGTCAAAGCGGCAAACAGGAAAGGCGTGGTTTCAAGCCGCGACGGAGTGAACGTTTCCTGGTGCTGGGCGCAGGGCACATAAAAGCTTAACATAAAAATTTGAGACTGTCTCGTTTGAGGCAGTCTCTTTTGTTATGCTTTATTTTGTCTTAGGGAATTGTGTTTTATCATAGCCCATGACCCTTGCCAGCTGAGTGCTTATGCAATAATTGTCATAAGCCTCGCCTGTGATAAATCCTGCGTCGTTCGCTGAAACGTAAATAGGAACGTTGACTCCCGTGTGTTTTTTTGTCGTGTAGTAGTATTCGCCGGTTTCCTCATTATAGGTTATTCCGCCGGTTTCGTGATCTGCTGTTACAAGAACAAGCGTATCGCCGTCCTGCTTTGCAAAGTCATACGCAACCTGAATTGCCTTGTTGAATTCAATAACCTGTGCCGTTGAGCCCTCAAGAATATTTTTGTGTGAGAACTTGTCGATGTGCGCTGCTTCGACCATGAGGAAAAATCCGTTTTCATTGCTGTTGAGAAGTTCAATTGCTTTCTTCGTCATATCAGCAAGGTATGGGTTGTCGTTATTGTTTGTAACATTTGCAAAAGCATCCATATCAAACTGGGCGAATGAGCGTGTGCCGGGTTGAAGTGCGTTCATTTCTTTTGCGCTTGAAATGTATTGAAATCCGCCGAGTTTGCAGCCGAGCTTTGTGACGGTTGTACTCTTCGAGCCCCAGATGAGGTCAAGCTCGGAGTGCATCTGCTCGATCGAAATATCAGGCTCAAACTGCCTTAAAAATGAATGAGCCGAGAAAGATGCGGGAGTTGCGCCGCTCGTTTTATCTGTTGTTACAACGCCTGCCGCTTTTCCGTTTTCTTTCGCAAGCTCCGTTAGCGATTTCGGCGTATTGAATTTCTTTGCGAATGGGGCAAAGGCATAAACGCCGACTGCATTATTGTAGGTTCTAACACCGCAGGAAAGAGCCGTTGCACCTGCCGCACTGTCGGTTATTTCGTTTGATGCACTGCGTGTTTTTGACTGGCTGTGAATAGGAAAAGTTTCCATCGGAAGCTCGTCAATGCCGTATCTGCTTTTGGCAGCTTCGACTGTGTTAAAGCCCATTCCGTCGCCGATCATAAGAATAACATTTTTGTAGGTTTTGTATTCGTTCTTCGTTCCGTCCGTGCCGTAAAATCCGAGCATCGTGCTTAATAAAAGCAAAACGGTCGTCATAATCGAAATAAAAGATTTAATTCCGCGTATCATATTTACCTCCATAAACCAACAGCCGCTGAAAAGGCTTCAACGGCTGTAACAATTCTATTTTAGTGGATAGACTTTATAAGCTCTTCAAAAGCGTTTATTGTTGTAGAGCCTGCAAGGTTACCTGTTGCAACGATTTCCTCGTTGACTCCCGAGAGGATACTGCTGTAGTCATTATCCTCAAGTATGTAACCGATCTGGTCGTTCATGAGACCGAATACAAGAAGCTCTTTGTCTGTCCCGACGATATCCTGAAGTGAAGGATAGTTGAAATCGGTGCCTGTCCATGAGTGGTCGGCGTCAAGATATCCTCCGTAAGCGATTGCCGGCTCAAGCTCTCCGGGGATTATCGCAACTGCAAGTTTTGTGCCGATTTCAAGGTAACCAAGCTCTGTTGCGACCTCAAGAACATTGTTGTCATCATCTGTTGTAACAACGGTGTTTGTGAGGGCTCCGAGTCTACCTGCAAATTCAAGGATTTGATTTGTTACGGGAACATAGTATTCTTTCATCCTGTAGTTGAGGAGGGGAGCGACCTCTGTTTCGGCTTCGTTGGACTCAACAATGAGCTTGCCGAGTGTTGTACCGTAAATCTTGAGAGATTCAAGTCTCGGTGTTCCTTCGGGAAGGTTAAGACTGTCATGCTTCGTTGAGATTGCAAGCTCTGCGCCCTGAATCTGAATGAAGTTTGCACCGGCCTTGTTGACTTCCTGCTCGATATAGTATGGGTAGTCGCCGGTTATCTCAGTTCCTGCCGCGCCGTTGCCGACAGCATGGATAGCCATGTTGCAAAGCCATGTTTCCTTTGTACCGTTATCGGGAACAAAGCGGAAGCGGTGAATCTTCGAGTCGAAAACCATGGGTTCACGCTTGTCACGGATATATTCGCCCGCTTCAATCTCGGAATAGTACATTTTACCGGTTGTCATTGAATTGACAGCCTCTTTTACCGAGTCAACGGTAACGTCATAAAGATGCTTCATGAAGCTTGCGTTCTGACCGTTGAGAAGCTTATAGTCAGTGCCGAATGTGTTGTTGATTTTGTTAAGAGCCGGATTTGTAAAAATCATTTTTACAAGGTCGCCGTTCATTCCGAATGTATCAACGCAACTGTGCTGATGGAGAACGGAGATATTGATACCGACTATGTTGTTTGCTTTTGCAAAATCGGCAAGTTCCTTGCGAATACCTCTTACGTCTGTGCTCGAAATGCCGAATCCGTCGATAACGGCAAATATGAGAGTTCCTCTGCCGCTGCCGTCATTGATTGCGATAACGCGGACACGCTGGTCGTCATAGATGGCTGTTGCCGCCTTTGATTTCGGGAAAGAGAGACTTCCGCCGACATAGTGCTTACCGTCAAGCTCGTCTCCGGTCTGAAGAGAGGCACTGCCGTAGCCGAGGCTCCAAACCGAATTTGCTGCAGGAGAGGTGAGGTAATCCTCCATGCCTTCAAAGAACATATCGCTTGTGAAGTTTTCCTTCTGCTCAAATTTAACGGATGAAATATTCTTGTTGATATTTTTAACAAGAACATCAATTATTTTATCCGCCAGATTATAGAGCGACTTGACCAGCATTCCGCTGAGCTCTTCCCATGATGTGGGAATTTTGATTCCGCCGAGGTCAACGCTTGTGACCGCAACGGTGTCATTGTTTACAGTATCCGCCGCAAAGGTATTGCTTGTCAAAGCAACACTGAAAACGGTAAATACCATAACAATGCTGAGAAGCAATGATATTACTTTTTTCATAATATTACACCTTTCTGAATAAAAATTTACAAGATAATTTTAGCATAAAACTGTACATTTTACAACAGAAACAGTATTGTGAAAAATTACTGAAAAGAGGAGCTGATTTTTGTATGGGTTGTTCTATTGCAGAGCTTAGGAACAAGGAGGTCATTTGCAAGCTGAACGGAACGAGGATAGGAAACGTCGATGATGTGGAGCTGGACATCAACAGCGGACGTCTCGTTTCAATCATCATTTACGGAAAAGGCAAAATTATGGGAGTGTTCGGAAAGAGCGAGGATATAGTGATTCCGTGGGATGATATTGATGTGATAGGGGAGGACACGATACTTGTAAACTGCGAATGTCATGTTCCGAAAGGCAGACTTTAAGGCAATACCGCACAAATTACGGTACATAATAAAGACGGGCTGTCATCATTAGCGACAGTCCGTCTTTTTGATTTTATGTATATGTTCTGAGTCGGTTTTTGTATTCCTCGCGTTTGCTTTCAACAACATTGTTCTTGTTCAGGTTAAGGTTGAGAATTTCGCGGACCTTAAAGAAATCTTCGGTCATGAAATCGCCTGCAATGATGTTTGCACGGGCGAGATATCTCGGTGTGTTGGCTATGGTGTTGATAAGCGCCTTAAAATGCCAGCGCAATGCCTTATCAAGCTTTCTCGGGAAAACAACGCCGATATCCGTGCCGAGGTTCGGGGTCTGCTGAGTCTGGAACCAGTAGAAGCCGCTTGTGTCGTTCGTGTCGAAAAAATCGGTCGCCTCGGTTACAAATTCCTGAGCGTGCTTACCGTGGCGCTTCTTTTCCCACGGGAGAATGTGCGGACAGTTGACGCTGTATTTATATTCCTCGCAGTAATTGATGAGAATGTAGCGCTTGCCCGATTTTCTCATGTCGCCCATAGTTACATCGCCGATGTTTTCAAAATCGGTGAATGCATATTTTGACGGCTCAATCGTTCTCTCAAGAATTTCGTCAACCTTTTTCGGGTCGGCATGGAAGCTGAGATTGAACGGTCCGAGCTTCTGCGGCTGATATTCTCTGAGATCGAGAATGAAAAATTCGCTCGGGTGTTCGTCCATAACCTTGCGGAAATTCATCATCTCGGGCTCAAAGGGCAAACCCTTTGTTATGCCGTGGCAGAAAACTATCTGACCGTTTTTATCCGTATCAATACGGACGCAGAAATGGCGGATTCCGTAATTGAACTGCTCTGAGAGGTCGCCGTCTTGGCAGCAGGCGATGGGCTTCATCTTAAAGCTGCCAGCATTGTGAGCACTCGGCATAACGACATTGCAAAGCTTTACATCATCCTTGATATATGACATCCATTCGGAGTAAATCATCTTCTTCACTTCCTCAGATATTATAGCAAATATTTATCTTGTGCCTGAGAACCTCTTTTATGCTGTCGATCGCGCCGCGCATATAAATTTTCGGATCGAACACGTCGGGATCCTTGGCAAATTCAGCCTTGATGCCGTTGGTGTATGCCTGGCGAAGCTCTGTGGCAAAGTTGATTTTCGTAATACCTGCGGCGATGCAGTCCTTAAGAACCTCATCGGAAAGACCCGATGCGCCGTGGAGAACCAACGGAGTGTCAATTGCGGAATGGATCTCCTTTATACGCTCAACGTTAATATGGGGAGTTCCCTTGTAAACTCCGTGAGCCGTGCCGACTCCGATCGCAAGAGTGCTGACATTCGTTCTTCTGACAAATTCCTCGGCTTCGCTCACCTTAGTGTAACTGGCTTCGAGGTCGGTATCGCCCTCCTCCTTGCCGCCGATCGTGCCGAGCTCGCCCTCAACGGAAACATCCATCGGAAGCGCGAAATCCGTGACTTCCTTTGTGAATTTTATATTGTCCTCAAACGGCATGAGACTGCCGTCAAACATAACGGAGGAAAAGCCGCCCGCAACGCATTTCTTCGCCAGAGCAAGACTGCTGCCATGGTCAAGATGCAGGGCATAGTCTACAGGGCAGTCAGCCATAAGCTCACGCATCATGGCAGGGTAAATTGCAATTCCGCCGTAGTTGAGCGTTCTCGGAATCATCTGAACGATAACGGGAGTACGCATCTCGTGCATAATCTCGGAAACAGCCATTGCCGATTCAAGGTTATCAATGTTGAACGCGGGGATGGCATAGTTTTCTTTTTCGGCTCGTTTCATAAGTCTTGCCGAAGAAACAACCATAATAACACCTTCATTCTGAAAGATTTATTCTTTGAAATTTATTATTTTCCAACCGTTTGCGATATATATAATGCCCGAAATAACGGCAACTATTGCTGTTGCTCCCATGAGAATGTTTGAAACAAGGCTCATGTTAAATCCGAGCGAATATGCCTTTGAAATCTCACACAGAAGCATAACGGCGATGAACGAAACCATCTGCATAACGGTTTTGATTTTGCCGCCGATATTTGCGGGTATGACGACATTCTGCGCCGCCGCTATCATTCTCAGCGAGGTTATCGCGAAGTCGCGGGTGAGTATTATCATCACTATCCATATGCTGCAAAGTCCGTCCTTCATGAACGCAAGCAGACCTGCCGTTACGAGCATTTTGTCGGCAATCGGGTCGAGCAGCTTGCCGAAATTTGTGACGATATGATTTTTTCGCGCAATGCGTCCGTCAAGCGCGTCGGTTATTGCGCCGAGGGCAAAAATAATTGCGGAGATCAAAAATTTATGTTCAATATCGGCGAGATAAACCGCAAGAAAAATCGGTGCGATAAACATTCTGCCAATCGTGATTTTATTAGGTAAATTCATTTCAATACCGTACCTTAACAATGTGCTGATGGGCAAATTAAGCCTTTGCCTCGCCAATGAGGTCATAGTCCTCAACGTCAAATATTTCAACGTCAACAAAATCGCCTATGTCAAGATCCTTATGCGAGGTGAACTTAACAAGTCCGTCAATTTCGGGAGCATCCATGTATGTCCTGCCCGTGTAGCTGTCGGAATAGCCGTCATATTCCTCAACAACGACTTTGTAGATTTTGCCGATTTTTTCGTTATTCTTTTCCTCCATAATGCTGTACTGATCCTGCATTATGATCTCGCCGCGGCGGGCCTTAACATCGTCGTCAACCTGATCCTCCATATCAAAGGCAGGGGTGCCCTCCTGCGGAGAAAAAGTGAATACGCCCAAGCGGTCAAATTCAATCTCGTTGACAAATTCGGCAAGCGTCTCGAATTCCTCTTCGCCCTCACCGGGGAAGCCGACAATAAATGTCGTTCTGATAACAACATCGGGAATTTCGGTTCTCAGCTTTGAAATAACGCTGCGAATGAGCGCCTGATCGCCTCTGCGGTTCATAGCCTTGAGGATTTTATCGTCCGCATGCTGAAGCGGAAGATCAATATAATTGACGACCTTATCCTGATTTTTCATCGTTTCGATAAGCTCGTCGGTAATTCTGTCGGGGTAGCAATAAAGCAGTCTTATCCATTCGATGGAGTCGATCTTGCAAAGCTCGTTGAGAAGCTCGGGCAGTTTAAGCTCGCCGTAAAGGTCGAGACCGTAGCTCGTTGTGTCCTGAGCGATGAGGATGAGCTCCTTAACACCAAGCTCGGCAAGCTGTTTTGCCTCGTCGATGACATTTTCCATACTGCGGCTACGCATGTTTCCTCTGATTGAGGGAATAGTGCAGTAGGTGCAGCGGTTCGAACAGCCCTCGCCGATTTTCAGATATGCCCAATACTGCGGTGTGGTGAGAATTCGCTGACCCTCAAGCGGAAGCTCACACTGCGGCGGATAGCTTTCGATCGTGTCAACGCCCGACATGACCTCTTCAACGGTTTTGATTATATCGCCGTTTGCGCCGATACCGATAACTGCGTCAACCTCGGGAATCTCCTTGACGATCTCTTCCTTGTATCGCTGAGCAAGACAGCCTGTGACGATTATCTTGCTTATAACGCCTTCCTTCTTCAGCTCCACCATATCAAGAATATTTTCAATAGCTTCCTTTTTTGCGTCGTCAATAAAGCCGCAGGTGTTGACGATAACGACATCACAGCCGTCAACGTAATCAACGATTTCCCAGCCCTCGGCATCCATCATTGCAAGCATATGCTCGGCGTCAACCTGGTTTTTCGGACAGCCGAGAGAGATCATTCCAACCTTGTAATTCATAAAATCACCTTTAGCAATTTAATAATCCTCGTAATATTCGTCGTCGGAAAACTCGCTCATTGCTTCGCGGATATCGGAAAACGAATACCCCATTCTCTGCAAGGCGGAAAAAACTTTTTTTCGTCCGACTTCGTCATTCATTCTATTATAATATCTTTTGCCGATAATATCAACTATTCTTTGAATATTATCGGGTTCTTCCTCTGAAAAAAGCTCATCAACGGCGGCATTTGCAATGTCCGAGGATATTCCCTTTGCCCTGAGCTCGGAAATTATTCTCATTCTGCCGAATCTCTTGTGTTCAAAAAGCTCGCGCGCATAGTTTTCGGCATAGCGCTCGTCGTTAATAAGGTCAAGCTCGATCAGCCTTTCGATCGCTTCTTCAACATAGTCCGCATCGTGCTTCCGCAGCAGCTTCGCACGGATCTCCTTTTCGGAATGATCGCGGTAATCGAGGCTGTTCAACGCACTGTTAAAAGCACGGCGAGAGCCTGCCGCCTCCTCAAAGGCAGTAAGCTCCTCCTCGTTGATCTCATCGCCCGAGATAAGGCCGCAGGAAAACCAGAAAATCTCGTCAACCGTCAGCCTATATTCTCCGTCGATATATATGTGTATTTTGTCTGCGCGTCCGCGTTTAGCCGTGATTTTCATTATTCGTCGTCAACAGCTATATCAAGCTTTGCTTTGGCGGATATGTTTTCGGCAGGTGCCTCATCGGCGGCGGAAGATTTAGCGGCGGCCTTGCCCTTTGCGCCCTTCTTGGAAACGCCCGACTTGCATGCCTGAATCATTTTTTCCTTGTCGGCATAAACCTTTGCCTTAACATCCTCATAAAGAGCCTGATCGTTCTTCAAAAGCTCCTTAACATTCTCGCGGCCCTGTCCGAGACGGGAATCGCCGTAAGAGAACCATGCGCCGCTCTTGTGGATAATATCCATCGCAACCGCGATATCAAGAAGCTCGCCGACCTTGGAAATACCCTCGCCGTAGATGATGTCAAATTCAGCCTCTTTAAACGGCGGAGCGACCTTGTTTTTGACGATCTTGACTCGCGTTCTTGAACCGATAAATTCGCCGTTCGTGCCCTTGATTGTTTCGGTCTTTCTGACGTCCATACGCATGGAGGCGTAGAATTTCAGTGCACGTCCGCCCGTTGTTGTCTCGGGGTTGCCGTACATAACACCGATTTTTTCACGGAGCTGATTTATGAATATAATAATTGTATTGGATTTGTTGATTGCACCTGCAAGCTTTCTGAGCGCCTGCGACATAAGCCTTGCGTGCTGACCGACGTGTGAATCACCCATATCACCCTCGATTTCCGAGCGGGGAACAAGGGCGGCAACCGAGTCAACAACAACAATGTCAATGGCACCCGAACGAACGAGAGCCTCGGCGATTTCAAGCGCCTGCTCGCCGTTATCAGGCTGAGAAACAAGCAATGAATCAACGTCAACGCCGAGGTTTGCGGCGTAAACGGGGTCGAGGGCATGCTCCGCGTCAATGAAAGCGGCTTCACCGCCTGCTTTCTGAGCCTCTGCAACCGCATGCAGTGCGAGCGTAGTTTTACCCGAGGATTCTGGTCCGTATATTTCGACGATTCTGCCCTTGGGAAGTCCGCCGATACCCGTTGCGGCATCGAGAGCCATTGAACCGGTTGAGATAGCCTCAACGTTCATGGCAACGTTCTGTCCGAGACGCATGACCGTTCCTTTACCGTATTGTTTTTCAAGCTGAGCGATAGCCGTTTCAAGAGCCTTCTGTTTATCAGCCACTTTAATCACACTCCGTATCCGTACAAATGTTCGATGGACTATATTATACTATAAAACCGCAGAAAATGCAATATCTTTTAAATAATTTCAGAAAAATTTTATTGCAATCGAAAAAAGTCGAATATTGATAAGCCGGTCATTGTCATATATAATGCATTCGTGGCACTACCAATGCGGTAGGCGGTTACACTCTTTGCCCTCGCAAGGGGGTGATATTATGCAATATGTTACATATGAGAATTTATTTTCATTTGAGCTTGTAATTATCGGACTTGTGACAACCTTTGTTGCGATCCTTGCATATAAAAAGAAATAACCGCCCTACTCGTCCAAAAGTAGCGGTTATTTCTTAGCCGAAACTATGAGGGCGTAACCGTCTATCGGTAGTGCACCCTTTGCATCTTTATTATATGGCATAGGCTTTATTTTGTCAAGGCTTATATCATTAAACCCTTTATTCATGCTGAAAAAATACCTGCTTCACGGCACTTTCTATTGAAAAAAACTCTTTTTATGATATACTATATAATATCGGAAAACAAACGGAGGCTGACGTATGAACCTGTTACACATGAAATATGCCGTTGAAATAGCGGAAACAAAATCTATCAACAAGGCCGCCGAGAAGCTTTTTGTCGGTCAGTCGGCGCTCAGCCGTGCCATTAAGGATTTGGAGGCAGGTCTCGGAACGGCACTTTTTGAAAGAAGCGCAAAGGGAATGTTCCTGACGCCTGACGGAGAGGTTTTTGTAAGGTATGCAAAAAGTGTGCTCAGACAGGTTGACGATATTGAGAGCATGTTTAACGGCGAGCATGTCGGTAAATTGCAGTTTTCGCTCTCTGCGCCGAGAGCCAGCTACGTTGCCGCCGCTTTTGCACAGTTTTCAAAGCTGATCAAAAACGGGGAGCAGTCCGAGCTGTTTTATAAGGAAACAAACGCACTGCGTGCAATTAAAAATATTCTTAACGATGAATTTAAGCTCGGAATAATACGCTATGCCGAGAGCTATGATAAATACTACAAGAGCATGATGGACGAAAAGGGCATGGAATATGAGCTTATAACCGAGTTCCGCTACAAGCTCCTGATGCACAGGGAAAGTCCTCTTGCGCAAAAGGAAGAGGTAACATATGACGATTTGCGCGACCTTGTTATGATTGCCCATGCCGACCCGTATGTTCCGTCGCTTCCGCTTTCGCAGGTAAAAAAAGAAGAGCTGCCCGACAATTCGGACAGAAAAATATTTATATTCGAACGCGCGAGCCAGTTTGAGCTGCTTTCGGAAAATCACGAGACGTTTATGTGGTCGTCACCTATTCCGCAGAGCCTGCTTGATCGCTACGGACTGGTTCAGCGCTACTGCGTTGATAACAAGCGCATCTATAAGGACGTGCTTATTCACCGCAGGGACTACAGTCTTTCCGATTTGGATAAGATGTTTATTGAAGAGCTTGTAAAATCAAAGCGCGAAACATTCGGCGAGGAGGAGATTTGAGCATGAAATGGATGATTGCATCGGATATTCACGGCAGTGCGTACTGGTGCCGCAGGCTTGTTGAAAAATATAAGGAAGAAAAGGCGGACAGACTTATTCTGCTCGGCGATGTGCTTTATCACGGTCCGAGAAACGATCTGCCCGATGAATATGCACCGAAATCGGTTATCACGATGCTCAATGAAATGAAGGATGATATTCTCTGCGTCAGGGGAAACTGCGAGGCTGAAGTCGATCAGATGGTGCTGGATTTTCCAGTGCTTGCAGATTATGCGCTACTTGACCTCGGCAAAAAAATGATATATTTTACCCACGGACATGTTTATAACGAGAATAATCTGCCGCCGATGAAGGAGGGCGATATACTGCTTCACGGTCATACCCATGTGCCGAAGTGCGTTGAGCATGAGAGCTATGTATACATGAACCCCGGTTCGGTATCCATTCCCAAGGAGAACAGCCACCACGGATACATGATATTTGAAAACGGAGCTTTCCTTTGGAAGGACTTTGACGGCAATACTTTAAAGGAATATACAATATAAATAAGCAGAATAAAAGACGGAGATCGTATGACCTCCGTCTTAATTGTTATTCAATGTTATTTTGTAACCGTAACACCTGCAACGGGAACTGTTGCGCTGACCTTCTGAGAGAGGGTTCCGTTGAGGATCATGCCCTCGGCGGAATCAACAGCTTCCTTTGTGCCTGCGGCAACGGATGTGCCGAGCTTTGAAAGATATGTTGTGCCTGCCTTGTAGCTTCCTTCAAATGCGGGAATCTCGGGAAGAGCATTTGTCTTGTCGATTTCCTTGCCGTCCTTGTCGTATTCAACATCGTCAAAGTTGATTATCTCATTTATTGTGTCGAGATAATACTGAGTGAAATCATAACGCGGAGCGCAGAGGAAGCCTTCACTGTCGGCAAGCTTATCCGAACCGAAGCCGCAGAAGAATGCGTCCTCGCGGTTTTCTGCGATTTCCTGGCTATAGAAGTCTGACGCAATTACAACGTTGCCGTTTGCAACAAGCGTATGACAGTCTGTCTTGACGTCCTTGCATACTCTTGCGTCGATCTTAACGTTGGAGTAAACCGATTCTGCACCGAGTGCAAAGGCATTGAGAAGAGCGATGTCGTTCGCTGACTTGAGAAGATAGCCGATCTTCGGAACCTTGAGCTCCTTGGCCTTGAGTCCTGCAACGATACCTGAGAGATAAACCGCGCCCGAGATGTTAGCCTTATAGGAATGAATATTCTTTCCGTTGTCCTCGCCGTTATATACAATGTACTGAACCTTGGAGTTTTCGGAAGCATCTTTGGACGAAGCAAACTTGCTTACAGCCGATGCATAGCCATGATCTGCAAGGAAGATAACCGAACATTCGCGGTTTGTGAGCGTCTGTATAGCGTCATATGCCGCCTGCTCGTCGGAGGGGTCAACCTTTTCAACATACTGAAATCTGTCACTGTTTATGCCTGCGCCGAATGATGTGAGGTCGTTGATAGCGGAAACACACAGGAGAGTGGAAAGATCGGGAACATAGTCATCCGCATCGTCACGCTGACCCGGGAGAACAACGCCGATTTTGATGTTGTCCTTTGTAATGTCTGTGTCGTCAACCATGCTGCACGAAGCAAGCGCGAAGCAGAGCACGGCAACAAGAACAAGCGCCAGAATTTTTTTGAACGTTTTCATTAAAGAGTCCTCCTTAGAGAATTATACGTTTATAAATTATAAATACATTATAGTGTATCCGAGATGGAAAATCAAGAAAAATTTTCAAATCCGTACTGTAACCGTACAATTATCGACAACATTTTTATTCATAAGGACACATTTGTATAAATTTATTTTGCATGCGGTCAAGTTATTCCTTGCAAACACAGCCGATGTGTTGTATAATTATCGTGGATTATTTTTAAAATGCCTAAAAGGCGGTGTATTATGGGCTACATTGAATTTGCAGACGTATACAAAAGATATAAATCGGGCTCCGAGACGGTAAACGCTCTCGACGGGGTCAGCTTTTCCATTGAACAGGGGGAGCTTTGCGTTGTCGTTGGACCCAGCGGAGCGGGAAAAACCACGCTTTTGAATGTGCTTGGCGGAATGGACAGATGCTCGGGCGGACAGATCGCCGTTGACGATAAAATAATTACAGATTTCGGCAAGCGTATGCTTATGCTTTACCGCAGGCAGGAGGTTGGCTTTATTTTTCAATCATATAACCTTGTTCCTAACCTCACTGCGGTCGAGAATCTTGAACTGGTTGCAAACCTCAGCGACAAAGCGGTTGACTGTATGGCGCTTCTTCGCCTTGTGGGTCTTGAAAAGAGGGCGACCCTTTTCCCGTCTCAGCTTTCGGGCGGCGAGCAGCAGCGTGTTGCCATTGCAAGAGCACTTGTTAAAAAGCCGAAGCTTTTATTGTGCGATGAGCCGACGGGCGCTCTCGACTATGAAACGGGAATTCAGGTTCTGAAGCTTATCAAAAAGGTTTCGGAAATTATGAAAATGACAGTTGTGATCATAACTCACAACAATGCAATTGCACCGATTGCGGACCGCATTATTTCAATGAAAAGCGGAAAAATCAGCAAGATTGAAATAAACGATACGCCGATGCCTGTTGAAAGGATAGAGTGGTAATGACAAAAACCCTCATTAAGGATACTTTTCGTTCGATTGCCGCTAACAGGCTCAGGTTCCTTTCAATTGCCGTTATCGTTGCGCTCGGAATCAGCTTCTATGTGGGAATCAACTCGGCAAGCCCTGCGATGAATTATGAGGCGAACGAGTATTTTAACAGGAACAACCTGATGGACGTATATGTTTCATCGACGATTCCTTTTACGGACGAAGATATCTCAGAGATCAGAAAAATAAATAACGTTACGCAGGTGGTTGCGTCAAGCTATGTTGACGGATATGCGACCCTCGGCAGGGAAACGCTTGTCAACAAGAGCGGTACAGAGCTGATTCTGAGAATCAACTCGCTCGATGTTGAGAAGGAGAAAAAATTCCTTGACGGTAAAAATGATCCCTCGTTCCTCAACCGTCTTGACCTGAAAGCGGGCAGACTGCCCGAAAAGGCGGGAGAGTGTGTTGTTGACGAAAAGTCGGAGGAGCTTTATCCCGACATTGAAATCGGCAAAACGCTGAATATAACGGATGCCGACAGTTCCTCGGGAGCTTCGCTGAAAAACAATAAGTTCGTTATTGTCGGAACGGTTACTTCTCCCGAATATATTTCGCTTGACAGGGGACAGACAAAGCTCGGATCGGGCAGACTGGATTCGTATATATATGTGCTTCCCGAAAACTTTTCGTCGGATACGGTGAATCAGCTTGCGGTCAAGATGAAATATTCGGAATATCTTGACTCTTTTTCAGACGAATATTCCGAGCGTGCCGAGAAGATAGCCGAGGAGATCAGAGAAGTGTCCAAGGCGGCGATAGATTCAAAGCTGGTTGAGCTGAAAAGCGAATATACTAAGAAGATTGAGGACAAAAAGGACGAGATAGAGGCTTATTCAAAAACGAGCAAAGCCCAGCTCGAGGAAAAGGAAAAATCAATTGCCGAATTCAAGAAATATGTTGACAGCGAGGACAAGGTTCTCAAGGAGCTTAAAACCTCAAATTCAGATAAGGTTAAAAGCGCTTCGGCAACGCTCAGCAGTCTTGAAAAACAGCTTTCTACGCTTAAGAGCAGCTATGACGCGCATGTGAAATCGAGGGACAGCCAAAGCTCTGAAATCAAGGGCTACTCGGAGCTGAAAAAGCTTTATGACGACCTTGAAAAAAAACATTCCGCGGCAAAAATTGAGCTTGATTCTTACAGCGATACCTATGAAAACAAAAGGTCCGAACTTGAAAAGAAGAGCGATGAAATTTCAAATCATGAGAGCAAGATCTCGGATTATGAAACGAGAATCGCAAGGCTTGAATCGGAAATAGAAGAGCTGAACAGGCAGATATCATCGGCTGAGAGCGATGTCAGCTATTATAACCAAAGAGTGACGGCGCAGAACAGCACCGTTGAGGGCCTGAGAGCGAGCATAAAAAGGCAGAACGATATCATTCTCAGCTCAACCGCGACCGACAGCGAAAAGCTGACGGCGCTCAGCGAGAGAACAAGGCTTAACAATGAGCTTACGACGGCTCAAAAGGAGCTTTCTTCAAGAAAGACGGAGTTGCAGCAGGTGCAGTCAACTCTTGACGACGCAAAGGCGGAGAAAACAAAAAAAGAAAACGAAAAGAAAAATCTTACCTCATCGCTTTCAAATGAACGGTCGGCGCTTGCCGCCGCAAAGTCTCAGTATGAGGTTTTGAAAACGGAGAGCGCGAACGCCGAGGCAAACTATAATTCGGCGAAAAAGAGCTACGACGCCGATTCCGAAACATTGGCAAAGTACATGTCGTCGATGACGAATCTGACGCGCGGTCAGACCAGTCTCACGAATCTCATTGCACAGGTCGAGAGTGAGGCCGCACAGCTGGAGACTCTCAACAGCCGCGTTACCGAAGCGCAGATAAGCTACACTCTTGCGGTTCGCAACGGCTCCGTTGAGCAGGAAAAAGCGGAGTATGACTTAAAGGTTGCAAAGTCAAGATACAGCACGGTCGATGATGAATTCACTCAGCTAAAAAACGATATTGATTCAAAAAAATCAACGCTTGAAAGTGAGCTGAGCGGACTTCAGGTAACGCTGAGCAATCTGGCAAATCTCAGATGGAATACAACACCGAGAAATCAGCTTTCGGGAATGTCGAGCTTTTCCGTCAGCCTTGAAAATATAAAGTCAATGTCAAAGGTGTTCCCGATCATGTTCTTCCTGACAGCCATGATCGCGTGCCTTGTTATAATGATAAAAAATGTTGAAGAGGACAGAAAAGAGATCGGCGTTCTTAAGGCGATCGGCTATTCCAATATCTCAATAGCGGCAAAGTTTTTGCTGTATTCCTTGTCGGCATGGGCGATAGGCCTGTTTGTCGGAACGGTGATGGGTACATGCGTTCTGCCGTTTGTTATCTGTTCTATTTATAATACCGCATACAGCGTTCCGAATGTCGGCACGGTTTTCCTCAGCGAATATGTTTTCATCGGAACTGCGGTGTCCTTCCTCATGACGGCGGCGGCAACGATGACGGCGGTAATACACGAGGTCAAATTCAACCCCGCGATTTTGATGCGTCCGAAGAATATTGAATATAAACGAAGAAATATTCTCGAAAGAATTCCCGCTCTTTGGGACAGAATGAGCTACGGCATGGTCGTTGTTGCAAGAACAATGTCGCGAAGCCGTGAAAGAGTGCTTGCAGGCTCAATCGGAATCGCATGCTGTACAGCGCTTGTGCTTTCCTCATTCGGACTTATCAATTCCACTACGGCGGTGTCGGGCGCTCAGTATAATGACAACGGAGTTTTCAAATATGATATTCTGTTTGTCCTCAGAACGCCGCAGTCTCGGGACGCAAAGATTCTCAAAGAGATAAGCAGCGATCAGCGCACCGAGAACGCAACGCTTTTCTCCAAGAGCAGTGCATACGCTTCGGCGGACGAGGCGGCAGATGTCAAGCGTTCCGTCAATGTTGTTTCGATGAAGGACTTTGAAGAGCTTTCAAACTATACGAATCTCAGAATGGTTGACGGAAGTGCGGATTCTCAAAGCGGCAATGTTGTTATAACGGACAAGATGGCTGAGGATCTCGGCATAAGCGTCGGCGACAGTATTTTCCTTTCCTCGGTTGACGATACGGCACGGCAGGTCAAGGTCGGCGGCATAGCGAAAAATTATACGAATCACTATGTTTACATGACGGACGCGACCTACGAGAGCGTTTTCGGAGCCGAGCCGCAGCGAAAGTATATTGTTGTTACCGCAAAGGAATATGCCGATCAGCAGGATATAAAGAATCTTGCGTCGGATTTCCTCAAGGAGGATATAGTAACGGGAGCCTCGACAGCCTCAGAAATGGCGAGCGCGGTCGATGTTTCAATCAGCAGGATTCTTGCGGTCGTTATGATGTTCGTTCTTTCGGCTTGTCTGCTGGCGGTCATTGTAATGTATACGAATTCCAACGTCAACCTCAGCGAACGAACAAGAGAAATTGCAAACATCAAGGTTATCGGTTTGAGCGACCACGAGGTGCTTATCTATGTTATCCGCGAGAGCGTTATCGCGACCGTTTACGGCACCGTGGCAGGACTTGTTGCAGGCATCTTTTTGCACAGAATGCTTATCGGCTTTATTTCTGTTGACAATATTGTTTACAACAGCCCGATATCATGGTGGAGCTATCTGGCGACGATTGCCATTATAGCCGTTATCGCTTATATTTCCTCTCTGCCGATAAAAATTAAAATCGGCAGGATCGACATGGCGGAAACGCTCAAGGAAATTGAATAATCAGCATTTCAATATTATATAATGATTATAATGAAAAAACACAGAGATCACCGACCTCTGTGTTTTTCTATTTGTAAAGACTTACGCATTGTTACCTATTATGTTTTTCAAATACTCAAGCGACGTTTTAATATCGTTTTCATCCTTGAAATTGTCACGGTAAAGCTCAATTACGGCGGTGTTGTCATAGCCGTGCGCTTTCAGCGCCTTAAAAAGCTTTCCAAAATCGTATTCGCCTGCGCCGGGGGCAAGGCAGTCGTGCTTCGCCGTGCCGTCGCTGAGGTGAACCTGAGCTATTTTATCGCCGAGTAGGTCGATGAATTCAAATTCGCTCTGATTTGTTCTGCGGCACTGCTTGATATCAAGCACCATTCTAAATTTGTCGCCGACTGCGTCCGCGATCCTTTTCATAATATGAGGATCGGAGCAGTAGAAGTTGTTGACATTTTCCTGCGCGATGAAAAGGTTCGCTTTCCGAGCTTCGTTATGCAATTTAATGTAATTCTCGGCATATAATTCAGGTGTGTATCCTTTCCTGTCCCTTCCGCCGTGCAGAACGACCAGCTCTGCGCCGAGCTCATTCGCCGCGGCAAAATACCGCTTGTAGAATTCAATGCTGTCATTTGTGCGTCGGTCATAGTTGCTGAAAATCAGATACGGCTCATATCCCGAGGTAAAAGGATGCACGGAGCGGACATGAATACCGTAGTAATCCTTGATTCTGCATAGCTCCTTTAATATGCCGCCCTCAAGCTCACTTGGTGAATTAAAAAATATCTCTGCCGTTTTTGCTCCCGAACGTCCGACCGCTTTGAGCGACTCCTCAATCAGCGACGGATAGAAGCATGAGGAGGAAACTCCGATCTCCATATCAACACCTGCCTTTTTCATTGATATTTTAGCACCATATCTGCCGTCGGTAAAGACCTTTTTTCTGTTATTTGCAGAAAATATTATCAAATTGTTAATTTTTTCAAAAAGACTTGATTTTTACGGCAAACGGGCTATAATATATTTAGCACTCAGGGAACAAGAGTGCTAAAACGACAAATATTTAGTTTTTATAGGAGGCTTTCACAATGAAAATCAAACCGCTTGCAGACCGTGTTGTTGTTAAGATGACAGAGGCTGAAGAAAAAACACAGAGTGGAATTATTCTTGCTTCTTCCGCTAAGGAGAAGCCGCAGATCGCCGAGGTTCTCGCCGTTGGTCCGGGAGGACTTGTTGACGGCAAAGAGGTTGAGATGTATGTTAAGGTCGGCGATAAGGTAATCACCGGCAAATATGCAGGCACCGAGGTCAAGCTCGATAAAGAAGAGTACATCATCGTTCGTCAGAGCGATATTCTTGCAATAGTAGAATAACAGGAGGAATTCATCATGGCTAAACAGATTATTTACGGAGAAGAAGCCAGAAAGGCTCTCCAGGCAGGTATTGATAAGCTTGCCGATACAGTTAAAATCACACTCGGACCCAAGGGCAGAAACGTTGTTCTTGACAAGAAGTACGGTTCACCGTTGATCACAAACGACGGCGTTACAATTGCTAAGGACGTTGAGCTTGAGGATCCGTTCGAGAACATGGGCGCACAGCTCGTCAAGGAAGTTGCCACCAAGACAAACGATGTTGCAGGCGACGGTACAACTACCGCTACTCTCCTTGCACAGGCTTTTGTCCGTGAGGGCATGAAGAATGTTGCCGCAGGTGCAAACCCGATGGTAGTTAAGAAAGGCATCAAGATGGGTGTTGACGCGGCTGTTGAGGCTGTTAAGGCAAATTCAAAGCCTGTTACATCTTCAAACGACATTGCCCGTGTTGCTACGGTTTCCGCCGCAGACGAGGAAATCGGTAAGATCATTGCCGAGGCTATGGAAAAGGTTACTGCGGACGGCGTTATCACCGTTGAGGAGTCAAAGACAGCTGTTACGGATTCCGACATCGTTGAGGGTATGCAGTTCGACCGCGGTTACATTTCACCCTACATGGTAACCGATACAGATAAGATGGAAGCGGTTATCGATGACGCTCTCATTCTTATTACAGATAAGAAGATTTCAAATATTCAGGAAATTCTTCCGCTTCTTGAGCAGGTACTCAAGGGAGGCAAGAAGCTTGTTATCATCGCTGAGGACGTTGAGGGCGAGGCTCTTTCAACGATCCTTGTCAACAAGCTCCGCGGCACATTCACATGCGTTGCTGTCAAGGCTCCCGGCTTCGGCGACAGACGTAAGGAAATGCTCCGTGATATCGCAATCCTCACAGGCGGCGAGGTTATCACATCAGACCTCGGACTTGAGCTTGCAGACGCAACAATTGCTCAGCTCGGTCAGGCTCGTCAGGTTAAGATCTCCAAGGAGAACACCATCATCGTTGACGGTGCAGGCGACAAGGACGAGATCAAGGGCAGAGTTGCTCAGATCAAGTCACAGCTTGAGAACACAACCTCCGATTTCGACCGTGAGAAGCTCCAGGAAAGACTTGCAAAGCTTTCGGGCGGCGTAGCTGTTATCCGTGTAGGTGCCGCTACTGAGACTGAAATGAAGGATAAGAAGCTCCGCATCGAGGACGCTCTTTCGGCTACAAAGGCGGCTGTTGAAGAGGGTACAGTTGCAGGCGGCGGCGTTGCACTTCTCAACGCTATCCCCGCAGTTAAGGCTCTCCTTGATTCAACAGAGGACGCTGACGAAAAGACAGGTATCAAGATCGTTCTCAAGGCTCTTGAGGCTCCGGCACGTCAGATCGCCGCAAACGCAGGTCTTGAAGGCTCGGTTATCGTAAATGATATCGTTTCGAGCGGCAAGACAGGCTACGGCTACAACTTCGCAACAGGCGAGTTTGTTGACATGTTTGAGGCAGGTATTCTTGACCCGACAAAGGTTACACGTTCGGCTATCCAGAACGCATCAAGCGTTGCCGCAATGGTACTCACAACCGAGTCACTCGTTGCCGACAAGCCCGATCCGCAGGCTGACGCAGCTGCAGCCGCAGCAATGGCAAGCCAGGGCGGCGGAATGTATTGATAAAAAGCTGAATATATAAACAAACCGCCGCCGAGCAGATTTCCGCTCGGCGGTGGTTTTTGCGTGGCGGCAATCGAGCTGTGCGGTTTATTTAGATTGTTTCTATGTGAAAAAAGTTAGCAGAAACCGTCTCGGCTCCCCGGTAGGGTAACGCAGTGTCAGCAGAAACTAATACTTGGCGCCCCTTTAGGGGAGCTGTCACGGCTTGTCCGTGACTGAGGGGTTCGATTCAAGTGAAAAGATAAAAGAGAAGAGTGAAAAGAAGCGGTGGCTTTGCGATGCAAAGCATTAAATATAAACCTTTTCTCTTTGTTCTTCTCTATTTTCTTTTATCTCATAATTAACCCCCTCCGACTTCGGCGCAAACCGCCGAAGCCACCTCCCCTAAAGGGGCGGCAAGATGATTCAAGCAGATTGCTGAGGTATTAAATACAACGTATCGATATTACACCGCATACGAACGCGGTGTCAGAGACATTCCGAGCCATCACATTGTAACGCTCGCAAAATACTACAATGTTTCCACAGATTATCTGCTCGGTCTGAGCAATGATAAAATTAAATAGAATTAAATAACATACCCCACCGCCGAACATGATTTTACGTTTGACGGTATTTTTGGTCGCAACAATCAAGTTTAGTATTACAACATATGTAATATTTTAACATTATTATATCAAAATGTGTTCTAATTGTCAATAACAACATCTGTAATATTCGGAGGGCATTATGGCAATTTACACGGACATTTTGAAAGAACTCAGGTGTGACAAGCATTTAACACAGCTTGACATAGCTAAGCATTTTGGAATCAGTCAAACAATGTATTCGATGTATGAGAGCGGCAGAAGAACCATGAAGATTGAAATGCTCTGCGAGCTTGCCGATATTCTTGGAACCTCAACGGACTATATTCTCGGAAGAACCGCTCAGCAAAAGCCGTATCCCAAAAGATAAATATTTATGTTAAAAAAGTTAATACTCACCGTCGTTCGAAAACTCTGTTCGGCGGTGTTTTTTACACATCCTGCCCTTTTTCATTATTTCCTTGACGGCGGAATACATATTGTGATAGAATAAAACACATATCAACAAAATCCAAGGGGGATATGTAATGCAAGATTTTAAAGAAAGCGGATTTATGTACGGACTTGCGGCAATGGTCATTGTATTTGTTATTGCTCAGTCCCTGTTTTTCCTTATCCGCGCATGGAAGCACGGTAAGGAGGTCGGTCTGACGACTGACGATATGAAAAAGGCGGTTACTTCAAGTGCACTTTTCACCGTTGCTCCAGCAATCGCAATTTTCGCAACCGTTGTTACGCTGGCGAGCACGCTCGGAATTGTGCTCCCGTGGATAAGACTTTCTGTTGTCGGCAATCTTCAGTATGAGGTTACGGCTGCTCAGGCGGCTCTTGAATCCTTCCGGGACGGCACAAGCATTGCCGTTTTCGGTCAGAACATAGCCGATCCTAAAATTTTTGCCGCTGTTTCATGGGTTATGACAATCGGCGTTATCCTTTCGCTTATACTTATTCCTATTTTCCTCAAGAAAATTCAGAGCAAGGTCGGCAAGGTAACTAACAACACAAGCGGCGACAATAAATTCGGCGATATCATTTCTGCCGCAACATTTATCGGTCTTATTTCCGCATTTATCGGCAATGCTCTTGCAGGTAAGGCTCCGACAATCAAGGACGAATTAACGGGCAAGCTCACGCCTGTAGGAGTGGGCGCAGGTGTTATGTCTGTTGCGGTTCTTGTTACGTCCGTTATCGTTGTTGTTGTGCTTCAGGCTCTTTGCAAGAAATTCAAGTGGGATAAATTTGAACCGTTCGTTATGCCTCTCGGAATGTTCGCCGGCATGGGCATGGCTGTTCTTCTTCATTATGTCCTTCCCACCGAAATATCAACATTTGAATGGAGGCCGATCGTATGAGCAAGAAAAAACATAATTATATGGACTCCACCTATATGTGGGGAAATATTTTCATGGTAACGGCGATCTGCGTTCTGGTTGCTGTTCCCGTCGCAATATGCGTGAAGTTTGACGCTTGGCCGACATTTAAACAGGTATTTGACGGATTGCTGAAGGTTATACCGATTTTCTGGACATCCGCAATTCTTGAAATTGTTGTTTACGCTCCGATGCTCGGCACGGGCGCAACATATCTCTCGTTCGTTACGGGTAACATCACAAACCTCAAGCTTCCCTGCGTTCTCAATTCCCGTGAGCTTGCAAAGACAAAGCCGGGCACTGAGGCGGACGAGGTTATTTCAACGATCGCAACGGCTACATCGTCTATTGTTACAACGATAATTCTTGCAGTCGGCGTTCTTGCGCTTACGCCTGTTCTCCCTGCTCTTACGGGTGAGGATTCGGCGCTCAAGCCTGCTTTTGATCAGGTTCTTCCCGCTCTTTTCGGAGCGCTCGGTGCAGGATATCTTGCAAAGCATTGGAGAATTTCGTTTGTTCCCGTAATTGTCGCAGTAATCGTGCTCATGTTTAACGGCAGTCTCGGTACGGGTACACTTATTCCGATCTGCGTTGTTGTTTCAATTCTCGCAGCTTATCTCATGTATATCAGTGGTTTCCTTACAGGCGGCGTAAAGCCTGAAAATCCGCTCAAGGGCATGAAGAAAAAGAAATAATAAAAAACACTTGATATTTACATTATAATGTGGTATTATATGTATGTAAGTTTATTAAGGTATTGACAAAGGAGTGGGGCGACCCGCTCCTTTGTATTGTAAAGGAGGCATTACAATGGCTTCAAAAGGAAAGGGCGGAATCACCGTCAACACCGTTTGGGACATCGCTCAGCCGATTGCCGAGAGCCTCGGGCTTGAGCTTTGGGACGTGCGCTTTGAGAAAGAGGGCGCAGACTGGTTCCTCAGAGTTTTCATCGACAAGGACGGCGGAGTTTCAATCGACGACTGCGTTGACATGAGCCACGCTCTCGATAAGCCGCTTGACGACGCTGACCCGATCGAGCAGAGCTACTGTCTTGAGGTTTGCTCCCCCGGACTGGAGCGCAGTCTCAAAAGGGACAGCCATTTTGAAAAGTGCATCGGCAAGCCGATTCAGGTCAAGCTGATTCGTCCGCTTGAGGGCAGCAGGGAGTACAAGGGTACTCTTGAAAGCTACGACAACGGAAATTTTGAGCTTCTTACTCCGGACGGGGCGAAGCTCGTTATAAATAAAAAAGAAACATCTTATGTTAAACTTGATGATTTCGGAGGAGAAGAACAATGGTAAACAAAGAGCTTTTTATGGCGCTCGAAATGCTTGAAAAGGAAAAAGGAATACCGATGGACGTACTCTGCGAGGGTATTCAGAAGGCGCTCGTCACTGCCGTTAAGCGTGACTACAACAACAAGGACATCGTTTTCTGCGAGCTTGACCCGGAGAAAAAGACAATGCGTGTTTTCGTAAGAAAGAACGTTGTCTCCGAGGTAGTCGATCCCGACGAGGATCTGACTGTTGAGCAGGCTCAGAAGTACAAGCCGACGGCTATGGTCGGCGATATCATCGAGATCGAGCTTGAGACAAAAGAGGTCAGCAGAATTGCCGCTGATAAGGGCAAGCATGTTATCCGCCAGGGTATCCGTGAGGCTGAGCACGGCAGACTTCGCGAGGAGTTCCAGGCTCACAATCAGGAGATCGTTACGGCTAAGGTTTCGCGAGTTGATCCCGAGACTAAGGACGCTATCGTTGAGATCGGCAAGGCGCAGGAGCCTCTCTTTAGAAGCGAGCAGATCCCGAACGAAACACTTCTTCCGGGTATGCTTATTAAGGTTTACATTGCAGGTGTTGCCGATGCCAAGGAAGGCAGAAGAGGACCGAGAGTTACGATTTCCAGAACTCATCCCGGTCTTGTTAAGAGACTGTTCGAGTCCGAGGTTCCCGAGATCTATGACGGAACGGTTGAGATCAAAGCAGTTTCCCGTGAGGCAGGCTCAAGAACAAAGATCGCCGTTTATTCGGCAGATGAGAATGTTGACGCAGTCGGCGCATGTATAGGCCCGAGAGGTGCCCGTGTCGGCAAGATCGTTGACATGCTTTACGGCGAGAAGATAGACATTGTTAAATACAGCGATGATCCGAAAGAATTTATTGCCGCTTCACTTGCTCCTGCGGACGTTGTTTCGGTCACAATAGACGAAAACGCAGAAAAGTCATGCAGAGTTATCGTTCCCGATCTCCAGCTTTCGCTTGCTATCGGCAACAAGGGACAGAATGCAAGACTTGCCGCTAAGCTTACGGGCTGGAAGATAGATATTAAGCCCGAGAGCGGAAAAACCGACCCGTCGGTAGAGCTTTAATTTAAAGGAGGTGCAGGAATGCAGCAGAAGAAGATCCCATTGCGTAAATGTATGGGCTGCGGCGAGATGAAGCCGAAGAAAGAGCTTGTTCGCGTTGTAAAAACTCCCGAGGACGAGATCGTTCTTGACCTTACGGGCAGAAAGAACGGCAGAGGAGCTTATATCTGCCGTGACGTTGAATGTCTCAAAAAAGCGAGAAAAGCAAAAAGAATTGAAAAATCATTCCTGTGCCAGATTCCCGACGAGGTCTACGATAAAATGGCAGAGGAGCTGAAAAACGATGAATGATTCGGCGCTCAATCTTTTAGGTCTTTGCAGACGCGCGGGCAGGCTCAGCTTGGGCCACGACGCTTGCAAGCAGGCGATAAACAGCGGCAAGGCAAAGCTTTGCATAATCTGTTCGGACGCTTCCAAAAGGCTTTCCGATGAGATATCGGGTCTTGCAAAGGCGCACAACAAAACGGTTTACGACGTACGATACACAATGCTTGATATCAAGCAGGCGCTGAGCTTCAAGGCGGCGGTTTTTACCGTCGATGATGAAGGCTTCGCAAAGTCATTGATCGCTAAACTTAACGAAAATCAATCCGGGGAGGAACGCATTTTATGATAAATAAATATCGTGTCCACGAAGTGGCAAAGGATTTTGATTGCCCCAGTAAGGAAATTCTTGATATTGTAACCAAGCATTTTGACGGACAGAAGAAATCCATGACGGCTCTTGAGGAAGCCGAGCTTGACGTTATATTTGAAATTGTAACGCAGGAAAACAGCGTTGAAAGCTTCGACGCTTATTTTGCAACGGCGAATGAGCCGAAGAAGGAAGAAAAGAAAGAGAAAAAGGCTGAGAAAGCGGAGGAGCCGAAGAAGGCGGACGCAAAGTCGGACGCTCCCGCTAAGGAGGAGAAAAAGGCTCCGGCAAAGAACAACGATCAGCCGAAGAAAAAGCAGAAGGATCCCAATGCCGTTCCGCAGAGCAGAACAAAGGGCGAATTCAGAACGATCGACACAAGGGCAAGCAACGTTGACCTTGATAAATACAATGAGAAGTACGAGAATATTTCTCCCGTTAATCAGGACAGAAGAAGCGACAGAACGGTTAATAAGCAGAAGCTCAAGCAGAAGTCTCAGCAGCGCAGACCGGGTATGAAGTCACGCCGTGAGACTGAGGCAGAGAGACTTAAGAGAATTGCGGCGGAGAGAGCAAAGAAGCCGCAGATCCATATTCAGGTTCCCGAGGAGATCACGGTCGGCGACCTTGCCGCACTTCTTCATATGACGGCGGCAGAGGTTATCAAAAAGCTCTTCGCCCTCGGTCAGATGGCAACGGTCAACGAGGTTATCGACTATGATACAGCCGAAATCGTTGCTACCGAGCTTGGCGCAAAGTGCGAGAGAGCCGTTGTTGTTACCATTGAGGACAGAATTATCGACGACAGCGAGGACGACGACAAGGATCTTGTTACACGCGATCCCGTTGTCTGCGTAATGGGTCACGTTGACCACGGTAAGACCTCGCTCCTTGACGCGATCAGAAATACCTCCGTTACCTCGACCGAGGCAGGCGGAATCACACAGCATATAGGCGCTTACAGAGTTGACCTCAACGGTCAGAAGATTACATTCCTTGATACCCCCGGTCACGCCGCATTTACATCAATGCGTGCAAGAGGCGCACAGGCAACGGATATCGCCGTTCTTGTTGTTGCCGCAGATGACGGTATCATGCCGCAGACGATTGAGGCTATCAACCACGCAAAGGCGGCTGAGGTTCAGATAATCGTTGCCATCAACAAGATGGACAGACCGGGCGCAAATCCCGACAGGATCATGCAGCAACTCACCGAGCACAGCCTTGTTCCCGAGGAGTGGGGCGGCGACATCATCTGCGTTCCCGTTTCGGCAAAGACGCATATGGGCATCGACAAGCTGCTTGAAAGCATTCTCCTTGTTGCAGAAATGCAGGAGCTTAAGGCTAACCCGAACAGAGCGGCAAAGGGTATCGTTATCGAAGCCCGCCTTGATAAGGGCAGAGGTCCGATTGCAACCCTCCTTGTTCAGAAGGGTACTCTTAATTCAGGCGATATCATCGTTGCAGGTCAGGCTGTCGGCCGTGTCCGTGTAATGGTTGATGATAAGGGCAGAAAGATCAAGTCGGCAGGTCCGTCCGTTCCCGTTGAGATCACGGGTCTTGCGGAGGTTCCGAATTCGGGCGATATCTTTGACGCTGTTACAGACGAGCGCCTTGCCCGTGAGCTTGTTGAGCAGAGAAAGGCAGAGGCAAAGGAAGAGCAGTTCAAGTCTGTTCAGAAGGTTACTCTTGACAATCTCTTTGATTCACTCAAGGACGGCGAAATGAAGGAGCTCAACGTTATCGTTAAGGCTGACGTTCAGGGTTCGGCAGAGGCTGTTAAGCAGAGCCTTGAAAAGCTCTCAAACGAAGAAGTCAGAGTTCGTGTTATCCACAGCGGCGTAGGTGCTCCGAGCGAGTCCGATGTTATGCTCGCAAACGCTTCCGGTGCAATTATTGTCGGCTTCAATGTTCGTCCCGATCCGGTTGCTATCAACCTTGCTGAGCGTGACGGCGTTGAGATGAGAATGTACAGAATCATCTACGACTGCATCGAGGAAATTCAGGCGGCCATCAAGGGCATGCTTGCTCCGAAATTCCGCGAGGTTGAGCAGGGTCGCGCCGAGGTCAGAAACGTTATTACCATTTCCTCCGTCGGCAAGATCGCAGGCTGCTATGTTCTTGACGGCAAGATCACAAGAAACTCAAAGGTTCGTGTTGTTCGTGACGGCATCGTGCTTGCTGTTGACGACATTGCTTCACTTCGCCGCTTTAAGGACGATGTGAAGGAGGTCGCTTCAAACTATGAGTGCGGTATCGGCCTTACAAAGTTCTCCGACATCAAGGAGGGCGACATCTTTGAAGCCTACACTGTCGAAGAGTACAGAGATTAAGAGGTAGCTTATGGCAGGTTACAGAATAGACAGAGTATCCGAGGATATTAAGCGCGAGATTATTGCGGTTATCAGAGAGCTTAAGGATCCGAGGGTAATGGATAAAATGCTTACCGTGGTGAGGGTCGAAGTCAGCTCCGACGCCTCCTACGCTAAGGTTTATATCAGCGCAATGGAGGGACTTGACGTTGCCAAGGAGGCGGTCAAGGGTCTCAAGAGCGCAACGGGTTATATCCGCAGGGAGGTCGGCAAACGGCTTCACCTGAGGAAAACGCCCGAGCTTAGCTTTGTGGCTGACGATTCTATCGAGCACGGTATGAATATCGTTAAGATTATGGATGATTTGAGGACTGAGGACTAATGGTTATCAATCTTGAAACGGCGGTTGAATTTTTAGAATCAAGGGACAATTTTTTGATTTTGACCCATTCGCACCCGGACGGAGACACGCTCGGCTCGGCTTTTGCGCTTAAATATGCGCTTGAAGTCGTCGGCAAAAGAGCAAACGTAAGGTGCAATGATACGGTTGCAAAAAAATTCGACTATCTTGGAACGGTCTGCGAGGACGAGTGCGCTTTTGACACTCTCGTTGCGGTCGATGTGGCTGATACAAAGCTGCTCGGCAAGGACTTTGAGGAGAAATTCGCCGACAGGATTGAGCTTTGCATTGACCACCACGGTTCAAACCGTATGTTCGCCGAAAGGACACTGCTTGACGCAAACGCTGCGGCGGCATGCGAAATAATTCTTGAAGTAATCCATGCGCTCGGCGTTAAGCCGACAAAGCAGATCGCAGATTGTATCTACACGGGAATTTCGACCGACACGGGCTGTTTCCGCTATTCAAACGTCACTCCGCGCACCATGCGTATGGCGGCGGAAATGATTGAGTGCGGCGCAGACAATGTGACGATAAACACAGTTATGTTCGAGACGAAAACGAGAACCTATGTTGCGCTTGAAAAGCTGGCTGTCGGCGGAATGAAGATGTTCCTTGACGGCAAATGTGCCCTGATAACGGTCACGCAGGATATGTACCGTCAGAGCGGCTCGGACGAGAGCGAAGTCGATGCGATCGCATCGCTTCCGAGACAGATCGAGGGCGTTTTGGTCGGTGTTACGATGCGTGAACGCAAGGACGGCAGCTATAAAATCTCGATGAGAAGCAACCGCCCGATCAACGTTTCGGAAATATGTGCGGCAATGGGCGGCGGCGGACATCCGCAGGCGGCAGGCTGTCAGGTCGGCGGTACGCTTGAGGAAGCAACTCAAACCGTGATAGAAAACGTTAAAAAATATATAGATAAGATGTAAAAAGAAATAGAAGAATAAAACGCAAACCCGAGATTATCAGGTTTGCGTTTTTTACGTTAAATTTATATGAAGCGGTGCACTTCATATGATAACATGCCCGCTCTCATCTGCATGAAAGGCAAGAGAAAGTCAGCATAAGCCGATGAAAAATAATTTGGAATTTAAAGTTTTTATAAATTCTTACAAAAAGCGAGCAAACGCGAGAAACAAGCTGAAAAAGTTAGTAAAAACAAGTATGCCAACGATATTCTTAAAAATCGGCAAGCGTAAAAACGTTTTTGACCTTTCTTGACTTTTGACAAAAGGTCAAAGAAGGTCTATAATTTGACTTGTCAAAAGGTCAAAGAAAGTCAAAGTCAAAAGGAGATGATGATATGAGTATGAGCAATGAGATCGCCAAGCTGATTCTCGACATGCTCAGCGACGACGGAGAAACGGAGATTCAAAGAAACGAGATGGCTCAGCATCTCGGCTGTGTTCCGAGTCAGAT
>CAKSSJ010000006.1 GCA_934488615.1 uncultured Eubacteriales bacterium | reverse complement strand
TATTTTGGTGGAGATGGACGGCAACCGAAGCTTCGCTTCGTTCGTTGCTTCGCAACCTTCGCTTTTTTATGTCCCTTTTGCTTCGCAAAAGATGGACTATGCGGTTTCGATTACCGCAAAAAAATAAACCCAAACCAACAAATCGGTTTAGGCTTATTTTGGTGGAGATGGCGGTAATCGAAACCGCGTCCGAAAATCAATTCCCGTGAATTTCTACGAGCGTAGTTTATCTTTTAAGCTTCCCCTCAAGGAGCGCCGACAAACAGGCTTTCCTTTACGGTATCCTTTTGGTCATGATGAATTACAAGGCTACTCATTCATTCACGTTCACTGCTGATCGACACCCTTATCCGGACCGCAGTTCTTCCGGGAAGGATGGGCCGCACTTAGGCAGCCATTAACTGAGTATTGTTGTCGTTTATTTTTATAAACTACGGCTTTTATAGTGGTTCCGCACCACTGCTCGCTTATCGCGGTTCAAAATCCCCGTCGAAATCCTTTCATCCCCATATTATTGAAAGCGTTCCTTCATCGCACGCTCGATGTTCCTTGCGGCATCCTTCTTTGCAGCGACGTCACGCTTATCGTACAATTTTTTACCCTTGCAAAGACCGACCTTTACCTTTGCTCTGCCTTTCTTGAAATAAACCGAAAGGGGAATGAGCGAAAGTCCGTCCTGCTTGACTGTGCCGAAAAGCTTGTTGATTTCTTTCTTGTGCATCAAAAGCTTTCTGACTCTCATCGGGTCACGGTTGAATATATTGCCGTGGTCGTAAGGGCTGATGTGCATTCCGTTTACGAATATTTCACCGTCAACGATGTTGCACCAAGCGTCCTTTAAATTGATCTTGCCTTGGCGGATCGACTTAATCTCTGTGCCGAAAAGCTCAATTCCAGCTTCATATTCCTCAAGAACAAAGTAGTCGTGGTATGCTTTTTTGTTCTGAGCAACGGTTTTGTTGTCGTTCTTATCCATACCGCGACCTCCTTTGAATTATTTTGAATAACCGCCGTTAAAATTATGTCTGCGGTTTCTGCTGTATCTTGCACGTTCTGCCGCCTGACGTTCCTCTTCTCTTTTCTTTTTTGCGTTAAAGACCTTTTTGAAGTCCTTTGCACCCTTGCCGACTCCCGATTTTTTCTTCTCGGGGGCTTTCTTTTTCTTTACAACTCCGTTTTCAATATCGGGATTCTCTTTATAAAGTATAATGCTGCCGCCGATGACTTGAACTACCTGTGAGCCTGTTTCTGCCGCAATCTTTTCGGCGATCTCTCTCGGCTTCTCGGGTGCGCTTTCAAGCAAGACCTTGAGCTTTATAAGCTCTCTTGTGTTGAAAACCTCGTTTGTCTGAGCGATAACGGCAGGCGTTACACCGCTCTTTCCGACGTGGAACAGGGGCTCAAGTCTGTTTGCCATGCCTCTTAATTCCGCACGTCTTTTGCTTGTCATTTTTTCTTCCATATCTTACTCCGTAATTAGATTTTTAAGCTGTTCAGCCATAAGTCTGAGCGCTTTTCCTCTGTGGCTCATTGCATCTTTTTCTTCCGAGGTTATCTCGCCGAAGGGCTTGCCGTTTGCCATAAACACAGGGTCATAGCCGAAACCGCCGTTTCCGTGTCTTTCAGTGAGAATTTCGCCCTCACATTCGCCGCGAACGGTTACTATCTTACCGTCTGGGAAGGCACAGCATGCGGCGCAGACAAATCTCGCTGTTCTTTTTTCTTTCGGAACTCCGTCAAGATTTTTCAGAAGCTTGTCAATGTTTGCTTCGTCATCACCGTGCACACCCGAATACCTTGCCGAATAAACACCCGGCTCGCCGTTAAGGTAATCGACGCACAATCCCGAATCGTCGGCAATGCATGCAATTCCGCTGTCCTCACAGCCTGCAACAGCTTTAAGTCTTGCATTTTCTTCAAAGGTCGTTCCCGTTTCTTCAACGTCACGAAGATCGCATCCGATATCCTCAGCTGTTACAACTTCAATTCCGAGAGGGAAGAGGATACGCTGTAATTCAGCCTTCTTTTTGTTATTATGGGTTGCAATCAGCAGTTTCATTCCGCTTTTTCCTCCGCCGAATCCTTTTCCGATTCATCCATAAATAGATTATCCTCATCGTGCTTGACTTCATTATCAAAAAGTCCGTCCGCAAATGCTTTCGGATTAAATGGCTGAAGGTCGTCAAGCTGTTCGCCGACTCCGACAAACTTAACGGGAACCTTGAGATCGTTCTTTATTGCCAGAACGACGCCGCCCTTTGCGGTGCCGTCAAGCTTGGTAAGAACAATTCCTGTGATCTCGCAAACGTTCTTGAAATCTCTCGCCTGATTAACAGCGTTCTGACCCGTTGTTGCGTCAAGAACAAGCAGGCTCTCGCGGTCGTTATAGGGGAGCTCCTTATCAATAATTCTGTATATCTTGGCAAGCTCGTCCATAAGATTCTTTTTGTTGTGCAGACGTCCTGCGGTGTCGCATATAATTATGTCTGCTTCTCTGGCAATACCTGCTTGAATCGTATCAAAAACAACTGCGGCAGGATCGGCACCCTCGTGATGCTTAACAATATCAACTCCTGCGCGGTTTGCCCATTCCTCAAGCTGGTCGATAGCCGCCGCACGGAAGGTGTCCGCCGCACCGAGAATAACCTTTTTGCCCTGAGCCTTGTACATTGCTGCCATTTTGCCGATCGTAGTAGTCTTTCCGACACCGTTTACACCGATAACAAGAATAATTGACGGCATGGTGATAAGTCCCATATCCTCGCCGCCCTCAAGCATTTCGGCAACAATTTCCTTGATAGCTCCCTTAACCTGAGATGACTTCTTGAGATGATGCTTTGAAACGTATTCTCTGAGCTTTTCGCAGATCTCAGCCGAAGTGTTCATTCCGACATCGCCCATAATGAGAATTTCCTCAAGATCATCGTAAAGCTGATCGGTAATATCCTCGTTTTCACTGATTGCGGCATCAATAGCGCCCGACATGCTTTCACGGGTCTTTTTGAGGCCGAAATTAAACTTTTTAAAAATTCCGAATGCCATATTATCCTCCGATTACCGTCCGTCACGGATATTCTTGATTATATTATCAACAACGCTTCTGAGCTTACTGTCGTCATTATAGCGCTTGGTAAATTTATCAAGGCTGTAAACAACGGTAGAATGATCTCTGTTAAATTCTCTGCCGATAAGCTTTGTTGAAAGTCCTGTCATTTCACGGACAATATACATAGCCATCTGACGCATTTCCGTAGTCTGAGCGTTCTGCTTTTTCGAATAGATATCCGCACTGTCGGCGCCGTAGGTTCTGGCAACCTCTGTAACAATTTTATTGATCGTTACCGGTGTCGGGCTGTTGTCAACAATAATATCCCTGATAGCTGTCTGAGCCGTCATAATATTAACGGGCATTCCCTGCATTGTAACAAAAGCCTGCATCTTTTTAACAGCGCCCTCAAGCTGACGGATGTTATTTTTAAGCTTTTCGGCTATGTACTGAACAATATCATCGGTGATTTCAAATTTAAGCACTTCTGCTTTTCTCTTGATAATAGCCATTCTTGTTTCAAGATCGGGGGACTGGATATCAGCCATCAGACCCCACTCAAAGCGGTTGCGAAGTCTGTCCTCGAGAAGTGCGATCTCCTTCGGCGGTCTATCGGAGGTCAGAACGATCTGATTGCCCGCCTGATAGAGTGCGTTGAAGGTATGGAAGAATTCCTCCTGAGTTGAATCCTTACCCGCGATGAACTGAACGTCGTCAACAAGCAGTATATCGGCGCTTCTGTATTTGTCGTGAAAAGCCTCTGTGCTTTTAAGTCCGATGTACTTAACAAGCTCGTTTGTGAAGCTTTCGCCCCGTGTATATACAATATTTGCTTCGGGATGTGTGAGTTTTATCTGATGCGCAATAGCATTAAGAAGATGAGTTTTGCCGAGACCCGAGTTGCCGTGAATAAAAAGGGGATTGTATTTTCCGCCGGGATCATTGGCAACGGCATTTGCCGCGGCATAGGCAAATTTATTGGACGCTCCGACAATAAACGAATCAAAGGTATCTTCGTCCGAGAGAGGCTCTTCCTGTTCTATCTCTTTTAATGCAGCCGTTTTGTCAATATCGGTCAGTGAAATAACAATATCAAAGCCAATGACATTTTTGAACGAAGTTTCAAGCTTATCCATAAATCTGCTTTCAACTATTTTACGCTTAAAATCCGAAAGAGCGATAACCGCTTCGTTATCGTCGAATTTAACAAGCTCCATATCCTTGAACCAAACATTGTATATGGACTCGGAAACCTGATTCTTACATTCTTCTTTTACCATTTCCCAAAGTTCTTCGAATGAATCCATATGATTTTTACATCTCCTGTTTGATTTTTTACCGAAATAGTATACCACACGAAAGTCCTAAATGCAATGATAAATATATACAATTATTATGTGCTCAAATAAAAAACTTTTTTATAAGATAATTATATTGCAAAAATTGCTAAAATAAAGTAGAATAGCAAAGAGGTGTTTTTAATGCAAAATGTTAGACTTTCGATAATTATGCCTGCATTCAATTCCGAAAAAACGATAATCGGCTCCGTAAAAAGCGTGCTTGCGAATTCTTCATCGGATTTTGAGCTTATCGTCATCAACGACGGTTCGACAGATTCTACCGAAGAAATTATTAAAGGTTTTGACGACCCGAGACTTGTATATATTTCCAAGGAAAACAGCGGAGTATCCGCAACAAGAAATTACGGCCTGGAAAAGGCAAGAGGGGAGTACGTTACATTTATTGACAGCGACGACATCTATGTTGACGGTGCGGTTGACAGAATCATAGAATACATAGACAAATATTTCTTTGATATGCTCGGATTCGGTTTCTACAGCGAATTTGTAAAAGGCGGCAAAACTTACAAAACCGACGCCAACTCAATATCGGAAACGCTTGTTTTCAGCATTTCTGAAGCAGAAAAGGAGCTTAGGTACATTTTTGAATCCTCACATATTATGCTCCAAACATCATGGAACAAGGTATTCAGACGTGAAATAATGGTCAATAACAATATTCGCTTCAACGAAAAGCTTGTTTGCTATGAAAATCTTACAATGATTTTTGAATACCTCTGCCATGCTGATAAGATTGTTTTCACAAACGATATTCTGTATAAATACAATAATTTCACGGACAAGCCCGTAAATGTTATAAACAAGAGAAGAAAGCTTGAATTAACAGAGGACGTTTCGGCCTGTTACAAGCGCTTTTTTGCGCTGTGTGACGCGATGAACTATTCAAAGAGCTACAGAGACTACATGAACGCATGTTTTCTTGAGGACTATATCTTTTGCAGCCGCAAATATTTTGACAAGTCGGGTAAATTTTCAAAGTCTGAACGCTTCAATGCCTTTATAAGCTTTCTCAATGATGAAGCCTTTGCAATGCTCAGGCGCGAATATCTTGACGGCATGACTTTTTACAGACTGCTGTTTAAACTAAACGACATCGGTTTTAAGCACATTGCGTACAAAATATATGAGAAAAAACTGGTTAAATAACAAGATATCTTGATTATTATGCTAAAAAAAGATTGACACGACGGGATTTATATATTATAATAGTTCAACGTGAGTGCATATGCGGTAACGCATTGTTGACGCTCAGCAGTACAAAAGTTAAGTTATGAAACGGAGGTCAGAAAGATGAAGAGAACTTACCAGCCTAAGAAGCGCCACAGAAAGATGGAACACGGTTTCCGTAAGAGAATGTCTGACAGAAACGGACGCAAGGTTCTTGCACGTCGCCGTGCAAAGGGCAGAAAGCAGCTCACTTACTAATTTTTCCAACCTTATCAAGACGCATGTCTTTATTCGGAACTATGGAATTTACGGTAGACCCACCGTTGAACGGATTTGATATTTTTGCCTGAGAAAAAGAATTATATTGTTTTAAAGCAAAATAGCGATTTCCGACGAGCTTACGGCAGAGGAAAATCATTTTCTGATCCTGCGTTGGTTACCTACGTTTTAAGGAATAACCGCGCGGGAGTTTGTCGTATGGGTATTACCACGAGTAAGAAGATCGGCAATGCGGTTGAAAGAAACCGCTCAAGAAGGATTATTAGGGCAGCATTCAGAGAGAATCTACCGAACATTAAAAGCGGTTATGATTTCGTGTTCGTTGCCAGATCCAGAACAAAGCATCTCAAAAGCACGGATGTTTCCGCCATAATGGCGAAGCACCTTGCAAAAGCGGGCGTGAAAAAGAAATGAGAAGATTTCTCACACGATGTATCAGATTTTATCAAAGGCATATTTCGCCGCATCTTCCGCCCATGTGCAGGTATTATCCGACCTGCTCCCAGTACGCCCTCGAGGCGATAGAGATTCACGGAGCGTTCAAAGGTTCGTTATTGGCTCTGTGCAGATTGCTAAGATGCAATCAGTTATTCAAGGGAGGTTATGACCCCGTTCCTCCAAAAAAAGAAAAGGGTCGCAAAGAATAAAGGAGACAAAATATGTATAACTTCCTTTACAAGTACATTACTCCGATTTTCGGATATATAATGCTCTTCTTTTACGGAATTGTTGACGGCTTCAACGGAAGCTACGGCATCGCAATTATTCTCTTTACGATTTTTGCACGTCTTGTAACTCTTCCGTCAACGATCAGCCAGCAGAAGGGTATGGCAAAGCAGCAGCGTTTAGCTCCGAAGATCAGACGTATTCAGGAAAAGTACGCGGGCAATCAGCAGAAGATCCAGGAGGAAACTCAGAATCTTTACGCGCGCGAGGGCTACAACCCGATGTCGGCAGGCTGTATTCCGCTGCTTATTCAGTTCCCGTTTATTATCGGACTCTACGGCGTTCTTTACAATCCGCTTCGTTACGCTATCGGACTTGACGCCGCAACATCTCAGCAGTTTGTTGATGTTTTTTCAAGCATGATCAAAGAAGGCGTTCTCTCTGTCAGCACAAAGGTTGAGAGATACTATCCGCTTTACATCATCGAGCATTTCTCGGAATTGAAGGATTATATTGCCACAAACGGCACAACGATTTCGCCGGACGCGATCGCTAAAGTTCAGGCATTTATTGACGCCAAAAGATTCATTTTCTGCGGTCTTGAGCTCGGTGTTCAGCCGAATTATAAGGAATTCAGCAAGTATTGGATCATTCCTATCCTTTCCGGTGTTACATCATTGATAACATCCGTTATTACTCAGATGCAACAGAAGAAAACGAACCCGGGTGCAAATGCTCCAGGAATGGGCTGTACAATGCTTATGATGCCGATCACCTCGGTTATATTTACATTTATGTTCCCGAGCGGAATCGGTGTATATTGGATCGCATCAAATATTTTTGCAACGATTCAGACATTTGCCTTGAAAAAGGTCATGTCTCCGCAGAAAAACATTGCAAAGCTCATGGTCAAGGAGACAGTTGAGAGACGTTCAAGAGAGAACAGTATTAAACGTATTAAAAACAGCTAATTTTGATTATAACACTTAATTGTGTAGATTTACAGGTGGTGAAAACCGTTGATTAAAGAAGCATTCGGAAAAGGTGCAACCACAGAAGCCGCTATCGAAGCCGCAAAGAACGAGCTCGGCGCTCCGTGGGATGCAGATGTTAAAGTCGAGGTTCTTAAAACGGCTAAGAAAAAGACTCTCGGTCTTTTCGGAGGCTCACTTGCAGAAGTAAGAGCTTATTATGAGGTTCCCGATGAGGTTAAAAAAACCGAACCGAAGCCGATAAAAGAGCAGAAGCCTGCTAAGCAGGAGAAGAAAGCCGAAGCTAAGAAGCCCGAAGCTAAGAAAGAGCCTGCCAAAGCAAAAGCTAAGGCGGCAACAAACGAAGAAACCGTTAAAACGGTAGGCGAGGCTTCAAAGGCAGCTGAGGCATATATCAGAAGTATTCTTGAGGGTATGGGCGTTCAGGACGCAAAGATTTCCTCGTGCGAGGATAACGAAAGCGTTTATGTTCAGCTTGACTGCGGTAACGACTACGGCTATGTTATCGGCAGACGCGGCGAAACGCTCGACGCTATACAGTACCTTACAAGACTTGTTATCAACAAGGGCAAGGACAATTACAAGCGCGTTTCAATCAACGCAGGCAATTACAGAGAGAAGAGAGAAGAAACTCTCCGTGAGCTTGCAAAGAAAAATGCCGCAAGAGTTAAGAAATACGGCAGAAATGTTTGTCTTGATCCGATGAATCCGTATGAAAGAAGAATCATTCATACAACGATTCAGGAAATTGAGGGTGTTGATTCACATTCCATCGGCTCAGAGAGCGACAGACGCGTTGTTATTACTCTTGCCGAGGGATTTAAGGCTACCAATCCGTCTAACGGAAGAGGCCGCAGAGGAGATTACAGAAGACACGATAACCGTTCGCAGTCCAAGGAACAAAATGCTCCTACCAGAGCACCTCGTTCGGATCTTGAGGGTTCACTTTACGGTAAAATCGAGCCTAAAGCAAAAGAGGAATAAGGATTTAAAGAAGCGGACAATATAATCATGTTGTTCGCTTTTTGTCATTTACCTGTGTTTCATTTCTATGGAACTGCGGATTCGTTTAAATGGAGTTGATCTTATGGATAACAAAGATAAATTGGACGCTTTGGACAACATGGATGAATTTAATAAAAAATACAGTCATTATGCTTCCGACGATGAGGAAACTCAGATAGTACCTGTTCCGCACTTTGATAAGGCTGATAATAATATCAGCTCCTACAGTGACGGAAACGATGCTGATGAGCCCGAAGACACGGAATATGATGAGGAAGATTTTGTACCCGAAAAGAAAGAAAACTTTTTCACAAAGAATAAATACAGAAACACGAAGATTATCGCGCTCTGTCTTGTAATCGTGATTCTTCTCACCGCCGGTGCAGGACTTGTTTGGCTGTATCTTTCAACCAAGAGCAAGGGCTACGGCGACGACGGAATCGACTACAACAAGATTGATAAGAATTATCTTGTAGATGATAATACTCAGTTCAAGGTAATGGGCGATATCGACGCTGATTCACTTAACGCGTTCCTTTATCAGTGGGCAAACAACGGCGGAGATAAAATGTCAAACAAGAATGTTTTAAATGTTCTTCTCTGCGGTGTTGACAGCGAATACAATCTTTGTGATTCTCAGATTCTTGTTTCCATTGATAAGAAAAACGAAAGAATCACAATGGTTTCTTTCCTGCGTGACAGCTGGACATATATCAAAATGCCGAAAGAGGACGGAACCTATTACGATGAGTACGAAAAGATAAATGCCGCTTACCACGGCGGTCCGAAAACTCTTCTTCAAACTCTCGAAAACAACTACAAAATTAAAATCGACCAGTATGTCGCCGTTGATTTCAAATCATTCCCGAAGGTAATTGACGCTATCGGCGGTGTTACGGTAAACGTTCAGGATTACGAGGCGGACTATATCCGCAGAACATCAAGCCAGAAGGATTTTCCCTACGGAACAGCTACATTAAACGGTAAGCAGGCTCTTATTTACAGCCGAATCCGTCACTGTGATGATGACAGCGACCTCAGCCGTACAAGGAGACAGCGTTCCGTTATTAAGTCCTTGATAGAAAAGGCTAAAAAAGCCTCGAACGGACAGCTTGTAAATGCATATAAGCAGGCGACCGATTATCTCAGAACCGGTTACAAACAGTCAGAGGTTCTCTCGCTTATCGCAACGGCATATTCACACGACTGGATGAATTTTGAAATCAAGGAATACATCATGCCGAACGAGGATTATGTCGAAAGAATCGGCGGTATGATAAATTCGACACAGTGGGCATGGACGGTTGACTATCCGCTCTGCGCGCAGAGGCTTCAGAAGATCCTCTATGGAAAGACCAATATCGTACTTTCGGAAAACAGAGTCAGCCCGCTTGATTCGGTATCCAACAGAAGAGATACGACGACTGACAGCGGCAATGACAACTCTTCCGACAATTCCTACAGCGGTGATAACAACTCATACTATGATGAACCGACCACAGCATATGAGGAACCGATAACAGATGAAGAGCCGATCACAGAGCCCGAGGAGCCTGTTACGGATACGCCTGAGGAGCCCGATGTTCCCGTTGATCCCGAAGATCCAAATTTGGACACAGAAAGCGACTATTAAAATCAAAAATTTTAACGGACAGAAGTTTGTGCTTCTGTCCGTTATTTTATGATTCATATATGAATTTGTTTAGAGCCTCTTTACTTGCTTCAAGATCGGGGACGAGGACATCCTGACCGTAGATGATCTCACTTGTGTATCCGTCGTCGGTCGGCAGTCTGAACTGATCGTTTCCGTATTTCAGAAAGCTTATTGCACTGAACGCTTTGACCGTCATTTTCGCAGGGCTGATGTTCGTCGTAATCAGCGGAATTATATCGCTCATGACCGAAAGCGTTTTGACCGGATTCTGAGAAACCGTCTTTTTTATGATCGAATTCATGACCTTGCGCTGACGCTGAGTTCTGTTGAAATCGGAATCAAGATATCTGATTCTGCAATATATCAACGCGTAGTCTCCGTTTAAAACGTTCTCGCCCGAATGAACCTTGGCGTGACTTGTTTCGTTTATGAAATCGGCTTCGTCCTCGGTGATATCAACATTAACTCCGCCCAAGCCGTCAATCAGCTTCTCAAACATTGCAAAATCGACCATGACGTAATCATTTACGTTTACACCGAAATTTTCATGTAACGTCTGCAAAAGCAGCTCCGCACCGCCGTAGGAATAGGCGGCATTCAATCTTGCATCGTCATATCCCGGAATCGAAACCCACAGATCGCGCATGAAGGAGGTCATTTTGATTTTCTGATGCTCCTTGTCGATCGTGACAAGTATCATTGAGTCGGAGCGCTGAGATGTTCCGTCCGATTTATCGCAGCCGATAAGCAAAACATTATAATAATTAGGATCCTCGGAATAATTCAAATCGCTGCTGACATAGTTCGTTTTCGAGCAGAGAGAATAAACATATCCAATACTGCCGATCGGAAGCATTGCGATTATAAGAAGGAAGATTATCAGTAAGCTTCCGCATCCGCAACCGCAGCCCTTTTTCTTCTTTTTCTTTTTAGGCTTCTTTTGCTGAGGTGTTTCAAGTTCGGCAGGTCTTTCGCCGTTTTGATACCCCTCAAAGGTACCGAGTCGTTCCTGATTTTTTATTATTTCATCATATTTCTGCTGATTCCGTCTGTCCTGAAAATCTTTTTCCGACTGAGTGATGGGTATTTCGCCCGTATCATCTCTTTTTTTGTAATTCTTAAAGTAAATATCGCTCATTTTTTCACCTTCTAATGCAACATTTTACTATATCTTTCGAATTTTATCAAGACTTTTAAAAATAAATGACCTATTTAATTGACTTTTATTACATTTTAAATTAAAATATATAGGTAATCGTTGATTATCATACAAGCAGGTTGGGCAGTTGCATGCTTATGCATGAGGAAAGTCCGAGCCCCATAGAGCAGAATAACGGCTAACGGCCGCCGAGGGTAACCTTAGGGACAGTGCAACAGAGATATACCGCCGCATTTGCGGTAAGGGTGGAAAGGCGAGGTAAGAGCTCACCGATCGCGTGGAAACATTGCGATCCTGTAAACCCTATTCGGGGCAACACCGACTGATTAGGCTTGCTCGGCCTATCATTTCAACGGGTGGCTTGAGCTGCGGAGTAATTCACAGCCTGGATAGATAATTGCCTTAAATGACAGAACTCGGCTTACAGACCTGCTTGTATGAAAGTCAACGATTTTTGCAATCAGCATACCTCTAAATGTAAGGTATTGCCTTAACATTATGCTCCTCGCTGAATATCATATCAGTGAGGTGATTTTATGAACGCTCTCGTATGCGGTCTTGTATGTGCTTTAAGCTTCATAGGATTTGTCAGCTGTGTCTATTTTCTTTTGCTTTGGATATACCGTCCTAAGGGCAACAGCCGTTATATTGTCAAATTTCCGACCGACGTGAAGAGGGGAAGAATAGAATCCCTCGTTTACGGAACCTATTTTAAAAAGCTCATTTTCGGCGATTTGATTTTTGATGAAATTGAATTTGATTCAAGCGCGCTTTCCGAAGAAGAAAAGCATATAGCCGATGTTATAATTGATGAAATGAAAATATACATAAACGCAAAAAATAACTGCAAAGATAATTGCGAGGAAAAAGATGAACGAAAACCTTGAAGAAATCCACGGATATGTTGAAGAGCTTGTGTTCCGTAAGCCCGAGAGCGGGTTTACGGTTCTTGAACTGTCTGCGGACGAGGAGTACATAACCGTTGTGGGCGTTCTTCCCGAAATCAATGTCGGTGAGGAGTTGAAGCTTCGCGGAACATGGGTCGTTCATCAGACCTTCGGCAAGCAGTTCAGAGCAGAGCTTTGCGAAAGAAGTCTCCCGTCAACATCGGCGGATCTGTACCGTTACCTCGCATCGGGAGCCGTTAAGGGAATCGGTCCGAAAACAGCGCAGAAAATTATCGAACGCTTTGGCGAAGAGGCTTTCGAGGTTCTCGAAAAGCATCCGAAGTCTCTTGCTCTGATAAACGGCATATCGCTTTCAAAGGCGGAAAAAATATGTCAGGCATTCAATGAGCAGTTTTCCGTCCGCCAGGTTATGATAGCTCTCGAAAGGCTCGGTTTGACTGCTTCGGAGTGTCTCAGAATCTATCGGCTTTACGGTGCAAATGCGGTTGACGTCGTAAGAATGAATCCGTATGTTTTGTGCGGAGAGGGGATAGGCATCGGCTTTGAAAGAGCCGAGCAGATCGCCGACGCTCTTGATGTTAAGCCTGCAACCGAATTCAGAATTCAAGCAGGTGTTATGCATGTTATTCGTCATAATCTTCGCAACGGGCACACCTGTTTGCCGCGTGAAAAGCTTATAGCTCCGTCAAAAGGACTTCTCGACGCCGATGAAGAGAGCATAAATGAAGCGCTTGACACACTGATCCAAGAGCACAAACTCGAAGAATTTGTTATGGACGGCAAAGTTTTTGTCGCCCTGTTTAAGATATACTCCGATGAATACGCGGCGTCAGAGAGGATCAAGGTTTTTCTTAAATTTCCCCCTGCAGGCAAACCGACACTTTTGCAGGATATTGAAAACATCGAACGCGACGAATGTATTGTTTACGATGAGAAGCAAAGGGAAGCCATTATTAAAGCCGTTGACAAGGGAATACTCATATTAACGGGCGGTCCCGGAACAGGCAAAACAACAACTCTCAACGGCATTTTAAAGCTGTTTGAGATGGACGGTCTTGAGGTCGCGCTAACAGCTCCGACAGGACGAGCCGCCAAAAGAATGAGCGAAATTACAGGCAGAGAGGCGAAAACAATTCACCGTCTGCTTGAGGTTGAATGGGATAAAAACGACAATCCGCATTTCAAGCATAATATGCAGGATCCGCTCAAGGCCGACGCAGTTATTGTGGACGAGCTTTCCATGGTCGATATAACGCTGTTTTCAAGCCTGCTGAACGCGTTGCCGCTCGGATGCCGTCTGATTATGGTCGGCGACTCGGATCAGCTTCCTGCGGTCGGAGCGGGCAATGTTCTGCATGACCTGATCGAATCAGGCACCTTACCTGTCGTTGAGCTGAAAAAGGTGTTCAGACAGGCGATGAAAAGCCGTATCGTCACAAATGCGCACGATATTGTTGACGGAAAAATGCCAGACCTTGAAACCAAGGACAACGACTTTTTCTTTATGAAGCGCGTTACCTCCTCTGCGGTGGTGAACACAATATCCGAGCTTTGCTCGACGAGACTGCCTAAGGCATATGATTTTGACCCGATAAACGATATTCAAGTTCTGTGTCCGTCCAGAAAAGGCGAGTGCGGAAGCGTATATATAAATAAGATTCTGCAAGCAACCCTCAATCCGCCGTCAAGAGACAAAAGAGAGGTTACCTTGGCGGGAAAAATACTGCGTGAGGGGGACAAGGTCATGCAGATAAAGAATAATTACGATATCCTCTGGACAAAGGGCAATGACGAGGGAAGCGGAATATTTAACGGCGACATCGGTATAATCGAAAAAATCGACAACACCTCCTCGGCCTTTTCGGTCAACTTTGAGGATAGAATAGCCGTATATTCGTTTGAAAACGCCAACGAGATCGAGCATGCCTATGCCGTAACGGTACATAAAAGTCAGGGCAATGAATTCAAAGCGGTCGTTATGCCCGTCTTTAACGTTATACCGAACCTCAGCTACAGGAATCTACTTTACACGGCGGTAACAAGGGCAAAGAGTATTATGGTGCTTGTCGGACTTTCGGACGATGTTTACAGAATGACGATGAACAATAGCAGAACGAAGCGCTATACTGCGCTGAAGCATTTTCTCACCGAAACGGGGGACGGGGATGAAGGATTTCATTAAAGCTGTTTCCGCTTTTATTTCTTCGCTGTTCTTTCCGAATCGCTGTATATTCTGCAATGAGCTGATCGGTCCGTTTGAGGATTACTGCTCGGATTGTGAGGAAACGATTCCGTTTATCAAGGGCGATATCTGCACGCATTGCGGCGCCGCCAAGAAAGATTGCAGCTGCAATAAGAAAAAGGCTGTTTACTATGACAAGGTCGCTTCCGCGATGTACTATGACGAAGATGTAAAGAAATGTATTCACCGTTTCAAGTTCAGAGATGAGCGGAGCATTTCAAAACCACTCGCAAGGCTGATGACCGAAACGCTTGAAGCATATTTCGGAGATATATCCTTTGATTATATAACATTTATTCCGATGTACAAAACCAAGGAGCGCAAGCGCGGATTCAACCAAAGCAGACTTCTTGCGCGTGAAATTTCAAAGCTCTGCGACATTCCCTTTGCCGACAAAATGCTTGTCAAGCTATATGATACCGACTGTCAGCATGACTGCTCGGGAATAGAAAGAACAGGTAATCTTATCGGCGCGTTTGACGTTAATAATAAATATCAGCTTGAGGGAAAAACGATTTTACTGATTGATGATATCAAAACATCGGGCGCAACTCTCAACGAATGCGGAAAAATGTTATATCTTTACGGTGTTAAAAGCGTAATTTGCTTGACTGCGGCTCTCAGAAATAGTAAAATAGAAGAAAGAAAATAAATCAAAGAGGTGTTCGATATGAAAAGCGGTACAAAAATTATAATTGCGATTATCGCAGTGTTGGTTGTTCTTGTCGGCATTTTTGCAGGCGGATATAATTCGCTTGTTAAGGCGCAGACAACGGTTGAAACAAAGCAGGCTGACATTCAGACTCAGCTCCAGCGCCGTGCGGATCTGATTCCGAATTTCGTCTCAACAGTCAAAGGATACACAAAATTTGAGCAGGAAACTCTGACAGCCGTTACCGAAGCGAGAGCAAAGGTCGGCAGGGCGAATGATGCCGCAAGCCTTTCGCAGGCAAATGACGAGCTTGATAGGGCTATTTCGGTTTGGGTAAATGCCGTTACCGAAGCATATCCCGATTTAAAAGCGAATTCGAATTTCACTGCGCTTCAAGATGAGCTTGCAGGAACCGAGAACAGAATTGCCGTTGCCCGCAAGGATTACAACGAGGCTGTTCAGTCATACAACACTTCGATCCGTACCTTCCCGAAAAATATTCTTGCAGGAATTTTCGGATTTGAAAAGGCAGATTTCTTCAAAGCGGACGATAATTCACAGACAGTACCGAATGTGGAGTTTTAAATAATGAAAAGAATTATTTCTGTTTCTGCAACTGTTTTGGTTTTGCTTGCGATTTTGGCTTTTTCCGCGTCAGCAGTAACCCTGCCGAAAGCGACAAAAAACTTTTTTGTCAACGACTTTGCGAATGTAATTTCAAATGAAAACGAAGCAAAAATGCAGCAGCAGGGCGAAGCGCTTTACAAGGCTTGCGGTGCCCAGGTCGTTGTTGTAACGGTACAGAATCTTCAAGGCAGTGACATTGAATCCTACTCGCTCAACCTCGCACGTACATGGGGTATAGGCTCAAAGGAAAACAACGACGGCGTTCTGCTTTTGCTTTCAGTCGATGACAGAGAGGTGCGTATCGAGGTCGGCTACGGTCTTGAGGGTGCACTGCCCGACAGTAAAACAGGCAGAATTCTCGATATATACGGAGTGCCGAGCTTTCAAAAGAATGACTTTTCAAACGGTCTGACCTCAGTTTATAATTCGATCATCAACGAGGTTTCCATTGAAAAGGGTCTTTCCGTAAGCGAGGATTACACCTCAATCGAAGAGCACGACAAGGATCTTGAGCCGTCATTGCTTGAAAAAATTGTCGGCTACAGTATTATAACAATCGTAGTTATTCTAATTATTTATTTCTCTTTTATCAGACGCAATACATCAACGGGATACAGCGGCTCTTTCCACGGTGGCGGAGGATTCTCTGGCGGAAGCGGTAGCGGCGGTGGAGGCGGTTTTTCCGGAGGCGGAGGATCGTTTGGCGGCGGCGGCTCATCCCGCGGATTTTAGCTTACATTGATTAAGAAAGGAGGGCATTATTCATGATAGGAACAAAAATCGGTTTCGATCTCGGAACGACCTCGATCGTTGCCAATGCAGACGGCAAGGGAATAAGAATAAACGAGCCCTCCGTTATTGTATATGACTGCTCGGAAAATAAGGTAAAAGCAATCGGAAAAGAAGCGTACAAAATGCTCGGAAAAACTCCCGATTATCTCACGGCGGTTCGTCCGATTAGAAACGGCAGTATTTTTGACTATAACGCGCTTGAGCAAATGATATGCCACTTTATACAGAAAATCTGCAAAAACCGTATTTTCAAACCGAGCATTGTCGCTTGCGTGCCGTCAGATACGGGTGAGCTTGACAAAAAGACATTTACGGATCTTCTCATCTCGGCGGGAGCAGCGAGAGCCTGCGTTATTGAGGAACCGCTCGCCGCGGCTTTGGGCGCAGGAGTCAGCATGAAAAATCCCGAGGGTGTGCTTATTGTTGACATCGGCGGCGGGACAACGGATATTGCCGTTGTCACAAGGGGCTGTATTGCCAATTCCGCTTCAATCGGTATTTCTGGCAACACTTTTGATAACGATATTTGCAGATTTGTGCGCCATGAGCGCGACACGATCATCGGTTCGGTTACTGCCGAAAAGGTAAAAAAACAGGTCGGTTCAGCAAAGTTTCTTGACGCTGAGCTTGCTGTTCGCGCGGTCGGCAAGGATTACATAACCAAGCTGCCGAAAAGCATTGAAATCACCTCGACCGACGTATTCCTTTGTATAAGAGAGCACCTTGAAAAGATAGTTGACGAAATTAAATTTCTTATTTCTCAAACCCAGCCTGAGCTTGTTGCCGATATTGTTAAAAACGGCATGATAATCACAGGCGGCGGTGCAAACATTAGAGGAATTGATGATTTTTTCAAGAGTAAGTTTGGATTTAACGTCAGGTGTGCCGAAGAACCCGAGCTGTGCGTTGCAAAGGGTCTCGGGGTATTGCTTGACGATATTAAAATTCTCGAAGAGAACGGATATGTTTTCCGTTCCTATGCCGATATGAGCGAGTTTGAGGAGTAAATATGGTTTCAGAAGTTTTCAGAATAACAGACGATCCTGAGGTCACATTGACCTCATATATTCCCGATATTTCCGAGGAAATGCCGAACATGAAAACCAAGCCTGCCGTCCTTGTTTTACCCGGCGGAGCATATAGATTCTGTTCGGACAGGGAAGCTGAACCAATTGCGCTTTCCTTTCTTTCAATGGGATTCAACGCGTTTGTTTTAAGGTATTCTCTCAATGAAAACGCGGCGTTTCCGACACCGCTTAACGACTCTGAAACGGCACTCAGATTTATAAGAGAAAACGCCGATAAATTCCACACCGATCCGCAGAAAATTGCTGTGATCGGCTTCTCAGCAGGTGGTCATCTTGCCGCGGCGCTTTCGGCTATGTCCAACGAAAAACCGAACGCATGTATACTCGGTTATCCATGTATTCTTGATTCAACAAGCCAGATTCTCGCAAAGCAGGTTGAATCAGTAGACAAATATGTTAATAAAGACGCACCGCCGACCTTTATTTTTGCGGCTTCGGACGACGGCTGTGTTCCGATCATAAATTCCCTTAGATATGCGGAAGCGCTTGACAAAAACAAGGTCAGTTTTGAAATGCATATTTTTTCGCAAGGGGATCACGGATTTTCTCTCGGCACCGATGTTGTTTGTTCATCTAAAAGCGGTCAGGAGCTTGTAAAACCGAATTCCTACTGGTTTTCGAGATCCGTTCGCTGGCTCAAACAGCTGTTTGAACGAGCGGAATAATTATTGACAAAGACGCTTTGTTTTTGTATAATAATTGAGTTAAGGCAACAGCACAATCGTGCGGTATTGCCTTAAGAAAGTTTCTTTTTGAAGGAAGATAAATTGATGGGTTGCATGGTTTCGGTTATTATTCCGACTTACAAAAGAAAACTGGATTATGTAAGCAACGCCTTGCAGTCCGTTATAAATCAGACCTATGATAATATTGAAATAATTGTTGTTGATGACAGTCCGAGCGATTTTCCGTATCGCGACGATATAAAGAATTATATTGAAGCTTTGAATAACAACAGGATTATTTATATCAGAAATGAAAAGAACCTCGGCGGTTCTCTTTCACGAAATGTCGGTATAAATGTCGCTCACGGTGAATACATAACCTTCCTTGACGATGATGACGAGTATATGTCGGGTAAGGTCGAAAAGCAGCTGAAATTTATGCTCGATACGAACTGCGACCTCTCTTTTTCAAACATGATAATGTACCGCATGGACGGCAAGGTTTGCGATTACAGAGATCACAAGGGCATCAAGGCATTCGATAACGATACGCTTTTGCGCTATCATCTTACCAAAAACCTCAGCGGCACTCCGAGCTTTATGTTCAAAGCGGATAAGCTCCGCGAAATAGGCGGCTTTAAGGACGCTAAAATGGGTCAGGACTTTTTCCTCATGCTCATTTCAATTGAAGCCGGGTTAAAGATACGCTATTTCAATTCCTGCGATATTAAGGTCTATAAGCACAATGACGGCGGAATTTCCCAGGGAAAGAACAAGATTGACGGAGAAAACATGCTCTTTGAATTCAAGAAGCAGTATTTTAACCGTTTGAGCAAAAGAGAAATACGCTATGTCAAATTCAGGCACTACATGGTAATGTCTGTTGCATACCAGCGTAATCATCTATACGGAAAAATGCTCGGCAATGCACTGCGCGCATTTTTCGTTTCACCGTTTGATTTTATTAACGAGTGCTTTATTTTTATTGTAAATATTATTAAATACAGACGCTAATTGAATATCGGGACCTTCTTCTGGTAAAAATTTTACTGTGAGGAGGTCTTTTTAATGCAATATAAAAACAAGGTTGAAATCTGCGGAATTGATACCTCGAGCCTAAAGGTTTTGCGTGAAAACAAAAAGCTGGAGCTGATCAACAGAGCGCATAACGGCGATAAGGCGGCAAGGGACGAAATGATTCAAGGCAATCTGAAGCTTGTTCTGAGCGTTATTCAGCGCTTTTCAAACCGAGGCGAGCCGTTGGACGACCTGTTTCAAGTCGGCTGTATGGGACTTATAAAGGCAATTGACAACTTCAACACCGATTTGCAGGTTCGCTTTTCAACCTATGCCGTTCCAATGATTATCGGCGAAGTGCGCCGATATCTCAGAGACAACAACTCTGTAAGAGTAAGCCGTTCGCTCAGAGACACGGCATACAAGGCGATTCAGGTCAGAGAAAGGCTTTCAAATGAGCTTAACAGAGAGCCTAAGGTTGAAGAAATCGCAAAAGAGCTTAATATGAAAAAAGAGGACGTAGTCATCGCTCTTGAATCTATCGTCGAGCCTGTGTCGCTTTATGAACCTGTATACAATGAAGGCGGCGACGCAATCTATGTTATGGATCAGATCGGCGACAGAAACACAGCGGACAACTGGATGGACGAAATTCTTATTAGAGATTCTATAAAAAGACTTTCTCAAAGAGAAAAAAATATTCTCAATTTGCGTTTTATGCTCGGAAAAACACAAACCGAGGTTGCCAAAGAAATCGGAATATCACAGGCTCAGGTTTCAAGGCTTGAAAAGGGCGCTTTAAAAAAGATAAAGAACTGACCGAAAGGGGAGAGGACGTTGAGAAGAATACTGAAAACACCGCTTTTGCCGCAGGGTAAGGCAACGGTTGCCGTTTCTGCCGATGCAACAGAAACAATTGCGGCGCTTGAAAAAGCAGGCGTTGAAGTATTCAAGGTAAACGTAAACCCCAAGCTCTCGGCGCCCGTAGCAAGTCACCCCGACTGCAATCTTTTACAGCTTGATGAAGGATCCTTTGTCTGCGATAAAAATTTGGCGCCGTCACTTATAAGCTATATTCAAGAAAACGATATTGTTAATTATTTAACAATAGGGTGGGGAACAGAAAAATTTGAAAAGGTGAAGGTCTACAGCGAATGTATTAAATCGCCGTATCCTGCCGAGGCGGCTATAAACGTGAAAAGGCTTGAAAACAGCATAGTTTGCAACACATCTCACGTCGGCAAAACCATACAGGCTTATGCCGCCAAAAAAGATATAACCTTATTTCACTGTAATCAAGGCTACGTCGGCTGTTCATCGGTTTTAGTCGCTCCGAATGCCGCAATGACCGATGACATATCTGTTTACGATACTTTTCATCGAATAGGATTAGATTGCCTGATGCTTTCTAAGGGTCAGATTAAACTGAGCGGATACAGTTATGGATTTATCGGCGGATGCTGTGGATTTATTGACAAAAATCTGATTGCATTCAACGGAAAGCTGAGCACACACAATGATGCAGAAAAAATTAAAAGCTTCTTAAATAAATATAATGTAAGCTACATTGAACTGACTGACAGCGAATTAACCGATATCGGTGGCATCGTTCCGATATTTGAAGAAATATAACCGGAATACTTTTATAAAGCGCTCGACTATATATCGGGCACTCTTTGTTTACCGTAAAGCCCATATTTTTACTTACATTCTTATATTTCCGCACCTTTTCAATTAAAATCCATTTTTCACTCCCCTTTTTGATACAAAATATTTATTTTGTATCTTAACTTGATTTTTTTTATGACATGTGCTATAATGTATTTACCCTACTGAATAAGAGAATTTTTTGAATAAAGGGATGTTTTTATGCATAAGGAAGAATTTGTTTCTTTGCCGCCGCTTGTTGTTGAGTTTCTCAACTATCTTTCGGTAGTCAAAAGTAAATCAGAGCTTACTGTTCTCGAATATGCTTCCGATCTGAGACTATTTTTCAGATTTCTGCTTGTTTATCACGGTCTTGTTCCCAAGGACAGCGAGTTCGATAAGATCGCCATTGATTTTATCGGTAAAGATTTTATTCGCGACATCAAAATCTCCGACGCTTATGCTTTCCTTGCCTATTGCCGTAACGACAGAAATAACGATTCTGCCGCCGTTGCGCGAAAGGTTTCCTCTATCCGTGCTTTTTTTAAATATCTTCATCTTAAAATCAAGGTAATTCCCGAAAATCCGATGGAAGAGCTTGAACTGCCGAAAAAGAAGAAAACGCTTCCAAAGTACCTTACACTTGATGAAAGCGTTAAGCTTCTGGAAAGCGTTGACGGGCGCAACAAGGAGCGCGACTATGCAATTCTTACTATCTTCCTTAATTGCGGTTTGCGGCTTTCTGAGCTTTGCAGTCTCAATTATAATGACATTAAAAGCGACAATACGATGACCGTCAAAGGCAAGGGCAACAAGGAACGCACGATTTATCTCAACGAGATGTGCATTGACGCTATTAAAGAATACATGAAGGTTAGGCCTGTTGACGGAGTTAAGGACAAGAATGCCCTATTCTTAAGCGGCAGAAAATCGCGTATAAGTCCAAAATCGGTTCAGCATGTTGTTGAAAAATATATTGAGAAATCGGGTCTCGGCAACCGCGGCTTTTCAACTCACAAGCTCAGGCACACTGCGGCAACACTGATGTACCAGCAAGGCGGCGTTGATGTACTGCTCATTAAGGACATTCTCGGTCACGAAAATCTGGCAACGACCGAAATTTACACCCACATAATCAATTCTCAGCTCAAGGACGCAGTTTCCTCCAATCCGCTGAACAAATTAAAAGGTAAAAAGCCCTCCGAATAAATATTGAAGAACACTCTTGAGTGCGGACGCGGCAATAATAAAAATCAAATTCCTGAAAAACGATTTGTAGTAAACGGCAAATCCGTAATTCAGGAATTTTGTCGTTTTTGATATGCTTTTCATTATAAACTCGGACATGTTAATGCTCTCCCGACAGCACTGTACAATTGCAACGAGGCAAAGCGTTGAATAAGGAAAGATCATTATTATGCAGTATCCAAGCCCTTTGAGCGTGTATTCACTGTAAAGAAAAAATGAAATGCATCCGATTATGTAGCCATAGATCATCGGCATAGCATTTGTTAAAACAGAGCCGAAAACGGATAGCCCCAAAAAGAAAATAATGACTGTAAATACGGCAGGAAAAATCAGATATAGTATAAATTCCGAACCGACAGCAGTTGTATCGCGTGTCAATATAACCGATGTGAAATACTCAGTTATCCTTAAAAAGGGCTTACCCTCCCCTTTTCCGCTAAGGCAGCCTGCAATGATTCCTGCAAATGAAAAAATCAACGGTAATATTATTTTCCAGTTTGACAATATTTCCGTTAATTTAATATTATATTTGTGAAAATTCAATGTTTTTTTCGTTCCGATAAAAGACATAGCTTGTCAACTCCTTTGTATAAGCTATGCCGTTAAAGCGCAAAAAATAACCGCAAATCAACAGATCTGCGGTTATTTTTTAGCCTAAATCGGGTTTGTCGTGGAAGGTTACACAGCTTCTGTCCGAGTGATCGGTCTCAAAAACAACTATCTCATTATCACCTTTTTTGAGCATCGGCGCAGGAACATAGAGTGTTTTCTGCGGTCCTGCCGTGTTGAAATAACGTCCGATATTGAAGCCGTTGACAAAAACAACTCCCTTGGTAAAGCCGTCAAGACGTATGAATGTATCGTGCGGCTCGCCGTCAATCTTAAGCGTACCTTTAAGGAATGAAGCGACTTCAACCTTTCCGCTTTCCTGCTTATATTTGAGCGAGGAAATATTATCAAGCGGCAAAGGATACATGTCCCAACCGAAATGGTACTGCAGATTAAATCTGACGCCCTTGATACCCTTTCTGTCCATGATTCTCGGTCCGTAGTTTACTCTGCCCATGTTCTCGCAAAGTATGTCTATGCGGCATTTCTCGCCTTTTTTGAGCGAAAAGCTGACTGGCTTGCCGTCTCTTGTGCGCTCATAATAGCCCTTGAATTCGCCATTTATGAACACAACAGCTCTGTCATGAACCGCATCAAATTTAATTTCTCTTTCATCTCTCGGGCCATCAACGACCGTCGAATAAAGCGTGAAGCCGTAATACTGACCGATATCCTCCATGAACTGCGGTGCGGCGGAGTGAACGGGCTTTGCCAAAAGCGGCGCGGCTTCAAAAATACTGCACCTTTCGTTTAATTCAAGCTTGCCATAAGCGGCCTTTTCGGAATTTTTCACCGTCAGCTCGGGAAGCTTGTCGAAGTGTTCTTCGATAATTTTTCTGACCTCAAAATATGCGGGAGTAAGGTCGCCTGCTTCGGAAAGAAGCGCATTGTAATCATAACTTGTAATCGTCGGCTCGTATTTGTCATAGTAGTTTGCGCCGTTCATGTAGCCGAAGTTCGTGCCGCCGTGGAACATATAGAAATTCAGAGAAGCGCCGCAGTCGATCATATCCTTAAAGAGCTTAGCGACCTCTTTCGGATCTCTGACATGATGCTCGCCGTACCAATGGTCGAACCAACCGACCCAATATTCTCCGCACATGAGCGGCTGATCGGGCTTAAAATCGTTGAGAACCTTGAAATTCTCCTCAGGACGTGAGCCGAAGTTCGCAACACACGGATATTCGGGCAATGTACCGCCCTGTAAGCTTGAATAATCCGCTCCGTCGGAGGTGAAAAGTAAGCAGTCAATGCCGTTTTTCTTGTATATATCGGCGATTTTCTGCATATATTCGTGATCGTCGCCGTAGCTGCCGTACTCGTTCTCAATCTGCATCATTATAATGTTTCCGCCGTTTGTAGATAACCTCGGCACAACGCGTCTGAGAAGCTCGTTGTAATAGCGTTCAACCTTTGAAATAAACAGCTCGTCGTTGCAGCGAATCGACATATTCGGATAATTGAGCAGCCATGCAGGCAGTCCGCCCATCTCCCACTCGGCGCAAATATACGGACCCGGACGAAGTATAACATTCAGCCCCAGCTCCTTTGCAATGTCGATATATGCCTCTATATCAAGCATTCCGTCAAAATTGAAAACTCCCTCCTGCGGCTCGTGTAGATTCCAGCAGGTATAGGTTTCAACGGTGTTAAAGCCGCATTCTTTGAGCTTCAAAAGGCGGTCGTGCCAGTATTCTCTCGGAATTCTGAAATAGTGCATCGCGCCCGAAATTATAGTATATTCCTCCCCGTCAAGGAGAAATTTGTTACCCTTGTAGGTAAGTATTGCCATAGGATCACCTCGGAAGTATTATACAGAAAAAATTGTATGAGGTCAATTGTTATATAAAAAAGACTTCCCGCAATCGGAGAAGTCTTTTGAAAATATTCGTTTATTCAATCGAATCAATGTAATCGCACGCGGCAAGAGCGGCAATTGCTCCGTCTGCGGCGGCGGTCGTAACCTGTCGTATTTTCTTTGTGCGGCAATCGCCTGCAACAAAAATACCTTTGGTCGCGGACTCGCAGGTTTCGTCGATAACTGCATAGCCTCTGCCGTCAAGCTCAATTACATTTTTAAACGCTTCGTTCTGCGGAATAAGACCAATTGCGATGAAAAGTCCGTCAATTGAAAGCTCTCTGCTCTCTCCTGTCGAATTCTTTATCACGATACCCTCAAGCTCCGAATCACCGAGGAAGGACTCAACGGTAACTCCCGTTATTACGTCAACATTATCGAGCTTATAAAGCTGATCTGCAAGCTTCTTTTCGCCTGTCAGGAAGTCGAGATTCTGAACAACGTAAACCTTTTTTGCAAGGTCGGAAAGCAGAATTGCCTCCTGCAATGCAGAATTTCCTCCGCCGACAACCGCAACGGTCTTGTCCTTATAAAAGGCTCCGTCACATACGGCACAGAATGAAATTCCCTCGCCGACGTATTTTTCTTCGCCGTCAACTCCGAGCATACGGTGCTTTGCTCCTGTTGCAATGATAACAGCCTTGCCATGATACTCACCGTCGTCGGTTACAACGGTTTTGATCTCGCCGTCCTTGATTTCAAGAGCCTCGCAGGATTCAACGTCGGCGCCCTGTTCGAGCACCTGCTCAACAAGCTTTTCAGCAAATTCATTGCCCGTAAGGCTCACAAAGCCCGGAATATTCTCGACCTTCGGTGAAAAGGTTATCTGTCCGCCGAAGGTTTCTTTTTCGATTACAAGTGTTTTTTTATTCGCCCTGCAAGCATACAGAGCGGCGGTCAGCCCCGCAGGGCCGCCGCCAATTATAATTATGTCGTACATAATTGCTCCTGTTTATCCTTATTTGTTAAGGAATTTTTTGATATCCGAAACGCCGGTGTACTTTGTAGCTTCGCCATCCTTGATTACAACAAGTGTCGGTGCCTGCTTGATACCGAGCTCCTGTGCAAGCTCTGCGTTTTCGTCGGCAAGAAGCTTTGTATATTCATAGCCTGCCTTGTCAAGAGTTGCACAAGCTATCTTGCAGTTCGGGCACGTTGCCGTTGTGAAAAGGTAGCTTACGTTCTCGCCTGCTTCGGCTTTAACGCTGTCATCAGCCTTTGCCTCTTCCTTTACGCCCTGATGTGTAAGGTGAGAGTTGGCAATATCATAAACCTTACGGTCTGTGAACTCCTGAGCCTTACCGTCATTGAAGTTCTGAACGGGACGGTAGTAGCCTGTGATACGGCTGTAAACCTCTGTGTGCTCACCGCACTCGGGGCATACATACTGCTCGCCTGTGATGTAGCCGTGGTTCTTACATACGGAATATGTCGGCGAAAGAGTGTAATACGGAAGCTTGTAATTCTCTGCGATCTTTCTGACAAGGTTAGCCGCAGCCTTCCAATCGGGAAGCTTCTCGCCGAGGAATGCGTGGAATACGGTACCTGAGGTGTAAAGAGTCTGGAGCTCGTCCTGAATGTCGAGAGCGGAGAAAATATCGTCTGTGTAGCCGACAGGAAGATGTGAGCTGTTGGTGTAGTACGGTGTGTCGCCCTCATGCTGAGCGGCAGTCTTGATGTCGGGGAATCTCTTAACGTCGTGCTTTGCAAGACGGTATGCGGTCGATTCAGCGGGAGTAGCCTCAAGGTTGTAGAGGTCGCCGTACTGAACCTGATAATCGGAAAGTCTCTCTCTCATGTGATTGAGAACGTCGATCGTGAACTGCTGAGTTTTGGGATCTGTCATATCCTTGCCAAGCCACTTAGCGTTAAGACCGACCTCGTTCATGCCGACAAGACCGATTGTGGAGAAGTGGTTGTTGAATGTGCCGAGATATCTCTTTGTGTAGGGATAAAGTCCCTCGTCAAGGAGCTTTGTAATAACCGTTCTCTTAACCTTGAGCGAACGTGCGGAAATATCCATAAGTCTGTCAAGACGCTCGTAGAAGTCCTTTTCATCCTTTGCAAGGTAAGCGATACGGGGCATATTGATTGTAACAACGCCGACTGAGCCTGTGCTCTCACCGCTTCCGAAGAAGCCGCCGGACTTCTTGCGAAGCTCGCGAAGGTCAAGACGGAGACGGCAGCACATTGAACGAACGTCGCTCGGCTCCATGTCGCTGTTGATATAGTTTGAGAAATACGGAGTACCGTACTTGGAAGTCATTTCAAAGAGAAGTCTGTTATTCTCTGTGTCGGACCAGTCGAAGTTTCTTGTTATCGAATAGGTCGGGATTGGATACTGGAAGCCTCTGCCGTTGGCGTCGCCCTCGATCATGATCTCGATGAACGCCTTGTTGACCATATCCATTTCCTTCTGGCAATCCTTATACTTGAAGTCAACCTCCTTGCCGCCGATGATGCAGTTAAGCTCTGCAAGGTCGTTCGGAACAACCCAGTCAAGTGTAATATTCGAGAACGGAGCCTGAGTACCCCAACGGCTCGGTGTATTAACGCCGTAAATAAAGGATTCAATGCACTTCTTGACCGATTCATAGTCAAGATTATCATATTTTACAAAGGATGCGAGGTAGGTGTCGAAGGACGAGAAAGCCTGTGCGCCTGCCCACTCGTTCTGCATGATGCCGAGGAAGTTGACCATCTGGTTGCAAAGAGTTGCAAGATGCTTTGCGGGAGCGGAGGTAATTTTACCTCTTACGCCGCCGAGACCCTCCTGAATAAGCTGCTTGAGCGACCAGCCTGCACAGTAGCCTGTGAGCATGGAAAGGTCGTGGAGGTGGATATCTGCATTTCTGTGAGCCTCTGCGATTTCCTCATCGTAGATTTCCGAAAGCCAGTAGTTAGCTGTGATAGCGCCCGAGTTGCTGAGGATAAGTCCGCCTACGGAATAGGTAACGGTGGAGTTCTCCTTAACGCGCCAGTCATTGACATGAAGATAGTTGTCAACGATCTCCTTATAGTCAAGAACGGTTGCGTTAATGTTTCTTATCTTCTCTCTCTGCTTACGGTAAAGAATGTAAGCCTTTGCCACATCGTCGTAGCCCGCCTTGATGAGAACGGACTCAACGCTGTCCTGGATGCTCTCAACCGAGATCTTGTCATTCTTGATTTTCTGCTCAAAATCCGCAGTTACCTTGAGTGCAAGGAAGTCAACAGTATCTGAATTATACTGCTTCTGACATGCGTCAAATGCTTTGGTTATAGCGTCTCTGATTTTGTGAAGGTCAAAGCCGACAACTTTGCCGTCACGTTTTACAACATTGTACATACCTCTTGTCTCCTTTATTTAGTGTTCCGTCCGAAATTATATCATATATCTTGTGGTGCTGTCAACACCTTTTTTACAATATCTTGTGTGAAGGCAATATCGCACAATTGAGGTGTGCGAATTGCGTAGTAAGATTTTTCGTCAGGGTGTGCAAAAATTTTGCAGGCTTGCTAACGCAAGTCAATAAATTTTTGTGCGGCATGACGGAGATAGATTCAAGCAAGGCGTGTGCATCAATTGTGCGATATTGCCTTAAATTCCACGAATTTCCGTTTGCGGTACAAAATCTGCCGCAGCCTTCTGCATATCGAGCATTGTCTGCTTGCCGACGCCCGTTACACTGCCGTCAATCAGGTTTCCCGAATCGACAAAATTCTGAAGAAAATATCTTTTTGCGCCCTTTATCCATTCCGCCGCCTTGCGGATATCCTCAACGGTGTGGAATTCATTAACTATCGTGGTTCTGAATTCGTAGTCAACCGTGCCGCTTTTGAGAAACTCGACGCTTTCTTCTATTTTTGATAAATCATAGCTTTTCAAGCCGATTGTTTCGGCATATTTTTCCTTGCAATTTTTGATATCCATTGCAACATAATCGACAAGCCCCTCGGCAACAATGCTTTTGAGCCTGTCCGGATAGCTGCCGTTTGTGTCAAGCTTGACGGCATAGCCAAGTTCACGGATTTGTTTGATAAAATCGGCAATATCGGGATTCATCAGCGGTTCTCCGCCCGTTATCGCGACTCCGTCGAGAAGTCCCGATCTCTTTTTGAGAAAAGAAAGAATTTCGTCAACCGTGTAGTCGGGATTTTCGGGCAATTCCGTTACAAGAAGTGCATTATGGCAGAACGGACAGCGGAAATTACAGCCGCCTGTGAAAACGGTACAAGCAACTTTCCCCGGGAAATCCAGCAGGGTCATTTTTTGAAGTCCGTCAATACGCATCACAGCACCTCCCAAAAGCGTAATTTTATCGTTCCGAAGTATTTTAACACAACATGATATGGTTTACAACAAAAAACAAATAAAAATATATACAAACTTTCACTTCACTTTTTGCACAAAATATAGTATAATAGCAGAAAAGCGAACACAAGGGAGTGAATTTATGGATAAAGAAAAAATGGGCATCACTGACTATACCGATCCGATATGCCCGTTCTGCACCGATCAGTTCAAAAAACAGCCGCCCGTCCACCCTATTCCGACCGGAAGGGTGCTTGAAAAGCTCGACGAGCACCTCGGCAGGAATGATTATGAGTCCGCAGAGAGACATCTTCTCTATTGGCTCGGCGAGGCTGAGGACGGCAGGGACAGACACGGTATGCTGACGGTTGAAAATGAGCTGATGGGTCTTTATCGCAAGACGAACCGCAAAGAAAAAGCGCTTGAAAGCGTTAAAAAGGCATTATCTTTAATTGATGAATTGAATCTCGGCACCGCCGTTGTCGCAGGCACAACATTGACAAATGCGGCAACCGTTTACAAGGCTTTTGCGATGCCCGAAGAGTCAATAAAGCTTTTTGAGAAAGCAAAAGCAACATATGAAAAGGAATTATCACCCGATGATTCACGTCTCGGCGGACTTTATAACAATTTCGGTTTGACGCTGACCGATCTCAAGCGCTTTGACGAAGCGGAGGAATATTACAACAAAGCAATGAATGTAATGTCGCAGAACAAGAACGGTGAGCTTGAAGTTGCAATTACATATTTAAATTTGTGTGATTTGTATGAAGCGAAGCTCGGCTCGGAGCAAAGCGAAAAGATAATCGACGAATATATCGAAAAGGCATACGAGCTTCTCAACAGGGATTATTTGCCGAAGAACGGCTATTATGCCTTTGTTTGCGAGAAATGCGCTCCGACCTTCGGATATTTCGGACGCTTCCTTTATCAAAAGGAGCTCAGCGACAGAGCGAGGGATATCTATGAAAGGAATTGAAATTTCTAAGGCATATTTTGAGGAATACGGTCAGCCTATGCTCGAGAAGGATTTTCACAACGTACTCCCCTATCTTTGCGTCGGTATGGTCGGAAGCGGCTCGGACTGCTACGGCTTCGACGATGAAATATCACGAGATCACGATTTTGAACCCGGATTTTGTATTTTCATTCCCGATGAAGAAATCATTGACAGACGAACGGAATTTCTGCTTGAAAGAGCGTTTGCTAAGCTCCCGAAGGAGTTTATGGGGCTCAAACGCAGTCTTGTAAGCCCTGTCGGCGGAAAAAGAAACGGAGTTATACGAACTGACGAGTTTTACACAAATAAAATCGGCTGTTCCGACGGTAATCTAAGCGTTCATGATTGGCTGACTGTTCCCGAAAGCTATCTTTTTGAAGCGACAAACGGCGAAATATTCTTTGATAATTACGGCAAATTCACGGAAATCCGCAACAGAATAATGAATATGCCCGAGGATATTAGGCTTAAAAAGCTCGCAGGAAATTTACTTCTTATGGCACAGTCTGGTCAGTATAACTACAGCCGATGCCTTTCACACGGCGAAACGGGAGCGGCTCAGCTTGCCGTTATCGAATTTGTCAACGCGGCAATGAAAACGGTTTATCTGCTCAACAAAAAGTATATGCCATATTATAAATGGAGCTTTCGCGCAATGCGAAGTCTTGAGCTTTTTTCGACCTTTTCCGACTCGTTCGAGTATCTGCTGACGAGCGAAAACGACAGCGAAACCGCAGAGGTCAAGGTCGGAGTTATCGAGGATATCGCAAGCATGATAATAGGATATCTGATTGAAAACGACATGACAAAGGCAATTTGCGGCGATCTCGAAAAGCACGCTTATTCAATCAACGATTCGATCGCAGATCCGAACATACGAAATATGAATATCTTTGCGGCGGTATAAAAAGCAGGCAGTCCGATAAATTCAGACTGCCTGTTCTAAATTTTTTAATACATAATTTGATTAACCGTCAATAAAAGCACCTTATTTTATAATTGAGAAAATCAAATTCCAAAGATATCTTACAGCCTTGTCAAACACCTCAAAGATAACATAGTATTCGCCCATGAAGTGCTTAAGAACTCTGTTGAGAGCGTCCGTGCTGAGAAGCGTTTCCGAAGCGTCGATATCGGAATATGTGAAATCCGTTTTCTCAATCGTGTATTCGTCGATGAGCTTGTCACCCTCAACCGTGTAGGTCTTGAGATTGAATGTTGACTCAGTGAACTCAACCTCACTGTAGATGAGCTCAGGGCTCATGTAGCTGAAGTTGATCCATGAGTGATGATAAGGCTCGTCATAAACACGGTTCTTGCCGGATGCCGAAGCGGTAGTGATATAAAGCGTTCCGTCGGGATCCGTAACCTTCTTAGCCGTGTAGTCAAGGTCAACCTTTTCGTTATTGAGCATGCTGTAGGAACGTCCGTAATAGTGCTCGTGACCGTCAAAAGCGAGATCAAACTCAAACTTATCCATAATAGCGGAATAAACGCCCTGAAGCATGTAGTTGTCATTGTCAATTGCATGGTGACCCGTTCCGTATATATCATGGTGGAAAACAGCTACTCTCCACTTTGCGTCGGGGTTAGCGAGTATAGCTCTTTCGGCAAGAGCGTGGCTTTCAAATACATTTACATTCGTTGTGTTGAATACAACAAAGAGAACATCGCCGTATCTGAACCAATAAGGAGTACCCGTCTTACTTGTCGAAACGAGCTGAGAATTCGGGTTATTCACATAGTGCTGATATGTTGAGCCCTTGTGGTCATGGTTGCCGATAGTCGTAGCCATCGGGAGATTGCGCATAGCCTTAGGTGAAAGCGTTGCCGCCCATTCAACTGCGCTTGCGCCCGTCTGCGTCTGGTCGCCGCATGAAATGATGAAGCTTGTATCGGGATACTTCTTCAAAGCAGTGTTGAGCGTTGTGTTCCAGTTTGTTGCATCCTTATAGCCTGTGCCGTCGTCAAGAGCGGAGCACTGAATATCGCCTACAAGCAGAGCCTTGAACGAATCGGTTGCATGAGTTATGTAGAAGGTCGGCTCGCTCCAATTGTTCTTGCCGAGAGAATATGAGTAATAATATTTTGTATTTTCCTCAAGACCTGTGACTGTAACTCTGTTAGTCTGCTGATCATTGTCGGCAAGAGTAATATAGCCGTAGAAAACCTTTGCGTTTTCCATCTTATCGTTATCGGCAATCTTAACCATAGGAACGGCTGCTTTTCTTTCTGAATGCCAGTTAAAGTTAAGCTCCGAAGCGTCTGCACCTGGGGTAAGCGCAATTTGAGTATTGTCGCCCTCAACCGTGCTCCAATACTTATCCCATTCGGCGTCAGTCATTGTGTAGTCCGGCAGGAGCAAGCTGTCCGCTGCGTTAACACTCAGGCCGATACAGCCAGCAAACAGAGTGACAATAAGTAAAACAGATATTATCTTTCTTGTATGAACCATGATGATCCCCTTTCAAAATTGATAATTTATAATAACATACTTTTCAAAAAAAATAAATAGACAAATTAAATAAATCGGCACAGTGAGTTTTTACCCATCGTGCCGAAAGCTTTAAATTAAATTAAACAGCCCACTTGTAATGTCTGAGGTTGGAGTCGATGAACAGTGCGCCGACATCAAGAGCGTGAATAACGGTTCCGTCCTCCATCGGATAAACGGTAACGTCCTCGCCTTCTCCGCCGAAGTTGTCTATCCACTTCCACTGATACATGATCCTGTCAAAGAGCTTCTCGACCTTGCCTGTCTTGACGTCGATCGAATAAACAGCCCTTGTCATATCATTTGAACCGACATAAAGCTTGCCGCCGTAAACCTCGCCGCCCTGAATTGCGTCGATCGAATCGGAAAGCTTCAGCTCGCCGACATATTCAATTGTTTTAAGGCTGAAGCAGTAGATGACCTCCGCCGTCTTGCTGTACGAGGAATAAAGCAGTCCGTTTGCGGCATCAACCGCTACCCACGGAATGCCTCTTGTCAGAATGTCATTCGGCATCTCATGAGCTTCGCCCGTAAATTCGAGCGTTTTCGCATCGTAAAGAGCGATAACGGGGTGATTCCAAGCCTTGCTGTCCTCAAGGGAAGCATAGATAAGACCGTTATAATAGCTGATTCCGCCGATATGCTTTGAACCGTATTTCTCGACGATCTCATCGGTCAAAGCCTTGTAATTGCAAGCATAAACCGTCTGATTGTCAAAGCCTATTTTAACAAGTGAGGTCTTGCCGCTGAAATACCAATATTCGCCATCGGTAGTAACGCCCTGAGCACGCTCAAGAGTTTCAAGACCTACTACCTTTGAATTAGATTCGTATTTGTAAATATCGCCGTTGAAGAAGTTGTTGAGACCGTTGCTCAAGGTCATCAAAAGAGCAATAAAGACGGCGAAAACCTTATAAAAAAGCGATTTTGCGAAATTATAAATCGTAAGCATTTCTGTTATCCTTATTTAATAACGCTGTCGCAGAAGCCGATAACATCGTCAAAGACGTGCTCCCTGTCAAGCTCATTGAGAATTTCGTGTCTGTCGTCCTTATAGAGCTTGCACTGAACGTTGCTGTGACCCGTAGCCTTGAGCTTTTCAAAGACTTCGTTTACGCCCTTTGAATAAGCACCGACGGGATCCTCTTCACCTGCAATGAGAAGAATTTTAAGCTCCTTGGGAACCTTTCTGTACCAGCCGTCTGTTGAAACGGAATCAAGAAGCTCAAACATGTTCTTGTAGCCCGAAGCCGTGAACAGGAATCCGCAATCATCATTCTTGATGTACCAATCAACGTTTTCCGTGTTTCTTGAAAGCCAGTCGAATGCCGTTCTGCCCTCGGTACGCTTGTTATATGTGCCGAAAGCGATCTTATCAATCAGCTTGCTCGGGTGCTTCTCGCCCTTGACCTTTGAAATGAGCGAAGCAATAACAATTCCTGCGCCTGCACCGGGATTTTTGCCGCTTGTGCCGCATATCACGGCTGCCGCAATATCGTCGGCATATTTCGTAATGTAGCTTCTTGTGACGAACGAGCCCATGCTGTGACCGAAGATGATAACGGGCTTTTTGAACTCATCCTTTGCAATGAGCGTAAGCTGATGAACATCGTCAACAAAGCCCTTGCCGAAAGCGTTTTTCTCGCCGCCGAAATAGCCCTTGACTCCGTCGGGAGCGACTGATTTTCCGTGACCGATGTGATCGTTCATGATGAAAGCGAAGCCCGCGTTGCAAAGAGCGGTTGCAAACTCCTCATATCTTTCACCGAATTCTGCCATGCCGTGAACACCCTGAACAACAGCCTTTATCTTGCCGTCGGCAGGTGCCCAGCTTCTTGCGAAAATGTCGGCCTCACCCGTGACCGAAGGATAGGAATATTCTTTTCTGACGATTTCCATAAAAACGCCCTCCTGATAAATATTTATATTATTCTACAGGGATATCAATGTCGTATTCCGGCATATAAACGCCCTTAGCAAAGTTTCTTGCTCTGAAAAGAACGTGGCTGTTATAAACCTCCATAACAAAGCCGATGCCGTTATCATTGCACTCGCCGTCCTTATTGTCGATAGTGAGTGACGGGAGATTGATTGAGTGGAAGTTGTCTATCTTTTCGTATGTATACTGACCGATACCCGTATGAAGATGTCCCGTGATAAGGAAAACATTGTCATACTTGTTGAGGAAATACTTGAGCGAATCGGACTGAGCACCTACTGAGCCTGCCGTGTCGATCGGGCTGTTCCATGTGTCGGGGAGGCCGTGCGTCCACTTGAGCGGCTGATGAATCATAACGAAGATAGGCTTGCCTGTCTTTGAAGCCTCTGTCAGCTGAGCGTCAAGCCAGCAAAGCTGAGCCTCGCTGATGTATGACTCCTCAAACTCTGTTCTGTCTGTTCCGAGAACGATAAATTTGTAGCCGTTGATCTCATAAGAATAATGAAGCGCATCCATTGTGAAATCACTGCCGACTGACTTATTAAGCTCGTTTGTGAAGCCTGTGAAGTTTCTTACAGTGTTCTTGTAGCTTGCCTTGAGTCTTACGTCGTGATTGCCGACTGCGTTAAGGAAACAGTTTGTTCTTGCGCCTGCAAGCTTCTCTTCAATGTACTGATACTCGCAGAGAAGTCCGTTTTCGGCAATGTCGCCGGCATTAAGTATAGCGTCAACCTTGCCGTCGATATTGTATGTAACGTCCTCGCAAGCGGCGTCAAAATACCTTGTTCTTTCAACAAGATAGTTTGAGAACTGCGGATCTGCCCACATAACGGCAGTGAGGTTAGCACCTGTCTGCTCGTTCGTCTGAATCGGGTCGTCGCTTGACGGTCCGACATACGGAGTGAGCGTATAGGAGATGGAAATAAGAATTACCATCAGCTTGTAAGCAATTCGTGAAAATAATGTTGTTTTCAAAAGTTACACCTTCCTGTGGATTTTATTTCATTTAATTTTACCACGAATAAAATCATATGTCAATTTTATTTGTGCATTTTAATTAAATTGACAAAGAAAAATCCGCGGCTGAAAATCAACCGCGGTGAATATAATTCAGTTTTGCTTGTTTGGATTGTCAAAGCGATAAATTTCTCTGTTCTCGATATCCATATCGGGAATCATGATAGGCTGAATACCTGCATTTGCCGTTATTGTTGTGATAAAGGCTCTTGCATACGGGAACAGCTCCTTATAGGTCTGAATATGGATAAGCTCCCTTGCAAGTCCGTCGGGATAGGAAAAAATTCCTGCAAGCACAAGCTTGACTGAGAAGCTCTCGGGATTGTCCCTGTCTGTAATTGTAACAGTGAATTTACCCTCGCAGATGTTGTTGTTTGTATATCTTACGTTATAGGCATAGCTGTTTTTTAACTCGATTTTGGTGTTGCCCTTGATTTTATTAACAAACTGAATTTCGTCAATTTTATATGCATTGAGTTTAAGATCTTTCATTATAAAGTCCCCCTTTGTTTTATATATATTAACACAAGGAAAGACTTTTTACAAGTGTTATTTTTTCAAAGCCGAGACAATATATGTGCCCGAAAGAATTGTATTGATAACCGCCGCGGCGATCAGTACACACTTTGCCGCCTTGAGCACGGTCAGAAGCATGCAGTCATAACGAGCCATTTTCATAAAGAGCTTTGCATAATGTGAATTTTTCATTTTTCTTACCTCCCGTCCGTCAGCAATATTCCGTGTGCAATCCCAGGAATGCTCTCACCTTGGAACGGTGAAACGGCTGATAACAGCGCACCCGTCGCAACAACAAGCACTCTGTGAAGCTTTCCCTCATTCAAATCGCTCATTATTTTTGAACACATTATACTTCCGCAGCAGCCGCATCCGCTTCCGCCTGCGTGGACGTCCTGCTTGTCAAGATAATACATCATAAGCCCCGTATCGTTGTGCTTTTCTCTTATATTGATGCTGTATTCCTTTTCGAGCAATTCATAAAGGAGCTCTGAGCCGACCTTGCCGAGGTCGCCTGTCAGTATAAGGTCGTATTGCTCGGGAGAAGATTGTGTTTCTGTCAAAAACGTTGCAATAGTATCAGCCGCGGCGGGCGCCATTGCCGCACCCATGTTGTTTGCGTCCGTGACGCCCTTGTCTACCATTTTGCCGAGAATCGCTTTCTCAATTTTAGGAGTGTTCTTTTCGGATTTTGAGGAAATCATCGCCGCCCCTGAGCCCGTAACCGTCCATTGAGCCGTCGGAGGTCTTTGTCCGCCGTATTCAAGAGGAAATCTGAATTGCTTTTCCGCCGAGCAAAAATGAGACGAGGTTGAAGAAATTGCAGTATCCATTTTGCCCGAATCAACATACACGGCGGCATTTATCATGGCAAGAACAGAGGTTGAACATGCGCCGTAAACACCGAAATACGGAATTCCGAATTCACGGATGCCGAATGCCGAGCCCGTGCATTGATTTATAAGATCGCCTGCAAAAATTCCGTCAATTTCCTCACTCTTTTTGCCCGACTTGTCAAGCACAAGTCCCACGGCGATTTTCTGAATGTGGCTTTCGGCTTTTTCCCACGTGTCAAGCCCGCATCTTGCATCCTCAAGAACCATATCAAAGCATTGTCCGAGGGGTCCCTCCCCTTCTTTCTTTCCAACAACCGAAGCGGAGCAGATAACGCTCGGTTTATTTTCAAAAGAAATAACTCTTCCGCTCATTTGCCCATCACCTTTTCAATGATAAAATAAATCAAGCCGTACAGCGAAGCGGCGGTTGTTCCGTAGAGAATAACGGGTCCTGCGACCTTGAATATGCTTGCACCCGTGCCCATAATAAAGCCCTCGCTTCTGAATTCCATTGCAGGCGAAACAACGGAATTTGCAAAGCCTGTAATCGGCACGATCGTTCCTGCGCCTGCATGCTTTGCGATTCTGTCAAACACACCGATTCCCGTTAGAACTGCGGTAATTACGATCAGTGATATCGAAACAAGCGAACGGCTTTCGTCCATGCTCATTCCGCTTTTTCTGAAAATGTAGAAAAGAAGCTGACCGAAGCAGCATATCGCGCCGCCTATCAGAAATGCCTTTATGCCGTCCAAAACGATCGGTGAATTCGGCGATGCCTTTTTTACCATCTCATCATATTGTTTATTTGATATTTTCATTATCAACGCTCCAAAAATAAAGTTCGATAATAATATTTGCAAATAAACGAAAAAAATACAAAAAATAAGGACGACCGAAGCCGTCCTCAAAATTTATTTGTTATTTTTATGAAACGCAGATCTGAAGAATTTGCAGAGCATCATAGCTGTTGAGTCTGCCGTTTGAATCCATATCGCCCTTGTTGAACGCGTCACCCGAAAGAGTGATAAGTCCTACAACGTGCTGAAGAACAAGAAGTGCGTCTGCTGAGTTGACCTTATTATCGCCGTTTACGTCACCCTTGGTGGCCTTTGTAACAAGTCTGATGGTATATGTGTCTCTCGCCTTTGTGTTGGATTTAAAGTAAACCTCGATAACGTTGTTTCCGATAGCGTACTCAACCTTCGGCGAAGCATAGATGTTCTGACCTATCGAATTGCCCGAAACGGTTTCCTTGTAAGCGATCTTGCTCGTTGTACCGTCGGAATATGTTACCTGAACAACAAGGCCTCTTAAATCAATCATTCCTCTGTCGGCATAACGTGTGTAATAGCCGCCGTGATAATGCAGGGAAATAAGATCTCCGCCGGGTTCAAAGTGACCCAGTCCGCCTCCCTCGGGCATGTCATAGAAGCCATAGTCCCAATCAACGCCCTGAACGAACTCGGTTTTCTTGGGGTATGACAGAATTTTAACTGCTGAAATTGTCGGAGCCGCAGCTGCCGAAACAACCGAAATAAGACCTGTGCAGGTAAAGGCAACAACAAGTGCCATTATGCAGGCGAGAAAACGATGAAATCTTTTCATAAGAAAAATACCTCCTTATAAATTCTATTTAATTATAAACAATTTATTCAATTTTGTCAATCAAAATCATACTCCCGAAAGATCGAACTCGGGAACATACTCCTTCGACGACGAATCAAGCTCCTGAATATAGACATTTTCAAAGCCGAGCCTTTCGGCGTGAAGAAGCACCGTATTATACTCTCTCTCGCTGATTTTTCGGTTGATTGTCGGAAAATCAGCCGCCTTTGAGCAAGGCATATACTGTCCCATCAGGCTTATTATCGTGTCATTGGAAAGATTTTCCTCAACCCAGTCAAGCATCTTCATTCCCTGGCTGATATTTCCAGGTAAAACAAGATGCCGAACGATCAAGCCCTTTTTCATAAGTCCGTTTTCAAAAATATCCTTCTTCTGCTGACGGCGCATTTCGAGAACAGCCTTTGAGCATTCTTCAAAATAATTCTCCGCACCGCTGTACTTTTTTGAAACCGAAGGACTGACGTATTTTATATCCGTCAGATAAATGTCAACAAGACCCTCAAGAGGCTTCAGGCTTTCAACGCTGTCATATCCGCCCGTGTTATACACAACGGGGATTGACGGCTTATATTTTGAAAGCGTTGACGCAAGCTGAACGGCATAATGAGTCGGGCTGACAAGATTTATATTGTGCGCGCCCTCATCCTCAAGCTCCTTGAAAATTTCAATAAGCCTTTCCTCGCTTATCTCCTTGCCGAAACAGCCCCGGCTGATCTCATTATTCTGGCAGAAAACACATTTGAGCGGACACCCCGAGAAAAAGACGGTTCCGCTTCCCCTTTCTCCGCTGATACACGGCTCCTCCCAGAAGTGAAGAGCGGCTCGCGCCAGCTTATATCCCGTGCCAACACCGCAAATGCCGACGGATTTATCTCTGTCTGCCGAGCATTTTCTCGGACACTGTCTGCAAACGAACATTAAATCACCTCTGTGATAGTATTATAACATAAATTTTTTACTTGTCTACCGTATATAAATGTGATATAATGTTAGGGCAAAACCGCACAAATTGAGGAGCACGCCTTGCTTGAAGCGGTATTGCCTTAAAAAATAATTATTAAAGAGGGATTTCTGATGAAAAAAGCTATTTCCGTAATAATGTCGGCTGTATTTATAATTCTATGCTTCTCTTCGTGCGGCTCAGCCGGTCTTAAGGGAACGCATCATGTTGAAATGATAATTAAGGACTACGGAACCGTCAAAATCGAGCTTGACGGAAACAAGGCTCCCTTGACGGTTGAAAATTTCGTAAATCTTTGTAACAGCGGCTTTTATGACGGTCTGACCTTTCACCGCTATGTAAAGGATTTTGTACTTCAGGGCGGCGATCCCGAGGGTACGGGACTCGGCGGCTGTGAGAGCAGCATTAAAGGCGAATTTTCCGCAAACGGTGTGAAAAACACGATCAAGCACAAAAGAGGCGTTATTTCAATGGCGAGAAATCAGTTTGATTATAATTCGGCCTCGTCGCAATTCTTCATCTGTCTGAGAAATTCCTGCTCTGCCGACCTTGACGGTCAGTATGCCGCTTTCGGAAAGGTCACGGAGGGTATGGACATCATTGATAAGATCTGCGAATCCGTTCCCGAAAGCGACTGCATTCCAACAGAGCAGCAGCCCGTTATTGAAACAATTAAAGTTATAGACTAAGAGGTGCGAGTTTTGAGCAGCAATCTTGATTATCTTAACAGAGTATATCTTAAAATAGATCTTGACAAAATATGTAACAATATTAAAGAAGTGATAAACAAGGTCGGTCCCGACACAAAGGTTATGGCAGTAGTCAAAGCCGACGCTTACGGTCACGGAGCTATTGAGGTTTCAAAGGCACTCAGCGAAATCGGCACATACGGCTTTGCCGTTGCAACCGTCGGCGAGGCGCTCGCCCTGAGAAGAGCGGGAATAACAAAGCCGATCCTTATTCTTGATTTTGTTTTCCCGAATCAGTTTGAAACAATTATCAGAAACGACATCATGCTCACCGTTTTTCGTTATGAGATCGCCAAGGAGCTTAACGAAACAGCCGAGCAGATGGGCACAACGGCGCATATTCATATTAAGGTTGATACAGGCATGGGCAGAATCGGATTTATCCCCGATGACGAAAGCGTTGATGAGATAAGAAGAATTTCCCAGCTCCCCAATGTTGAGATCGACGGAATATTTACGCATTTCGCCTGCGCCGACGAGGCTGACAAAACCTCAATGAACAACCAGTTTGATAAATTCAAAGCTTTTGTTAAAAAGCTTGAGGAAATCGGCATCAATATTCCGATCAAGCATGTATGCAACAGCGCGGCTATCATTGACAGCGACGATAAATTTCTCAACATGGTCAGAAGCGGTATTATTACATACGGTCTGTACCCCTCGGAATTTGTTCACAAGGACAAGCTGAATATCGAGCCTGCAATGGAGCTTCACAGCCTTGTAATCAATGTTAAGACGATACACAAGGGAGACACTGTAAGCTACGGCTCGACATATGTTGCCGAAAAGCCGACCGTTATAGCTACAATTCCCGTCGGATACGCAGACGGCTACCCGAGAATGTTATCCAACAAGGGAAGCGTTCTGATTCACGGAAAGCGCGCAAAAATAGTCGGTATGATCTGCATGGATCAGTTCATGGTCGATGTAACCGATATACCCGGGGTTTCTATCGGAGACGGCGTAACGCTCATCGGTAAGGACGGTGACGAAGAAATCACCTGCGAAGAAATCGGAGATATTTCGGGCAGATTCAATTATGAATTCCTTTGCTGTATTACGCGACGTGTTCCGAGGGTATACATCAGAAACGGAAAAACGAAAAAAATTGTTGATTATTTAGAGTGATTAAAATGGCAGAAACAAAGACAAATGTTATGCGTCTGCTTGATAAGCAGAAAATCAGCTATACACCGCATTTTTATCCGCACGGAGATGATATTCCGACCGACGGAGTGACCGTTGCGGAATTTCTCGGCAAGAATCCCGAAGCAGTTTACAAAACTCTTGTTACGCGTTCGGCTTCAAAGACCTATTATGTTTTTGTTGTACCAGTCGCAGAGCATCTGGATTTAAAAAAGGCGGCAAAATCGGTCGGCGAAAAGTCGATAGAAATGATAAAGCAGAACGAGCTGCTTCCGCTGACGGGATATATCCACGGCGGATGCAGTCCCGTCGGAATGAAAAAGAGCTTCAAGACGACATATCACGAAGCTATGTTAAAGCTGGACACCGTAACGCTCAGCGCAGGCAGGATAGGCAGTCAGGTTGAGCTCTCCCCTTCCGATATAATAAAGGTCACAAGAGGACAAACGGCAGATATAATCGTAAAATAAAGAACAGCGGATCAATTTTCCGCTGTTCTCTCTTTTTATTTAATAGTGTCAGTTTAAATTTTCAAAAATTCTGTCGATCGTATCATCAACGATATTGCTGTCGGAGGTATCGTCCTCAACCGTCGGTTCCTCCGTTACAGGCTCGGTGGTCTCCGGCTCGCCCCAAACGAAGAGAAATACGGTCGTTCCCTTTTCATATGAAGCGCCCTCTTCAAGCGATGCACCTTGAACCGTGTTCGGTATCTCGTTGTCCGTGTTCAGCTTGATAGACTTTTCAACAACAAATCCGAGTCTTGTGAGCAGGCTTTGAGCGTCCTCATATTTCATTCCGACAATGCCCGAGGTCGGGAATACAATGCTCTGCTTGCCCTTGCTGACTACAAGCTTGATAGTCGTTCCGACAGTGACCTTATCGTTTACGTCAACGCTCTGGCTGATAACATAGCCCTCCTCGACCGTTGAATCATAAACCTCACTCTTCTCAAACTTGAAGTTTTTGGTGTTATATGTGTTGTCGATAATTTCATTGTACGGCTTTCCGACAAAGTTCGGAACCTCAACCATATCTGATGCAACGGTCGTTTCCTTGTCGTTATCAACCTTGATAACGCCCGTCTGCCAAAGAACCAGGAAAGCGATCGCTATAACAATAATAATAGCGCAAATTACAATTACAAGCGATGAACGGTTGTGACGTTTCTTCGCGGCTTCTCTCTTGTTATAGGTATAGTCCTCGTCCTCCTCTTCATCAACAATGCGCTGAGGAACAGGCTTCTTAACATTAACGGGAACAACGGGTTCATATTCCATGCCCGAACCTGCCGCCGCGCTCGGCGAAGCGGAAAGCTCGGCTCTGAGCTCCTCGACCGTCCTCGTTCTGTCCTCGGGGAGGATCTGGAGAGCATTTACAAGTCCGTTTATAACATATGCGGGAAGCTGCTCGGCAAATTTACCGGGAACCATGAGCCTGTCATTTGTTACACGCTCCGTAGCGTCGATCGGGTCGGTTCCGATAAGAGTTCTGTAAAGAACAGCGCCGAAGCCGTAAATATCCGTCCATGTGCCTTGACGGCCCTCAAAGCCATACTGCTCAAAAGCCGCATAGCCGTTGAAAAGCTGACATTTAAGCTCGCTTCTCGCGGATCTTACCTGACTGATGCTGAAGCCGGTAATGCGTATCTTTCCGTCGGGAGCAACAACAAGCGTTGACGGAGAAATACCTCTGTGAATAATTCCCGACGCATGAAGCGTTCCGAGGGTCGAAAGAACAGGCATAAGCAAAGGACGAGCCTTTTCCCAGGAAATATATCCAACGTTATTTCTGAGAAGATATTCTCTGAGCGTTATACCGTCAATATTCTCCGTGATCGCGTAGCATGTGCCGTTGCCCTCAAGCGTATCCCTAACCTTAATAAGCGCTGAAAGGCCGCTGAGACGCATGAGCTTTCTCCACATCTCAATAAAGCTCTGCAAGCACTCATTGAAAGCGACCTCATTGCCCTGAGCCGCATATACTCCAAGCGTTTTTGGATCGCGGAGAGCAATTCCCTCGGGGAAAAATTCACGGATATTAACCGCCTCTCTCGTTGAGAGGTCAAGACCCATATAAGTGGCACCGTCGCCGTTATATTCAAGAAGCTTGCCGACCAAATATCTGTTTCCAAGAACCGTTCTTATAGGCAGATACGGCTCGATCTGTTTTGAATCGACATGAAAGCCGCAATAAGGACACTGCTTTTCCGTTCCGATGTCCTTCATACAGCTCATACATAAATTATCTGAATTGATCATCATATACCTTCTTCCGAAAACTCAGATTTCTTTAGGCTATAATAACATTTACGCATGATTTTGTCAAGTTAAGACAATTTACAATAGGTTACAATATAATACTGACAGATATTGAAAAAGCTATTTTAATGTGATAAAATAGTAAAAAATCAGGGAGTTGATTATGTGGAAAAGACCGAACTCAGGAAGCTCGCCAAGCATGTCGAAACCTTGGAGCTTAACGACAAAGAAAGAGCGATGAACAGCGGCAGCTTTATTTCATTACCGTGCGGAGTTACTCATTATCAAATGGAGGGCAACGGTGAACCCGTCGTTTTGACCCATGGCTATGCAACTCCTTATAAAATATACGATAAACTCTTTGACACGCTTGTCAGTGCAGGATATAAGGTTATCAGATATGATCTTATCGGAAGAGGTCTTTCACAGCGCACACACGACGCCTGCACTCCCGACCTCTTCGCACGTCAGCTCAACGAGCTTACAAAAAAGCTTTTGGGCGATGAAAAATTCTATCTTGTCGGCACATCAATGGGAGGTACGGTAACGACGGCATTTTGCCGCTTCTATCCCGACAGAGTTAAAAAGCTTGTTCTTCTTGCTCCTGCGGGAATGGACACATTTGAGCCTCCTCTTTATATGAAGCTGTGTGAAATTCCCGTTTTCGGCAAAGCTCTTTTTAAGACGATCGGCGGTAAAACGCTAATTAAGAACTGCGCAGGAGAAATGACTCATACCGAGCAAAGCGAGGTTGACGATTTCACACGCTATTTTGCAATGTGCGCCGAGTACAAGGGCTTTGTCAACAGCACCTTTTCAAGCCTTATAAACTGTATTCTTAACACAAAAGAAGCGACCGAGGGCTATAAGAGCGTTAATGAGCAAGGGATTCCGATGCTTGTTGTCTGGGGCACTGCCGATAAAACGATGCCGTATTATCAGATCAACAGAATGAAAGAGATTTGCCCGAATGCCGAGTATGTGACCTTTGAAGGCTCGGGTCATGTCTTTGTCTATGACGAGGGCGAAAGAACAGCGGACGTTGTTATCCCATTCCTTAAAAAATAATTACAGCAGAGACATTGCATTCAAATGTCTCTGCTTAATTTTATGACGGAATAAGCGCGTCCATTTCCGATTCCGAAATCTCTTTTCCGCTTGCGTTGTAAAATTTTCCGTTGTCAACCGTTCCCAAGAGCTTGCCGTCGGCATTGTAGTATTTCTGAACATTATCGTTTCCGCTTTCGTCAAAGTCGCTTGAAATGTAATAATAGCTCAGCTTGCCGTCCTTGTAATATTCAAAGCGCGCTCCCCTGTTGTCGCTGTCAAAATATCCTATCTGATATTCGTTATCCTTTGAATTCAATTTCTGTGCCGTGTACGTTTTGCCGTCAATAACGGTCGTGTACGGCGGCGGATTTGTTAAATCGCCCGTATTCTCATTATCGGTATCCTTTTTGCCGCAAGCGCAAAGCGAGGCAAAAAGCAAGCTCAAAAGAAAAATTGCAAAAATCCTTTTCATATGTATCTCCCCTGTAATAAAAATTCATTTTCTGTAAAATATATTACAATGAAAAAATAAATTTGTCAAAAAATTTTTGAAAACCTCTTGACTTTTAAAAATAATCAGTTATAATAACAGTAACGATTACTATTATTGATGAGGTAAATCTATGGCAGCTTTAAAACATTCAAAACAGCGTGATGCAATTCTCACAGAGCTTCGTTCTCGGAAGGATCATCCCACAGCCGAGGATCTGTACTTTACGCTCAAGGCGGAAATGCCGAATTTAAGTCTCGGCACGGTGTACAGAAACCTTAATATGCTCGCTTCCGACGGCGTAATTCTCAAGATAAGCTTTGAGGGCGCCGACCGTTACGACGGCAACAAGGAGCTTCACTATCATTTTCAGTGTCTTGAATGCGGCAGAGTTACCGATGTAGATATGCCCCCATTCGATGATATTAATTCAAAAGCGCAAGCATATGCAAAGGGACGCATTGATACGCACGAGCTGATTTTCAGCGGTGTTTGCGATGATTGTCTCAATGCAAAATAAAATTATTTGGAGGTAAATTATTATGGCAAAATGGGTATGCAGTGTATGCGGTTATGTTCACGAGGGCGACACTCCTCCTGAGAAGTGTCCGCAGTGCGGAGTTCCCGCATCAAAGTTTAACAAGCAGGACGAGGGAATGTCTTGGGCAGCAGAGCACGTTGTCGGCGTTGCACAGGGCGTTTCAGAGGATATTCTTGAGGATCTCAGAGCTAATTTCAACGGCGAATGCTCAGAGGTTGGTATGTATCTCGCAATGGCAAGAGTAGCTCACAGAGAAGGCTATCCCGAGATCGGTCTTTATTGGGAAAAGGCAGCCTACGAAGAGGCTGAGCATGCTGCAAAGTTTGCAGAGCTTCTCGGCGAGGTTGTTACGGACTCAACAAAGAAGAACCTTGAGATGAGAGTTGCCGCAGAAAACGGCGCAACGGCAGGTAAGTTTGACCTTGCTAAGAGAGCCAAGGAAGCTAACCTCGACGCTATTCATGACACGGTTCATGAGATGGCACGCGATGAAGCCCGTCACGGCAAAGCTTTTGCAGGTCTTCTCAAGAGATATTTCGGTGAATAATTCTCCCGAAGGTTTATAAGAATTTCAGATATAAAATCGGCTCCCCGAAGATTTATTCTTCAGGGAGCCTTTTAAGATTCTGATTTAATACCAGATCCAGCCGAAAAGTACAATTACAATAAGCCACTGACCGAAAGAAAGCTTGACATTTACCTTGCAGGTATCTTTTACAACGTTGCCGTTGGAATCGGTGACGGTGCAGGTTATTGTTGCACTTCCCGAGCCGCGCTTGGTCGCAGTTACCTTGCCGTTCTTGTCAACGGTCGCAACCTTTGCGTTCGAGGTCGAATACTCAACCTTATATTTTGCGCCCTCGTCAGCCTTGATAGTCGGCTTGAGCGTCGTTGATTTCTTGTAGTTCAGCGAGATATCGCCAATCGAAACGGACTTGACATTCTTCTGCGTCGATTCAAATTTAGCCGTAAGAGTTGAATTCTCAGAAACCATGAACCTATACACAAGATCATTTGAAACAAGCTTTCCGCCGCTATACCAACCGATGAAACGGCATCCGTCCGCAGGTGCCGCAACGAGCTGAACAAACTCACCCTTGCGGAATTCTCCGCCGCCGCTGACCGTACCGTTTTCGTTTTCGGCAACAGCAGTTACCGTATATGTCTGTGCGGTTTCATAATCAATGAACTCGGACATCGGGATTTCTTCATCGCCGTTATCATAAATGTGCGATTTGATTGTGTCGTCGTCATTTTCTTCAAGTATGCCCGTGTATGCTGTTCCGTCCGCCAAAGGCATATCGTAATAGTTCTTGCTCGTGAGCTTTTCGCCTGTTACGGCATCGACCTCTGCAAATGAGCAATTTAACTTACCGTCATCATAGCCCGTGAATTCGAATCTGAATTCTTCGTCCTCGGGCAGACAGAAGCATTTTTCGCCGTTGTCGTTTACATAAACGCTGACTCCGTCTTCAATATACTGAACCTCATTGTTTATGATTGAACCGCAGAGATTGCCGTCAGAGTCATAAACCTTGACATTAACAGGGCAGTTTACCGTTGCAACTCTGTACTTTTCGCCGCCTGTGAGCATTTTTGAGAGAGCGGCATTTGCTTCAGTGAAATCCCCGTTCAGGGTTTTGAGCCATGCGAGCGTTGTTTCGGTATAATGCGGAATAAACAGCTGACTGCCGTTTTTGATAGCCGTAAGCAGATAGTTCGGATGCGAAGCCAGCTTTATAAGCACTCCGCTCAGCGAATCCGCAATTTCAGTCGCTTCTGTTCTTGTCATTCCTGCATCCGCAAAATAAGTCGTCAACGCTTCTATTAAAAGCTTTTTCAAAGCATTACCGTTAATGAATACATTTTCAAGAATGTACTTTACCGAGATCTGATCATAAAGATAGTCCCAGAAGTCTCTCTTCTGAAGAATCTCATCATATTGGATATTGCCCATCAGCTTATAAATAATCTTTGTAATACCGTTTTGGTAATTTTCGGTATAGTATTCGGGAGACTTGAAGCCCTCTGCGATGTATTTAATAAGATTGTCAAAAAATACACCCTGAGAAATCGACTTGTTCTCTACAATTTTTGTAGAAAGACCAAGCTTGACTTCATAAAAGACAAAGTCCTCCTCGTAAGTTTTATCCTTACCGCCTGTATATATTTCGTCAAAATTATATCTGACCTTGCTGACAAGATCACTGTACGTCTGCGGGTTGCAGGTTTCCTTTGACGGAAGATAGCAATCCTTGCCGTACCTTATAAAATCCCACTTGGCAGGAGCAACACGCGGAACGGGGTCGATTCTGTTTACGATATTAAAGATATTGTTATATGCCGAATTCTTCGCATTTTTATCTCTTGTGTTTCTCGGAGTTTCAAAGCAATATGCAAAAACATCGTCGGTATCGTAATTATAATCGCTTAAATCATAGCATGTGCTTGTGCCGACAAGCTTTTTGTTGTCCACATCGGCGGCAAGAAGATTTGCCGTTGCGGCGGCGCGTGAGTAGCCCGTTATCCAGAACTTTATATTCTTGTTGAGAGTTACCCCGTCCTGATCCATGAATTTTATGATGTTGTCGCAGACCTGCTGCTTTGCAACATTAAAGCCTGCATGGTTTATGTCCGTTCCTACATTGAAGTTGCCTGCCCATTCGCCCTCATATCCGCCGCCGCGGACGGCAACCGCAATTATCGAGGTATCGCCGACATTTTTGCTTGCAACAACGCAGGCAATCGAATTCATTGTCGGGCTTTTCTGATACCCGTAATAATTCAACGCTTCGCCGTCGTTATTTCCGAAGCCTATGGCATTAAGCATTTCCTTTGCGGATGCGGGATCGTTGAACGGTGCTCCGTCCTTTACCATTGCCGAGGTTGCAAAACAGCATGAAGCCAACGCGAGCTTATGATTATATGTATAGGCGGACTGATTAAAGAAATCATCGCTATACTCAAAATCGCACGTCATCGCGACCTCGGTATTAGTCATTGTAAATGTTTCGGCTTCCGGAATAGTGGATTTCGGATTGAATTTTAAAGCAGGAACAATACCTCCGTGAGTATAATTTACAATGTAGATATTGCCCGGCCAGCCATTTTCACCGATGCCGAGCGAATCAACGGAATCATACGGTGTACGCAGCCACCACCAAGAGCTGCCGCTGTTATCGGCATAACAGCCCTGGCTCTGTGCATAGTCTGTTGATTTGATCTGTTTTGCAGGGTCATTGGCATATGACGGATCGAAGCCGTATTCGCCGTTTAACACATCAACAAACGCAGGAAGAAAGATTTTATCGTAGGTATCCACACCGCTGTATTGCGGTGAATATGTACTTGAAGTTTCAATAAGCGATGTGCCTATCTGAGCTTTTTCCGCGTCCGTAAAGGCAACTTTGTAAAAATCATCATTAAGCCACTGTCTCAATGAGCTTGTTGCCCAGTCGGACGCAAAATACGCACTGCCTTTACTGTTGTAGAACTCGTTCCCGTTGCGATAGACAAAGTTCTGATATGCCTGTGAGTCAATCGCCTTTGTACACATAGCATAGCCCTCGCTCGGGTCGAGGATTCGCCATGTGAGAGGCTCATAGCAAAAGTAATAAACATTGTCCGCATAGTAGCCGTTATCATCTTGGTATGAATTAAAATCGGAAGAATCCCGTCCTGTTTGCAACGTTCTGTATTCCTTGATCCATACGGCGCGGTACATATTTCCGCTGTATAATATGTCCTTGTAATACATCATATCGCTATTTGGCTTCATGCTTCCGTCATCCGTACCGACGTTGCCCGAATAATAGTCATAGGACGCCCACCAATAGCTCTCAGCCGCGGATTCAAGGCTTGAAATCAGCGCATCGTCAGTCACCTTACTCTGCGGATACGAACCGAATGTAATGATATCTCCTGCCTTCAATGAGCTTGTATCCATGGCTTTTGCTTTTTCAGTAAAGCCGCCGCCTATCGGCGCAATTCCGATAAGCATGACTGCAACTAATACCATTGATAAAATTCTTTTCAATGTCCTTTTCATGGGTGTTCCTCCTGCTTTATGATAATCGACCAAAAGCACCGTGCACAGGGCGAACCTGCACATCGGTGCTTAAGTATTTATTGAATTCGTGCGCCACAGTATGGAATCATTTTACAGCATCGCTTTATAAAAGTCAATAAGAATAACAGAATAATTCATTTTATCGGATTACCACTTATTATGTACTCTTTCGGCGAAAACGACCTTGTCTTTTACCTCAATAACTGTGCCGTCGTCGAGGATAGCCTTGCCTGAGATTTTGCCGAATACCTGATGCGGAAGCATACAAATAAGCTTTACGTCGAGCGGTGCAACGCGGTCGATAATCGGCTCAAAGCTCATTTCAAATCTGCCGTCGTTGCTCTTGAACGTCCACGGCTCGGTATAATAATACTCGCCGTTTCTGTACGGAATGTGAAATTCAACCTGATCGAGCTTGTGCGACTTGCCGTTATAGAAAAGCATGTTTTCGCTTGCAGCCGAGGTATCGCCGAAGCCGTAGCCGATATTAAATCCGAAGCGGCTGCCGTCGTCAAGAATCATCTGACCGCTGCCCCAATACCATGTATTGTCGTAGGTCCAGACTCCCCTGCCCCAATCGAGCGTTGCAAGCGACTGATTTTCCTCGTTAAACGTCCAGTGAAGATCATCAAACGTCATCTTGCCTGTTGCCCTCATGCAGTTGATTTTCTGATTGTAATAGAAGTGCTTATCCTTGTCAAACGGAGTTGCAATAACCATGCTCTCCTCGGGAATATCGGTCAGCGTGACGTCAAATGTCAGGAGCTTGCCCGAGTTGCAATAGTTGCCGTAGGTTCCGTAAAGGCGGCGCGTTTTGCCGTCGTTTTTGAAGGTCATGTCGCATGTGCCGACCTTGGCATGGATATCGCCCTTTTCGCTTGTTGAGGGCAGGTTCATTTTACCCATCGGGAATGCGCCGATTTCGCTGTCATTCATCTGGAACGGCTTATCGCCGAAGCCCATGAGCGAAATGCTCAGACAGCTTACATAGCCGCTGTCGGAAATCGTAAGGCAAAGTCCGCAGTCCTGATTGCCGATGTAGTAGTAGTCCCACTCCTTGATTCGGAATTTAGGCGCCTTGATATCGTTCCTGCTGTACTCCCAATAGAGCTTTTTTGCAAAGCCGGGCTCAGCAATGTTGCCGTTCGCATCAAGAAGCCTTTGCTTTGAAATAATTTCATGCTGCATAAATTCTGACATAATTATCCCCTCTTTATTTCTTCATTTCTGCAAGATCTCTGTAGTTGATGAGCTTGAAGCCGAGCGACTCAATGTGCTGTTTCGTCTGCGGATCCTTGAGGAATTTATACTCCCACTCACGTCTGAACCAAACGCCCGAAGCGCCCTTGAGATCCTCTGTCGGGAGCGACGGGTGCATGTATGTCTCGGTCACTGCACCGTCGGGGAAGGTCTTATAAAGCTCGTAAATATATTCCTTGAAGTTCTCGTAGCTCTCGCTCTGCGGACCGCTCCACTCGTTCGGAATGAGATAGTCGGGAATCGCAACGTGAAGCGCCTTTGCCTGCTCAACGATGTTGCTCAGCAGACCGAGAACGATGTTTTTATCTACCTGAATGTCAAGCATTGAATTTGAGAACTGCTCGTCTGCGAGGTTCGCGGGGAATCTGAACGGCAAGCCGTATTCTGCGGCAACTCTAAATGCAACATTCAGAAGCTCAAAGCGACCCGTTGCAACGCCGTAGATTGAACCCATGTGGTTGTCGATATGCGACGGGTTAAGTCCGAGTTTTTTGAGCAGCTCTATCTGAGCGACAGCCTCGGCATAGACCTCATCAAGATTTGCGTGCTTCTCAAAATCGTCGCTTTCATGGTGCATGTAGCCGAATTCGTCACGGAGGCTCTCGGTATTATTGTGAGCCACGGGACCCCATCGGTAGCTGTTCCACTCGTTCGTAAATGTCCAGTGAACACCGATGCAAAGCTCGAGATTTTTCTTGGCAAAATTAACCGCATCGGGTGCCCACGGGCAAGGAGCCATGATTGTCGATGAAGTCAGCGCACTTTCGGGATCCTTAAGCAAATCAAATATCGCAAGGTTAGCCCCTCTGAATGAGCCGAAATCATCGGCATTGATTATCATGTATTTTGACATTTATTTCACGCTCTCTTTCGCACTGTTTCTTTCTGCGATCTCGGCAACCATCTGCTGCTGCTTCTTTTCCGTGATTTTGTAGAAGAGCATCGGAATAATCGTTGCCGCCATGCTGATAGCGCCCGAAAGAATAAGTACATTCCAGAGAAGCTGTTTGCCGTCTGCTGTGATTGCAGGCGTTGCTTCGGGGTTGATGCCTGCCCAGCTGTATGAGAATACGCCGACGAACGCGCCGACAGCCATACCGATCTTGTTGATAAGCGTCTGCATAGCGAAGCAAATGCCCTCTGCTCTCTCGCCTGTTTCCCATTCGAGATAGTCAACCGTATCGCCGATCATAGCGTAGGTAATGATGTTGTTTACGCCCTGCGGGATTCCGAGAAGAACAAGACCGATTGCGTTGACAACAAGCTTCCACGGTGCGTCATAGCCGATGAAATACATTGCAAACATAACGACTGCGCCGAGAATATGAACGTAAATGTATGCCCACTTCTTTGTAAATTTCTTCGTCATCCACGGAACAAGTATTGAAGCAACAAGTCCGCCGGGAACGATAAGCATTGTTATAAGGCTGAAAAGTCCTTCGTTGTTAAGAACGTATTTTGCAAAATAAAGTCCGCCTGTGTATGTATAAACGGTTCTTGCGCCGCCGAGAACACCCGAAATAACGACTAAAAGCAGCTGCTTGTTCTTAAACAGGAGCTTGAGGTTGTGTCCGAGCGACGGAGGAGCATCCTTTGAAGTAAATCTTTCTGTTGTGTTTTTAAAGCCGTAATAAAACATCGGAACAGAAACAACAACGAGCACAAGCGCACAAATGAAATATGTCCATTTAAGCGTTTCTGCGTTCTGAGCGATATACTGCGGAAGAACATTGCCGTCAGCGTCCTTGAATTTCGCAGTAACAGCGTTGGTTATAAGCGGGACACCGACCGTTACGAGTCCTGCACCAAGCGTGCAGACAAGACGTGCAAACGTAAGCACCTTGCCTCTGACGACGGTATCATTTGTCATGCAGGTCGAAAGTCCCCAGTACGGAACGTCGGCAACGGTATAAACCATTGACCAAATGACATAAAGCACAGAAATCACAACGAATGTTGACTTCGCTTTCGGCTCAAGGAACGGGCAGAAACAAAGGACTGTCGTTATTGCAATGGGAATAGCCATCCATTTAAGATACGGGCGGCATTTGCCCCACTTAGTTCTCGTTCTGTCAACTATCGAACCCATGATCGGGTCATTCAGTGCGTCATAAATTCTCGTAAAAAGCATAAGAAACGCAACAGCCATTGCGCCCGACATGCTCTTGAAAACAGTGCCCTTTTCAACCGCGCCGAAAAGGAGCGCATCAGTCATGAAAACCGTAAGAAAAGAGCCGATAATCGTACAGATAAAATTCTGACCGAAGCCCGTTACGCTGTATGCGATAACCTCCTTCGGCTGAATACCCTCGTAGGGGTTAGTTCCGAACAAATTGTGCCAAAAATTTCCTTTAGCCATCAGAAAACCTTCTTTCTGTTATGTGTTAGCAAAGCACACAATTAATGTGCTGTCTTTTACTAATTTTATCACATTACATAACCCATTGTAAATTGAAAATAAAAAAACCTACTTTTCATACAAATTCAAAGCAGGTTTTTTATTATATATTACCATAGTTATTTAACAGAACCAATAATAAACTTTCCGTTTTCGGAATCAGAGCCGCCGACATTCGAAAATCTGACAAAAGCTCCGTAGCGAGACACATCGTCAATTCTGATATAAACGCTGTCGCCCTGTTTCAAATCAATTATGGCTGTGAAATATTCAGTCTCGTTTGGTAGCAGCTTACTGATATCCTGTTTAGTCTCAACCTCTTCGCTGTCCGTCCCGATAAACACGGCGGGACTTGCATAGATCGGAGCTACACCGAGATTTTTAACCCCGACTCTGACATATGCCTTACCGAAAAGCTTCTTGACCTGAACCTTATCGACATAAAAATCATATCCGAGCTTTGCCGAGGCCTCGTTTGCGGTCCTGATCTCTTTTTCGCTGAGATCACCCGTAAATGCTCCCGTCATCATAAGCCAGGAGCAATGTGTCTTATTAACGCACTCGTCGTAGTCCTGAAAATCGTCTGTCACCTGACCGTTTAGGAAGTTTTCCTGCCCCTCCGGACGGAATTCACCGCCGATCGGCTGAGTTTTCCAAACACTGCTTTTCCAAGCCTTTTTCAGCTGATTGTAGAAGAAATAACTTTTATCGGACTTTATTGTGTTATAGGTAAACGAATCGTCATGGAAGCCTATTTTTCCATTGTTTGAGCCGGGCGTTCCCGGGTAACGGGTAAGAATTTTTGTGCGCGAAAACCAATGCTCAAATGCATGAATGATCTGCCTTTTCTGCCTGTCGGATGCCATTGCAGGCTTGATCTCACTGCAAACATGCCATTCGCCCCAGTGACCGATCAGACCTGTTGTTATGTAAGCAATTCTTTTGTCACCGTCATAATTCAAGGCAAATTGGTCAATAAATTCAAGCAAGAAATCAATCAATCTCTGGTCGCTGTAATCCGGGCTTACACCGCCGCCGTACTCGCTGTATTCGTATTTCTTTACACCCATATCCCATATAAACTGCGGAACGGCGCACTCTTTGCTCGGATAATCAAGATAAACCCTCAGCGCCGCCTGATGACCTCTGCGAGCGATTTTATCAAGCTTTTCTTCAAGCGTTCCTCTGAGTGTATATGTGCCGTCATCGGCAACGAGGTCGGTCATGGGAACATAGAGCCACTCCATGCTGTAGGGCACGGAACTATCCGCGCCTTCCTCGCTGTAGAACGGCATGAAGCCCTTCATCGGATTGCCGTAGGCGGTCTGATATTCAAGTTCAGTCGCAACAAAGCCGGTATAATTTCCGCAAAGCATCGCAAGGCAAAGCGTTATTATATTTAAAAACGAAAGTATTTTATAAACAAAGCTCATATACATCCTCCTTTTTTTTATATAATACAGTTATTTTAACGTCGGGTCAATATACAATTTAATTTTTCAAGGGTGTTACAGCCGATTTTTGACAATTTATAATTTATCTTTATCCCCTTTTCGACGCAGAGATTGTTCTTGCTTACTCTACAGGAGTGTTAAGATAGGCTTCTGCGGACATTTTACCAGGCTTCCCCTTGAGGGGAAGCCTGGTCGATTTCTGCTGACTTTTAATGCTTTGCGACGCAAAGCCACCGATTCTTTTCACTCTTCTCTTTTATCTTTTCTCTCGGAATAAACCCCTCAGTCGGCTACGCCGACAGCGTCTCGCTGCGGCTCGGTCACGCTCCGGCTCTGAACGTCCACCGGACGTTCATTCACTACCGTCGCGACACTTCGCTACCCTACATGGGAGCCGAGGCAGAGTTTCTGCTGACATTAAAATATAAACATGGAATTAACGTCACTGTTCAGCCTCCCCTTGTTGCAAGAGGAGGTGTCGTCCTTGACGACGGAGGGGATAAAGAATAAAGTCTGATAAACCCTTACTCCCATTGTAAATCTCTGCCTGCCTTAAACAAACCGCACCTTATATTTTCTAAGCCAATAGTCAAACTGAATGAAATACGCTATCGTCTGCGGTGTTGTCATTAGCTGGCCGTACCACGGCTGACTTTTGTTTTCCGTCAGAAGCTCCGTCAGCTTCTCTTTTTTAATAAAATCAAGCAGCGGAGATGTGCCCTCATCAATTATTGCCTGCAAGCGTGACGAAACTGCGGCAAGATAATTCGGATTATGCGTTTTTGGATATGGACTTTTCTTTCGCCAAAGCACCTCATCGGGCAGATATCCGCGCATAGCTTCGCGAAGAAGCCCCTTTTCGTAGCCGTTGTGATCCTTCATCTCCCACGGCACATTATAGAGATATTCAACGATTCTGTGGTCGCAGAACGGTACTCTGACCTCAAGCGACGAATACATGCTCATTCTGTCCTTGCGGTCAAGCAGTGTTTGCATGAACCAGTCAAGGTTAAGCTTCATCATCTGCGCCGTTTTCAGGTCGTCCTCATTCATGTTGTCATATAACGGCGCACTGTCCGCAGTCAGCCTGTATCGGGCATAGACATAGTCCGTGCCGTCGATTTTATCGGCGAATTCATCCTTTAAAAACGACATTCGGTAATCTGTTGACTGCGCCCAAGGGAAGCCCTCGGAGGAGCGAATGGTTTTGTCTCTGTACCACGGGTAGCCTCCGAAAATCTCATCGGCACACTCGCCCGAGAGCGCAACCGTTCCGTGCTCCTTAATTGCTTTACATAAAAGAAGCATTGAAGCGTCAACATCAGCCATTCCGGGCAGGTCGCGTGCATCAACGGCTGAATAGAGCGCATTCACAAGCTCATCGGTATCAATCACTATCCAATGATGCGCACCGCCGAGATATTTCTCCATTACTCGAATAAATTCGGGATCGGAATTCGGCTGAAATTTAGACTTTTTGAAATACTTGTCGTTGTCCTTATAATCAACGGAAAAGGTGTGCAGAACCTCTCCCCTTTTCTTAAATTCTTCACTTGTGACCGATGATATCAGGCTCGAATCCAATCCGCCCGAGAGAAAGGTACAAAGCGGAACATCAGAAACAAGCTGTCGCTTTATAGAATCGGTTACAAGATAGCGCACCTTTTCAACAGTTTGCTCAAAGCTGTCCATATGCTCGTGCGCTTCAACATTCCAATAGCGGTGTATCTTCAGTCCCGTGTCATCGTAAATAGCGTAATGAGCAGGTCTTATCTCGCTTATATCCTTAAATATGCCGCACCCGGGGGTTCTGCCGGGACCGATAAGCATGATTTCCGCAAGCGAACGCATATCCATCAATGGTTCTATTTCGGGGTGCTCAAGCAAAGCCTTTATCTCCGAAGCAAAGACAAAGCCGCTCTTGCACATGGAATAAAACAACGGCTTGACACCCATCCTGTCTCTTGCGACAAAGAGCCTTTTAGTCTCATGCTCCCAAACGGCAAAGGCAAAAATCCCGTTAAACATCTCAACGCACTTTTCACGGTATTCGACATACGCTTTCAGCACAACCTCCGTATCGGAATGGCTGAAAAAATTGTAGCCCTTGCTTTCGAGATTGTTTCTGATCTCATCAGTATTATAAAGCTCGCCGTTATAACACAGTGTAAAAACCGCGCCGTCAACGGCATAGGTCATCGGCTGTTTACCCTTTTCGATATCGACGACCGCCAACCGCCTGTGCATCAGCACGGCATCATTTGAGAAAAACTCACCGTGCTGATCCGGGCCTCTCGAATAGAGCTTGTTCTGCATATTATAAAATTGACTTTCATATTTTGATAAATCCGTTGTAAAGGAAACCTGTCCGCAAATTCCGCACATATTACCGTATTCCTCTCTTCTCTTTATATTTTTCTCTTGTGGCAATTCCGCCCCTGATATGTCTCTGTGCCTTGTTAATATCAAGTATTTCCCTGACCTCACGACTTAAACACGGGTCAATTTCCTCCAATTTCTGCGTAACATCGGTATGTACCGTTGATTTGGAAATTCCAAACACCTTTGCGGCGGCTCTTACAGTCGATTTGTTTTTTACAATATATTCGCCGAGTTCAACCGAACGAATTTGTGCTGTTTCATTCAAAAGAAAAACCTCCCGAATTTACATATCAGTAATTGATATGTCCGAGAGGTTAAAAATATTCATTCAATCATGTCGATATCATACGGAGTTGTCTGATATACGAAATAGTTAAGCCAGTTTGAGAAAAGAAGGTTTGCGTGCGCTCTCCATGAAACGATCGGATCCTTTGTCGGGTCGTCATTCGGGAAATAGTTCTTCGGAACAGCGATGTCTAATCCCTTTTCCCTATCCCTGAGATATTCGTTTTTCAGCGTGTCACGGTCATATTCAGAATGACCGGTTATGAATATCTGCTTGCCCTTGTTCGTGGAGATCGCATAAACTCCCGTTTCGGGCGATGAAGCGAGAATTTTCAGCTCCTTGACCTTTCTGATGTCCTCGGTCAGCACCGTTGTATGCCTTGACTGCGGCACCATAAAGGTTTCGTCAAAGCCGCGGAAAAGAATAGATTTTTTGTAGTTGACCTTGTGCGGAAATACGCCGAAATATTTCTGAGGCAAATGGATTTTCGGAATTCCGAAATGATAGTAGAGACCCGCCTGCGCGCCCCAACAGATATGAAAGGTGCTTGTGACATGGGTCTTGCTCCACTCCATGATCGTGCAAAGCTCGTCCCAGTATTCGACCTCTTCAAACTCCATGTTTTCAACGGGTGCGCCCGTGATGATCATTCCGTCGTACTTGTTGTGCTTTATCTCGTCAAAGGTCTTGTAAAAAGCAAGCAGATGTCCCTCCGAAGTGTTCTTCGACTTGTGCGAGGTCGTGTACATCATGTCCATCTCGACCTGAAGCGGAGTGTTTCCGAGCAATCGTGCAAACTGCGTCTCTGTTTCGATTTTCTTTGGCATGAGGTTGAGAAGCAGGATTTTCAGCGGTCTGATATCCTGCTTGACCGCCCTTTTTTCCGTCATTACAAATATATTTTCATCGTGGAGCACCTTGACGGCAGGCAGTCCGTTCGGTATTTTAATCGGCATTAGGTATCACTCTTCAATCAAATTTTCTCAAGAGCCTGCGCAATATCTTCAATGAGATCCTGTGCATTTTCAAGTCCGCAGGAGAAGCGAACGAGATTTGCGGGTACGCCTGCGGCGGCGAGCTCCGCATCGTTCATCTGGCGGTGAGTTGCGCTTGCAGGGTGCAAACAGCAGGTTCTTGCGTCGGCAACGTGCGTTTCGATTGCAGCAACCTTGAGATTTTTCATGAACTTCTCGGCAGCCGCTCTGCCGCCCTTTATACCGAAGCTGACAACACCGCATGAACCGTTCGGGAGATACTTCTGAGCAAGCTCATAATACTTGTTGCCCTCAAGCGACGGGTAATTGACCCACTCGATCTTATCGTGAGAATCAAGGAATTTTGCAACTGCAAGTCCGTTCTCGCAGTGCCTTTTTACCCTGACATGAAGGCTTTCAAGTCCGAGATTGAGAATAAATGCGTTCTGCGGCGACTGAATAGAACCAAAGTCGCGCATGAGCTGTGCTGTCGCTTTTGTAATAAATGCTCCGCCCATTCCGAATCGCTCGGCATAGACAATGCCGTGGTAGCTGTCGTCGGGAGTGCAAAGTCCGGGGAATTTTTCGGCATGAGCCATCCAGTCGAACTTACCCGAATCAACGATACAGCCGCCGACTCCTGCGCCGTGACCGTCCATGTACTTGGTCGTCGAATGAGTAACGATATCTGCGCCCCACTCAAACGGACGGCAGTTGATAGGCGTTGCAAATGTATTGTCAACGATAAGCGGAACACCGTGCGCATGAGCGGCGTTTGCAAATCTTTCAATATCAAAAACAGTCAAAGCGGGGTTAGCAATTGTTTCACCGAAAACAAGCTTGGTGTTCGGCTTGAATGCGGCTTCAAGCTCTTCATCGGAGCAATCGGGCTCAACGAATGTGAAGTCAATGCCCATTTTCTTCATCGTAACGGCAAAGAGATTATATGTTCCGCCGTAAATCATGGAAGAAGCGACAACATGATCGCCGCAGTTTGCGATATTGAACACTGCATAGAACGAGGCTGCCTGTCCCGAAGAGGTAAGCATAGCCGCAGAACCGCCCTCAAGCTCACAAATCTTTTTTGCGACCATATCGTTGGTTGGATTCTGAAGTCTTGTGTAGAAATAGCCCTCGGCCTCAAGGTCAAAGAGCTTGCCCATGTCCTCGCTGGTGTTGTATTTATAGGTCGTGCTCTGAATTATCGGAATCTGTCTCGGCTCTCCGTTGCCCGGAGTATAGCCGCCCTGCACGCACTTAGTTTCAATTCTTTTTTCGCTCATCAAATCAAGTCCTTTATATCAATTTCTTCAAGTATTCCAAGCCCTTCGGAACAGCGGTAAGCGGAGTTTCCCGACCCTCATACTCGAGAGTTACCCAGCCGTCATAGCCCGAATTTTTAATTAAATCAACGCACTCCTTGACGGGAACGATTCCGTCGCCGAGAACCGAGCCGCAGAGATGATTGCCGTCTCTCGTGTCAAAATATCCCTCGGGTGTCGGAACGCTCTTGTCGGCAAAGTAAAAATCCTTAACGTGCGCATAAACAATATACTTCACACCGACCTTAACAGCGTCAAGCGGAGTTTCGTCGGCACAAAGGAAGTTGCCGATATCAACAAGCCAGCCGAAATTTTCGTCATTGACCGCATTCATAAGAGCCTCTACCCTGTCGCTCTGCTGACAGTAAAAACCGTGATTTTCAACCGACGTCCTGATGCCCTTGGTCTTTGCGTATTCCGTAACCGCCTTACAGCCCTTTGCAAGCAAAGGAAGATACTTTTCAAAGCCCATCTTGGAAAATCTTTCGGCTTCGGGACCGATGGTTGCATCGTGGCGCATGGTCTTTACCCCGAGGATTTCGGCGATATCCACCTCACCTTTAAGCCGTTCAATCTCTGAATCAACGTCTCTGTTGATGAAATCCGCACCGATAGCGTAGTTAGAGATCTCCATGCCCATTTTATCGGCATAGGCACGAAGCTCCTTTGCATATTCGATTTTATCCTTATCGCCGGGGTTGATTTCGGCAAATTCAATGCCCTCAAAGCCCATTTTCTTGGCAAGGTCAATTCTCTCAAAATCGCTGTTGCCGAGCTGAGAATAGCTGTAGCTGCTGACAGAAATTTTCATATTATACACCCATTTTACCGTTAAGGAACTCAACAGCCTTTCTGATGTCCTTCTCGGGATCGTCGCCGACCTCTCTCTCAATTGTGAGGAAGCCCTTATAGCCGATATCTTCAAGTGCCTTGAGATATTCGTCCCAATTAACACTGCCCTCGCCGAGCGGAACCTCAATAAAGCTGTCCGCCGTCACGATATGAGACTCAACCATACCGTAGATGATGTCGGGATCAACATAGAAATTCTGCTTGCCGTCCTTAGCATGCGTATGTACGATGTAATCTTTGAGATTATGTACAGCACCCGCAGGATCGTCGCCCGTAACCATAACAAGGTTAGCCGGGTCAAGATTTACGCCTACACCCGTTGAGCCGAGCGAATCGAGGAACTTTTTAAGCGTTGCTGACTTTTCGGGACCCGTCTCAATAGCAAAATGAGCGCCGATATTGTCTGCATAGCGGCTTAATTCAAAGCAAGCCTCCTGCATAATCTTAAATCTGTCGGCATTTTCGTCCTCGGGAACAACGCCGATGTGAGTTGTAACAACATCCGTTCCGAGCTCCTTGGCAAGGTCAAGAATTCTCTTTGATTTTTCAACCTTCCAAACGTTCTTTTCGGGATTTGTAAATCCGCCTCCGCCGAGATCGCCGCAAAGCGCGGAGATAACAAGTCCGTTATCGGCAACAAGATTGCGGAAGTCCGCTCTTTTCTGTCCGACAAGATTTTCGGGAGCCATCTCGCCGCTTGTGGAATAAACCTGAATACCGTTCGCTCCGACCTCGGCTGACTTCTTGACCGCCGACTTTATATCAACTCTGAAGCTGTCAATTATTACGCCAATAGGGAATCTGTACATAATATACACTCCTTACAAAATGTTACCCATTAAATTATACATACAAATTATAAATAAATCAATATGAAAATGAGATTATTTGCTGAACAAATACATAGAAAAAAAGCCGCAAGCCAAAAGGCTTACGGCTTGGTGACTCATCGGGGATTCGAACCCCGGACACCTTGATTAAAAGTCAAGTGCTCTGCCAACTGAGCTAATGAATCGTGTGCGCATTTAACGCTTGAATATAATACATCAAACAAGCTTAAAAGTCAAGCATTTTTTTAAAATATTCTCAAATTCCGGAATATTTTGTGTCTGAAAATTATTATGTGCTTATATCTATTGATTTATTATCCGAAAAGATATAAAATACAGCTATAAAACACAGGAGGAAACCAATGACCGAGGATGAGCTACTTTATGCCGTACTTGACGATAAGATAAGAGAATGTGAGAACAGCAACTACATTTCCAACACGAATTTTCTCGACATCTATCAGCAGAGCAAGGCTATTCAATATCTTCAAAAATTTCATATCAAGCATAAGCTTTACGGTGGCTTTGAGGATTGTGAGCGCAGAATCGTTATCTTCCTCCCCGACTATGCCGACGATGCTTTTCTCTCGGAGTGTAACGATATACCGATCGTTCCGCTGAGAATTGACAAGGACAATTTTTCTACGCTTTCGCACCGTGACTATCTCGGCGCGATAATGGGTCTCGGCATCAAGCGTGAAATGCTCGGCGATATTCTTATTGACAGCAAGGGCTGCACGACGGCGGCAGTCAAGAGCGTTGCAAAGTATCTTTGCGAAAATCTAATTTCAGTCGGTCGCGGAACCGTGCACACGCACATTCTTGAAAGCTTCGACACGGTTAAAATCGAAGAAAAATTCGAGACTAAGCGATGCTTTGTTTCCTCGATGCGTGCCGATTCCGTGGTTTCCTCGTGTTTCTCTTTTTCACGCAGCGAAGCCGTCCGCAGAATCACTGCAGGCGAGGTTTACATAAACGGCGTGCAGATAACAAAAATTGATTTTAAGGTGACGTTTAGCTCCAAGGTCGTTGTCAGGGGCAAGGGCAAGGTTCTCATCACCGAGGACGACGGAATTACAAAAAAGGGCCGACAGGCTTTCACAATTAAAAAATATATCTGAGGAGGATTTTTTATGTTAAATTTCGGACACAGAGGCTTCAGCGGAAAGTATCCCGAGAACACAATGCTCGCATTCAAAAAGGCTGTTGAAGCAGGCGCAGACGGAATCGAGCTTGACGTTCATTTTTCCAAGGACGGCGAGCTTGTTGTTATCCATGACGAGAAAATCGACAGAACGTGCGATTCAACAGGCTTTGTCAGAGACTACACTCTTGCCGAGCTTCAGTCATTCGACGCTTCTGCGGGCTTCAAGGGCGTTTACGGAGTGAACAGGATCCCTACCCTGCGCGAATACTTTGAATTCATCAAGCCTATTGACGGATTTATTACAAATATTGAGCTTAAAACCGGTGTTTACGAATACCCGGGCATTGAAAAAGCCGTAAATGACATGATAGTTGAATTCGGACTTGAGAACAGAATTATTATTTCAAGCTTCAATCACTACAGTGTTATGCGCTTTAAGGCAATCAATCCAAAGGTCAAGTGCGGTTTTCTTGAGGAAAGCTGGATCCTTGAATTCGGAAAGTACACTAAAGCGCACGGTATTGAATGTATTCACCCGATGCATTGGACGCTGACCGAGGAAACCGTCGGCGAAATGAAAGCCAACGGAATCGAGATAAACACATGGACGGTCAACGATGAGGACAGCGTCAAAAGACTTTATAAGCTCGGAGTTGACTCAGTAATCGGAAATTATCCCGATATGGCGAAAAAAGTGATAGATTCGATGAAATAATACTTGATTTTATTATACATTCAGTGTATTATGAATAAGGCTTAGAAAAGCTAAAAAAATTCAGAGGTGTTAAAATGTTTACAGGTAAAGCAGAAGAATACAGAGGCGTTTATGCCCTTCTTCTCACCCCATTCAATGAAGACAGATCCATCAACTATGATACATATGCACAGTACGTTGAGTTCCAGGCATCAAGAGGTGCTCATCACCTTTTCTCGGTATGCGGCAGTTCTGAAATGACATGTCTTACTCTCGACGAAAGAATCAAGTGTGCCGAGACAGCCGTTAAGCACGCAAACGGCGTAGAAATCGTTGCAACAGCCAACCTTGAGCCGACCTGGAAAGAGCAGGTTGAAGAGGTTAAGCGCATGGAGCAGACAGGCGTTGACGGCCTTGTTTTTGTTGCAAGAGATTACGGCAACTGCGACAAGAGAATTGTTGAAAACCTTTCCGAGCTTGCAGGATACACAAAGCTCCCGATCATTCTCTATGAGTTCCCGGGCTTTGATCATTGCCATATGTCCGGCAAGGCTTACGGCGAGCTTGTTAAGACAGGCAGATTCCACGGAATCAAGGACACGACCTGCACAATGGACGGTATCAAGGATAAGATTACCGTTCAGGGTGATTCGGCTGTTCTCCAGGCTAACATTCCCCTTCTTCTTGACGCTTATGACGCAGGCGCAAGAGGCGTTTGTGCAACTCCGACATCATGCGGCGTAAATCTTTTCCGTAAGATGTATGACGAGTATTTTGTAGAGAAGGACATGCAGAAGGCAAGAGAGACATTCAACGAGATCATTCTCCTTGACTGCGCTATCGACAGCGGCTTCAACGCAAGCGCAAAATATCTTGTTCAGCTTCAGGGAATCCCCTTCACAACCGTAACAAGAGCAGGTTCAACCCTCAGCGTACCGAGAATCAGAAGCCTTCAGGCTTTCTACGAGTACGCAAAGGCTCATGAGCTTCTTTGATCTAAAACATAAAGCACAAAACAGCTCACAAGGCTTCGGCTTTGTGAGCTTATTTTTATGTGAATCATTTATTATAAAATCTTGCTGTATAATAGAGTTTAGTTTATCTGTTCAAGCCTCCCCTTGGTTAATTCAAGGGGAGGTGTCGAGTGAGCGAAGGAGGGGATAAAGATATGTGCTAACTTATCCCTTCCAACGCAAGCGGTTCCCCTCCCCTTACAATAAGGGGAGGCTTAGAAAGCTCCTGCTGACTTTTAGAAAACCCCTCAGTCACGGACAAACCGTGACAGCTCCCCTACAGGGGAGCCTATACTTATTTCTTTTGACCTTGGGGCTTATTTTTTCAGCAATTTTTCTCTTTGCTTATAATCGGGCAAATATTTTGCTATCAAGTCATAGAACGCACGGCTGTGGTCATGGTGGACGGTGTGCGCCAATTCGTGAACAACCACATATTCAATCGCTTCGATCGGATATTGCATAAGAATGTACGAATAGCAAATATTATTTTTCCCGCTGCACGAGCCGAAGCGCTTCTGTGCGGAGGTTATTTTGACCGTTCCGTATTCTACGCCCATAACAGCGGCATACTTCTCCGTCAAAACAGGGAGCAGCGCTTTCGCCTGCTTCTTATATGCGGCAATTTCCTCCTCCGAGAGCTTGGGGTGATTGCTTTTTCTTTCAATGCTTTCGGCGGTTTTCTTTTCGATCCATTCGCAGTGCTCCTCGATGAGCTTTTTTATCTTGCGCTCCGAAAAACGCATCGGCGCACGGACGATCAGCTCGCCGTCGGCATTGACTTGCAAAGCAACGGTTTTGCGCTTTGACCTGATAAGCGTGTATTCCATCAAATCACCTCGGAAATATTCTATCACAAGAAAGGTCTTTGTCAATCAATGAATTGCATTTTCTGCCGCTCTGTGATACAATGCTAAAGGTTAGGGGTGAAATAATGATTACAGAAAAGCTTTACGATAAAGACAGCCATATTAAATCATTTACGGCAAGGGTAATTGACTGCCGCGAAAACGGAAACAGGTTTGAGGTTATTCTCGACAAAACCGCTTTCTTTCCCGAGGGCGGCGGACAGTATGCCGACACGGGAAAAATCGGCGATGCGAACATTTCCGATGTGCAGATCATAAATAATAAAATCGTGCATTTCACTGACAAAGCGGTAAAAATCGGCGATGAAATTCAGTGTGAAATCAACTGGGAACAGCGCTTTCGCCGCATGCAGAATCATTCGGGCGAGCATATAGTCTCGGGTATCGTGCATACGCTTTACGGCTATGAAAACGTCGGTTTCCATCTCGGCGACGATGTAACTATTGACTTTGACGGCGAGCTGACAAGGGACCAGCTTCTCGACGTTGAAAAGAGAGCCAACGAAGCGATTTATAAAAATGCGAAATTCACTTGCGAGTATCCCGATGAGGAAAAACTGAAAAGCCTAAGCTATCGCAGTAAGCTCGAGCTGACCGAAAATGTGCGAATTGTCACTATTGAGGGTTACGACGTCTGCGCCTGCTGTGCGCCGCATGTTTATTCCGCAGGTGAAATCGGCATAATAAAGATATTGGACTTTGCGCGCCACAGAGGCGGAGTTCGCGTTCATCTTCTTTGCGGGAAGGACGCACTTGAGGATTACGAAAAGAAATACGACAATCTCCGCTCGATCGCAACTGCGCTTTGCGCGAAGCAGAACGAAGCTGCTCAGGCATTTGAAAAGTTCAGCGAAGAGCACGGCAATCTGAAAGCAGAGCTTGCGGCGCTAAAAAAAGAGCTTGCAAAGATTAAGGCTTCGGCGATAGAGAACACAGACGAATGTATTTTGATTTTCGAAACGGATGCTGACATGAACGATCTCAGAAAGCTCGTTCTCAACGGCGCAGAAAAAACTACAAAGCTTTGTGCGGGATTTTCGGGCAACGACAACAACGGCTACCGCTTTACCATTGCTTCAAAGAGCATTGACCTCCGCGAAAAATCAAAGGAGATCACTGCGGCTCTGAACGGCCGCGGCGGTGGTTCATCAGAGCTTTTGCAGGGTAATGCAACAGCAACAAAGGAAGAAATAGAAAAATACTTTAAAGAAAACTTTTGATTGGAGAAGAATATGAATATATGCGTTTACGGTGCTTCAAGCACAACAATTGACAAATCCTTTATCGAAGCTGGCGAACTGCTTGGCGAGGAAATGGCAAAAAGAAATATCGGACTTGTTTTCGGCGGCGGAGCAAACGGACTCATGGGCGCGGCCGCCAGAGGCGAGCACCGTTACGGTGGAAAAATAATCGGAATCGCTCCCGAGTTTTTCAACGTGGACGGCATACTCTACGAGCACTGCACAGAGTTCATTTATCCCGAAAACATGCGTGCGAGAAAGCTGAAAATGGAGGAGCTTTCCGACGCATTCATCATCACCCCGGGTGGAATCGGAACCTTTGATGAGTTCTTTGAAATACTGACACTCAAGCAGCTCAACCGACACAATAAACCGATTGCAATCCTCAACACGAACGGCTATTATGACAGTCTGCAAAAGTTCATTCAAAACGGCATCAACAATCATTTCATGAACGAGGAGTGCAAGAAGCTTTATTTTATCTCCGACTCCCCTGCCGAACTGCTTGATTATATTGAAAATTACAATCCGTCTGAAACACCGATCTCAAAATTCAAAGACATCAACATGAAATAAGAAACAGCCTCGATTCACATTGCGTTTCGAGGCTGTATTTTTATTTGTTATAAATTATTTTATCAACAATTCTTTCTGCGGCTTTTCCGTCGGGAATGCCGAAATTAGCATAGTTGAAATCATTTCTTCTGAGCCTGTATGTCTCGGAAACATTACTGTTTAAGAGGTTGAGAAGCGTTTGAAAATCCTTGGCAACGGGACCCGGGACATAGCTTTCATAGTCAAAGTAAAATGCTCTGTCCTTCTCGTAGCGCTCCAAATCAAAGGCATAGAAATAAACGGGCTTGTTCTGAATTGCAAAATCCATGCAAATTGACGAGTAATCCGTAATCAACAGATCGCAAAGCTTCATGAGCTCGAGCGTGTTTTCATAGTCGCACATATCGACTGCGCCCTCAATTTCCGTCTCCGAATGAACCTGAGGATGCAAACGAACCAAAAGCGCATATTCTTCGCCGAATCGCTCATTAAATGCCGCAGCATCAAAATTCGCCATTATCCTGCTGTCATCAGCCGAATTGTCACGAAAAGTCGGGGCATAAAGCGCAAGCTTTTTTCCCTTGCACTGCGGATATTTTCTGTCAAAATCAGCTCTGAGCCTTTCAACGTTTATATCCTTAAAGAAGTAATCGGATCTTGCCGAACCGAGCGGCAGAACCTTATAATCCGAAACTCCAAAGGCATTGGCATATATCGGTGCAACACCCTCGGACGAGCAGACAACGTAAGTCAGCTTCGAATTGCCCGCTTTTTCAAGTGCTCTTACCTCATCGGGCTGATCAATGTCAAGCCCAAACTTTTTAAAAGCGCCCTCAGCGTGCCAGAGCTGAGTTACAACGGCTTTTTCGCTGAAATGAAGCTTGCCCAGCGGCATAAAATTGTCGTTGAGAAAAACAAACCTTGCCGTTGCAAGATGGTAGGCATTGACCGTAAAGAAACGAATTATATTTCCTAAACTTTTGAAAAAATGCGAACGGTCAAATTTCAAGTCTCTTCCCGAAATCGGAACAACTCTGAAATCATCTCGCCTGATTACTTCCTCCATCACTGCGCCGAGACTGTCATTAAAATTCTCATTGTGCGGAGAAAGAAATACAATCTTATTCTGTTTTAAAGGAATTATGCGAAAAATGCTGAACATAATCGCATAAAGTGTGTAAAACAATTTTTTCATACGACTCTCCGATTTTTCTCAATCCCCCCGAAAAATCAAGTCTTATTAACCATAGTGTCGTAAATATCGCAGACCTCATTGACCTCGCCCGAAGCAATGATCTGACCCTTTTGAAGGATGATCGCCTTATCGCAAAGCCTTCTGACCTGCTCGGTATTGTGCGAAACAAAAAGAACCGTAACGCCCTTGTCGAACATGCTCTTGACTTTGTTTTCGCTCTTCTGGCGGAACTTGGCGTCGCCGACGGAAAGAACCTCGTCAAGGATAAGCACCTCAGGCTCAACTGCCGTTGCAATCGCAAATCCAAGTCTCGCTCTCATACCTGACGAATAGTTCTTTACGGGCACATCAATGAAATCCTTGAGCTCCGAGAACTCAACAATCTCGTCGTACTTGCTCTCGATATACTTTCTCGAATATCCCATCGTTGCGCCGTAAAGGAAGATGTTTTCCTTGCCCGAATAGTTGCTGTCAAAGCCTGCGCCCAATTCAAGCAGCGGAGCAATAACTCCGTGAACCTTAACGGAACCCTTTGTCGGCTTCAGAACTCCCGCAACGGTTTTGAGAAGCGTACTCTTTCCTGCGCCGTTGAATCCGAGAACACCCAGTCTTTCGCCCTTTTCAACGGTGAAAGAAATATCTCTCAGCGCCCAGAATTCCGTAAACATGAGCTGATGCTTGATTAGCTTTAAAAAATATTCCTTTATATTATCAACTTTTTCCTTGTTCATATTGAAAAGGATGCTGACATTTTTAACCTCAATTGCCGGCTGACCCATATATTTTTTGCCACCTCTCAGATATAAAGGATGAATCTGTCCTGATGCTTGTAGAAAACAATAAGTCCGATAACAAGCGTAACAATAGAAATGCCCAAAGCGTAGAAGAAATGATGCCAGTTCCATATCGAGCAGTAAAGAACGCACGAGCGGAACATTTCAAGAATACTGTACAAAGGATTTAGCATCAGGATCCTCATGACTACGGAGTTTACACCGCTTCTGTGCAGGGTCTTGAGGCTGTACATGATAGGTGTAACATAGAATAGCATAAGCGTTACAACGCTGTAAATGTACTCGATATCCTTGAAATAAACATTGAGTACCGAAAGAATAAGTCCGATACCTGTGCTGAAAATACAAAGGAAAATGATCGGCACAAACGAAAGAAGAATGTACCACGAAAGATGCAGGTCGGGATATTGCATCGTGTAATGGTTTTTGATAAGAAAATAGCCCATAACGAGAACCAGAACGAGCAGTGAGATCAAAAACGTTACAAAGGTTGAGAAAACATTTGAAATCGGATAAATATATTTAGGCACATAAACCTTTTTAAGAACAGACGCGCTGTTTCTTATTGACCTCATGGCTCGGTTGGTTGACTGAGTGTAAAATTCATACAAAAGACGTCCCGTAAGAAGGTAAACGGGATAGCAAACGATGCCGTCGCTCGCCTTGCCGAAAACCTTTGTAAAGATAAATACAAGAACTAGCATCGTAAGGAACGGCTGGAGCATTGTCCAGAAAATTCCGAGGAAGGAATTTCTGTACTGCAATTTAACATTCTTGCGAACGATCTCCTGCATCAGATATCTGTATTTGTATGCGTTTCTCGCATATTGCTTAAATGAAATTTTTTTACTTTCTTCTGTCATTCCGTTCACCTCATAAAGTTTTCCACTTACGGAAATATCTGAACATAGAATCAATGTGAATACACATCAGCTTGAGATTTCTTTTGCTTTCCCTGCCCCAAACATGATTGACGATCGCGTAAGGATAGTATACGCACTTTGAAACCTCATTAACACGTCGGGCGAGGTCCGCGTCCTCAAAATACATGAAATATCCGTCGTCAAAGCCGCCGATTTTCTTAAGTATCTCAGTCCTCAGGAGCATGAAGCAGCCCGTTGCGTTTTCGATCCGAACGGGTTCGGAAAGGTCGCAGTCAAGCATGGCATATTCTCTGAGAAGCTTACCCGGCTCTTCACCCCTCAGCCTGCTTGCAACAAGATATTTCAGCCTCGGATTACGCTTGCCGAGTATCTGATCTCTGCCGTCGGGGAAACAAATTCTCGGTGAAAGAAGCCCGATATCGGGATTCCCGTCCATGTAATCCGTCATTTTCTTTAATACATTCTCGTTAAGTACAATATCGGGATTTATGATCGCATGATATTTTGACTCAACGGAATCAATAACAATATTGTGTCCCGCGCCGAAGCCGACATTTTTTTCGCTTCTAATTACCGTAACCTGAGGATAATTTTTCTCAATAAATTCAGGAGTTCCGTCATGAGATCCGTTATCGACAACATAAAGCTTGAAATCAACATCCTTTGTTTCGGCAAAGATTGTCTCAAGCGTTTTGGCTATTGAGGAAATATTATTAAAGGTAACAATACTTCCCGAAACCGTATTATACATATACTAACCTACTTTCCGTACGCTCAAACGTCAGCGCCCGATTACAGCCTTGATTATATCCGTTCTCCAATTGAACTTAGTAATAAATCCGCTGCCGTTGCCCGTAACATTGCCGCCGTGACGGCGGTATAAAATCAAAGGCTCGTCAATA
>CAKSSJ010000005.1 GCA_934488615.1 uncultured Eubacteriales bacterium | reverse complement strand
CGCACATCTGCGAACTCGGGGTTGGCGATGATAATGCCGACTGCCTTTGCAGTATCCATTGATGAACCGCCGCCGATTGCTACGATGCAGTCTGCGCCGATCTCCTTGAACTTGGCAACGCCTGCCTGAACATTCTGAATGGTCGGATTCGGCTTGATGTCGGTAAATAATTCGTATTCGATTCCCGCGCTTTCAAGAACATCTGTAACCTTCTTCGATACGCCGAACTTTACAAGATCGGGGTCGGAAGCAACCATAACCTTCTTAAAGCCTCTGCCCTTTACTTCATCGGGGATAGCGTTGATAGCGCCTGCGCCATGGTAAGAAGTTTCGTTAAGTACAAATCTGTTCATGGAATTACACTCTCCTTAATAACCGCTTTTTCGGCGGTTGATTTATCTTTTCGGCGTGTTTCGGTCACCTTGCGGTAACGTTTACCCACGCTTTAATTATATTATAAACTTAAATTTTGCGGAAATTGTGACATTTTTTTAACAACTTGTGAACTTTTCAATTTCTTTTACGGAAAGAACACCGTTATCAACCGTAAATCTGATTTCATATCCCGCAAAGCCGAAGCCGTAAAGTCTTTCGGGGTCGTCCTGATATTGAGGTCTCGGGTCAAGCTCCAAGACTTTAATAAGTGCAGACCGCTTGCTTTCGGGAAATGCGGATAAAAGGTCATCGGGGATAACAACCTGCAAACGCTCGCTGCCGTCCTTTGAGAATCCGCCGACAGCGTCGGGGTGACAGTCTGCATACGGCACATACGGCTTGATATCGACAAGCTCCGTTCCGTCCATCAAATCGGCGCCCGAAACTATCAGATCTGTGCCGTCGATTTTTTCAAGCTTTACGCAGGAGAGCCCTATATTATTCGGTCGGAAAGGGGAGCGGGTAGCAAAAACGCCCATTCTGACATTGCCGCCGAGCTTGGGCGGACGAACGGTCAGCGAATGGTTTTCGGCAGGGGTATTGAACTTCCACAGAAGCCAAATATGCGAGAAACCGTCAAGACCTCTTATTGCGTCGGGACTGCGAAATTCCGGCTCAAAAACAATTCTTCCTTTCAGCTCCTCGACGAGTCCGCTTTGTCTCGGAATTCCGAATTTCGTCGGAAAATCCGTGTGTATTTTTGCAATCGTTTTCATAGTGTCACCTTTTCGGATTTTTTCAAAAATATTATATCAAAATGTGAGTAAAAAAACAATGTCGGCTACTTGAAAAAATTAAATAGGGGAGTATAATAAAGAAAAAATACAGGGAGGGATAATTATGTCCGACTGGAACTCAAATCAATATATGAAATTCGGTGCCGAGCGTACTCAGCCGTCAATAGACCTTGTAAAACGCATTGCCGATACGAACCCGAAGCGAATACTTGACATCGGCTGCGGTCCCGGAAACAGCACTCACAGGCTTGCCGAGCAGTTCCCGAATGCCGACATTCTCGGTGTGGATTTTTCGGAGGATATGCTGAAAAAGGCACGGGCGACCTATCCCGAGCTTAATTTTGAGCAGAGCTGTATGCCCGATGATCTTGATAAGCTCGACGGAAAATTTGACCTCATTTTTTCAAACGCTTGTATTCACTGGATTCCCGACCATGAGTCGCTGATTTCTGCGATTTTTGATAAGCTCAGCGACGGCGGCATGCTTGCCGTTCAGATTCCGTATATTCAAAAGGCTCCGTTCTATCGGCTTTTGAACTTGCTCGTTCACACGGTCGAATGGAAAAAGCTTGCTTCGATACACAATTTCCACAATCTTCTGCCCGAGGATTATTACGACATTCTCGGCAGGCTCAGCGATGATTTCAACATTTGGGAGACAACCTATTATCATACGGTTGATTCGCACAATGGTGTGATCGAATGGTACAAGGGAAGCGGCTTGCGTCCGTATCTCGACATGCTCTCGGAGGAGGAACGGCCTGAATTTCTTGCAGACCTGACTGAAATTATTTCAGAGAATTTTCCTCACAGGGATAACGGAAAAATCATACTCAAAATGCCGCGCCTTTTCTTCACGGCGAAAAAATAAGGGGAGAATATAATGGAAAAGATTATTCGAAACATGATCAGATGTAAGAAGTGCGGAGATGTCATCGAAAGCGAAAGCGTTCATGATTTCAAGTTCTGCAAATGCGGTGCAGTTGCGGTTGACGGCGGACATTTCTATCGAAAACGCTGCGGAAACCTGGAGGATTGGGAAGAGTTGAGTGAAATTGAAGAAACCGATGAAGAATAATCAGATAAAAAACCGCCGATGATTGCTCGTCGGCGGTTCGTTTATTATTAGAATTTATGCTTCCTTCTTTTTGTTGACTGCTCGTCTGATCGCCTTGCCTATTTCAAATGCAGGAACCGTTGAAAGTGCAAGACCGAAGGAAATAAGAAGCTCTTCCGTACTGAATGTACCCGGCTCAATTCCGAATACTGTACAAAGACCCGGGACATAGATAGCGGCAAGAGTCATTGCCGTTGTCGCAAAGAATGCGCCTACAAGCCACCAGTTCATTTTCTTCATCATGTCAGCCGAGAAGATCGAAGCCTGACGCGAGCGCATGTTGATCGCGCACATCATTTCGGCAAAGTTGACTGTGAGAAATGCCATTGCCATTGCGTTGACACATTCTTCACCGCTGAAGAAGCCTGCAAGGCTGTGCGCTCCACCGCCGATGGGTTCAAGCCAATATCCGATGACGTATGCGGCGATTTCGATGATTGCAAGGTAAATTCCCTGCCATACCATGTCAACACCGGCACCGTTTGAAAAGATACCGTCCGTTGTCGGGCGCGGACGTCTTCTCATGATGTCACCCTCAGCTTTTTCCATACCGAGAGCAAGACCCGGGAGAGAGTCCGTAACCATGTTGATCCAAAGAAGATGAACAGGGGAAAGGATAGTGAAGTGAAGAATCGACGCAATGAACATGATTATAACTTCACTGAGGTTTGTTGAAAGCTGGAACTGAAGAACCTTGAGAACGTTATCGTAAATCTTACGGCCCTCTTCAACGGCGTTGACGATGGTTGCAAAGTTATCGTCGGCAAGAACCATGTCGGAAGTACCCTTTGTAACGTCAGTACCCGTGATGCCCATTCCGATACCGATATCTGCCGCCTTGATCGACGGAGCATCGTTGACACCGTCGCCTGTCATAGCCGTTACCATTCCGCGAGCCTTCCAAGCCTTGACGATTCGCGTCTTATGCTCCGGCTGAACACGGGCATAAACAGAATACTTTGTAACTTCCTCTTTGAGCTCCTCGTCGCTGAACTTATCGAGTTCTGCGCCCATGATAGCCTGCGAAGCGTCCGTGATAATGCCGAGCTCCTTACCGATAGCAACAGCCGTATCCTTATGGTCGCCCGTAATCATGACGGGACGGATACCTGCCTGACGGCACTCGTCGATAGCCGCCTTAACCTCGGGACGAACCGGGTCGATCATGCCTGTAAGACCGATGAATATAAGGTCGTTTTCAAGAGCTTCGGGGGCAAAGTCAGCAGGAGCGGAATCATAATTTTTATATGCACATGCAAGAACTCTGAGTGCCTTGTCAGCCATTCTCTTGTTGTCCTTGAGCGCGGCGGTCTTGATATCGTCCGTAATCTCAACAATCTTGCCGCCGACAAGTGCAAATTTACATTTTTTGAGAATTTCATCGGGTGCGCCCTTTGTGTACTGAACGATTCCGTCAGCCGACTGATGAACTGTTGACATCATCTTTCTGCCCGAGTCGAACGGAGCTTCACCGATACGCGGCATAGCGGCAACAAGGTCGCTCTTGTGCATGCTGAGCGAATTTGCATATGCAACGAGTGCCGCCTCGGTCGGCTCACCCGTAACCTTGCCGTTTGCGTCGATTTCAGCGTCACAGCAGAGAGCCATTGCTTTCGCAAGGAGCTGTTCATCCTCGCCGTAATGGTCAACAACGGTCATCTTGTTCTGCGTGAGTGTACCCGTCTTATCAGAGCAGATGATCTGCGTACAGCCGAGTGTTTCAACGGCGGTCAGCTTTCTGATGAGAGCCTGACGCTTACTCATAGCGGTAACGCCGATCGAAAGAATGATCGTAACAACTGCGGGAAGTCCTTCGGGGATAGCGGCAACGGCAAGAGCGATAGCCGCAATGAATGTATTAAGTGAAGATTCGCCGAGAAGCTTCCATGTGAACGGCTCGTTGGAAAGTACAAGTGTTTCAACAACACCGACAACGAAAACGAGAACGCTGATGCCTATGACAAGCTTTGTGAGGAAATGTGAAAGCTCGCCCATCTTCTTCTGGAGCGGAGTTTCCTCTTTCTCAGCCGTGCTGAGAGCGTCGGCGATCTTACCCATTTCGGTGTTCATGCCCGTGCCTGTGACAACAGCCTTGCCGCGGCCGTAAACGATTGTCGAACCGCTGTAAAGCATGTTCTTTCTGTCACCGAGGGCAACGTCCTTTGAACTGTCCTTGAGCATGAGAACGTCAACCATTTTCGTAACGGGAACGGATTCGCCCGTCAGCGCCGCTTCTTCGACCTTCATTGAATGTGATTCAAGTACGCGGCAGTCGGCAGGAACAGCATCGCCCGCTTCAAAGAGAACGATATCGCCGACAACGATGTCCTCGCTCTTGAGAACAACAACCTCGCCGTCACGAAGAACCTTTGACGTTGCCGCCGTCATTTGCATGAGAGCGTCCATCGCCGCTTCCGCCTTGCTCTCCTGAACGAGACCCATTATTGTGTTGATGATAACAACGACGAGGATAACGAGAACATCGGCAAAGTCACGAACCGTCGGCTTTCCGCCGGCTTCGATAACTGCGACAACGCCCTGAATGGCAGCCGCAACAAGAAGCATAATGATCATCGGATCGGCAAGAGAGTTGATAAACTTCTTAAACAGACCTTCCTTTTCGGCTTCCTTGAGCTTGTTTTTACCGTTTTTCTCAAGTCGCTTTGCCGCTTCGGCAGAGCTTAAGCCTTTTTCGGAGCTTTGAGTCTGCGAAAGAACCTCTTTTGCATTTTCAAGATAATACTTCAAAAAATGACCTCCTTTTTTGTAACAAAAAACCTTTGACAGACTTATCGTCTGCCAAAGGTCTTGCATCAAACACGAAAAATCGCATCGGTCTGCTGCCAGCTGAAAACGACTCAATATCTCAAGCCTTTAAAGCGGGTGGTGACAGCAGATAGGAAAAATTCCTATAGCTACTCCCCAATGGATGTACCTTTATAATATCATATCCAAAAAATTTGTCAAGATTTTTCCGAAAATTCTATACAAATATTTGGTAAAGTCAAAAATGATAGAATGTTTTTAAATAGCAATTATTTCTATTTTTTGCGTTTTTGCGTATTCAACAGTATAATATGTTCCGCCCGAATGTTTTCTCAAATAGCTTATGCAAACACTGCTGTTGTCAACAAGATGGCGGTTTCTTTTGTGCATACAGCCCGAATAATATTTTTCTGATAGGCAAACAGCCTTGTCAGCTTGGCTTTTGACCTTTTCAAAATAATCAATTTCGCTTTTGCTCCAAAATTTTGTCTGATCGGCGCACGGCAGAACAAGGATCAGCCTTATCTGCGGATAATTTTCTTTCAAATTCAGAACAGCTTGAGCGGCAAGCAGATCAAAACCCAATGCGCCGCCCGAGCCGAAATAGCGATAACCTTTTTCGATAAGCTCGATCAGCACGTTTTCTAACCTATGCGAGACTGCTTCGAGCTCGTTCGGAGCTATATGTCGGTGCCCTGTAAAGCAGGCGGTTTGATTTTTCATTGGCTATTATCTCCGATACTATAAATATTATTTTGAAAGCAACAATAATCGTAGTATATATCAGACTAAAAATAATATCAATAGTCTATAGAGATTTACAAATTATATTTATAGACTATTTTTAGGAGGTCTGATTATGAGCGAAATTACAAAAACCGTCGGACAGAGAATCCGTAATTACAGAAATCAACGTGGACTGAGTCAGGAAAAGCTTGCAGAAATATCAGGCTGTCACCCGACCTATATCGGTCAGATTGAACGCGGCGAGAAGAACGCGACAATAGAAAGTATTGAGAAAATTTCATCGGCCTTGGGAATTTCACTTGCAACTCTTTTTGAAAAAATCGGCGATGAGGGCAGTGAAAATGATATTCCGTTGAAATGCTATGAATTGCTCCAATCCAAAAGCGAAGCGGAGCAGGAAAAGCTATATAAAATTCTTTCAGAAATTGACGATTACAAAAACGTTTAATTAAAAAAATTATAATTTACATGAGGTGAGAAAAATGTCGGAATACGGCACCATTAAAATAAAACTGAATGAGCTGCTCGAAAAATCGGGTATGAGCAAAAACAAGCTCAGCCACAGGGCGGAAATGCAGCGTACTCAAATAAACGGCTACTGCAACAACGAAATAACTCGGCTTGACACGGACGTTTTAGCCCGTATTTGTACTGCGCTTGATTGCAAGATAGAGGATCTGCTCGAATTTGTCCCGCCAAAAAAATAAACTGTATCAATGCCGAAGCGTTGGTACAGTTTTTGCGTAATGGTTTGTGTTACCGAAAATGTAGAATGTTTCTCTTGAAAAGCCGTAGCTTATAGGTTATGATAAAATCAATCAAAGTGACGAGAACAGAGATATGCCGAAATTTCCGGGGTACGAAAATAAATCTCCCGGAAAGGGTTTTGAATGGAGGGGCAGTTCTTCTCCGGAAGATAATAAAGGTAATTGGTATAATCGGGAAACCGGAGAAAGCTATCACTGGGATGTGAACCATAGTGAAGGAAAAGAGCCCCATTGGGATTACAAACATCCGGAAGGTTGGAAAAGAGGGTATAGAATTTTTGAAGATGGAAGTTGGGAACGAAAATTTTTTGAAGGAGCTTTTTATTATGGATAACAACTGGATAGAGGAATGTTACAGCACATATTATAAGCAATATTTTAAGGGAATGAAGTATAAAAAATCAGCATGGATTGATTACGGAGATCAAGAAAGCCATGAACACTGTCTTTTTTGTGCGAAACGAATCAGTTGCGGCGATGATGTTGATAACGATCAACAGGCATATGAATCATCCGATGAGCGAGCATGGCTTTGCGCGGATTGTTTTGAAAAACTTCTTTCCTATCACAAAATAGCACTTATTCCAAACACCGTTGCGATGGTTGAAACGGGATTGAATGAAGGAAAGACCGTAACCTTTTCATTAAACAACGAAAGATATGTTTTGAAAAAAACAGATGATATAATCAGCGTTTCTCATAACGAAAAGAAGATCTTTTATTCAAGCTTTTCTGAAATGAAAAGCAAGCAGAAATTTTACAACAAAAATCTCGATGAAGTAATTGATGAGATTTTTATGTCTATAATATAAAAAATCGCCGACAGGATTCAATTTGATTCCTGTCGGTGCTTTTATTTTTCAACATAGCTTTCCATGCATTTGCGAATTTCCTTGAACGCTTTCATTGCGTTGAACGGCAAAAGCTGCTTGCTCGAAATTTTATACGCCTTTGCTTCGCCGTTTTCTGAAACGGCTATTCGCACGGTTGTGATTTCCTCATCATTGACAAGCACGGGATTTTCCGTTCTGGCAGACCATCGCAGCATTCTGTATCGGTCAACGATTTTTGCAAGCTCATCAAAAATTTCAATGCCGATGTCGTAATATTTCTCACGCTCAAAGGTCGTTTGATTGACAACATTTGATACGGCAATCTCTGCCGTTTTGTCGCCTGTTTTTGATGCCCTTAGCGAGTAAGCTCCGCCCTCGATTCCGCCGCTGACGGTGTATTCGCATTTGATGATATCCCCCTTGCGCTCTGTAATGAAATCTGCCATAGTTTTCACTCCCATACATAATAGTTTATTTTATTCTATCAAAACAGGAAATAAAACGCAACGTATATTAAAAATTTCAATATAAAAAATAAGCTTCTCAATTTGTGAACTATAACGAAAAAGGACTGTGCAAAAACGCAACAGTCCCTTTAATTTATGCTCCTATTCCTCTGCCTTTAAAGCCCGTGATATCCTTTATAACCTCGCCTGCGATGATCAAGCCTACAACCGACGGAACAAATGCCGTGCTTCCGGGCACCTGCCTGCGCTGTGTACACTTTCTCGCCGTTCCGGGAGGGCAGATGCAATGCTGACGGCAGCTTATTGCCATATCGTCAATCGGTGTTATCGGAAGCTCCTTTGAATAAACTACCTTGAGCTTTCTGATTTTTCTTTTCTTAAGCTCGGTTCGCATTACCTTTGCCAGGGGGCAGACCGAGGTTTTAAAAATATCTGTAACCTCAAATGCCGTTGGGTCAACCTTATTACCTGCGCCCATTGAGGAAATTATCGGTGTTTTTGTTTTGTTGGCGTTTTCGACAAGCGCGAGCTTGCCTGTGACGGTGTCGATGGCATCGACGATATAATCATACTGCGAAAAATCGAATTGATCGGCAGTCTCGGGAGTGTAGAAAATTCTGTGTTTGTTCACGATCGCATCGGGATTTATCTCGGCGATTCTTTCCTCGGCAACGTCAACCTTATATTTGCCGATCGTCTTGCGTGTTGCAAGAAGCTGACGGTTGATGTTCGTCAGGCAAACCTTGTCGTCGTCTATTATATCAAGCGTGCCGACTCCCGAGCGTGCAAGCGCCTCTGCGGTGAAGCTGCCTACTCCGCCGATTCCGAAAATCGCAACACGGGAGTTTTTCAGCTTTTCCATTGCCTCGTGTCCGTATATAAGCTCTGTTCTTGAAAACTGATTAAGCATAATTATTCCTCAATTTTTCTGACATTTCCGATGTCCGTTACAATTTTATATCCTGCCGATTCAACGCGTCTTTCAAGACAGCCTCGGCACTGAGCCGCTTCCTCGCCTGTGCAGATTTTATTCTCATAGAGCGAATATAATTTACGCACCGAAACGGGGGAAAGGTTCGGCATAACGACGTTTGCGCCTGCTTTCAGTCCGAGCTCACGACCCTGCGGATGAATTGTTCCGAGCGCCGTCGTTGACGGAATGAGCGCATAGGGGAATATCAGCCTGAGAATTGAAACAAGTCTGAGCGTGAGCATAACGTCACCGTTTTTGAACTCGGCAAACGGCGTGTCGGCGTGGGTGATATAAGGACCTATGCCGATCATATCGGGCTTGAGCTTCTGCAAAAAGCGCAAGTCGGAAATGAGATTTTCTGTTGTTTGATACGGCGAACCGACCATGAATCCCGAACCGACCTGATAGCCGATTTCTTTTAAATCAAAAAGACAGCGCTTGCGGTTTTCAAGGCTCATCGACTCGGGGTGAAGTTTTCCGTAGTGTTCGACATCGGCTGTTTCGTGGCGAAGCAGATATCTGTTTGCGCCTGCATCGAAAAATGCCTGATAGCTTTCTCTCGATTTTTCGCCGATTGAAAGAGTTACGGCGCAATCGGGATAACGGCGCTTGATTTCGGAAACAATATCGCAAATCATCTCGTTCGTATAGTACGGATCCTCGCCGCCCTGCATAACAAAGGTGCGGAATCCGAGACGATAGCCCTCGTCGCAGCAGAGTAGAATTTCTTCTTTGGTCAGGCGGTAGCGCTCGGTCTTTTTGTTGTCGCGCCTGATTCCGCAATAGTAGCAATTGTTGCGGCAATAGTTGGTGAATTCAATAAGTCCGCGGATATAAACCTTGTCGCCGTAATTTTCTCTGCGGCGGATATCTGCGGCATGAGCGAGCGGCTCATTAAAGCTGTCGCTTTCAATTAGGAGCTTTAACTCATCATCGGACAGATCGCCCGTTTCAAAGAGCTTATCAACCAAATTATTCATACCGTCACCGCCTTTCTTCAATATATACCTATCAAAACGATAGACTTATTATATAAAAGTATGCGATAAAAGTCAATATTTAAGAATATAAATATCAATTCATGAATAAAATCATAGCAAGTGAAAAAAATAATAAAAAACTATTGACAAAACGGCTGAAGAGTAATATAATTATTAAGCGCTTTGAGGAAAAGCCAAAACAAAATATCGCGGAGTGGAGCAGTCGGTAGCTCGTCGGGCTCATAACCCGAAGGTCGTTGGTTCAAGTCCAGCCTCCGCAACCACGAAGGAGTAGGTCAAGAGACCTGCTCTTTTTTTGTTTTTAGGGTTATGACACGACGAGCTACGCTCGTTGGGGCGAAGCGGTGCGCCGCCGCCTGTGGCGGATGCAGGCGTGGCGCTGAGGTGAGAAAATAAGGAGAACTGCGAAGCGCTCCAAGCGAGCAGGGCAACTATATTTTCGAGGGGCAAGCAAGGCGAAGCCTTGTGAGAGGAACCCGAAGGTCGTTGGTTCAAGTCCAGCCTCCGCAACTATATTGAGTGGATGTAGCTGATTTAAGTTATATTCACTTTTTTACCTGAAAGTGTTGACAAACGCATCAGCCAGGAGTATACTACAACGATTTAGCGGTAAAAGCTGAATGGACGGCTTGGGATTATTTTTAGGAGGTAAAGAAAATGTATCATTTTGAGTACGTTTCAAAAAAAGAAGCTGCGCCATACAAGTCACAACTTATCGAACTTCTCAACAGAGTACAGGATTATGTTAGAGATGAGTTTACTTTTCAGTTTACATTTATCGGTAGTTCCAGTCGTAATATGATTACCTATGATCCATCGACTAATGTTGGTTTTGATTTCGATGTCAACATTGCTGTGAATGACGATAATGAAGATTACTCACCTGAGGACATAAGAACAATTTTGCATAAAGCCTTCTCGCATTTTATGAGAGATTACGGTTATACCAAATGTGAGCAGTCCACACGGGTAATTTCAATGAAAGCCGTTGATTTTTGGCATTCGCGAATTACTCACAGTTGTGATTTTGGGGTTGTCTACGAAGGACAAGACGGTCAGCAATACATTCGCTTTAACAAAGAACACAATTACTTTTCGTGGGAATTTCAAACGCAACCATATAAAAAGCTTGAATCCAGAGCCGATTATTTAAAAACTAACGGTCATTGGGATGAGGTGTTGGAAGTATATCTTGAAAAGAAAAATTTCAACGATAATCCTGACAAGCATTCCCGTTCTCTTTATGCCGAAACTATCAATGAATGTTTCAGCCGGCATTGTAATTACAAATGAATCTTATGTCCGGGGCAGGTTTACGCCTGCTCCGTTTCTTTTTCGTAATAAACCCGTGCGTCTATGCCGTAAAATGTAGTGCTTTCAATGTGTTTACAGGTGTTGCTCACACTTCTGTATCATGCTTTTGAACCACGAATGAGTAGGTCAAGAGACCTGCTTTTTTTTATTGACAAATTCGGGTTATTACTATAAAATTTAATAGTAAATTTAATGAAAGGGGAGACTGCCGTGGAAAAGAAAAACATACACAAGGATCACAGACAGAGAGTCAGGGATTCCTACCTCAAAACGGGCATTGATGCAATGGCAGATCACAATATTCTTGAACTGCTTCTTTTTTACTGCATACCCCAGAAGGACACCAATCCTATAGCACATGAGTTGATTGAAAAATATCACGATCTCAACGGGGTGCTCGACGCGCCCGTTAAGGAGCTTGAAAAGATAAACGGAATCGGCGAAAATGCCGCAGTGATGATAAAGCTTATCAGGGACATCTGCTCAAAGTATCACGACAATGCGCTCAACAGCAAGGTAAATCTTGCTTCTGCGGAACGTCTTTACGATTTTATCAGGATGAAATATCTCGGCGAAACAAGAGAGATTGTCTATATGCTTTCGCTTGACGCTCACGGCAGGCTAAAGCATTGCATAAAGGTCACCGACGGAACGCCGACAACCGCGGTCTCGGATAACAGAAGTCTTGTTGAGCTTGCGCTGAGGTTCGATGTTACGAACGCTATCATAGCTCACAATCATCCGAACGGCTTTGCCACTCCGTCACAGGCGGATATAGCCGCAACGGAATCAATTGCCAAGCTGTTTTCAACCGTCAGCATAAATCTGGTTGACCACGTTATCGTTGCCGAGGACGAAATTTTCTCCTTTGCGATGAGCAAGAAATATTCCTCATTCTTAGGATAAAACAAATTAAAAAGCGCCATTTCTCCCTTTCATCAAAGGGAGATTTTTGTTTTTACGCCGCTTGACAAATGGGGTATAATAAATATAGTCCGATTTCGGACGGACGGAGGCTTAAAATGGACAGTCATGCAAAAGCTAAACTGACACAATATAATAAAAGCTTCAAATCCATTGACGAAACCTACCGCAATGCCGCAAAGCGTTTTGGAATGTCGGAATGTACGTTTTGGATTCTTTACACGCTGAGGGTGGAAAAACCGCCCGTGACGCAAAGCGAAATTTGCGCCTTGCAGTATCAGCCGAAGCAGACGGTAAATTCAGCGCTCAAAAAGCTTGAAAGCGAAGGATTTCTGACGCTTTCCGTCGGCGCCGACAGGCGAAACAAATACGTTTCGCTGACTGAAAAGGGCTTGGCTTTGGCAGAGAAAACGGTAGATATTTTCGCCGAATCGGAGGCAAATGCGCTTCTGATGATGTCCGAGGACGAACAGGACACCTTATGCAGACTATTGAAAAAATACAACAGCCTGCTAAACAGCAAATTACAGGTTCCCGACCTGAAAGGAGATTGATTTATATGAAAATAATTACTGTAAGCCGTGAATTCGGAAGCGGCGGACGTGAAATTGCGAAGAGGCTTTCCGATGCTCTCGGAATTGCCTATTATGACAGCGAGATCATCACAGAAATTGCCAAGAAAGCCGATCTCGACGAAAACTATGTTGCAAATTCATTGGAAAAGGGTATTCAGCCTGCTTTTCAAATTCATTTTGCATGCGCATTTTCGCATATTTCCGCTCCGGACCCGACGGTTAAATTGCTTGCCGCTCAGCGCAACATCATCAATGAGCTTGCCGAAAAGGGCGATTGCATAATCGTCGGCAGGGCGGCTGATGTTCTGCTTGAAAAATACCATCCGTTCCGCATTTTCGTCTATGCCGATATGGAGTCAAAGGTCGAAAGATGCCGTAAGCGTGCCGACGATAACAGCAAGCTGACCGACAGAGAGATTGAGAAGAAGATTAAGCAGATCGACAAGGGCAGAGCTTCGAGCTACAACATGATTTCCTCCACCGACTGGGGCGACAAGCGTGGCTATGACCTTTGCGTAAACACAACAAATATGAATATAAAGGAGATTACACCTTTCATTGCCGAATATGCAAGGCAATGGTTTAAGGATAAGCAGGCATGAAGATAAAACTTTCAGATCATTTTACTTATTCCAAGCTTTTAAGATTTGTATTTCCGTCAATCATAATGATGATTTTTACTTCAATTTACGGAGTTGTTGACGGACTTTTTGTTTCAAACTTTGCGGGCAAGACCGCCTTTGCGTCAATCAATCTCGTTATGCCGTTCGTAATGATTCTCGGCGGCATCGGTTTCATGATCGGCACGGGCGGAACAGCGCTTGTTTCAAAGGTTCTCGGCGAGGGCAAGAAAGAAAAGGCGAATAAAATTTTCACAATGATGATTATTTTCACGCTTCTTCTCGGAGCTTTGCTCTCCGTCATCGGCGTTGTTTCAATGCCTTGGGTAGCCGATTTTCTCGGCGCAACCGAGGAGATGATGGCTGATTGTATTCTTTACGGCAGAATCGTAACGGGCTTCACGGTAGCATTTATGCTTCAGAACGTTTTTCAAAGCTTTCTTATCGCCGCCGAAAAGCCGAAGCTCGGACTTCTCGCAACTGTAATGGCGGGCGTTACGAACATGGCGCTTGATGCGATATTTATAATCGTTTTCAAATGGGGAGTTGCAGGTGCGGCAATCGCAACGGGACTGAGCCAATGCGTTGGCGGAATTTTTCCGTTGATTTATTTCTCAAGGAAAAATTCAAGCCTTTTGCGCCTGACAAAAACGAAGCTGGAAATCAAGCCTATTCTTAATGCCTGCGGCAACGGCTCGTCGGAGCTTATGAGTAATATTTCCTCGTCCGTAGTCAGCATGATTTACAACTTTCAGCTGATGAAATATGTCGGCGAGGACGGCGTTTCCGCTTACGGTGTGCTGATGTATGTTCAGTTCATTTTCATTGCAATTTACATCGGATACGCGATCGGCTGTGCGCCGATAACGGGCTACCATTTCGGAGCACAGAACCACAATGAGCTGAAAAATATGCTTAGAAAAAGTGCGTTTCTCAGCGCCGTTTCGGGTGTTGTTCTGACTGTACTCGCGATCGTGCTTTCGTCACCGCTGGCGAAGCTTTTTGTCGGCTATGACGAGGGTCTTTACGAATTGACAAGACACGCTTTCAGGCTCTTTGCATATTCGTTCCTGCTTGCAGGCTTCAATATCTTTACTTCGTCGTTTTTCACGGCGCTCAACAACGGCGCTGTCTCGGCGGCGGTATCGTTCATGCGAACGCTGATTTTCCAAACCTCATCGGTTCTGATACTCCCGATATTCCTCGGCGTGGACGGCATATGGTGGGCAATTACGGTTGCGGAGATTTTCGCGTTCATCCTCTCCCTCATCTTCCTCTTCGCCAAGCGCAAGAAAGATCATTATATGTAAAACAAGGGGCTGTAAAAAAACAGCCCCTTCATTTTTTGTTAATTAAAGAACCTTGTTGAAGAAATCAATTGCTCTCGGCTCTTTCGGGTTGAGGATAACCTCCTGCGGTGTACCCTCCTCGATGATATATCCGTCATCAATGAAAAGCACACGGTCGGCAACCTCACGGGCAAAGCCTATTTCATGGGTAACAATTGCCATTGTCATTCCCTCTGCCGCAAGATCCTTCATAACCTGAAGAACCTCGCCTACCATTTCAGGATCGAGCGCCGAAGTCGGCTCATCAAAGAGCATGATATCGGGATTCATGCAAAGCGAACGTGCGATTGCAACTCTCTGCTTCTGTCCGCCCGATAGCTGATGCGGATAAGCCTCCGCCTTGTCCTCAAGTCCGACCTTTTTAAGCATCGCCATTGCTTCCTCTTTTGCTTTTTCCTTTGAAGCCTTTTTCAGCTGAACGGGAGCGAGCATAAGATTTTGAATAACATTAAGATTGTTAAAAAGGTTGAAATGCTGGAACACCATTCCGATGTTCTCACGAATTTTGTTGAGGTCGGCTTTCTTATCCGTGATAGTCTGACCGTCAACGATGATCTCGCCGCCCGTAGGCTCCTCAAGACGGTTTATGCAGCGAAGAAATGTTGATTTACCGCTGCCCGACGGTCCGAGAATAACGACTACCTCGCCCTCGTATATATCGGTCGAGATATCCTTGATAACCTCCAAGTGACCGAAGTTCTTTTTGAGGTGAGAAACGTGAATTTTAACGTTGTTTTTATTTACGGCCACGGTTCATCCTCCTCTCGAGAGCCTTTGCAACCTTAGAAAGTATCGTGATAACTATAAGGTACATAATGCCGACAATGAGCCACACCTGGAACGACTTAAAGTTGATCGCAATGACATTCTTTGCAGAATTTACAAGCTCTGGGAAACCAATAACGGAAAGAATCGAGGTATCCTTGAGCGTGATGATAAACTGGTTGATGATGCTCGGTATCATCGTGCGGATAGCCTGCGGAAGAACGACCTTCTGCATGGACTTCCAATAGGGAATTCCAAGGCTTCTTGCCGCCTCCATCTGTCCGACGTCAACGGACTGAATTCCTGCACGGATAATTTCCGACATATATGCGCCGCAGTTGAGCGAAAGACAGATTATACCTGCCTGCAAAGCGGTGAATGTAAATGTACTGTGTAAAAAGTTTTTTAAAGCGTAAGGTACACCGAAGAAAACGAAGAAAGCAAGAACGATCATCGGAACGCCGCGGATAATGTCAACAAATATCTGCGCGATGATGTTGCATACCTTACTTTTCAGCACGCTGAGCATGCCGAAGATGAGGCCAATAATGCTTGCGAAAATCAGGCTGTAGAAAGCCATGATAAGCGTCTGTCCCATTGCTTCAAGCAGCAGCTTGCCGTAAACCGAAATTATATCTGCCATTTAGCGGACTCCTTTTGACAACAGCAGGGCATCTTTGCAGACGCCCCACCGCTCATTTTTTAAAATTAGCCGACGTACTTGTCAATAATTGCGTCGTACTTGCCGTTTGCCTTAATGTTCTTAAGACCTGCGTTGAACAAATCAAGGAACTCCTGATTAGCGGAATTGAAGATTGCAAGGCCGTAATCACTGCCCTCGCTGGCTGTGTTCTCAAGAACCTTGAGCGCAAGATTGCCGTTCTTGATGGAGTCAACCATGATCGGTGTATCCTCGAAGCAAGCAACTGCCTGACCGCCGATAACTGCCTGATACATTGTCGGAGAATCCTCGAACGAAGCAATTGTGAAGCCGTACTTATCCTTGAGGCTGTTTGCATAGTCGGCACCCATTGTACCGGTCTTAACTGCAACCTGCTTGCCCTTAAGATCCTCAAAGCCCTTGATCGTAGAATCTGCGGCAACTGTCATTACCTGTGTGCAGTGATAATATCCGTCGGAGAAGATCCAGCCCTCGCTCTTACGCTTTTCTGTGATAGAAGCGCCTGCGATCATAGCGTCTGCCTGGCCTGCCTGGCATGCCGCGATAGATGCGTCCCAGCCGACGCTGTTAAGCTCATACTTGAAGCCCTGATCCTCAGCGATAGCGGCAAGGATCTCAACGTCGATACCGACGAGCTCGCCCGAAGCGTCTCTGTACTCAAACGGTCTGAAAACTGTGTCGGTAGAAATCTTCCATACCTTTTCCTCTTCCTTGGAGCCGCAGCCTGCGAAAAGGCAGAACATTGTTGCTACGCAAAGAAGGATTGCAATAAATTTTTTCATGAACTCAAATCCTTTCAATATTTAGATTGATAAAAATAATACAGAAACAGTGTAATCTAAAATCGCGAATTAGTCAAGACTAACCGAGACATTATTTCACTGTTTTTTACTTTTTTAGTCATATATCGCCTACAAACGGCTTCAAAAGGCGATTGAAAACAAATTAACTGCAATTATTATAAATGTATTCAGACTTTTACGTTGGCATACGCTTGAAAATTGTTGACCTGCAACTGAGTATATGATAAAATAATTCATACTAAAATATATAAGCGAGGTTTTGCTATGCCTATCACATTTGATGAAAAAAGAAAAATATTCAAGCTTGATACGCTTGATTCAACATATGCTATCGGAATCCGTGAAGGATATCTTATCCACCTCTATTACGGAAAGAAAATCCCCGATGACAACCTTTTGAATTTGCCGTTCAGGGGATATTTTGCAACAATTTCACCGAAGAACGTTCATGTTGACGACTACAAGTTCTCTCTTGACGTTCAGCCGATGGAGTATTCCTGCAACGGTTCGGGCGACTACAGACTTGCCGCACTTTCAATAAAGGACTCAATGGGAAGAACAACGACGGATATCCGCTATCTTGATCATAAGATTTATGACGGAAAGCCGAAGCTTAAAGGACTTCCCGCAACCTATTGCAACGACGACAGCGAGGCTCAGACTCTTGAGCTTATCACAATTGATAATTTTACGGGCGCAAAGGTAACGCTTTATTACACTGCATTTGCAAACTACAGCGTTATTACCGAGAGCGTTAAGGTTGAGAACACGGGCAAGGAAACCTTTGAGATTGAAAAGGTTGCAAGCTGCTGCGTAAACTTCCCGTCGATGGACTATAATATGATAAATCTCTCAGGTGTTTGGTCGAGAGAGAGAAGAGTTATAACTCGCCATCTTGCTCACGGAATACAGTCCGTTGCCAGCAAAAGAGGCTCGTCGAGCCATAACCACAACCCGTTTGTCGCACTCGTTGACGATAAGGGCGGCGAGGATTTTGGTGATGCTTTCGGCTTCAACCTTGTTTACAGCGGTAACTTTGCCGCCGATATTGAGACGGATTATCTCGACTGCACACGCCTTGTAATGGGCATCAATCCGATTGATTTCACATGGGTCGTTGAGCCGGGCGACGAGTTTCAAAGCCCCGAGGTCGTAATGGTTTATTCCGACAGCGGCATGGGCAAAATGAGCCGCACCTTCCATGACCTTTACAATAACAACCTCATCAGAGGAGAATGGAAAAATAAAAAGCGTCCGCTTCTTATCAACAGCTGGGAGGGCTCGGGCTTCGACTTCGATCAGGAGACCCTCGTTCGCTATGCCAAGGAAGCTAAGGAGATGGGAATTGAACTGCTCGTTATGGACGACGGCTGGTTTGGTCACCGCGACAGCGATAACTCTTCCCTCGGCGATTGGTTTGTCAACGAGAGTAAGCTCAAGGGCGGTCTTACTAAGCTTATCGAAAGAGTAAACGCAGAGGGTGTACAGTTCGGAATTTGGTATGAGCCCGAGATGATTTCCGAGGATTCGGAGCTTTACAAGGCTCACCCCGATTGGTGCGTTCATGTTGAGGGCAGAGAGCAATCGCCTGCCCGTCAGCAGTTTGTTATTGACATGACAAGACAGGATGTTCGTGACTGTATATTCAATCAGATGTATGACGTTCTTTCAAAGAACAATATAGCATATCTCAAATGGGACTACAACAGAGCCATTACAGAGCCCGGATCGGTGCAGCTTGACGCACGCCATTCAAAGGAGTTTTTCCACCGCTTTATTCTTGGCACATATGAGCTCATGGACAGGATAACAAGCGCATTCCCACACATTCTCTTCGAGAGCTGTGCAGGCGGTGGCGGACGTTTTGACGCAGGTATGCTTTACTATATGCCGCAGGCATGGGCTTCGGACAATACAGACCCGATCGAGCGACTGACTATCCAGTTCGGTACAACAATGTGCTACCCCGCATCGAGCATGGGCGCTCATGTTTCCGCCTGTGACAGAACGGGAATCGAAACCAAGGCGGCGGTCGCTATGGCAGGTACGTTCGGCTATGAGCTTGACCCCAAGGAGATGTCCGCAGAGGATAAGGAAAAGGTCAAGGAGCAGGTCAAGGACTACCACAGATATTATAATGTAATCCACTTCGGCGACCTTTACAGAATTATTGCGCCGACGGACGACGAGTTCAAGTGCGCATGGGAGCATGTTGCGAAGGATAAGAGCGAGGCTTTGCTGACCGTTGTTATCAAGAACAGAGCGCCGCACGACTTCCTGCTCATCAAGATGAAGGGTCTCGATCCCGAAAAGATGTACCGTGACGAAACGGACGGCGAGATTTATTCGGGTGCATTGCTCATGAACGCAGGTATTAACCTTACTGACGGAACCTTGAGCGCAGGCAGAAGCTTTGTAAGATATTTCACAGAGGTTAAGTGATTTTATGATAAAGAATTTTCTTGCAGTCGGTCAGATCGTCGGAACTCACGGTGTGCGCGGCGAAATGCGTGTCAATCCGTGGGCGGATTCACCCGAATTTCTTAAACAATTTAAAACATTGTATTATGACGCGGAGGGCAAAAACAGCGTCAAGGTTATTTCCTCACGTCCGCACGGAAATATTGTGCTGATGAAGCTTGAGGGAATTGACACCGTTGAAGCCGCTTCGGCGATGAGGAACAAGCGGCTTTACATGCGCCGCTCGGATGCAAAGCTTGCCGACGGAGTTTACTTCATTGAGGAGCTTATAGGCTGTGAGGTCTTTGATGTCGATGACGAGGGCAAGCGATACGGAAGAATCTCCGATGTCAGCGAAACGGGCGCAAATGACGTCTGGCACATCATGGCGGACGATGAAAAGGAATACCTTATTCCTGCAATCCCGAGCGTTGTAATTGATACCGACGTTAAGGCAAACAGGGTGCTGATAAGACCGATGAAAGGTATATTTGACGATGAGAATTGACATAATGACATTGTTCCCCGAGATGTGCGAGCGTGTTCTCGATGAGAGCATTATCGGACGCTCAAGGGGGAGCGGATTGGTTGAAATAAACTGCGTCAATATCCGTGATTTTTCTACGGACAAGCACCGCCGAGTAGACGACACGACCTACGGCGGAGGCACGGGAATGATAATGCAGTGTCAGCCGATATTTGATTGCTTCACCGAGCTTGAAAAGGAGATCGGCAGCCGTCCGCACCTGATATATATGTCTCCGCAGGGAAAAACTCTCGACCAGCAGAGGGTCAAGGAGCTTGCGAAAATGGATAATATAGCCATTCTCTGCGGCCATTACGAGGGCATTGACGAGCGAGTTATCGAGGAGCTTGTCGATGAAGAAATTTCAATCGGTGATTATGTTCTGACGGGCGGCGAGCTTCCCGCTTTGGTGCTTGCCGACAGCATAACGAGAATGCTGCCCGGTGTGCTTGCGAGCGATGAGGCATTCGAGGAGGAGAGCCATTATAACGGCTTGCTCGAATATCCGCAGTACACAAGACCGTATGAATGGCACGGGAAAACCGTTCCCGACGTTCTTTTGACGGGTCACCATGCCAATATAATGAAATGGCGCAGAGAGCAGTCGTTGGAGCGTACAAAAGCTCGCAGACCCGATTTGTTGGAAAAAGCCGAATTAAACGGAAAAGACTTGAAATATCTCCAATCGTTGGATAATAAGAACGAAAAATAGTCAATGTGCATTAAATTTTAAACCAAACGGTGTACAAAATGCACAAACGAGGACTTTTTGAAAACCTCACATTTGGACTACAAGCCGAAATAATTTTAAAGTCGATTTTATTTGTTGACGATGACAACTTTTGTGATATAATAACTGTTGTATGAAAGGTTTAAGCCTTAATTGTGCGATGTTGCCTTAAAACAGATTTTTGGATTTAACTTTGATTGGAGATATCAGTTATGTGTGAAAAAGACGTTACGGTTCAGAATCAGGTAGGTCTCAGTGCCCGTCCTGCAACATTTTTTATTCAGAAGGCTAATTGCTTCAAGTCGTCTATCTGGATCGAAAAGGAAGAAAGACGAGTAAACGCAAAGAGCTTGCTCGGCGTACTTTCTCTCGGTATTGAAGGCGGTGCAACAATTAAGGTAATTGCCGCAGGTCCCGATGAGGAGCAGGCTGTTGATGAGCTTGTTAAGCTTGTAAACTCAGGCTTCGCAGTATAAGTAACCACTGATTAAATCATGACTGCCGCATATGCTTATGCGGCAGTTTTTGAATTTACGAAGTTTTTACAGAACCGAGGTGAATACCATGGACATTCATGAATTGAGAAAAAAGGCAATGTCCTTGCCGCTGACTCCGGGTGTGTACCTGATGAAGAATACAAAGGGTGAGATCATCTACGTCGGCAAGGCGAAAAAGCTGAAAAACCGTGTAAGCCAGTATTTCGGCTCACAGCACAACCATTCAATAAAGGTCAGAAAGATGGTCGAAAACGTCTTTGACTTTGACTATATTCTTTGCGACAGCGAGTTTGAAGCGCTCGTTCTGGAATGTTCGCTTATTAAGCAGTATTCGCCGAAATATAACATTCTCCTGAAGGACGATAAGGGCTACAGCTACATCAGGGTCAGTGAGGGCCCGTGGCCGAAAATCAGCTCCGTTTTGCAGAAGGCGGACGACGGCGCACGCTATATCGGACCATATACAAGCTCCTTCAGCGTATCAAATTCCGTTGACGAGGCGCAGAAGATTTTTATGCTTCCGCGCTGCGGCAAAAGCTTTCCGAAGGAGATCGGCAAAAGCAGACCTTGTCTGAATTATTTCATAAAGCAGTGCTCCGCTCCGTGCGCAGGTAAGATAAGCTGTGCCGAGTATAACGAGGCGGTCAATGCGGCGCTTGAGTTCTTGCAGGGTGACAGCGCAAAAATAATCAAGGACTTGACAGAGGAAATGGAAGCCGCCGCCGAAAGACTCGATTTTGAGCGTGCGGCAAAGCTGAGAGACAGAATAAATTCAATTAAAAAGGTCAACGAAAAGCAAAAGGTTGTCGGCTCGGACGTCAGGGAACAGGACGTTTTTGCAATTGCTCAGTCCGATGAAAAATACTGTCTCTCCGTTCTTCGATTCTATGACGGCAGGCTTAGGGACAACGAATGGTTTTTATTTAACGAAATAGATACACTCCCCGAGGCGAGACGTGAGCTTATAACACGATTCTATTCTATGGGCAGGCACATTCCGCCATTTATTACGGTTGACGGCGAGGTTGACGACAGGGAACTGCTTGTGCAATGGCTGAGCGAAAACGCAGGCCGCAAGGTTGAGATCAACGTTCCTCAGCGCGGCAGACAGGTCGAGATTATGACGATGTGCATGAACAATGCGGCGCAGAAGCTTGCTTTGAGCATGGGCAGAAACGCAAAGGCTACGGCGGCCCTCGATGAGCTTGCAAGGCTTCTTAATCTGCCGAAGCCGCCCGTTATGATTGAGTCATACGATATTTCGCACACGGCAGGCAGTGACAATGTTGCAGGTATGGTCGTTTTCAAAAACGGCTTGCCTTACAAAAAATCCTATCGCCGATTTGCGATAAAGGGCTTTGACGGTCAGGACGATTACGGCTCGATGGCTGAGGTCATTTCACGTCGGCTTAACAGATATGAGGAAGAAAAGGACAGCGGCGAGGGCTTCGGAATTCTGCCCGATCTTATTCTTCTTGACGGCGGACAGGGACAGGTCAACGCCGTTTTGCCGATCGTGCGCGCATTCGGATATGATATTCCCGTTTACGGCATGGTTAAGGATAATAAGCACAGAACCAGAGCCATTGCATATGACGGCGGCGAAATTGCGATCAACTCCAAGCGTCAGGCATTTACGCTTGTTTCGACGATTCAGGAGGAGGTTCACCGCTTCGCAATTTCTTATCACCGCTCGAAGCATCAGAAATCCTCGCTCGGCGGTACGCTGACAAAAATCGACGGAATCGGCGAGAAAAAAGCCAAGGCACTTTTAAAGCATTTTAAGACCGTCACGGCGGTGAAAAATGCGGAAATTGACGAACTTTGCCGTGTTGAGGGAATAAACAGAGCCACGGCGCAAAAAGTTTATGATTATTTTAGAAAAAATGTTGACAACACAAGGTAAAAAATGTGATAATAAGATGTATATAAATTTGATTTCAGGAAGGGAGCTTGCGCCGTGCGTGTAATTACGGGAACAGCAAGAGGACGGGTTCTCAAAACATTGGAGGGCGAGGACGTCCGCCCGACGACCGACAGAGTTAAGGAAGCTATTTTCAGCATAATCCAGTTTGAGCTGGAGGGCAGACGTGTGCTCGATCTTTTTGCGGGATCGGGTCAGCTCGGAATTGAAGCGCTCAGCAGAGGAGCGGCTTATGCCACCTTTACCGATATGAGCGCCGAGAGCGTGGACATCGTCAAGAAAAATCTTATATCCACAAAGCTTGAGAACAATGCCGAGGTTATCCGCACAGAAGCGGTAACTTTCCTTAAGGGCAACAGAAAAAAATACGATATAATTTTTATGGATCCTCCGTACTCAAAGGGAATCCTGCAAAATACACTTCCGTATGCTGTTAAGAATGTCAACGACGGCGGAGTGATCGTGTGCGAACACCCCTACGGAGAGGAGATGCCGCAGACTGTCGGAGATTTTTCGATTTACCGCGACTATAAGTACGGAAAAATCGGCATAACGGTTTACCGTATCAGCGAGGAGGAGAGCCGATGAAAACTGCTATATGTCCGGGTAGTTTTGATCCTGTTACAAAGGGTCATCTCAGCGTAATAACAAGGGCGGCAAAGCTTTTTGACAGAGTTATAGTCGTTGTTATGATCAATCCGAAAAAGCCGATAGGATGCTTTGCTCCCGAAAAAAGAGTTGAGTTTATTGAAAGATGTGTTAAGGATCTGCCGAATGTTGAGGTTGATTTCTATGACGGTCTGCTTGCGGAATATGCAAGGATAAAGGGAGCCGACGCGATCGTAAAGGGTCTGCGCGCCGTATCGGACTTTGAAGATGAATTCCAGCAGGCGCTTACCAATAAACAGCTTAACCCCGATGTTGAAACGGTATTTGTGACGGCGGGTGCCGATTATATGTACCTTTCGTCAAGCATCGTCAAGCAGGTTTGCGAGCTTGGCGGCGATGTTTCGGATTTTGTTCCCGAGCAGGTGCTCGATGATATTATTAAAGGAATAAGAAGAAAGGAAGATTAACGATGAACGTACAGGGCTTACTTGATAAAATTGAAGATACCATTGAATTGGGCAGCAAAATTCCTCTTTCGGGAAAGGTTGCTGTTGATGCCGAGACTATCAAGCAGTGCGTTGAGGATATCAGATACGAACTGCCGATCGAGCTTGAAAAGGCGAAGGAGGTCGTTGCTCATCACAATAACCTTATAACTAAGGCTAACAATGAGGCTTCCTCAATCGTTTCTTCCGCTCAGACCGAGGCGGACGGAATAATCAGCGCCGCTAAGGAAAAGGCATCGGGAATTGCCGCAACTGCCGAGGCAAACGCAAGATCAACTCTTTCGGCGGCATCCGAGCAGGCAAAGCAGATGATCGAATCCTCTGAGATCACAAGACTTGCACATGAATTTTCCGACCGTGTCCGTGCTCAGGCGACTGCCGAGGCGGAGAATATTGTCAGGAATGCAAGAAGCCAGGCAGATGCAATTATTCTTGACGCAAACAATCAGGCAGAGGATACAAAAGCAAAGGCGGATAAGTGGGCAGGCGAAATTCGTTCCGCGGCCGCAGAGTTCGTTGAGGATATTATGAAGAACAGCGATGAGGTTCTCTCGTCGAATATTGCCGAAATCAGAAAGGCAAGACAGAGCCTTTTCGGTGACCGCAGATAAGCAATGAAAGAGATATAGATTAAACGGGGTTGCTGTAGCGGGGGAAGTGTGCCAATTTTCCTCGGTCGGCAACTCTTTTTTGTAACAGAGGTGTACATAATGAAAAAGCAATGCGAATGTTGCTATAAGCGTTTTGAAGTTGTCAGGAATACTGATATTCCGCTCAACCCCGACTTGACGGCGCCGCAGGATCATATCTATTGCCCGTGGTGCGGAGCGGAGAACGGAACGGTCGAAAAGGGATCGCTCGTTAAAACAGAAAAATGTAATGCAGAGTGTGAGTTTTGATGAGAAAAGAAATTATTGATTACTTCAGGAATAAAAAAGATGAGATGATAAAAACGATATCCGAGCTTGTCGCGGTACAGAGCGTGCGCGGCACTGCCGAGGAGGGCAAGCCCTTCGGTCAAAAGCCTTATGAAGCGCTTATGCTTGCGCTTAAAAAGGCGGAGAGCTTCGGATTTAAAACAGGAAACTGCGACGGATATGCGGGCACAGTCGATCTTAACGACGGCGAGCAGGAGCTGGCGATTTTGGCGCATCTTGACGTTGTACCTGCGGGAGAGGGCTGGGATACCGACCCTTATACCGTTGTCGAAAAGGACGGTATGATTTTCGGCAGGGGAGTCAGCGACGACAAAGGTCCTGCTGTTGCCGCGCTTTATGCGATGAAGGCGGTCAAGGAGCTCAACCTGCCCGTCAGCAAAAATTGCCGCTTGATTCTCGGAACGGACGAGGAGTGCGGAAGCGGCGACCTTAAATATTATTTTTCAAAGAATCCTTACCCGAAATATGCGTTTACTCCCGATGCAAATTTCCCTGTTACAAACGGGGAAAAGGGTAGATTTACTAAGCATTTTTACAGAACGGTCGATTTTTCGGACTGTAAGAAATACATAAAAAGCTTTGACGCAGGCGAAGCGTCAAACGCCGTGCCGGCTTTTGCAAAGGCGGAGCTTGTCGGAGTGACCGAAGCGGAGTTCGGTCGTGCCGCCGAAGAAGCAATGGGCACAAGCGCAAGATTTACATTTGACGGCGAAACCGTTATCTGCTCGGGCACATCGGCTCACGCATCGCTTCCCGAGAACGGAAACAATCCGATAACGGCACTGTTTGAATTGCTGAGTTATATTGATTTTGACAGTAAATGTGCGGCATTTATTTCGGATATCAAAGCACTGTTTCCGCACGGAAAATATAACGGCGAAGCGCTCGGCGTCGATATGAGCGACATGCTCGGACGTCTTACGCTGACATTGGATGTTGTCCGATTTGAAAACGGTAAATTTGACGGTTGCTTTGACACAAGAACGCCGATGTCGGCGACAAAGGAAAACTGCGCAGAGGTTATAGCCGCAAGACTGGCGGAGCACGGTTTTGAAATTGAAGATACGGAAATGAGAGAGGCTCATTATGTTGACGAAAATTCGGATTTTATAAAGACCCTGCTCAGCGTATATGAGGATTACAGCGGCGATAAGGGCGAGTGCATCAGCATGGGCGGCGGAACCTATGTTCACGATATTGAGAACGGCGTCGCTTTCGGTGCGATAAGCCGTGACACCGTGACAAATATGCACGGTGCAAATGAATTCATGCCGATTGATGATATCCTGACTGCGGCGGCAATATTCACCGAGGTAATTGCAGAAATATGCCGCTGAAAATGATGTAAAAACAGGAATTCGGAAAAAAATGTAGACATAATGTCGAATAAATGTTAAAATAAAACGATTCGTGCGATTCGGGGTGATTTTTTGAAAAGATGCCTGATTATGATAACAAGCGGCTTCCCGTTTGGAATTAGTGAAACTTATATTGAATCCGAGGTTGTCTTTTTGAAAGAGAGCTTTGACCGCGTTATTATTTTGCCGATCGAGCTTGACCCCGGCGCTCCGATGATGAGAACAATGCCGGAGGGCATTGAATATTACAACGTATCCGAAAAGAAGCAGTCAATTGCAAGAACAGGCGATATTTTCAAGGGTCTGAGCAACATTGTTTCACCGACCGAGTATTTTAAATGGGATAAGGACGAGATCGGTTCGGATTTCAGGAAGAGAATGTTTTTTGAGTATTTCTGCAACCGTTCCGTCAGAAGCTATAAGGAATGCTTGAAGGCTCTCGAAAAATTCAATATCGAAGGCTACGATAAAATCACGGTTTACAGCTACTGGTTTTTCGCAACCGCGTTTGTAGGAGTATTGCTTAAAAAATATTATACCGATAAGGGTAAGACGGTTGAGCTGATCTCCAGAGCGCACGGCTACGATGTTTATGAAGAAAGAAATGCGCTGAATTATCTTCCGCTGAGAAGCTTCTTGCTTGAAAACTGCGACGCGGTTTACCCTTGCTCCGATGTCGGAACAGAGCATATTGCGTCGAGATATCCGAAATATGCCGATAAGGTGAAAACGGCGCATCTCGGAACCGTGGACGGCGGCTTGGGAATGCAGTCGGAAAACGGTCTGCACATAGTTTCCTGTTCGCTGATTACGGATATAAAGCGTATAGATAAGATTATTGATATTCTTGAAGAGCTGGAAAAATCGGGGGATTACAGTATCCGATGGACGCATATCGGCGACGGCAACAGGAGAGCCGAGCTTGAAAAGTCGGCTAAAATGCGCTTAAAATCAACGACCGCGGAATTCCTCGGAAATATCCCGAACAACGAGGTCTATAGGTTCTACCGCAACACTCCCGTTGATCTTTTTATCAGCACGAGCAAGAGCGAGGGACTGCCCGTTTCCATGATGGAGGCGGCGTCGTTCGGTATCCCTATTATTTCGACCGATGTCGGGGGTGTGCGTGAAATCGTCAAAAACGGATACAACGGTCAGCTCATGAACGAAAAAATTTCAGTCAACGAGTTCGTTGATTTTATAAAATATTTTTACGGTATGGATAAATCCGAAAGGGATTTTTACAGAACAAATTCCAGAAAGCTTTGGGAAAACTTCTATAATGCAGGCAAGGCTTATACGGATTTTTTCTCAACGCCGATACAGGCCCGCTCGTAAGGAAAGGAAAAGTATGATATCGCTTGAAAACGGTGTTTTAAAAATAAACTCCAACAGCCAGAGCAGGGCGAAGCGCGTATATGAAGCCGCGTTTTTGCTTAACATGGTAATTGTTTTTGCCTTTTACAGGGTGCCGATAATTGCGCCTGCCGCCGCTGTTTTTATGTTTGCGGCGTCATTTATGGTGGTTCTTGAAAAAAGCAAAAACAGGATCATGATCCCGTATATAACGGTCTGGTATCTGACGCTGATACTGTACGGCGGCTTGTCGGGACTTTGGGCACAATTTTTTACAACATATAATATAACGTTTATAATCAAGCTATGTATTATTTTGCTGATATCGACCTCCATAGCGATTTATGTTGACACGATGGATGATCTTGACCGTCTCATGTCGCTTTTTGTTGCAGGAGCGGTGATCATCGTTTTGCTTGAATTCACCGCCGTTCCCTCGGACGGTTGGAAAAACGGCAGTGTCGGAAGTTATTTCAGCGGTAACAATCCGAATGATATAACGGTATGGATCGACTTTGCTTCGGCAATTGCTTTCTACAGGGCATATGTCAACGGCAAAAAGAAGATGTATATTGCCACGGCATTGTTTGTGGTTTTTTGTGCATTTTCAAGCTCAAGAAAGGGCCTGCTCGCATCGGTTGCGGGACCTGTTATGATAGTTTTTCTCTCTTTTGATAAGGACAGATATTTTCTGAGAATATTTACGGCGCTTGCGCTCGGAGCGGCCGTGCTGGTGATCGTTATGAAGAACGACACGTTTTATGCCGTAATAGGCAGGAGACTTGAAAGCATGGTTGAATATTTCAGAGGTGAGAGTGACGACGGAAGTATAGTTCTCAGACGGAGATATATTGAAGCGGCAAAAAGCATGTTCAGAGAGTCGCCGATCATAGGAAAGGGAATGGGTAACTATTCGCGAATACTGGAAAGCGAGTATTATCTCGGCAACTTTTACAGCCATAATAATTACTGGCAGCTCCTGAGCGAATTGGGAATGATAGGTTTTATAATCTATTTTTCAATGTATGCTTATTGCGTTATTGCTTTTTTAAAGGCGTTTTTTGTCGATAAAAGGAAGATTTCAATTCTGTTTATTACAGCGATAACAATGATGATCGTGCTGGATACGGGAATTATCAGCTACAGCTCAAAATACGGACAGCTTGTAATAGCATTGATTTACTGTGCTACCTATGCAATTTATACGGACGGCGGCAGATCGTACAGCATGAAAAGACAATAAAATTTTGGAGTGATTAAAGTGAGATCGTATTCGGACAAAAAGAATTCAAAGGGTCTTGAAATCAATATTTTAGCATTTTTTAAGGAGCTTTCGAGAAAGCTTTGGGTCGTTCTGGTGTTCTTCATCATCGGTGCGGTTATCGGCGGAGTTGTCGGCGAAACAACGAAGAAGGAGACTTATACATCAACGGTATCTTTTGTTGTTAATTCCGCAACGGAAAGCGGTCAGGCATCGAGCGGCGAGATCAACGCGCAGATCAACATGGCTGGAACCTTTAACTATATTCTCTCAAGCCCCAGAATGAAAGAGGCTATTGTCGAAAAATGTCCCGAGAAGGTATCTTACGGTATGGTCAACAGCAGTATTTCGGTCAGTGTTGTTTCCTCGACCAATGTTATCGTTATGGCGGTAACGACGGAGGATCCGAAGATCGCTTATGCAATAGCCAATACGGTCGTTGAGGTCTACGGAGATATTGTTTCGGAGATTTACTCAAATGCAAAGCTTACTCTTTGCGATAAGCCCGTTCTCTCGACAGTTCCGAATTCAAACAGATCGGTTATTTCCCTCGCTTTGATGGTCGGCTTTATTGCAGCGGCAGTATGCGTTGTATTCTTCTTCATAACCTTCCTTGTCAAGGATACCGTAAAGACCGCAGATGAGCTGAGTGAAAAGCTTGATGTTCACATTCTTGGTTCAGTTCAGCAGATAACTAATAAGAACAAGACTGCAAAGGGTCTCCTTGTGACGGACAGAAAGAACGGCTTCTCGTTTATTGAAACCTATAAGGCGATAAGAACAAAGATTGAAAACAATTCCGCAAAAACGGGCAATAAGGTTTTCCTTGTTACCAGTGCCTGCGAGAACGAGGGCAAAACGACCTCCTGCGTCAATATTGCTCTTTCAATCGCTCAGAACGGAAAGAATGTTCTTATTATTGACGCTGACCTCAGAAAGCCCTCGGTAAGCAAAATGCTCTCGCTTCCGAACACCGATTACGGTCTTTCCGATGTTATTCTCGGAAAGGTTGAGTTGAACAGCGCAATTAAACGTATAACAAACTTCAATGTCTGCGTTCTTGCGGATCAGAAGGGCGTCGGAAATCCGTCGGAGCTTCTTTCAACCGATAAGATGGAATCCATTATTGAGAGCGTACGCAAGGAATTTGACTATGTTCTTATTGATACCGCTCCTGCAAGTGTGGTTACCGATACATCAATTATTGCAGGCTTTGTTGATGCCGCAATTATTGTTGTCCGCGAGGATTTTGCACCGTATTCAAGAATCAGAATGTCGATTGAGGATATTGACTCGAACGGTGCGGAGATAATAGGCTGTATATTCAATGCCGACACCAGCAACGTCAGTCAGAGCCGCAGATACGGCAAGCATTACGGCGGTTACGGCAAGGGATATAAATACGGCGGCAGTTACGGAAGCTACGGCGGCTACGGCTACGGTCAGCCAACAAAAAAATAAAAAATAGCATGGAAAACCTCTTTCGCATATTATAAAGCGAAGGAGGTTTTTTGATGCAAGATCTTGAAAAAATGATAGAAAAATATCGGCGCGAGCTTGTTGAATTTTCAGGACAAAGCTCATTTGCCGAAGAATCGGCCGTTGAAGAAAAGGAACCCGACTTTGCACCCGTAATGGCAAACGCATTGCCGTTTATCGGAAATGTCGGAGCCGATCAGGAAACGGAGTTTTACAAAAATTTTGAGGATTTTCAAAATAAAAACCCGTCTAAGGGAAGCATGAGAGTACAGGTAACATCGGGCGGCAGAAGCTATCCGATAATCAATGCGATAGTAAAGGTCAGCGTTCCGCTTGAAACGGGCGACAGAGAGATTTATTCGGGATATACGGATATTAACGGAATTGTCGATAATATTGTTCTGCCTGCGCCCGACAGCAGCTATTCCCTTGACGAGCAAAACACAACGGTCGAGCCTTATGCCGTTTACGAGGTCACGGTCACTCACCCCGATTTTGCAAAATCGGAGTTCTTCAATGTCCCCGTGTTTGCAAATATTAAGGCGATTCAGCCCGCAAGGCTTGTTCCGCTGACCGAAACAGGCGGAGAGCCCGGCACGGTCAATATTCCGGAACAGCCGATGGGACTTTTCGGAGGTGACGTTTGATGCCTGACAGACCGATAGTTCCCGAATTCATCACCGTCCACCTCGGCAGACCCAATGCGGCGGCGAGAAACGTCCGTGTGCCGTTTGCACAGTATATAAAGAATGTTGCGTCGAGTGAGATTTATCCGACGTGGCCCGAAAGTGCGCTCAGGGCTAATATTTATGCCGAGATAACCTTTGCGCTTAACAGAATTTACACCGAGTATTACAGGTCAAGAGGCTACGATTTCGATATAACGAATTCCACTCAGTTTGACCAGTATTATGTTGAGGGCAGAGACATTTTTGAAAACATAAGCCGTGTTGTTGACGATATTTTCAATGATTATGTTATCAAGCAGGGCCAGATTCAGCCGTATTTCACACAGTATTGTGCAGGAACCTGCGACGGACTTTCGCAATGGGGCACGGTTACCCTTGCAAATCAGGGCTACACACCTTACAGAATACTTCAATATTATTACGGCAATGATATTGATATCGTGCGAAATGCGCCGATAAAAACGAATACACCGACCTATCCGGGCACACCGCTGAGGCTTGGAAGCGGCGGCGAGGACGTTGTTGAAATTCAGCGCGAATTGAACCGAATTGCCGCGAATTATCCGTCGATTCCGAAAATTTCAGGCTCGAGAGGCTACTTTGAGCAGACAACTCAGAATGCGGTCAAACAGTTCCAGAGAATTTTCAACCTCAACCCCGACGGAATCGTGGGCAAGGAAACGTGGTATAAGATCAAGCAGATCTACAACGGAATAAAGGGTCTTTCCGAGCTTTATTCAGAGGGAATAACCATAAGCGAAGCGGAAAGAAAGTACGAAAGGGTTCTGCAAAAGGGAAACAGCGGCGCTTCCGTAAGAATTCTTCAATATTATCTTAATTTCCTGAGCTATTTTAATCTCAAGCTTCCGTATGTTTCGATCGACGGAATTTTCGGCGACGAAACGCGCGATGCGGTGCTCACGTTCCAGTCGCTCTACGGTCTTGACGTTGACGGAATCGTTGGCAGAGATACATGGGATATGATTCAGAACGCATACGCAGGTGTTCTTACTTCGTTGCCCGACGAATACAGAAGCTATTCATCATTGCTTTACCCGGGATATATTATTACAATGGGAGCGAGCGGAAAGGTAGTCGAACAGCTCCAGACCTATCTCAAAACGATTGCCGCCAACACACCGTCGGTTCCCGATGTTACGGTTGACGGCTACTATGGCGATGAGACCAGAAATGCGGTTCTCGCGGTTCAAAGGCTTGAGGGCATTGAGCAGAACGGTCAAGTCGGCGTGCTGACGTGGAATGCGATAGTCAATCTCTACAATCAGTTCAGATAAAAGGTATAATTTAACTCAGTCCGAAAATAATAACATTATCAATTCTACGGAGAAATGCTTATGGATAATGTGTTATTTTCGGATGTTTTTGATTATAATGAAAAGCTTTTGGACAAGTATTTCAGAACCGATCTGAACTACGATGTTGTTGCAACGCGCTTCAATGCGGGCGGCAGGAAAGCAAAGCTTTATTTCATTGACGGATTTATCAACGGCGAAACCTCCGAGCGCGTGATGAATTTCATGATGCAGGCAAGAGAAATAGATGAAAGCGTAACCACCGCCGAGGAGTTCACACAAAGGCTTATTGCCTATATGGAGATCGAGCTGAGCAAGGACATTGAAAAAATCGCCAAGGTCGTGTACTCGGGCGCAATGCTTGTTATTGTTGACGGCTTTGATACGGGCTTTCTCGTCAAAACAAGGAGCTACCCTAAACGTGATGTCGGCGAGCCCGATAATGACAAGGTGCTCAGCGGAGCGCACGACGGCTTTGTTGAATCTGTTATGATAAACACAGCCCTTGTACGCCGCCGAATCCGCGACCGCGATTTGGTGATGGAGGTAAGAGAGGCGGGTGTGAGGTCGAAAACCGATATTGCAATATGCTATCTCAAGGGAAAGGCGGATGAGAAGCTGGTTAATGAGCTGAGGCAAAGAATAGACAAGATTGACGTGAACACGCTGAACATGAGCCAGGAAAGCGTGGTTGAATGTCTCGTCAGAAAGCAGAAGTGGAATCCGTTCCCGAAGGTCAGATACACCGAGCGCCCCGATGCCGCGGCGGCAAGCATAGCGGAGGGGAGCGTTATACTTTTTGTAGATAATTCTCCTGCCGCAATGATTATTCCGACGGGCTTTTTTGACTTCTTGCAGGACACAAACGACTATTATTTCCCTCCGTGCGTCGGCACATATCTGCGCTTTGTCAGGGGCTTAATATTCGGTCTTGCGTTACTGCTTGCACCCGTATGGTTTTTGCTTATAAAAAATCCCGAGCATATCCCAATGTGGCTGAGCTTTATTCAGATAAAGGAATACTATTCGCTCCCGATTATCGCTCAGCTTTTGATAATCGAGGTCGTTATTGATGCCTTGAAGCTTGCGTCGCTGAACACACCAAGCTCTTTGAGCAATTCGTTCAGCGTCATCGGTGCGCTTGTTCTCGGCGATCTTGCCGTCAGCGCGGAGCTTTTCTCGTCGGAGGTCGTGCTGATAATGGCTTTTGTAGCGATCGCAAATTTTGCACAGCCGAGCTTTGAACTGGGATATGCATTTAAGCTGTCGCGAATTTTTATCGTTGTTCTGACGGCGATATTCAATCTGTGGGGCTTCATTGCAGGGCTTTTGATTGTAATACTTGTTATCGGTTTCACCAAAACCGTCACGGGCAGGGGATACCTCTATCCGCTGATTCCCTTTAACGGAAAGGCGATCAGCCGACTGCTGATAAGAGAATCCATCAGCAAGGATAACACTTGACAAATCTGCCGGGATAGGGTAATCTTATCTATGGTGATAAGATGAAAAATCGTTTTTTAAAGATAATATCTGCGGCGACCGCGTTATGCGTTGTACTTTCGCTTGCCTCATGCAAGGGCAAAAATGATACGCCGACACAGGATAATGAACCGACGTATGAAAAGTCAGTAACCGAGGAAACGGTCAAGATCGTCAATATCCCGACGGATAACGAGGGGCTGACAGATATGCTCAACGCGGCGGTAAATTATGTTGACGACTACTGCTATAAGTATAAAAAATCGCTCAAATGCGAGGCGAGCGTGAACAGCCTCGGATCTCTTTCATCGGCATCAAATGCCGCCGACGCATTCGCTTCGATATTCGGAGAGAAGAATATTACGGCGGACTATGATTATAATGCGGACAAAAAGCTTTTTGCCGATAATTTTATAAAGGGTACGTTCAAAACAGATGAAATTTCATCTATAACCGCAAAACAGGACGGCAAGGTTGTGGAGATCACCGCCATGCTGAAGGGTGAGAACAATCCTACCGATGAAAGCGGAGTTCTTCACCGACTCGGCGGAGATTATCAGAATGCGGAGGACATCAAAAAATCGCTCAGTGAATTCAAGTCGTCTGCAACCTCGGTCAGCGTTTCTGCGGATTCTGTAAGTATAACGGCAAGGGTAAGCAGTGAGGATTCAAGCCTTAAATCAATGACGGTCAGCTATACCGAGCATTACAGCCTTTCGGGAGTGACACTCGTTAAGCTCAGCGGCGGAGCAGTCAGCGGCTCGGCAAGGACGGTTATTGAGTATACAAATTTCGGACTGTAAAACAAATATAAATAAAAAAACAGTGGAAATTATCCTTTGAATATGATAGAATAAGGATATAGTTTTTACGGGAGAGTGTTAAAACATGAACAGAAGCTGGAAAAGTTTTATTATAATAGTTTCGGTGATGCTTTGCGTTGCGATCGGCTGTACGGCATGGAATGTTGCGCTTGATAAGATCACGGGAAGCATTGAGCCTGATATCGGTCAGTCAGACAACACAAATCAACCTGCAAACGGCACAAACAACAGCTCGACAGGCAGCGGCACAATTCAGAACGGAACGGGCACTGTTACCAATGCGAACGGACAAACCGTCACAACCGCAAACGGAACTGGTACGGTTATCAATAACGGAACGGGCACAGTCACAGGCGGCCCAAGCACAGGCGGTTCGGCTCAGCCTGCGGCTTCAAGCGTTCTCGGCTACAACAAGAATCAGATCGTTGCTTATTACAATACTTGCCTGCAAAGCTCATATGCTCAGCCGAAGATGACTGACAAGAAAACAGAAAAGGTAACTATCGGAGTTGACTCAGTAACAATTAACGGCAAGGCAAACGGTACGGTTACAAGCATTGCAAACAGCATTGCGAGTAGCAATCAAAAGCAGACAGAGGAAAGCAAGAGCTTCTCAAGCGGAAGATCCTCCGACGGAACAGCGGCAAGCACCTTTGTGCTTCCGGCAAACCTTTCTTCGGCGGGTGTTAAGAGCGCAAGCATTTCAAGAAGCGGCAGCGGCTACAAGGTTGTTATAACACTCGTTGCCGAGAGTTGCGGACATAATACCAAGCCGCCTTACAATGCATCATGTGCATGGCCGCTTGATATCAACGAGGTCGCAGGCGCTTTGAACGGATTCGCAGAGATCACAAAAGCTCAGTTCGATTATCCCGGCACAATGCTTACAGCGAATATCGACGCCGCAGGACGTGTAAGCTATGTCAGAGTAGATATGCCTCTCACGGTTAAGGACGGTACAGGCGTTGTTACGAAGAATATACCGGGCGTTAAGGGTATGGTAATTACTGCCTCGGCTCACGGCAAATGGGTCTGTACTCACACAATGAGCTTCTGATAACAGAATAAAATTACGGACTGTTGCATAAATTGCGGCAGTCCGTTTTGTTATATATTATCATTGACGGTGATTTGTAAAAAATGTATAATTATATAAAGGGGGTATAGCATGAGGATTAAAGAAATTATCGCTCCTGCCGATTACACAACAAAGCTCGGCGAGCGTGTGAGCTACTGGACATATTTTATCGGACAGAATATTTTCTATAATGTTGTCACGACGTTTATGGCGACATATCTCATGATGAACGGAATCGATCTCGGCAAAATCGCAATCGTAACGTTGATCGTGAAAATTTGGGACGCGGTAAATGACCCGATGTTCGGTATTATTTTTGATAAAATCAAATTTAAAAATAAGCAGAAATGCATGCCGTGGATAAAAATTTCAGTCGGTCTTGTGCCGATATCCACCGTTCTTCTGTTTGTTATTCCGAGCGGCATGGCACAGACGGGCAAGCTGATATGGTTTATGATTGCTTATCTGCTTTGGGATTCAAGCTATACGGTATGCGATGTCCCGATTTACAGCATGGTAACAACAATGACCGATAATGTCAACGAGCGCAACACGCTAATGTCTATCGGCAGGCTGTTCAGCAGTGCGGGCATGGGCATTTCGGGCTTGCTTTGTACATTGCTTGTCAGCGAAAAAGTCGGTATGAGCTTCAGCCCGACGGTTATTCTTCTTTCGGTGCTTGGACTTCTTTTCATGATTCCGCTCTGCTTCACAGGTAAGGAAAGAAATTACCACGGCGAGCTTGAGGAGGAAGCGTTCTCGATAAAGAGAATGCTGACCTATCTTGTACATAACAAATACCTGCTGATTTATTACCTCGGTTATCTTTTCGCCAACGGACTTATGACGAATAATGCGCTTGCTCTGTTTGTTTCGTATTATCTTTTCGGCAGTGCAAACTTCAATATTATTCTCGGAATTCTCGGCGTTGTGCCGTCCATTATTGCGGCTCTGCTTATTCCCGTCATTTCAAAGAAATTCGACAAATTCAGGCTGTTTTTTATCTGCAACACTGTTGCGGCGGTTCTCGGACTGGCAATGTATTTCATCGGCTGGCAGGACAAAACACTGTTTGTTATTCTGACGGTTTTCAGAGGCATATTTACCAGCGTGACGGGAACTCTCGGATTTATGTTTACGCCCGACTGCGCGGAATACGGTCAATATAAGACGGGCGTTGACGCAAAGGGAATTACTTTTTCGATTCAGACGTTTTCAACCAAAATCGCCGCGGCAATTGCATCGTCGCTCGGACTTGCAATACTTGCATTTTTCGACTGGACAAAGATTGAGGCCGAAAGCTTTGCCGACATAGAAAAGCTGAACATCGTTCAAAGCGCAACGGCTCTCAACGGACTTTGGGTAACGTACATACTTGTTCCGAGCATCGGACTTGTGATAACATCACTTATCTATCTTTTCTATAAGCTCAGAGACAAGGACGTTCAGGTTATGGCGAGATATAACGCAGGCGAGATCACAAGAGAGGAGGCGGAAGCTCAGCTCCCGAAAGCGCTCAAATGCGGTATTATGCCGAAGCTTAAAGAGACGGTAAAAAAATAAATATAATGCAAAAAAGAGGCTCCGATCGGAACCTCTTTTTTATATGGTTTAAATTATAATCTTGTCTCAAGGATTTTTACATTTCCGCTGATTGTGAATTTGCCTTTGTTTGCTGGGATGAAAATGCTTTCACCCTTTTTCATAGTGAGCTTCTCTCCGTCACATTCAATCTCGGCATTGCCCTCAAGGCAGAGGAGAGAAACGAACGACTGCTCGTCGCAAACCGATGAATATTCGCCGTCAACGCTCAGCTCGTACATTGTGAAAAGGTCGCATGAGGTGAGCTTGCTTCTGCTTGCGTTGTCAAATTTTTCAATCTCACGCTTCGACGAATCGGGAATTGACGGCGGGCAAAGCTTTGTAACGTCTGCCGCCTTATCGACGTGAAGCTCACGGGGCTTTCCGTCCTTTCCGAGACGGCCGTAATCATAGATCCTGTAGGTCGTGTTGGAGTTCTGCTGAACCTCGGCGAGAAGAATACCCTTGCATATTGCGTGCATTGTGCCGGATTCAATGAAGAAAACATCGCCCTTTTTGACCTTGACCCTGTTGCAAATATCCATCATCTCGTCGCTCTGAGCGGCTTTTTTGAATTCCTCAACGGTAACGTTGCGGTTGAAGCCGAGGATAAGCTCTGCGTCCGGCTCACAGTCAAGAATGTACCATGCTTCGGTCTTGCCGTATTCGCCTTCAACTCGCATTGCGTATTCGTCATCGGGGTGAACCTGAATCGAAAGATCGCGCTTTGCGTCAATGAACTTTATAAGAAGCGGGAAAAATTCGTATTTCTCGCCCTTTGTGCCGCAGATACTCCTGTCGGCAAGGTAAACCTCCTGCAAGGTCTTGCCCTCATACCTGCCATTGAGAATCGTTGACGGTCCTGCCGGGTGGCAGGAGAGAACCCATGCTTCGGCGGCAGGGTCCTTGTCGGTTTTGATACCGTATTCGGTGATAAGTCTTGTTCCTCCCCAGATGTTGTCGGCAACAAAGGGGGATAATTTTACCATTTCCATGTCTATACCTTCTTTTCAAAGAAAAATTCCGAAAATATTATACATTATCATCTTTCTATTGTAAAGTGAAAATTTACTATTGACAAAACGAACAAATGTTCGCTATAATATACATGATGCTATGGGGGCAGAGGAGACATAAATGATAAAATATGAACTCAGAGTTGAAAAACAGCAAATCTTCGGCGCAGAGAAGATTGCGATAGCGGCAGACGCAAACCAAACGGTTTCACTGCGTTTTTATTTTGACGCTCATTGGAGAATTTTTGACGCAAAGGCGGCAATATTCAGAACGTCGGAAAACAAGTATTATATTATTGAAATCAAAGGGTCATCGGCAACCGTTCCGTGGGAGGTGCTGACGGTTGACAATGACTTTGAACTTTCGGTTATCGGCTATGACGGTTCAGAGGTGCTGACGGCTGGCAAGGTTGACATCAAGGTGGTGTCCTCACTTCTTCCCGAGGACTGCAAAACATTTTCACCCTCCGAAACGCTCTTTGACCGAATCAAACAGCAAAGCATTGCCGAGGCTTTCAAAAAGTATGAGGATGAGCTTGAGACTCAGAAGTATTCGTACGAAAAAAAGCTTGCCGAGATGGGCGATAAGGTAAACAAGGCAAACGAAAACACAAAGAGTGTTGAAGAGGCAAAGAGCGAAGAGATCAAGACGATTCAGCAGAAGCATACCGAGGAGATGAACGGGCTTAAGGCTGAGATCACGGAACTGAAAGCAACGCTTGCCGAGACAAAAATCAAGGCGGATAACTGGGATCTGGTGGATGCGGCGATGGCGGACAAGACTGCGGGAAATTACGCACCGTGGATGGGCGGAACAAAGGAATTCAAGCTCCCGTTTTTCAACACAAGGAGCATGAGAATTCTTTCAACAGGTGTTTTCAGCGGATTTTTGACGGAAATAGGTCTCGATTTGTCCTCTGCAACAAGTCTCAATCAAATGTTTTCGGGAAAGGATTCTTTGCGCAGAATTGAGCTACGCAATACGGATAAGATCGAATCGCTTTCAAGCGCATTTTCGGGCTCGACCTCATTAAGAGAGGTGATTCTCGGAGATTTAACAAGCTGTACGGAAATCAACAATGCGTTTTTGAACGACACCTCGCTTGAAAAAATTACGATCGGAAATATTGCAAAAACATCCGATTATACAAACACTTTTTCAGGCTGTATCGCGCTTAAGGAGATCTGCGGCGAATTGGATCTGTCGGGTGCCGCAAGAGTAAACGATATGTTCCTGAATTGTACGAGACTTAAGGAAGTTAGATTTAAAAAGGGCTCCGTTTCGAAGATATCTTCGCTTGCCACATGCTCATCGCTCTCCAGAGAGAGTATGGACAGCCTTTTGGAAGGCTTGAAGTCAGGTCTCAGCGGTACAATTGTGCTCTCAAAGTATGCATTTGAGAATAATTATCCTACCGCAGAGGAGAAAACGGAGTTTATCTCGCTGCTGGCTGAAAAGGGTTGTTCTTTGTCGCTGAGGTAAAAATTGCATATTTGTTCGCGCAAGCTCATATAATCAAGTGAAATAAAAAAGAGAGGTTGATTATATGAGCATCGAACTGACAAGAACGGATATAGGCATGACGGAAATGCTTTACGATAACTTTGCGGAGCAGGGAATTGACTGTGATATTTCACTGCCCGATTACTGCCCCGATATTATGAGGATACTCAGATGCAGTGTGACAAACAGCATCACAAATTCAAAAATATCGGGCGACCGTGCCACCGTTGACGGAAACGCAAAAATCCGAATCGTTTATGCCGATGATAAGAACGGAATATATTGCTATGAGCAGGATTATCCGTTCTCGAAATATGCTGAGCTTTCGGATTCATATGACGGCGCGGTTCTTTGCACATCGGCAAAGACCGAGTACGCAAACTGCCGCGCCGTCAGCAAAAAAAGAATTGATATTCACGGAGTTGTCAGCATCAGATTCCGCATATTCGGAATAAAAAGGGATTCTGTGATAACGGACGCGGAGGGCGACGGAATACAGCTGAAAAGGAACAGGGTAACGACGGATAATGCCGTTGCTGTTGTAATGAAGAAATTTCAACTTTCGCAAACTGAGGAGGCAGACGGCGGCGAGATTGGTAAGATTTTTTATGCCTGCGCTTCGCCGATTTTGACTGAGACAAAGATAATCAAGGGCAAAATTCTTCTCAAGGGCGAAGCCGTTCTCAAGGTTATGTACTGCTCGGGCAATAAGGAAAACGAAAGCGTTTGTGTGAATTACAATCTGCCGTTCAGCGAGATAGTTGACATTGAAAACATTGACGACAGCTGTAAGGTCAGCGTGAATTTCAATGTCGATCAGGTTCAGGCGGAGCCGAAAACGGACAATGACGGCGAATATAAATACCTCAACCTCGGCTGCGATATCTGTGCCGTTGTGACTGCATATAAAAGCGAGGAGCTTTGTGTTATTGCAGACGCATATTCGACGCAGAAGGAAATTGACGCAAAGTACAAAACGACTTCCTTTACGCAGATTTTGCAAAATCTGAATGACAGCATTATATGCCGCGAGAGCATCGACCTTTCCTCGATGAATCCGCAGAGAATATATGCCGCTATCGCGCAGTCACCCGAAGCAAAATGCTGCTTTGATTCTGACAAAATGACAGTCCGCGGAAAAATTCCGTTGAAGTTTATTTTGATTGACGGCGAGGGCGTGCCTGCTTTTTGCGAGCGTGAAGCGGAATTTGAGTATTCGCGTTCCGTTGACGCAAAGGGCGGAAATCTCCATTGCGATCCGAGCCTTTTCCTGACGGGCTACAGCTGCTCGCTGACAAATGACGGCCGCGCGGAATTTAAAGCCGAAATGAATATTTCAGCCGACATAACAGAGACCTGCGAATGCCGAACCTTGGTCAGCCTGAAGGCTTCGGAAAATGCCGAAATAAAGAAAAGACATTCCGCGCTTGTTATCTGCTTCTGCAACGGCGGTGAAAAGGTATGGGACATTGCGAGGAAGTATAACACAACGGTTGAGGACATTATGAGCGAAAATGAGCTGACTTCGGAGGAGATCGGTGAAAAGAGAATGCTTATGATACCCGTAAAATAAAGCTATACTATTGAAATTATTCCGAACAGATGGTATACTAAAACTACCGCTGACAGGAAAGGTACGCATACGGCGGATCTTACTGTCGGCGGTAGTTATTTTTGAAAGGACGTTTGATTATGGGATTGAAAAGTATAGACAAATCAGCTGAACAGAAGGGCTCGGGAATTGTTACTCTCTGGCAGTTCGTTAAATTTATTGTTGTAAGTCTTTTAGCCTGCATTGTTCAGTTTGCTTCGCTGAATCTTATCATGCTTTTGCCGCAGATCAAGGCGATAATGAATCAGGATTTCACATGGTTTGTTTTCAGCTATGTCGGCGAGGGCAAGGGCTTCGGCTATTTTCTTGCGTTCAATATTGCGAATATTCTCGCGCAGATTGTTGCGTTTTTCGTCAACCGTGAAAAGACCTTTGGCTCGTCAAGCAACATTGCAATCACTCTGCCGATTTACATTGTTTTCACAGTGGCTCTCATTTGCTTCTCGGCATGGCTTGCTCCAACGATACAGGGCTGGCTCATCGGCTCATTCGGCATGTCCGCTCAGCTTGCCGCAAACATTTCAACAATGGCTTGCTCGGCAATACAGTTCTTCATCTATTTCCCCGTTGACAAGCTTCTTTTCCATAAGAAGAAAGAGGAAAAATAATTGAAATCCGATTGGGTGAGGGTATGTTTTTCAGACAGATATTTGACGTCAGAGCTGCCGAACCGCTGAATATTTTTTCATCGGGCGGCAGAAAATATAAATCCGTTTTAAAATTTCTGAGCATTGTTGCTATGGCGATAATGCTCGGAATACAGGTCTATGTTTTGCTGACGCATAAGGTCGTGCTTGCTTCGGATTCTCAGCGATATTTCGAGCTTGCGACTCTTGCGGCAAAAAACGGCGTTTGGTATCCCTCGTCACTCAATGTTCATGATACATATATTTTCGGCAACGGTCTTATCAATCTGATGATACTTTTGATAAGGCTCACAGGTTCGATAGAGGCGATAAAATTTGTCAATATTTTCTGCACTTTTGCGATTTTGATTTCCTGCATATACATAATCAGAAAGATTTTCGGCGATACGGAAATTCAGTATTGGTTCACGATTGTTTTCTGTGCCACGGGTACATTCTGGGGCGAGGTTGCACAGGCGAGGACGGAGCTTATTTTCATGGCTTTCGCTTTTGGTGCAACGGCACTGCTGATGTCGGGAAAAACATACACCTGCCTGATTTCAGGAGCCTTTTTTGCCCTTGCAAACTGGACAAGACCGCTCGGCATAGTCTTTATGATAGCGGGAATTTGGCTTCTTGCAACGCAGAGAGCTAAGCTGAAGCAATACCTATGCCTTGTGCTCAGCGCGGTGATAACGGTTGGTGTTATCGGCGGCACAGCATATGCCAAGTGCGGATATTTTGCGTATCAGGCAACGACGGGAGGCTACAATCTCATCATGGGCGCCTCCGAGGGTGCCGACGGAACATCAAAGTTTGAGGTTTTCGGCGAGGGTGGAGCCGGCTATCTTTCCGAGGAGCAGAAAAGTGAGATGACCTTCAAGGAAAAGGACGCTTTCTATAAGGCCGAAGCGATGAAATGGATAAAGGAAAACACGGGCGAATATATTAAGCTCATGCCGAAAAAAATGCTTGTAACGCTCTATTCCGAGGGCTATGCACTCGGTACATTTTATAACGATGCAACGGCAGGCAACGGCGGAGCGTTTTACCGAGGACTTATCGGCAGAATGACGGGTCAATCGAGCGAGAAGCTCTCGGCGGCAGATATAATCGTTATCTGGACGCAGGGAATTTATATGATAACGCTTGCGCTTGCGTTTGCGTGCGTTGTGTTCTTGATAGTTAAGCGCAGAGCGGCAAAGCTTATGCCGTTTATATTCACCGTTGCGGGTGCAATCGGAATAACGATGCTTTTGGTCGGCGGACCGAGGTATCATTTCCCGATTTTGCCCTATCTTATCATGGCGGCGGCAATTCTTATTCAGTCAATCGCTACGCACAAGGAGCATAAAAATGAAGCTTAAGGAATATATCAGGCTCATAAGGCCGAAGCATTACATTAAAAATCTGTTGCTTTTTCTTCCGATAATTTTCGGCGGAAGCTTGCTTCAAAAGGATAAGCTTTTGCACGTTATCGGCGGCTTTGTTGTGTTCAGCTTTGTCAGCTCTGTTGTCTATATTATCAACGATATCTGCGATGCGGAAAAGGACAGGCATCATCCGACAAAGTGTACAAGACCGATCGCATCTGGAAAAGTTCAAAAGAAAAGCGCGGTTGTGCTTGCCTGTTTTTTGCTTGCTGTCTCCGTTGCGATAAATTGGTTCGTCTGCGGAAAAGATCTTTACGGATGGCTGTTGATTGCGCTCTATCTTACGCTCAATCTCGGCTACAGCTTCGGGCTGAAAAATGTTGTGCTTCTTGATATTCTCATTCTTGTTTCGGGATACCTTATTCGTATTCTTTACGGCTCTGTCATCACCGATATTCCCGTTTCAAGCTGGCTTTACCTGACGGTTATGGCGTTTTCGTTTTATATGGGTCTCGGAAAGCGCCGCGGTGAAATTGCCAACAGCGAGAAGAACACAAGAAAGGTTCTTCAATTTTACAACAAGGATTTTCTCGATAAAAACATGTATATGACGCTCGGCTTGGGAATAGTTTTCTATTCGCTCTGGTGCGTCAATTCGGGAACGATTGCGATTTATTCCAACAAGATCGTGTTTACGATACCTCTGGTCATCATCATCTGTATGAAGTACAGCCTGACCGTTGAGGGCGATTCCGACGGCGATCCTATCAGCGTTATTCTTAAAGACAAGTGGCTGATGCTTCTCGGCGCATTGTACGGAGCGGTTATTATCTGTCTTTTGTATATTTTTAAATAATTTTACCAAAAAAATATTGTAATAATTTTTTCAATGTGATAGAATAGACAAAACACAGCTTAGGAGGTTTTAATATGAGTTTTCCTGTTGCTTTGCAGCTTTACTCCGTCCGTGACGCTATGGCGGAGGATTTTGCAGGTACAATAAAAAAGGTTAAGGATATGGGCTACGACGGAGTTGAGTTCGCTGGACTTTTTGACCATTCGGCAGAAGAGGTTAAAAAGATTTGCGCCGAGGTCGGTGTTAAGCCGATTTCCGCTCACGTTCCGTATGACGAGCTTGATGCAGATCCCGAAAAGACGATTGCAACTTATGCCGAGATCGGCTGTAAGTATATCGCAATTCCGTATGCAGTTGAGGAGAGACGCCCCGGCGCAGAGCTTTTCGATGATACGGTTGAGGGAATCAAGCGCTTTGCCGCTATCGGTAAGAAGTACGGCATCACGTTCCTTTATCATAACCACGACTTCGAGTTTAAGAAGGTCGGCGACGTTTACGGCCTTGATCTTCTCTATTCAACGCTTACTCCCGATGAGCTTCAGACCGAGCTTGACACCTGTTGGGTCAATGTCGGCGGCGAGGATCCGGCAAAGTATGTTGAAAAATATTCGGGCAGAGCTCCCGTTGTTCACCTCAAGGATTTCCATATGAGCGGCAAGGGCAAGCCTGCAAAGCTTTATCAGCTTATCGGTATTGACGACGGCGCACAGGACGCTGAGGAGGAAGAGGCATTCGGCTTCCGTCCCTGCGGCTACGGTGTTCAGAATTTCCCCGAGATTCTCGAGGCTTGCAAGAAGGCAGGCACATCATGGGTAGTTGTTGAGCAGGATCAGCCCGCTCTTGACAAGACTCCGCTTGAGTGTGCAAAAATGAGCATTGATTACATTAAAGAAATTAACAAATAAAGGAGATTTAATATGTCTGACGCAGTATTGAACCAATTTACCCAGGCTGTTGAGGAGGAAAAGACCTCAACGGGCAGAAGATTCAAGGTAGGCATCATCGGCACAGGCTGGATTGCTGAGGCACACATCGAGAGCTATCTCGACATGGACGATGTTGATATCGTTGCTATGGCCGACCTCATTCCCGGCAAGGCTGAGAAGTTTGCCGCAAGGTACAACAAGGACGGACGCCTTGATAATGTACATTTCTACAAGAATCACGAGGAGCTTATCGATAACGAGCCCGAGCTTGACGCCGTAAGCGTTTGTACATACAACATGACGCATGCCGAGTGTACTATCTATTCACTCAAGCACGGCGTAAACGTTCTTCTCGAGAAGCCGATGTGCGTTACAACAGAAGAAGCAGTTGAAATCTGCAAGGCAGAAAAGGAGAGCGGAAAGCTCCTTTCAATCGGTTTCCAGCCCCGTAATGACGAGAACATGAAGATGGTTAAGAAGATCGTTCAGTCGGGCGAGCTTGGTAAGATTTACTACATTCAGACAGGCGGCGGACGCCGTCGCGGTATTCCGAACAGCACGTTCATCGAGAAAAAGACCGCAGGTATCGGCGCAATGGGCGATATCGGCTGCTATTCTCTTGACGTTGTTCTCAACGCTATCGGTTATCCGAAGCCGCTCACAGTTACAGGCTACACATCAAACTTCTTCGGCACAAATCCGAAGTACAACAACCCGACGGATGCGGCAAGATTCAATGTTGAGGATTTCGCAGCAGCATTTGTACGTCTTGACGGCGGCATCATTCTCGACTTCCGTATCGCATGGGCTATGCATCCCGATACACCGGGCGACACCATCATCTTCGGCACGGAGGGTGCTCTCAGAATTCCGTCAACAGATTGCTGGAACGGCGAGATGTCAGGCCCGATGACGATTTATCATGACGTTGCAGGCGAGCAGGTTCAGACTGTTGTTCCTCTTCTTGAGAACAAGGGCAAGGGCCTTTTCTATAAGAAGTGCCGTTCGTTCCTCGACGCTATCGCAAACGGCGATCCTGCTCCGATCCCGTCAAGCCAGATTCTCTACAACCAGGCTATCATCGACCATATTGTTAAGTCGGCAGAGCTCGGCAAAGAGGTTGAGGTTGTTATCCCCGAGATATAAAATGTTTAAGCCCATCGCATTGTCGGTGGGCTTGATTTATTAAAAGGAGAAAAATGAACATTTCAGATAAAAATATCGACGGGGGCAAACCATTTGACTGGGGAAGAACCTCCGCCGAATATGCGAAATATCGGGATATATATCCGCAAAAATTTTATGATAAAATAATTTCAAGAGGTCTTTGTACCTCGGGGCAGAGAGTTCTCGACCTTGGCACGGGTACAGGTGTTTTGCCGAGAAACATGTACCGCTACGGTGCAAAATGGGTCGGCACGGATATCTCTGAGAATCAAATTGAGCAGGCGAGGCGGCTTTCAAAGGGTATGGATATTGAATATCACATCGCTTCCGCCGAAGCAATTGATTTTCCGCCGGGTTCGTTTGATGTTGTAACTGCTTGCCAATGCTTTTGGTATTTTAACCCCGAGGTTCTTATTCCGAAGCTTCTTAAAATAATGAAAAAGGACGGCCGTTTGCTTGTGCTTTACATGGCATGGCTGCCGAACGAGGACAGGATCGCAGGAGAGAGCGAACGGCTGATTTTGAAATACAATCCCGAATGGAGCGGAGCAAGGGAACGGCTTCGTCCGATTGATATTGCTCCCGAATATTTGAAAAGCTTCGAGCTCGTTTATCACGAGGAATACAAGCTGAATGTGCATTTTACCCGTGAAAGCTGGCATGGCAGAGTAAAGGCATGCCGAGGTATAGGCGCTTCGCTTTCCGATGAAGAAATAGCAAAATGGGAAACGGAGCACAAAACCTTGCTTCAAAAAATTGCATCTGATGAATTTGATGTTTTGCATTATGCGGCGCTTGCCGAATTAAAAATAAAGGAGGGCTAATATGTTCCCCGACAAAAAAACAGCAATTGCGGAGCTTGAGCTTGCAGGCGAGATGAACCCGGGGCCGTGGACGAAACATTCATATAACGTTGCCGAAGCGGCACGGCTGATTGCCGAAGCAAGCGGACTTGACGGCGAAAAGGCTCATGTCTGCGGACTTCTGCACGATATCGGCAGGCGGACGGGCATTGCCGCAGTAAGACATATAATTGACGGCTATGACTATGCGATGTTAAAGGGCTGGGACGAGGTGGCAAGAGTGTGTTTGACTCATTCGTTCCCCCGTGAAGGATATTGACGCAGATATAGGCAAAAAGGACATAACCGCCGAGCAGTATGATTTTATAAAGACATTTCTTGACAGCATTAAATATGATGATTACGACAAGCTGATAATTCTCTGCGACGCATTGGGCGATGCAAACGGCTTGTGTATTCTTGAAAAAAGATTTATTGACACGACCCGACGTTACGGAATTTATCCTTTCACCGTTGACCGCCGGAACAAGACGTATGAATACAAGGAATATTTTGAAAAAAGGATAGGCAAGTCGGTTTATGCCGTCCTCCCTGATATCGAAAAGTGCATATATTGCTGAAAAAAGGAGCTGTCGCAAATTAGCGAAGCTCCTTTTTGAGGCTCAGATATTTTTTGAATGTGTTTACGAAATATGAAAGTCCGTCTGTTGCAAGCAGGATCAGAACGGGAACGAAAACCAATAGGTATCTGCTGTTACATTCCCAAATAAGCATGAAGTTAAATATTCCGAAGATTGCAATTCTGCCAGCAAGAAGTATTTGGTTTGTGGTTGATTTTTTCCTTTTCAAGCTCTCAATAGCCGAAAAAAGAAGTCCGAGAATTATAAAAATATAATAAATCCAGAAGTAGACTAAGCTTATCGGATAAAGGTCGCCGTGCCATGTAAAAAGTCTTGTAAAAATGCCTTTGGTATAGATAGATCTTCTTCCGGCATAAAAGCTTCCTTCCAAGGTGCAGCTGCCAAAGGTGCGGATAACCTTATCGGAAAAAGTATGGTTTAATAATCCGAAAAATCCGTAATCTTTAACTCTTTTTTCGATTTCTTTTACAGTGGCTTCTTCTTTTTTCTGGTAGGTATCAAAGCTTGACGTGTAATCGACATCCTTTTGTAAATACCCGCCGTAGCCAAGCCCCATCATTATCCAATGAGTCGGTGGAAATTCATATTTTTCCTCTAACTCTTTGGTGATACCGAATTTATCTCTGTAAATCGGTTTAGCCACCGCACTTACACCTTTTACGGTTGCACCTAATGTTACAATGCTGATAAGGAAAAAGCACACAAACTGTTTAAATGAAATTTTATTAAAGATCATACCTATCAAAATAGCCACAAAAACAATAAAGGAATTTATTTTTATCAAGAACGAAAAAGCTCCCACGATACCAAAGAGAATATAAAGTATGATTTTAAATTTAACGCTTTCGGCTTTTTGCATTTTGAAATACAAAAACATCATTATCGACACCGTTAAAACGCAGGGAATGTCGGTGTAGAAAAATTCGGCATAAAGGTAAAGCGGCGCAAAAAACAAAGTAATTATGCCCGTAAAAAAAGCTTTTTTCGGAGAAAAAATGACTTTCGCGGAACGGTAAATAAATTCAATGGCAATCTGCATAATAATGACAGAAACGACCATTGTGAAATGCTTATAAAAATGTATTTCAGCGTTGCCGACAAACAGCTTAACGAACTTAAACAGCGAAACAAGGCAAAGCAGCCAAAACTGATTGTTGGGGTATCGAGCGTAGTAGTCAAGCTTGTCAATTTCTGCGGTTTCAATATAATTATATGCCGTTTGGATAAGTCCGCCCCAGTCCCATGAAAAACCGACCTGAAGGGAAAAAGCTGATTTCATCATAAAAGCAATTGATATGATTCTTAGAATCCACCAAGCTCTTTCATAATTTATTTTTTCTAAAAAATCGGTCTTTTTAATACAAACAAATAAAAATAAGGCAACCGTAGGGATAACCAATAACCCCGCAACAAATGATTGAATAACCATTTGTGAAAACGCCGCCTCAAAAATCAGTATTGATACAATAAAAAAACAAACATTAAAAATATTGTTTACAACTTGTTTCATTCATTTTCACCTTTCAAAGAATACCTTTAATACTTGTGACATAAATTATAGCACACTAAGTTTTAGGCTACAACAGAAAATTGTAATTATTGTTTCATGCAATTATAATAAGTTTGTCACAATTTCCGTAATCATGAGTTTTAGAAAAAATAAAAGCCATAATCGCGTAGGCTCCATTATAAACCCTGCGAATTAAGGCTTTATATATTTAATCAAATTTTATTTGCCAATTATCATTTTCATGTGCTTCAAAGCACATTTTGACCTGTTTGGCATTGTTCTTTTCTTCTGCAAGCGGCGGCAGATCGTCAAGTGTAAAATAATCAAAGCCCGTCGTTTCGATATTGCTTTCAAAGTGTCCGCCGATGAGCGAGCAGAGAACAAAAATCTTGCAAATTCCGTAGGCATAAACGGGAAGATTGTGCTTGTTTCTATCCTGTACGGCGATAATTCTTTCTGCCCTGACGTCGAGCCCCGATTCTTCCTTGACCTCTTTGACAGCATTTTCGCCGACGGAAACATTGACATCGACCCAGCCGCCCGGGAGCGACCATTTGCCGTTGTTCTCTCTGACAAGGAGAATTTTTCCGTCCTTGAAAACCGCCGCTCTTGTGTCGAGCTTCGGGGTTTGATAACCTGCTTCGTTGCAGAAGAGATTTTTTACCTTGTCAATCGGAATTTCTGATTTGTGAGCTACCATTTCTGCCGAGATTTCACGGATGCGCTCAAATCTTTCGATGTCGTAGGCGTCCTTGCTGTAGGTCAAGCCTACCTGTGCAAGGCTTTGCAGTTCAACCGCCCAGTCGAGCCATCGCATTTCTTCGTTCATAATCTCAACCCATATTTGAAAATCTTTCTACTGCCTTGGTGAAGCTTTCAATCGTTTTGTCCGCGTCACCATGCTCAATTCCGTCACGCACGCAATGCTTGATGTGGCCCTCAAGCACAACCTTGCCGCAGCCGTGAAGAGCCGATTTTGCGGCATTTATCTGCGAAAGCACGTCCTCACAGGGCACGTCCTCGTCTATCATTCTGTCAATTGCCTGAACCTGACCGATGATTTTCTTCAGCCTGCGGTGCAGATTTTCGGCGTCCATACACTGTCTCATATTTCATCCTCCATACGATAAGGGGTATTACTATATTAAAGCTTTTTACAGGAAAAGTCAAGCTTCGGAATGCTTTGAACGCTCATTTTCAATTTTATCAATGCTGTCGTTGTGCACAAGCTCACGCAAAGACTTCATATATTCCGAGAAGTCCGTTTTGTCGTTGCAATAAGTCATTTGCAGGTCGTATTCAAGCGGAAGCCATGTTGAAATATCGCTCTCGTTATGCTGAATAAGGGCTTCAAGGCTGTCCATAGCCTTGTATATTTTCGCTTCAAGCGTTTTTCTCTCCGCCATTTCTTCGTAAAGCGCCGCCATTTCCGTGCAAAACGGCTCCGGCAGGGATTTTACCCAATCGAGCAGAAGCCTTTCCTCCTGCTTTTCGTTTTCTTCGGTTTTCTCAAAGGTCGGAATATCACCCGTAAATGCTTCGCCGAGGTCGTGTATGAGGCACATCTTAAATATCTTTTCAAAATCCGCTTCGGGGAATTCGTCGCTGACAAGGTAAGCCATGAGAGTCATTCTCCATGAATGCTCGGCAACGCTTTCCCTGCGTCCGCCCGAGGTATAGCAATGCCTTGTTGCGTCCTTTAGCCGTTCGGCAACGGCAAGCGTTTCGATAAGCTTTCTCGGTTCCATGTGGATACTCCTCAAGTCATTTTTATCGGCTTGATTTTATCGCCGTCAAATTCGACCTTGTCAATGCAAAGAAATCTTGCGTCACGGTCCTTGATATCCTCACGACGGCGGTGGTAAACCATCAGCATCTCGCCGTTTTCAAGCAGGAAATAGCCGTTGTGTCCGGGACCTTCGGCAACTCCGGGCTGAGAGGAAAGAATTGTTCCGAAACTTTCAAAAGGACCGAGCGGACTGTCGGCTATCGAATAATCCACACGGTATGTTCCCTCGCCCCAGCTTCCGCAGGAATACATGAAATAATATTTGCCGTCCTTCTTCATCATGCAGGGACCCTCAACGTAATCGTTCGGTGTGATTTCTTTAAAAGTCTCGCCGTCATTAAACGGAACGAAGCCTGTCATGTCCTCGTTCATTTTGCATACATTGCAATGCTTCCAGCCGCCGTAGTAAAGGTAAACAGTGCCGTCATCGTCCTTGAAAAGGTGAGCGTCAATCGGCTGAGCGCCGTTGATAATCGTGCCTATCAAAGATTTGCCGAGGTAGCCCTTGAACGGTCCCGTCGGCGAATCGGAAACCGCGATTTCAAGTCCGCCGCCCTCGTTATCCTCATGAATATCGTTTGTGGCAAAGATGTAGTAATATTTACCGTTTTTTTCTATGATTGTCGGCGCCCATACAGCTTTTTTCACCCAAGGAAAATCATTCATATCAATAATTGACTCGATTTTTTTCCAATGCTCAAGATCGTCGGAAATAAACATATCCTGATTGAGCTGCTGCTCATAAGGGAGACTTCTTGTAACGTAAATGCAGTATTTCCCGTTGTAAATCCTTGCTTCCGGGTCAGCGTGCCAGACCTCGGAGATAGGGTTGTTGAATTTCATAACGCACTCTCCTTATTTGTTAAAGATTTCATATTCGGGCAACGCTGTTTTTAAAGCATTGAGAACACATTTGCGGGGCTCAAAGAAATTATGATAATACTGACTGTTAAGCGTTTCCATTTCGTTGACTGCCGATGGGTTGCTGAGAAAAAACTCGGCTTTTTCGCAAAGCTCATCGCTTGAGGCAAAGGATAAATAATTCTTTCCCTCGCTGAAATCTCCCGGGAGAACATAGCGAAAAGGATCAGAAAGGATCGCTCTGCCCGAAGAAATAAGCTCGCCGAATCTTGCACCGATGCAATACTGATGTCCGCTTGAAATTATACCGATTATGTTTGAATGCATGGTTTCAAGATATCTGCCTCTTGTTGCGATTCGTTCGTCGTTTGTTATCAGCTCGGGACAATTCCTCCTTGCATAGTCCCCGTCGGCAATTCCGCCTATAAGGCGGTCGCCGTATTCCTTTTTCAATGCCGAGCATATATCTATTCTTTTAAGATTTATGTCGCGAAGCATTGCCGAACACTCGGCGGCAAGCTTTTTCGCGCCTTCGTTATCGAGAAACGGATATGAAGCCTTAATTTCCTTGTCGGTAACAATTTCTTCATTCAGCCGCGTCCAGAAAAGAAGATTATATGAGTTGAAGTGATTCAGGTTTTCGGTGTTTCTGTAATCGTGCAGTCTTATGTATTCCTTGTGATGCTTGACCGAATACATGAATTTTATTATGCCGTCACGGGAAAATCCGTATTTCTCGGCAAAAATTTTGTCGTACGGATTATCGGGACAGGTTGCGGTAAAGGTCCCTGCCACGAACGGATAAATTTTGCTCTGATTGCGAAGTCCGATGTATTTTTTTGGATCGCAGTTGCTTTTAAAAAGGGCTGTGACCTTATCTGCCTGGCTGTCAAAAAGCTCGCTGTCCAGAAAGCTCTGGTAGCCGTTTTCATAATCAAATACAATAAGCTTGCCGTCTACGGACGCTTCGATTATATTATTATGCTGGTAAAGTCCGTCCTTCAAAAAATTATCATAACAGGTAACTTTTCCCAATTTCAGAACCCCATCCTTTTCAAGCAGGCTGAAGCCCGCAAGTATCCATGATGCAGGCGGGCGGTGACAGTAGCGTATATTGAAAATCGGAATATCGGATCGGGACATTATGATACAGCTCCTTTTCAATGTCGGTGTATTTAATATACCATACTGTATATAAATTTGCAAGAAACGGCAATAAAAAACTTGCGGCTAAAAACCTATCGGTTGCATATGATGAAAGTCTGTGCTATAATTAAATAAAATACCGAAAGGAACGCCTCAATATGGATAAAATCAAAAAAACTTCGGCTTCGGCATGATGAGACTGCCGATGAACGGCGAAGAGGTTGATATTGAAGGAACCAAGAAAATGGTTGATGCGTTTTTGGACGCAGGCTTTAACTATTTTGACACAGCCCACGGTTATATTCAGGGCAAGAGCGAAACGGCAATCAAGGAATGTCTTACCGACCGTTATCCCCGTGAAAGCTATATTTTAACGGATAAGCTGACAGGTAATTTCTTTAAAAAGGAAGAGGATATTCGTCCGTTCTTTGAAAGTCAGCTTGCCGCATGCGGTGTTGATTATTTTGATTTTTACCTTATGCATGCGCAGAATTCCGAGACATATAAAATGTTCAAGTCCTGCCGCGCATATGAGACTGCTTTTGAGCTGAAAGCAGAGGGTAAGGTGCGCCATGTCGGAATTTCTTTCCATGATAAGGCGGAGGTGCTTGAACAGATATTGACCGAATATCCGCAGATCGAGGTAGTTCAGATCCAGTTTAATTACGTTGGCTATAACGATACGGGAGTTCAGAGTCGAGCCTGCTATGAGGTTTGCAGAAAATTCAACAAGCCCGTGCTTGTTATGGAGCCTGTGAAGGGCGGCAATCTTGTCAATTTGCCAGATGAGGCAAAGGCTGTTTTTGACGAGCTGAACGGCGGAAGCTATGCGAGCTATGCACTGCGATTCGCCGCGGGCTTTCCAGGTATCATGACGGTTCTTTCGGGCATGAGCAACATGGAGCAGATGGAGGACAACATCAGCTTTATGAAGGACTTTAAGCCGCTTGGCGAAGCCGAGCTTGCAGCTGTTGAAAAGGTTCAGGAGATATTCAAGAGCAAAAACCTGATACCGTGTACCGCTTGCCGCTACTGCACAGACGGCTGTCCGAGGCATATTTCAATTCCCGATCTGTTTGCAGATATGAACGCTAAGCAGATCTATCACGATTGGAATGCCGATTACTATTATTCAGAGGTTCACACCTCAGAGGGACGGAAGGCATCCGATTGTATAAGGTGCGGCAAATGTGAAAAGGCATGTCCTCAGCATCTTCCGATTCGTAAGCTTTTGGTTGATGTCGCGGAGTGCTTCGAAAAGAAATAAACCTTGAAAAATAAGGAATGATATGTTAGAATATCAAAAAATAACCGCAATGTAATATTGCGGCAATCCAGATTGGGTGGTATTGGTATGTCAAAAGAAAAAGGATTTTTTGCGGAATTTAAGAAGTTTATTATGCGCGGCAACGTTATTGATCTTGCAGTCGGCGTTATCATCGGCGGTGCATTTCAGGCGATAGTCAGCTCACTTGTTGAGGATATTGTTACTCCGTTGCTCGGCATTATTTTAGGTAAGGTTGATTTTTCAAATCTTGCTGTAACGATTGGTGACGCTTCAATCGGTTACGGTAAGTTTATCACGGCGGTTATCAATTTCTTCATCATGGCGCTTGTTATCTTTGCCATTGTCAAGACCATCAACGATGTATCCGACCGCTTGCACAAGAAGCCCGAGGAGAAGCTTGCACCGACAACAAAGGTTTGTCCCTATTGCAAGTCTGAAATTGATATTGAGGCTACAAAGTGTCCTCACTGTACATCGGATGTTGAATAATTAAGGAGCGGATAATATGCAGGAGGTAATCCTGAAAAAGGTGATGTTCGGCGGCTACGATTGCTATGAGGTCATGAACCATATCAACGCAATGCAGATCAAGCTGAACAGAGCGAAGAAGGATTCCGATAAGCTCGACAGTCTCAGACATGAGGCTGAGGATCTGAAAAAAGAGATAGCCGAAAAGGACAGTGAAATGCTTCGGCTGACCGAAAAAATTGAAGAGCTGAAGCAGGGATCCGAAAAGAAGCAGTCGTCAAAACATTTTCTCAATCAGACAGAGGAGTATACCGATAATTATATCGGAGCAGCGCGCTCGCTTGAAAAATCTGTCAAGGATCTTACGGCGGAGCAGGTGCTCGGCGCGAAGCAAAGCATACATAGCCTTCAGACGGAGCTGGAAGAGGTTTCGGCTCAGGTCGGCGAAATCTTTGTTTCGGTTTCGGATCTCAGAAATGAGTATAAGGAAATCAGCAAGAGCTACAAGGAAATGATCAGCGAAACATCGCCGTCCGAGAAAAAGGAAAAGAAAGCATCCGAAAAAAAGGCGGCGAAAAAGACTTCTTCAAAGAAAACAACAAAAAAATCCTCGCCGAAAAAGACTAAGGCCGATAATGCAGAAGCATTGGAGCTTATCAGGCAGAGCGAGGAAAAGTATAACAACTTATAATAGGCGCTGCCACATTTAGCGCAGACCAAAGAGCAAAAATAAAAGCTATAATTCACAAATGGCGATTAAACGAAATGACCAAGAGTGGATTATAGCTTTCTTTTTTATATGTAATGGGAAATTTTTGCTCTTTTAACCATTTTTTTGCCCTCTCGCAGTACACAAAGTACAGCTTCGGGACAAAGAAAACGTTTTCTGCATCTAAATGCGGTAGCGCCCTTTGCGGCGGAACAATTTGATTGGAATATTTAAAACCTAACTGTAATCTCTCCGCTAGAGAGATTTTTTGTTTTGCCGTTTTCGCTGACAATCAGATTGGCGTTATCATCAATTCCGATTGCCGTCGCAAAATGCTCAACATTGTTTTCGTAATATTTTATTTCCCTGCCGATAACGCAGGATTTTTTTCTGTAATAATCAAGGTAGGTTCTGTTCTCAATGTCGGCGGCAAAGGCAATCATTTTTTCAGTGACCTTTGCAACAAAAATATTTCTGTCGATCTCCTCGCCGAGCGAGCCTGCCCTTGTGCCGACATCGTCGGGAAATTCCGTCGTGCTGATGTTAACACCTATTCCTATGCAAAGTCCGTCAACCCTGCCGTTCTTCACAATTGACTGAACAAGAATTCCGCAGACCTTTTTACCGTTTACATAGATATCGTTCACCCATTTTATTTTCGGGTCAAGGTCGGTCATTTCTTCAATCGTTTTTGCAACCGCAACAGCAACGGCGGAGGTAACAAAAACCACATCCGTCAGCTCACCTTCGGGGTGAATAATAATTGAGAAATATATGCCGCTTTTGGCAGGAGAATAGAAGCTCTTGCCCTGTCTGCCCTTGCCGTTTGTTTGTGCCTCTGCGGCGACGAGAATATTTCCGTCAACTGTTTTGGCAAGCTCGATCGCCCTCGTATTGGTCGAATCTGTCACGTCATATGTGACAACGGTTGTATCGGGAAGCATTGATGAAATAATTTCTTGGTTCAGCATATTTTCACCCTTTCGGCGTTTGTATCTCTCCTAAAATAATATCACTCAATTCATCTTTTTACAAGCACAATTTTTGCTGCGAGGAATAGAATGTAATATAACGATGAATGAGGTGATCCGATGGACAACAGCTGTTTTTATTACGGAGTGAACACGGCGGACGGAGTGCACTCGGGATTTTTTGAGTCTGAAAAGATTGAGAGAATAATTGTTGTTAAAGGCGGATCGCCCGAGCTGAAGGATAAAATTTTTATCGAGCTTTCGGAAGAGCTTTTTCAAAGAAATATTCAAAACGAAATGCTTTTTTCTTTTGAAAGCTGTTGCGGAATTATTTGTGCTGAAGAAAAAATTTTTATTGCAGACAAAAAGTTTTTGAAAGAGAATCAAATAAAAAATGCAGAAAAAATTATAGATCTGAATGAAATCTTTTCGGAGAAAATTCCTCGTGAGCTTTTACATATTTATGAGAAAGAATACGATAAAAAAATTAAACGGTGCAACAGGTTTTTGGCGGCGGCGGACAGCGTGAAAAAAGACGCTTTGCGTATTGATGCAAAGTCAGTGAACATCGGAAGCGTTGTCAATTATTCCTCAAAGCTTTGGAAAAAGCTCGGCGCAGAGATGCAGGGGAGCGTCGGAACGGAGACGAAAAAGTTTGTTTCCTGCATAACTCCCGACGGTGCGGAGCTGAACATGAAAGCCTTTGATGTCTGCGAACGTTTGGCTGTAATTGTTGACAAAACGGGAGCGGTTTCAACGATGATAATAGACCGACTGCGTCGATACGCACTCGGCTCGGGTTATGATGTTGTGAGCTGTATATGCTCACTCGACGGAAAAACGGTTGAGCATATTATTGTGCCCGAGCTGAGCTTCGGAGCTTTTTCCTCGGAGCATTATCACAGAATTTTGCCGAAAAAAGAGCGGCGGGTTTTTGCTTCAAGGTTTCATACCATGGACAGTGAGCTTTACAAAAACAGAATAAATTTTTCGCTGAAAGCTTACCGCTCACTGATGAACGAAGCCTTTGAATCGCTGATAGGCGCGCAGGTGGAGGAGAAAAAAATAAATTATATTTTCGGCAACGTTACTGATGTTTACGATGCGGTCACGGAAATAATCGAAAGCATATAAATAAAAATCCGACCCTTGAAATTATCAAAGGTCGGAAATTTTTTATTCTGCAATTAGCTCATTTTGTTCTGTGTCTGCCGCATCAAGCTTCTTTATCTTTTTTAAAAGAATGATTGTGCTGATAACATCAAGAACCGAAATAAATTGCAGAAGATAATGTATTGCCGAAATTTGTTCCTTGCCGTATTTTCTTCTCAGAAGAATTATGTTTGCCGCTCCGAAAAATCCGCTTTGCACAATGAATGTGCAGGTGTAAATAATCATTATAATAATGATGAATGACAGAAAACCGGCTGTTGCCAGGGTTAGTCCGAAACCGACCATGAAGCATACGGCGAAATTCAGAATATAAAACGGAACGGTTTTAATTTTCAACAGAACCCAAGCCTTTGAAAGCTGCTCCGTTTGTGATTGCATGAACATTTTAACCGCCAAAACAGCACACATCCAGCCGATAACCTGAACCGCTATAAAGAAAAGTATGCCCAAAGCCGAAGTGATATATGATATTACCGTCAGCTTTTCGCTCGTAACGCCTTCAATGACAAGCAAAGCAAGCGGCAGAACAAGCTGAAGATGAAGCATTACAAAAAATGCTTTTACCAATTTCATTTTTCTTTCCGCCCCTTTCGGCTTATGCCTGAACCTTGTGGAAAATCTTCTTGCCCTTCTTAACGATTATTGCATTTGCCTTGAGGTCATCCGAGGTGAATGAAAGTCCGATGTCGGTTACTTTCTTATCGTCAACGGACACGCCGCCCTGCTGAACAAGACGTCTGCCCTCGCCGCGAGATTTTGTGATGTTAGTCTTGAGAAGAATGTCGAGAATATCAATCTTTCCGTCGGTGAAATCGGCATCCGAAAGAGTGGTCGTCGGCATATTGTCGAGGTTTGCTCCGCCGCCAAAGAGCGCCTTTGAAGATTCTCTTGCCTTGGCTGCTTCTTCCTCACCGTGAACGAGCTTTGTAAGCTCAAATGCAAGGATATCCTTTGCCTCGTTGAGCTGTGCGCCCTCCCAATGATCCATTGCGTCGATTTCCTCAAGCGGGAGGAATGTGAGCATACGGATGCACTTGAGAACGTCCTGATCGCCGACATTGCGCCAGTACTGATAGAATTCATAGGGGCTTGTCTTTTCGGGGTCAAGCCAAACAGCGCCCGAAGCGGTCTTGCCCATCTTTTTACCCTCGGAGTTCATGAGCAGGGTGATCGTCATTGCATAAGCGTCCTTGCCGAGCTTCTTTCTGATAAGCTCTGTGCCGCCGAGCATGTTTGACCACTGGTCGTCGCCGCCGAACTGCATATTACAGCCGTACTCCTTGAAAAGGTGATAGAAGTCGTAGCTCTGCATGATCATGTAGTTAAACTCAAGGAAGCTGAGACCCTTTTCCATTCTCTGCTTGTAGCACTCGGCGCGAAGCATGTTGTTGACGGAGAAGCATGCGCCGACCTCGCGAAGAACGTCAACATAGTTGAGGTCGAGAAGCCAATCGGCATTGTTTACCATCATTGCCTTGTCCTCGCCGAATTCAATGAAACGGCTCATCTGCTTCTTGAAGCAGGCGATGTTGTGGTCAATGTCCTCCTTAGTAAGCATTTTTCTCATGTCGGTTCTGCCAGAGGGGTCACCGATCATGCCTGTGCCGCCTCCGAGAAGGGCGATCGGTCTGTTTCCTGCCATCTGAAGTCTCTTCATAAGGCAGAGAGCCATGAAATGACCTACATGAAGGCTGTCGGCTGTCGGGTCAAAGCCGATGTAGAAAACTGCCTTTCCGTTGTTGATAAGCTCCTTGATTTCATCTTCGTCCGTGACCTGAGCAATGAGTCCGCGGGCAACAAGTTCGTCATAAATTGTCATTTTGATGTTTCCTTTCTCGTGAAAAATATTTAGACAGAAAAAGCCCCCTGCCCTTAGGGCAGAGGACGAATTATCGTGTTACCACCTCTGTTCACCGAACCCTCACGGGAACGGCCTCGGCGAGTACATATATACTCTGACGTTTAACGCACGCACACGGCGCGGCCTACTGCAATTTTCAGCCACGCAGCTCGGGGATGTATTTGGGCGAAACTCTCACGCTTTCTCGCACCGACCGAAAGCTCTCTTGGCATCCTTTTTCGCTTACTTCTTCCCGTCAAGGCTGTTGAGAGCATTATATATTGTTTAAAGAATTTTGTCAAGCGGTTGACGTGAAAAAGAAAAAAGTGTAAAATATTCTGCGGTTATTAAAAGTTAATGGAGCGGAAAATATGAGAATGCGAAGAAAAAAGAATCTCGACAAAAGACTGGACAGCTGCGGCAGTCTGATTTTTTCTATCGAGAGCGAGGATAAAAACTTTAACACGGCAATCAAAGAAAAGGAATACATCGACCTTGAAAAATGGTTCGGCAATTCCAATTCCGTTCGCCTTGAGGTCGGCTGCGGAAAGGGACAGTTCGCCGCAGAAATTGCAAAGCGTAACCCCGATATCAATTATATTGCGGTCGAAAAATGCGCCAACGTTGTTGTAATCGCCGCCGAAAGAGCGATTGAGGAGAATATCCCTAATCTGCGTTTTATCAAAGGCTCGGCGGAGTATCTTCCTAAGTATCTGCCCGACGGAATTTTTGACAGGGTGTATCTTAATTTTTCCTGTCCGTTCCCGAAGAAAAAGTATGCGAATCATCGCCTGACGAACAGAAAATTTCTTGCGATTTTTGACCGACTGATGACCGCCGACGGAGAAATTCATCAAAAGACGGATAATATGCACTTCTTTGAATACTCGATACAGGAGTTTTCGGAGTACGGCATGGCAATAAAAAATGTCTCGCTTGATCTTCATAACAGTGACTTTGAGGGCAACATCGTAACGGAGTATGAAAAGAGATTTTCAGATCTCGGTCAGCCGATTTACCGCCTTGAAGCTTACAAAAGATAATCGGACAAAATAATTAAAGCAACCTCTCTTTGAATAAATCAATGGGAGGTTGTTGCTTTAAAATAATTATTTTTTCAGCTCAACTATGGTAATATTTTTTGCGGGGATTTTTGCTTGATTTATAACAAGGTCTTTGATTTGCAGTGACACGTTGTCCGTCAGAACACCCTTGCCGACAATTACCTGACAAACGTCGCCGTCGATTATGACAAGACACTCGTTTGAGATTTTCGCCGTAATAAGATTTTCGAGATCGGCTTCGCTTTTAATTGCCTTTGAAAGCTCTGCTAAGGATTCGGCGGCTTCCTCCGCCGCGTCGGAATCCGATTTTGCGTCCTTGATTACGGCGTTGAGCGTTTCCTTTGCCTCGTCATGCGCCGCTTCGCGTTTGACCTTGAAATCCGCCATTGTTTCAGATGCCGCAGTTGTTGCGGAAACATACTGCGCGTCACCGAGATTCTCTACCTGGCGGTTGACGGTCGTTTTACCTGTATCGACTACAGATTTTACCCCGGGCCGTGCAAAATACCAGTTGACAAATACCGCCGCAGAGAGCGTAAGCACAAGTGCAACGGAAACCAAATGCTTTTTCTTGAGTATCATGTTCATCACTAACCTCCGATATATTATTCCGATGTCGGTTTAATTTTTGCAATGCTTATTCGATTTGTGCTGATCCCGAGAACTGCCGAAACCGTTGAAATAATTTCTTTCCTTACGTTGGCGGAGTCGGCGCCCTCGCAGACAATGGCTACTCCTCTTATCTCGGGCTCGATCACCTTGAGAAGAAGTCCCGATTCCTTGCTGTCAGAATCAATCACAATGTACTCACGTTCCTTTGAACCGTCACTGCTTTTTTCTTTGACAGCGTACACGTTTTCGTCACCCGAGGCAAGCGTAACCATGACCTCGGTACGGCCTGCACCGTTGATTGCCGAAACGATTGAAGTCAGGCGCTTTTCGATATCCTCCTCGTAGCTGTCGCGAATATCGGTGACGGGTTCTTTACTGCTTTCATCCGCCGTATCCTTTTTCGTTGGCATCAGCTCCGATAAGGTCAGCAGAATTATTCCCGCAAGACCGACGCAAACTATTGCGGCAACCTTTTTGTCACGCTTGATTTTTTCAAGAATTTTTTCAACGGCTTTTTTCATTTTTTCACCTCGATTTTTGTTTTAATTCCCAACTGATTATTTAAATTTTTTTCGGCATTTTCAAAATTATTTTCGTAAGTTTTTTCTGCATAAATCTGCACGCTTTCAATCTTCATTTCGTTGCCGTTTTCTATATTGATACTTATGCGGATGTCCGCATTTTTTATTCCGCATTCTTCAAGAATGTCAGAAATTTTTTCTTTTATTTGGTTTTCAATATAATCTGAGGCTTCGCCGTTCGCGCTTTCGTTGCTTTGAATTTCAGGAAGCTCGATTCCATTGATCAGCTCGATCGGGTCAGCTCCCGAAAGAAAAGGGCTGAGGATTGCACACATGAGAAACAGCGAGACAGCCGCACGGACGAGCTTTTCCGTTGAACCCTCGGGGGAGATGAAAAGAATAATTGCACCGACTATTGCCGAGATCGTGATGCCCAATGACCATTGCTTTATTTCATTCATTTTATCCCGCCTTTATAACAAGAATGAGCGCCGTGGAAATGATGAAAAGTACCGCGTTGAAAAGCAGAACCACATTCAAAAGCGTGAGAGATGACGCAAGAGCACGGAGCAGATCTGCGATGCTTTGCTGATTAAAAAGCTCGCCGACCGCAGCGGAAAGCCTCAGCGCAAAAATCCAAAAAAGCAGCTGCATGCATGACGGAAGATTTATCAGCGTAATGGCGGCGATTCCAAAAATTCCGATCGTGCTTTTGACGAGGACAAGACTGCCGATTATTCCCGAATATGCCTCACTCAGCGCACCGCCGACAACGGGGACCGCCGAGCTTATGACGAGCTTTATTCCCCTTGAAGCGACCGTGTCCGCCGCATTGGCAAGTGCGCCTTTTATTCCGAGAAAGGAGACAAAAAGCGTCGAAACAAAGGTCAGAACTGCTGTTACTGATTTTTTGATCAGTGATGTTATTCCGCCGAGCTTGAAGGAGGGCATTATTGAGCCTGTAACATCGAGAGCCATGACCGCGCCGACGATCGGAACTATGTAGCTGTTGGAAAGTCCCGAAATAATCTGAGCTCCCGCAAATGCAATTGACTGAAAACTCGCGGCAAGCGTCGGATTACCCGTCACCGTAACTACGGCGGCGAGCACGGGAATAAGGGCAAGCATCAGCTTTTCGCCGACGGCTATTGAAGAAACTGCTGAGCTTACGGCGGTTGAAAGCGGAGAAATGACTGAAATAACGCACAGAAGCGTTCCGACGATGCTGACTATCGTTTTGATTCTCGTGTCCTCGGGGGCAAAGCACTCGAAAATTGCAATTAAAATTATCACGGCAATCAGGCGGACGGCAGAGCGCGTCGGAGCTTCAATGTTGCCTGTGATAAGCTTTTTTGTCAGCGTCCAGATTTTTTGCGGAGTTACGCCGAACATGGAGTCAAAGTCGGCAGTGTCGGCGCCGATATCCTTTAAAAGCTCCTGCGTTTCCGAGTCGAGAGAATCGTATATTTCTTTTACATCGTCGGCATATGTTTTAGCGCACGATGAAACGGAAAAAATAAAAGATGTAATGATAAAAATTAAAATAATTCCCGAAATTTTTTCAAGCTTCATTTTATTCAAGCAGCCCCTTTGAAATTTCAGCAAGCGTTTTTATGAGCGAAAGACACATGGCAAGAATGACAGCCTTGCCGACAAGCTCAACAACGGTTGCAAGCGCTGAATTTGCGCTGTCCTTGCAGATATCCGAACCGATTTTAGTTATCGCGGCAATGCCGAGAACCTTTACAAGCAGCTCGATATAGCCGCCGCCGATAACCTGAGCTTCAGAAAACAGGCTGTCCGTTTCTGTAAAAATATTTTTAAGATATCCCACGGCAAAAAAGCCGAGAACGATAATTCCCGCGAGCTGAACCGCAACGGAAAGATCGGGTCGGTATTGACGGACGATGACCGTAAAAACGGCACAGATTATTCCGATTATTGCAAACTTTACCGCATCCATATCAAAGTCCGAAAACGGCGGCTGCCGAAGAATAGAGGTCTTTTAGCTCGGGAATCAGCATTGCAACAACGGCAATAAGCCCTGCGAGCACAACGAGCATCGCGTATTCGTCACGGCCCGAACGGCTGAGAATTTGCTGTAAAACGGCAACAATAATACCGACAGCCGCAATTTTGATTACCAGTTCCATGTTTCGCTCCTAAGTCATAATAAAACAATAAAAATTCCGATTCCCGACAGCATACCCAGACCGCAGGCGAGAGAGGCGTAGCGCTTGCGCCTGTCGCGGGCTTCGCTGAGCCGCTCATTTGCAAGCTTTTCGTGATATCGACAGCTTGAGATTTGCCCGTCAATGTCGCTCCTGCCGAGGCCTTCGCCGAAGGAATACAGTATGCATGCGTCCTCTCCGTCCACATTGTCCGAGACGGCGATCGAGCTTGCCCACGCATTTACGATATCCTCGCCGGCTTCCGAAAGTGAGAGACACTTGGGTAAAAAGTCCAGTTCTTTAAGTTCGTCCTTCTCGCTCAGCTTTTTTATAAGCTCCTCTGTCGGACGTTCGAGGTAGTTTATTTCGTTTTCAATTGTGCCGAACATCAAAACGATTTTTTCAAGTATACGAACTCTTTTTGTCAGCCTGTATGCCGCATATTGCCCTGTCATTACGCAGGCTAAGCCCAATATGATAAGCGATATTATTTTCATAAGTTTTCCTTTCAGCTTCGGTTAAGCATTATTTTTTTTACCGTAAAATTTTTTTCGGAGAGAAACACACAGGCATCCGCCGCGCCCGCCTCGTTTAAAACAGAAAACTGCGGACGCTTCTTTAATTCGTAAAGCTCGGAGCAGTGCATTGTAACTATAAATTTCACTCCGCAATTAACAAGCGTGCAAAGCTCGCGCGCTTCTTCGAGAGAGCCTATTTCATCGCAGATAATTATTTCCGGGGAGAGCGTTCGCAGAGCAATGGAAATTCCCGTAGCTTTAGGATAGTTTTTGAGAACATCTGTGTTACTGCCGAGATCATAGCCGCCCATTTCGCATCGTTCGTCAATTACGGCAATCTTTTTGTGCTCCTCGTCGGAAATGAGACGGCACAGGTCGCGCAGAACCGTTGTTTTGCCTGACATCGGTGCGCCGCATATGATCGTGTTCGGTGCTCTGCCGTGAAAAAGGCGATTGTAAATCGGCAGTGCACATCCCCGATGCTCGGCAGGAATACGGATATTAAGCCCCTCAACGTTTCGTACGGACGTGATTTTGCCGTCACGGACGACCGCCGTGCCGTAAACTCCTATACGGATTCCGTTTTCAAGTGTGATGAAGCCGTCAGCAATGTTTTGCGTTAGACTGTGCACGGAATAGCCGCACAGCTTAACAAAAATTTCTTCAATCTCCGACTGTGAAAAAGAAAGCAGATCGTTTGAAATAAAGCCTGTGATCCGTCCCGCCCGGGTTAAATAATCCGTTCGGTCCGAAAAAACCAGACTTACCGGCTTGTTCGCTCTGATGCGGATTTCGCAAAGCTCCTCTGCGTCCTTTTCCTCAAGAACAGAGAAAACGGGAGGCAGGTATCTGAGTACAACACGGAGAATTTCCTTTTTATCAAACCTCATTTTTACCACCACTAATTCTTTATGACTTCTTGTCCTGAAATAGAACAGGTAAAGATTTAAAATAAGTATGAATTTTCAGCCGTGCTTATTGAAAGATGAGCGGTTATGTGGTACTATATTTAAGATAAATCATATATTATCCGAAAGTGTTTCGAGCATCGGATCTACATAAAAGAGAGGAATGAGACTTTTGAAAAAAAGCATTTTGAAAAAACATCCCGATTCAAAATTTGCAAGATTTCTGGACAACAACATCTATGTTATGCTTGCGTTTATTTGCAGTGCGGTGCTTATGCTCCTGGTCTACTACTGCTTTGATATTATCCCGTTCGGAGAAAAGACCGTCCTCAGAATGGATCTCTACCATCAGTACGGACCGCTGTTTGCCGAGCTTTATGACAGACTGACGCAGTTCAAGAGTATGCTTTACTCATGGAACACGGGCGGCGGCGGAGCTTTCCTCGGCAATTATTATAACTATCTTTCAAGCCCGATCGGCGGTCTGATAGTTCTTGTTTTCGGCCATGAGAATGTTCCCGAAGCGATCGGCGCAATGGTATTTCTTAAGAATGCTCTTGCGGCGGCGGCAATGGCATTTTATCTAAAAAAATCGAACGGAAAGAATGATTTCACGATTTCCGCTTTCGGTATTCTTTATGCATTTTGCGGCTTCTTTATTGCGTATTACTGGAATATAATGTGGATTGACGCAATGTATCTTCTTCCGCTCATCGTTCTCGGAATTGAGCGCATAATCAACAGGCAAAAAGCGACCTTTTATATCGTTACGCTTGCTATTTCATTCTTCTCGAATTATTACATGTCGTATATGATATGTATTTTCTCGGTGCTCTATTTCCTTGTTTATTTCTTCTCAAATTATTCAATTAAAGAGGTTCTTCCGACCAAGCCGATTTATGTTGACGAGGACGGAGAAATATATAACCGCAAGATAGACAATGTTATTTACAGCAGGTTTGTCGAATCGGGATTGCTGTTTGCACTCGGCTCCTTTGTTGCGGTCGGACTTGCTGCGGTTGCGCTTCTTCCGACATATTTCTGCCTCAAGGCATGCTCGGCAACCTCGGGCACATTCCCGACGGACTATCAATTCTATAACAATATTTTCGATTTCCTTGCGAATCATCTTACTTCACTTGAGCCGACGATCAGAAGCAGCGGCGAGGATGTTCTTCCCAATGTTTATTGCGGAATTATTACGGTTATGCTTGTTCCGCTCTATATTTTCTGCGACAAGATCAAGGCGAAGGAGCGCGCGGCTCATATAATTCTTCTTGCAGTTTTCTTCCTCGGATTCAACATGAATTATCTGAACTATATTGTCCATGCGTTCCATTACCCGAACGATCTTCCGTTCAGATTTTCGTTTATTTATTCGTTCGTGCTTCTTTCGATTGCGTATAAGGCGCTTGTAAATATCAAGTCGTTTTCAACCAAGGCATTGCTCGGCTCGGGCGCTGCGACGATTCTGTTTGTCGTTCTTGTTCAGGAGCTTGGTTCAAAAAATGTTCAGGAGGAAGCGGTCTATCTCAGCATTGCTTTTGCCGCAGTATACACTGTCGTTCTCGGACTTATGAAAAAGAAAGAGCTTGCACAGTCGGCGGTTTCGCTCCTGCTTATGTGCTGTGTCTTTGCCGAGGTTGCTGTTTGCGACACGAACCATTTCGTAATGAGCCAGCAGAAGCCGAACTTTGTAAACGGCTATACACAGTTCAGGGAGCTTAAGGAAAAGCTGGACACCGTTGAGGGCAACGATAAATACAGAATGGAGCTCACCGACATCAACACTCTGATGGACGCTTCATGGTTTAACTACAACGGAGTTTCTGTATTCTCTTCGATGGCTTATGAAAAGTCGGCAAATCTTCAGCATAATCTCGGACTTAACAGCAACTATATCAACAGCTATATTTATGCTCCGCAGACGCCCGTTTACAATGCGATGATGTCGCTGAAATACCTTGTCAACAATGACGGTTCAATGATGAACGAACAGCTTTTTGAAAAGGTTTCGGAAAATGACAGCTTTGCGGCATACAGAAATAAATATTATCTTCCGCTTGCGTATTGCGTAAGCGACGAGGTTCAGAAATGGGTAACGACAGGCTCAAATCCGTTTGAAATTCAGAATGATTACTGGACAAGAGCAACCGATGTCGGCGACGTGTTCAAGAAAATTCCGGCAACGACATACACGACAAACAATATCAGAGACGATGAGTCGATTCTCAGTGAAAACTTCACCTACAATATGGACGGCGTAGGCGAGGACGGTTCAATCGTGCTTAAATATGAGATCCCCGAATCGGAGAATGTTTATCTTTATGCCGATTGCAGGAGCGCGGAGACGATTGGTGTTTCAGGCACAAACGGCTACTCCAAAAATCAGGATTCCGATGATCCGTATGTTCTCGACTGCGGATACTATGAAAAGGGCGAAATTCTTACCGTTGAAATCACTATACCGTCCGATAAGGATTCGGGTTATGCCGATATTTATGCAGTCGGCCTTGATATGGAAAACTTTGAGGCGGGTTACAAGATCCTTTCCGAGTCGGCGATGGATATAACGGAATTCACGGATACCCATATCAAGGGTACGGTCAATGTCGGCGCAACCGAGCTTGTGTACACATCAATCAACTATGATGAGGGCTGGGAGATAACGGTTGACGGCGAAAAGGTTGAGCCCGTTGCTCTCGGAGGCGCACTCATCGGAATTGATGCCGCCCCCGGTACGCACACAATTGAAATGACCTATAAGCCGAAGGGCTTTATGATAGGTGCAATTGTTTCGGCAGGCACGCTTGTTGCATTCATTTTGGCGCTTGTGATAATTCACATTGTCAAGAAAAAGAGATATTCAAGCGTATCGGGCGGTGAGCCGTACGATACTTCGGCTGACGAAACGACAGGAGCACCGACGGGTATTGACGCTCTTATGGCGCAGGATCTCGGAGAAAATGCAACGGTCGAGGACGCTGAAAAGCTGCTTGAGGTTCCCGATAAATATGAAATCGACAGGCAGGACCCGACAGAAACGCTTAACAGAGCGGATGAGATCCTCAACACGCAGAAAATAAACATTAAAGAAATTCTTTCCCAGATAGAGGGCAACGACGACACGGAGGGCGAAGAATGAACAGAACCATAATTACCGTAATAGGCAAGGACAGGGTAGGAATCATCGCGAGGGTTTGCACCTATCTTGCCGAGAACGATATAAACGTTCTTGATATCAACCAGTCAATCGTTCAGGGCTTCTTTAACATGATAATGATAGTTGACGCTCAGAACGCAAAAAAAGACTTCGCCGTTCTCAATGAAGAGATTGAGAAAATCAGCGAAGAGCTCGGCGTAAAAATCAAGATGCAGCACGAGGATATTTTCAACGTAATGCACAGAATCTGAGGTAGGCTATGATAAATTCCTTTGAGGTTCGTGAAACGAACAAAATGATTGAAGAAAACAACCTCGACGTGCGTACGATCACCATGGGCATAAGCCTGCTCGACTGTATTTCGTCCGAGGTTGACAAAACCTGCGATAATATCTATAAAAAGATACTTTCAAAGGCAGGAAAGCTCGTTGAAACGGGCGATGAAATTGCGCTTGATTTCGGAATTCCGATAGTCAACAAGCGTGTCTCGGTTACACCGATTTCACTCATCGGTGCGGCTTGCTGTAAGACAACCGATGACTTTGTAAAAATAGCAAAAATGCTTGATAAGGCGGCGCATGAGATAAATGTCAACTTCATCGGCGGCTTTTCTGCGCTTGTTTCAAAGGGAATGACCCCTGCCGAGAAGCTGCTTATTGAATCGATTCCCGAGGCTCTCGCTTCAACGGAAAGAGTTTGTAGCTCGGTAAATGTTGGCTCGACCAAGACGGGTATTGATATGGACGCAGTCAAGCTCCTCGGTGAAACAATAGTCAAAACCGCAGAGCTGACGAAGGACAGCGGCTCGATCGGCTGTGCAAAGCTTGTTGTATTCTGCAATGCGCCCGATGATAACCCGTTTATGGCAGGTGCATTCCACGGTGTGACCGAGGCGGACACAATTATAAATGTCGGCGTCAGCGGTCCCGGTGTTGTCAAGCGTGCCATCAGTGAGGTCAAGGGCAGTGACTTCGGCACCCTTTGCGAAACGATAAAGAAAACCGCCTTCAAGGTCACAAGAGTAGGTCAGCTGGTTGCAAGGGAGGCTTCGCAAAGGCTCGGCGTTCCGTTCGGAATTATCGACCTTTCGCTTGCTCCGACGCCTGCAATAGGCGACAGCGTGGCTGAAATATTGGAGGAAATGGGTCTTGAATATGTCGGTGCACCCGGCACAACGGCGGCTCTTGCACTGCTCAACGATCAGGTTAAAAAGGGCGGCATAATGGCTTCATCATATGTCGGCGGACTTTCGGGCGCATTTATCCCTGTCTCGGAGGATCAGGGCATGATCGACTCGGTCAATGCAGGTATGCTCACGCTCGAAAAGCTTGAAGCCATGACCTGTGTTTGCTCGGTAGGTCTTGATATGATCGCGATTCCGGGTAATACAAAGGCTTCAACGATCTCGGGTATAATTGCCGACGAAATGGCAATAGGAATGATAAATCAGAAAACCACGGCGGTCAGACTGATTCCCGTAATCGGCAAGGACGTCGGCGATACCGTTGAATTTGGCGGATTGCTCGGCTACGCACCGATAATGCCGGTCAACGGTGCGGACTGCTCGGATTTCATCAACAGAGGCGGCAGAATTCCTGCGCCGATACATTCGTTTAAGAATTAAGCTATGAAAAGTTTTGAGATAAAAGCCAACGACGCAGGTCAGCGGCTCGACAAGTTTATAAGAAAAGGCATGCCAAATCTGCCGCAGTCGCTTATGTATAAATACATAAGAAAAAAGCGGATAAAGGTCAACAACAAGCGCGCCGAGATTTCGACGGTTTTGCAGGTCGGCGACGTCGTTGACATGTATATCAACGATGAGTTTTTTGTCAAGCCCGAAACCCGTTACGATTTTACGGGCGCTCCGAGCAGGCTGGATATCCTTTATGAGGACGAAAATATCATGCTCCTTGACAAAAAAGCAGGCTTGCTCTGCCACCCCGACGACAGGGAGTATGTTGACACGCTCATTACAAGAATAAAGAAGTATCTTTATGAAAAGGGCGAGTACAAGCCCGATGAGGAAAATTCGTTCACCCCTGCCCTTGTCAACAGAATTGACAGGAACACGGGCGGAATCGTTATCGCCGCCAAGAATGCCGAAAGCCTCAGAATAATGAACGCTCAGATGAAGCAGAGAACAAATCTTAAGAAATTTTATCTCTGCGTCTGCCATGGAATAATGGAGCGTGACAGCGGACTTTTGGAGGGCTATCTCTTAAAGGACGAGAAAAAGAACACCGTTAAAATTCTCAAGCATCCCTGCGAGGGAGCAAAGGAAATTCGCACAAAATATAAGGTGCTCGGCAGAGATTACGATAAACAGCTCAGCCTTGTCGAGGTCGAGCTCATGACTGGCAGAACTCATCAGATAAGGGCGCATTTTGCTTCAATAGGTCATCCCTTACTCGGTGACGGAAAGTACGGCACGAACAAGCTCAACAAGGATTTCGGCTATCGCAAGCAGTGTCTTTATTCCTACAAGCTGGTGTTCATGTTTGACGAAAGCGCAGGTATCCTCTCCTATCTCCATTCAAGAGAATTTGAGGTCAAGGACGTCTGGTTCAAACGCGAATTTAAAAACGGAACATTATAAAAAAACAACCGCTCTCCGTGATGGAAAGCGGTTACTTTTTTATCAAAAATTACTCTGTCTTGTCGTCTCGAATCGGTTTTATTATCCGTTTGTAAAGGACAACGAAGCAGGTGATTGAAACGACGGATGCGGCGAAGTCGGCGATTGAATATGACCACCAAACGAGGTCGTCATTGCCGATTGAAAGTCCGTATCTCGCAAGGACATATGCTACGGGAATGAGCACGACTAGCTGACGGATAAACGAGCTTATCATCGAGAAAATACTCTTTCCGAAGGACTGGAACACACCGCTGAGGGCAATGTTGGCGCCGGCAAAAAGGAAGCTTACGCTGATTATTCTCAGCGCAGGAATACCGATTCTGAGCATTTCGGGGGTTGCCGAAAAGAATCCGAGCAAGAACTTGGGCAATGTGAAGAAAAGAATTGCGCCGATAATGCTGAACGCTTCGGCATACACGACCGAGAGCTTGATAGTCTTTATCATGCGATGCTTTTTCATTGCGCCGTAGTTGTAAGCGATTATCGGAATAACGCCGTTGTTGAGACCGAATATAGGCATACAAATGAAGCTGTTTAGCTTAAAGAATGCGCCGAAAACGTTGACCGAAAGCTCCTTGCCGAGTGTGTAGGCGATGAGAATTTTGTTCATGAAATATGTCATGACGGAGCCGATGGCAACCATGAGAATCGACGGAACGCCGATTTTGTAAATTTCGCCGATGAAGCGTCCGCTCGGCTTAAACTTCTTGAAATCGAGGTGAAGATCGGGATTTTTGCGGCGGTTGAAATAGACGGCAAGAATAAAGGCAATAATCTGTCCGATAACCGTTGCGATTGCCGCGCCGCGAACACCCATTTTGAACACGAAGATGAACATGGGGTCAAGAATGATGTTGATAATTGCGCCGATGCCCTGAGTTATCATTGTGTAAAAGGTTCTGCCCGTTGACTGCAAAAGTCTCTCGTACATGATCTCAAAGAAAATACCGAAGCTTGCTCCGCAGCAAACCTGAAGATACTTTGTGCCCTCGTCAATAATGTACTGCACGGAGGTCTGCGAGCTGATGAAAAGCTTTGAGCCGAATACGCCGAAAAGGAAAAATGCTATGGAACTGAGCAGGGCAAGAAAAACGCCGTTCTCAGCAATTTTATTTGCACGCTCACCGTTCTTTTCGCCGAGTGCACGGGAGATGAGCGCATTAACGCCGACCGCCGTACCTGTTGCGAAGCCTATCATTAGGTTCTGCGCAGGGAATGAAAGCGAAACTGCCGTGAGCGATTCCTGGTTGACCATGGCAACGAAAACCGAGTCAACAATGTTGTACAATGCCTGAACGAGCATGGAAATTATCATCGGCAGCGACATGTTGATAATAAGCTTGTTTACGGGCATAACGCCCATTTTGTTTTCTTCCAAAACGTCCTCTCCTTTCGTTTGCATGATATTATAACATATTACGACACAATTTGCTATACAAAGTTCACAAATAGCGACATATGTATTTTGTGCATAATTGCAGGATATAATGTGGTGAATGTATAAAAAACAGCCGCAGTGATTTATTTCACTGTGGCTGTCGGTTATTTTAATGATAAATTACTCTGCTACAACTTCCTTGAGTATCTGAATTGCCTTTTTAAGGTCGTCCCAATCAATGTTGAGAGAGGGGAGAAGTCTTACCTTTGTCTTAGCTGTCAGGACAAGCACACCCTTTTCGATGCAGGCATTGGCAACTTCCTTGGCGGGCTTGTCTGTCTCAACACCGATCATGAGTCCGAGACCGCTGACGGATTTAACACCCTTTGCACCCTCAAGCTCAGAGAAGATATAAGCCGATTTCTCTTTAACCTCATTGAGAAGCTTATCGTCAATTCTCTTGATGATATTGCATGCACCTGCACAGCTTACGGGGTTGCCGCCGAATGTCGAACCGTGTGAGCCGAAGGTGAGAACGTTCTCGACTTTTTCTCCGAGCATTGTTGCTCCGATCGGAAGTCCGCCGCCGAGACCCTTTGCCGTTGTAACAACGTCGGGCTGAATTCCGTAGTGCATATAAGCGTAAAGCTCGCCCGTTCTGCCGTTACCCGTCTGAACCTCGTCGATGATGAGAAGCATGTCCTTTTCCTTGACGAGCTCTGCAACCGACTTAACGAAATCCTCATCGAGCTTGCAAACGCCGCCCTCGCCCTGAACAAGCTCCATCATAACTGCGATGCACTTGTCGCTGTCAGCAAATTTCTTTACGTCATCAAAATTATTGGCTTCTGCATAAACAAAGCCATCGGGAAACGGTCCGAAATCTGTATGGAAAACGTCCTGACCTGTTGCTTTGAGCGTTGTGAGCGTTCTGCCGTGGAAGCTGTTTTTAAGCGTGATTATTGTTGAATGGCTCTCGTCGCCGTATTTATCAAAAGCGTACTTCCTTGCGACCTTGATTGCGCACTCATTAGCCTCGGCACCGCTGTTTGAGAAGAAAACCTTCTTCATTCCCGTTCTCTCGCAGAGAAGCTCAGCAAGAGTTGAGCAAGGCTCAGAATAGTAGAGGTTAGAGGTGTGGGGGAGTACGGAAAGCTGATGTGTAACCGCCTTCTGCCATTCGTCGTCGGCAACGCCGAAAATGTTTACGGCAATTCCGCTGCCGAGGTCGATATATTCTTTATCGTTGCTGTCCTTGAGGATCGCGCCCTTGCCGCTGACAAGCTCAATGGGGAATCTTGCATAGGTGTTGGCAACGAACTGCTTATCGTTTGATGTTATGCTCATTTTTGTCAGACCTTTCTTATTTATCACCCTTGACAAACATCGTTCCGATGCCCTCGTCGGTGAGAACTTCTATTATAATTGAATGTGGAATTCTTCCGTCGATAACAAAGACCTTGCGAACGCCGAGATTGATGGCATCAACACAGCACTGTACCTTGGGAATCATGCCGCCGGAGATAATTCCTTCGTCCATGAGCTTCGGAGCGTCCTCAACGAAAATCTTTGAAATGAGAGTTGCCGGGTCGTCCTTATCTCTGAGAATTCCTGCAATATCGGTCATGGAAATAAGGCTCTCCGCCTTGAGCCTGCCTGCAATTCCTGCGGCAACCGTGTCGGCATTGATGTTGTATGTGTTGCCCTCGTCGTCAAATCCGACGGTCGAAACAACGGGGATATAGCCCATTTCGATAACGTCGAGAATCGGCTGAACGTTTATTTCGGTAATCTCGCCGACATAGCCGAGCTCGACTGCCTTTGGCTTTGCCTTGATCATTCCGCCGTCAGAGCCGCTGAGACCGATTGCCTTTCCGCCCCTTGCACAGAGCAGATTGACAAGGCTCTTATTTATCTTGCCTGCGAGAACCATCTGAACGACGTCAGCTGTTTCCTTATCGGTAACACGCAGACCGTTGACAAATTCGCTCTTTTTGCCGATTTTGTTCAGCATGACCGTAATCTCGGGACCGCCGCCGTGAACGAGCACGACCTTGATTCCTATCGTCGAGAGCAAAATAATATCGCTCATTACGGACTCTTTGAGCTCCTCGCTGATCATGGCGTTGCCGCCGTACTTCACAACAAGGATTTTTCCGTTATATTTTTGAATATAGGGGAGGGCACGGGTAAGAATTCCGGCCTTCTCTTCCATTGAAATATTCATTTGTATTCACCTCAGGTTCTGTAGTCACCGTTGATTTTTACATATTCATATGTGAGGTCACAGCCCCATGCAGTTGCGTCAAAGTCACCGTCGTTGAGATCAACAAGAATTTCAATCTCTTTTTCAAGAAGGATTTCCTTTGCCTTTTCCTCCGAGAAGTCAACGCCTGCGCCGTTATGGCAAACAGCTATTGTGCCCTTGACGGACTTGAAGCTGACGTCGATTTTATTGATATCAACATCCGCTCCGCTGTAGCCGATCGCACAAAGCACACGGCCCCAATTGGCATCTGCGCCGAACATTGCCGCCTTGGTAAGCGATGAGCAGATAACCGACTTTGCAACCTTCTTTGCAATTTCATCGGTCTTGCCGCCCGTTACCTTACATTCGAGCAGCTTGGTTGCGCCCTCGCCGTCGCCTGCGATTTTTCTTGAAAGGTAAACGCTGACCTTGTGGAGAGCCTCGCAGAACTTGTCGTATGCCTCGCTCTCGCTGTCGATGAGCTTGTTGCCTGCCATTCCGTTGGCAAGAACAGCAAATGTATCGTTGGTCGATGTGTCGCCGTCAACGCTTATCATGTTAAACGATGTCTTAACGTCCTCGCTGACAGCCTTTTGAAGCATTTCGCTTGTGATTGCAACGTCCGAGGTTACGAAAACAAGCATCGTTGCCATGTTCGGGTGAATCATTCCGCTGCCCTTGGCAATTCCGCCGATTCTGCACTCAACGCCGTCAATGTCAAAGCTGACCGCGATTTCCTTCTTCTTTGTGTCGGTCGTCATGATGCCCTCTGCGGCGAGACCGCTGTTGTCATAATCAAGACCTGCAACCAAATCCGCCATTCCGTTGGCAATAGGAGTGAGGTTAAGCGGCATACCAATAACGCCTGTTGAACCGACAATAACATCGTCCTTGTTTATGCCGAGAGCGTCCTCAACGAGCTGACCCATAGCTTCCGCTTTCTCAATTCCGTCGGCATTGCAGGTGTTCGCAATACCGCTGTTGCAGATGATAGCCTGGGCATGTCCGTCGGCAAGGTGCTTCTGATTGACAAAAATCGGGGCGCCCTTGACAAGGTTGGTTGTATAAACAGCCGCAGCTGTTGCCTTTACGTCGCTGACAATGAGCGAAAGGTCACGCTTTGACTTGTTCTTTCTGATTCCACAGTGAATTCCGTTGGCTTTGAAGCCCTTTGCGGCGCAGATGCCGCCTTCAATCGTTTTCATCATTTTATACCTCGAGTCCTGTTTTTTCGTCTGTTCCGAGAAGAATGTTCATGTTCTGTATAGCCGCTCCCGAAGCGCCTTTGCCGAGATTGTCGTATCTCGACATCAGGAGGATTCTGTCCTCGTTGCCCTCAACGAAGATTTCCATTGAGTCGTTAAATGAGAGCTTGTTGGAGCAAATGAAACCGTTCTCGCCGATTTCGTCTTTGTATTTTACAATATCCGAATGATATTTGTCCGCATAGATTTTTTTGATATCCTCAACCGTCACGCCGTTAAGCTGTTCCTTGAAAAGGGGAACGGTGACAAGCATGCCGCTGTAATAGTCGGCAACGATCGGGCAGAAAGCGGGGAAAGCATTGATTCCCGTAATTGCCTTCATTTCTTTAAGGTGCTTGTGGTTCTGCGTCAAACCGTATTGTCTCGGCGATTCGAGTGCAACATCGGGTTCGGCGTCCTCATATTCGGCAATCATTTTTTTGCCGCCGCCGCTGTATCCTGTCAAAGAATGGCAGGTCAGAAGCGTGTCGGGAGAAATTGCGCCTGCTTCAACAAGGGGATAAACGAGTGAAATGAAGCCGCTTGCATGACAGCCCGGAACGGCAATTCGGTTGGAATTCTTTATTTTTTCTCTGTGCGCCGGAGAAAGCTCGGGAAAACCGTATGCCCAGTCGGGATTGGTTCTGTGAGCCGTTGAGGTGTCAAGAACTCTGACGTTTTCGTTCTCAATCAGACCTACGGATTCAATTGCCGCCGCATCGGGCAGGCAAAGAAAAGCAATATCGCAGGTGTTGAGAGCCTCACGTCGCGCCTCAACGTCCTTGCGCTTCTCCTCGGGCAGGAGCATAAGCTCAATGTCCGAACGCTCGGAAAGTCTTTCATAAATTCTGAGTCCTGTTGTTCCTGCTTTGCCGTCAATAAAAACCTTTTTCATGCCTTAAACCTCTGAATATGTTAATAGGGTATAATTATACATAAATATACAGAATGTGTCAAGAATAATACAAAAAATATTCATTCAATATGATACAAATATTCATGTGGAAAACCGCAATAAACTGGGGATTATGCCGTTGTGCGGTTCAATATTCCGTAAGATCGGCAAAATGAATATTCATTTATATTCTAAAATAAGCAAATCACAGCATTGCATTATAAGCGATTTTAACCTTTATAATTATAACTCAGACCGTGACAAAAAACAACCGTTATTTGTAAAGAAAATGAAATAGTTTTGTTAGGGTGTATTTACAAATGGGGGATATCAGAAACCTCCCTTTGAACGAATCAAGGGGAGGTTTATGTTAGAATATTTCCTGCTCAAGGCTTCTGAAAATATCGTCATCAAAAAATTCGGTAATTGTCATGTCGGGTCCGTCACAGAGCTTTTTGAGGGTAATGACCGAAAGGTCACGGCGTCTGTCGTCCATCATACTGTAAACCGTTGACGGAGTAACGCCCGAACGAACGGCAAGCTCATTGTATTTTATGTTTCTTTCTGCACAGATGTTTTTAAACCGCAGAACTATAACGTCCTTAATCAACATCTATCTTACCGTTTTCCGCTTCATATTTTGCAACACGCTTTTTCAGATATTGCTCAATTTCCTTGTTTGCGGAACGACCCTCGGACTCTGCAATATATCTGAATTTCTTAAACAATAACCTGTCAACACGGAGCGTATATCTCAAAAGTTTATCTTCCATAATAATCACCTCATGAATTTATAACATTATTATGACGCAATTATTGCGTCATATCAAAAATGGTGTTATAATGACGCTAAAATGACGAACAGTTTTTATGGGTGATGTTATGAAACTTGCAATTATCGGTTCAAGAAGTCTGTATATAAGTAATTTATCAAAATACATTCCGACCGGCGTTACGGAAATTGTTTCAGGCGGTGCAAGGGGTATTGACACCTGTGCACGGAATTATGCGTTGGAAAACGGCATTAAGCTAACAGAATTTTTGCCGAATTATCAGCTGTACGGTCGTATTGCACCGCTCAAAAGAAATATTCAAATTGTTGATTATGCTGATGAAATTTTAGCTTTCTGGGACGGAAAATCAACAGGAACTGTTTATACCGTTCGTCAGGCACGATTAAAAAACAAAAAGGTAACGGTCTATCGAAAAACCGCTACCTAATAATTATATGCGCAATTTCGGCGTTCCTAAATGGATGCAAGTAAATCAGCTGATAAAAATTCACCCTCCCAAACAAAACAGGGAGGGTGAAGCCTATACATTGTATAATAT
>CAKSSJ010000004.1 GCA_934488615.1 uncultured Eubacteriales bacterium | reverse complement strand
ATGAGGCAACGGCAGTTGCCGACAACATATTCAAAGTCACAGGTTCGAGCTGCTCGTGCCTCGCAGTCACCCTTTTGCCACTTCGTGACATTTCCCCTGTCAGGGGAATCCCTGTTTGAGGCGTCAGCTGTTTTAATGTCATTAGAAAAAAAGCAATCAATACTTAAGAGTGATTGACACTTTGCTAATTGTGTGCTATATTGGGCTTATAGAATATTATTTATTTTGGTGGTGTTTAAAATAGCAAAAGTTGTTGTTTTGCCTTACAATGTACATTGGAAAGATGACTTTTAAAAAATAAAATCAGAAATTTTAAATGCCATCGGTGATTTGATTATAGGCGTTGAGCATGTCGGTAGTACATCGGTTGAGGGAATGTCTGCTAAACCGTGTATTGATATAGATGTAGTAATCAAAGATTATTCCGCCTTCGATATCATTGTCAGCAAGTTAGAAATGATAGGATATATTTATGAAGGTAACCTTGGAATAGAGGATAGAGAGGCGTTTAAGTATTTGAATAAGCCTCACTTGCGGACTCACCATTTGTATGTTTGTCCGCAGAAATCAGAAGAACTCTATCGCCATATCACTTTCAGAGACTTTTTGAGGAATAACGCTGATGCTGTCAAAAAATATAGCTATGTAAAAGAAACGGCTGCACAGTTATTTTCGAATGATATTGAAAAGTATATGGAATATAAATCGCCTTGTATTGAAGAATTATATACCTTGTGCGGCTTAAAAAAGTAAATATATTTTTTATTGTGTTGCAAGAAATCAATGGAGGACAGTATTGATTTACAGAGAAACCGCGTGGTGAATGCAATTTACAAAATTGAAATTTACCAGAATTTTGCATTAATTGACAACTGAATTACTTGGTACGGCAATGTGAGCCTTTTAGGCTATGATTCAATGTACTCAAATGTATTGCGTCTTGAAGGCGCGGATGTTGCTATGCAGTTAAAGGATGTGTCGGAAACTTAAAATGGTTTTTGTTGCATTAGGACGAGAAAAAAGCTCTGAAACTCTTGATATACGAGGGCTTGGGGGCTTTTTTTGAATGCATGTTGTGAAGATTGATTTTTAAATTTATATATGATATATTTATTAAAAAAGTGCGATTTACGCGTATTAGGTTTTTAAAATTTTGGCGGGAGAATGATTAAACAATGAAAGGGTGTTTTGGATGAAAATATTCCTAATAGATATAGGGAATTGACATACTTCAATTTTAAAACAAAGAGAAAGAAATAATAGTTTTGCAAAGGGGAAAGGTTATGACGGAAAAGGAATACGATGCAAAAGGAATAAGGGTATATTCTGCATTGAATACAAGTCTTAAAAGTTTTTGTCTTTCTTTATATATCCGAGCGGGCAGTAATTTTGAAACCGATGACAATAATGGCTTAAGTCATTTGTTTGAGCATATGGTTTTCAGAAATCTCAAGAGAAAGTACAAAAATCTTTACAACCTCTGCGCACTTAACGGAATTGACATTGACGCCTACACTTATAAGGAATGTATTCGCTTTGCCATAACAGGGCAGGAATCTGGGTTTGATTTTGCTGTCGAGATTATGTGCGGTATTTTTGATTGTATTGAGCTGCCGAAAGCTGAATTTGAAAAAGAAAAAAAGAGAGTAAAGGCAGAGATAAGAGAAGCGGGTGAGCGAACGACTTTAGATTACTTTTTTAATAAAATTGTTTGGAAAGGTTCCGAGCCTGAAAGAACTATTATGGGTAGCTGCAAAAACTTAGACAAAATCTCTTTGAAAAAGCTTAATGCTTTTCGCGCGAACTGTTTCTCAAAAAACAACTTTTTTGTTTATGTAACAGGCAATGTTTCGAAGCAGAGCATGGGTCGATTTATTGAGCGTCTTGGCACTATAGAAATGCCGAAAACGACTTCTTTAAGAAACAATTATGTCAAAGTGAGCGATGATTTCTTTCACAGAAAATGTGTTGTGAACATCAAAAACAGCTATTGGTATTGTGTGAAAATTGGATTTGACATTGATAGTGAAAAATATTCAAACGGCGAATTGGATTTGATTTATTCAATTCTTTTTAGCGGAGATAATGCGTTGGTTTACAACTATCTTTCAGAGGATAATCCGATGATTTATTCTTATGACAGTGTCCTCGAACAGTATGATAATATCTGCAACCTCAAATTTATGTTTGAGATCAATAAAAAATATCTTGCGGATTCGCTGAAGATTATCGTCAAAATGCTTAAGGATATAAAAGAGGGACAATATGATTTCGAAGCGAATCTGGCATATGAGATCTATTGCACAGAAACAAAACAGGATGATGCGGATAGCTTAAACTGGTGCTTGGCATATAACAATCATATTTTAAAAGGCAAGCCGATTGATTTTTCTGCGTCGAATTTTGGCAGGCTTCAACTGACAAAGGAACAGATTCAAAAGGCTGTGAATGAAATTTTTAAAACGGAAAACCTTACCTTAGCAATCAGAGGAAACAAAAAAGAGATAAATTGTGAAGCTCTTCAAAAAATAATTAAAGAACTTGATTGACAGAAGTACGTCAGTCAAGTTCTTTTAATTTGTGCGGTTATTTTAATGTGTATTTCATCAGCTGAGGGTGGCAGGATGTTCCGCGCTTGTTGCAGGTTGAGCAGTAAACGGCAATTTTGGGGGAGTCCTCCCATTTCATGCTTTTCCAGCCGCAATGGATATAGTATTCAGGCTCTTTAGCGCATGCCCACAGCTCTTTGACCCCGAGCTTTTTAGCTTCGTCAAAAACAACTGACTGCATGATTTTTCCGTAGCCTTTCGATTGCACAGTGTTGCGCACGGCGATATCGCCAAGAGAATAAGCCCCGTCGCGAATTTCAAGAGTTACCGCCGCCAGGAGCTCTCCTGTCAGGGCGTCATCCATGCGCCACATTTTGATTACTCTGTCAGGCATACGTTCTTCAATATTAACACCCATTCCGCTCTCATGGAAAAGGGTTGAAAGCGATAAGAAATCTTCCGTTTCTCTGATGATATAATCCTTCATAAAATTCCTCATATCATTATTATTCTTATATAATTGTACCAAATATAAAAATTAAGTCAATAGAAATAATAAAAAGTTTAAAAAAATAGAAATGTGGCTGTTATCAGACGCTATAATCTGTGACACAGAACAGGTGTTTGATAAAATTTTTAAAAAATTTAAAGAAATTTGTGTCATATTTTGCGATTTGATTGGCTACTGTATGAGAGGATAAACAGGAGGTGATTTTTAGCACTGTCGGAATTTCTGAGGGGGTTGGTAAAATTGAATTTGTCGGAGGTTCTGACAGAAAATATCAATCCGTTTACGGATAGGCAATTTTATGTATTTTGGTATGATACATAAATTAAAAAAAGGGGACAATGAAAGCAACCGCATGTTAAGGTGCAAGCACGAACATTAGCGGTAAATGATAACGGGAAAGTTTTAAATATGGCTCCGAGTGCTTTTGGGAAGAGCTTTCGGAGCTTTAGTTTTTATTGTTGAAATTATATAATAAATATTTTATAATGTTATAAAAAGGGAGGAGGCACTGTATGAATCCTTTATTGAGAAAAGCGGCGGCAGAAGCGACCGAATCTCTGCTTGAGAGGTCAACAGAAATTGAGCGAAAAAACAAGGTAAGAAAGCGCAAAACATAAAGACCGATTTTTTAATCGGATATGTTCAGACATAAACGATGACTTGTGAATAAAAGCTGTAGTTTTCACGGAAAAAGTTGATTGCCGTGAGGATTACGGCTTTTTTATTTTAGCATCTGTCGTACTTTTTTCGGCGCGTAAAATGCTCTTGACAAACAGGGAATTGTGTATTAAAATAATTTGAAATCCGTTTTCGGACTGTATAAAGAAACGATTATAAGGGATCGGTGTTATGAAAAACGTAAAAGAAATTCATGCCGTGTTGAATCGTCTTTGCAAGGCGACTGACGAGCTTTATCATAATTATGCCGCCGGGATCGGATTGCCAGACTCAGCGCTTTGGATATTTTATGCAATTTGTGAGTCCGACGGATCATTGACGCAAAACGAGCTTTGCTCACTTTGGTGCTATTCAAAGCAGACGGTCAATTCAACGGTTAAATCGCTCTGCGAAAAGGGATTGGTATTTCTTGAACATATTGAGGGCACGAGAACGCATAAGGCAATAAGGCTGACAGAAAAAGGAACGCAGTTTTGCGACAAATATATTTTGCCGCTCATCAAGGCCGAGCAGGACGTGTATTCAATGATGACGGATGATCAGATTGAAGAATATGTATCAATCAAGGAAAAGGAATATACGCTTTTAAAAGATAAATTTGAAGCAATAGAATCAAGGAGAGCGCAATGAAAAACAAAAAGAAAAATCAAAAAGCCGAGCTGCTTCTCTCGTTTTTGAGCGGCACAAAGCTGTATTTTTTTCTGACGATTCTTTTCGCAGGAGTGACAGCGCTTACCGATATGCTTCAGCCGCAGATAATCAGGCTTACGGTTGACAACGTTATTGGCGGAAAGCCTTCGGAATTTGCCGATTGGGTGAATCGAATAGTTGAAAAAATCGGCGGCTTCGGTTATTTAAAGGAGCACATATGGATACCTGCGCTTGCGGTTGTTATTGTTGCGGCTATACAAATCTTTTCGCAGTATACGAACCGTGTTTACAACACTAAGGCGTCGGAAACGCTCGTAAAAAACATGCGCGACAGGGTGTTTACGCACATTGAGCATTTACCGTTTGCATGGTTCATGCAAAACAAAACGGGGGATATAATTCAGCGATGCACCTCTGACATTGAAACAACGAAGAACTTTCTTTCGGAACAGTTGACGTCAATTTTCAGAATAATTCTTATGCTTGTGCTTTCAATTTCTTTCATGGCGTCGATGAATCCGCTGTTGACGGTGATTGCACTCATTCCTATGCCGTTTATCGTTATGTTTTCGTTTTTCTTTCACCGTAAAATGCATAAGGCATTTAAGGAATGTGACGAAAACGAGGGCAAGCTTTCCGCAATGGCGCAGGAAAATCTGACGGGAGTCCGTGTTGTTCGTGCTTTCGGTCAGGAAAGAAGCGAGATCAAAAAATTCAAGACGCAGAATAAATTCTATACAGATCTTTGGGTTAAAATGTCAAAGCTGATGGGTCGTTTCTGGACGCTCTCAGATGTTATTTCGGGCTTGCAGGTCATGATCGTTGTTGTGGTAGGTGCAGTTTTTTGTGTTAAGCGCGGACTTTCAACAGGTGAATATATTGCGTTTATTTCCTACAATGCGATATTGGCAGGACCGTTCCGACAGCTCGGAAGAATGATTTCCGATTTCAGCCGAGCAACCGTCTCTATTGACAGAATTTTTTATATTATGAATTCATCGGTTGAGGCCGATGAGCCTGACGCGGTTGAGGCTCCGATGGACGGCAATATCAGATTTGAAAATGTCAGCTTCGGGTATGAAAATTCACCCGAGCTTTTGCACAATATTTCGTTTGAGATGAAGGCAGGTTCAACGCTTGGTATCCTCGGCGGAACAGGCAGCGGAAAGTCAACGCTTATGCTTCTTTTGGACAAGCTTTATGATCTTCCGCCGCAGAACGGAAAAATTACGATCGGCTCAACCGATATCAGAAAAATTAAAACCGAGTATCTTCGCAAAAACATCGGTATGGTTTTGCAGGAGCCGTTCCTTTTTTCGAGAACGGTTTATGAAAATATCAGGATTGCCGACGATTCGCTGACTCTTGAGGACGTCCGTGCCGCGGCAAAGGCGGCGGCTCTTGACGAGAGCATAACCTCTTTCCCCAAAGCATATGATACGCTTGTCGGCGAGCGCGGAGTGACGCTTTCCGGCGGACAGAAGCAGAGAACGGCCATTGCAAGAATGTTGGTCGGCGATTATCCGATAATGATTTTTGACGATTCCCTTTCGGCAGTCGATACGCAAACCGATGCGAAAATAAGGAAAGAAATAAGCAAGCGCTTCGGTAAGGCGAGTGTTATACTTATTTCACACAGAATCACCACCCTCTCCTCCTCCGATAAAATTATCGTTCTCGACCACGGCAGAATCAGTGAAGAGGGCACGCATGACGAACTCAAATCGGCAGGCGGTATCTATCAGAAAATATACGAGACACAGACCAACACCGAGGAGGCGATATAATTGGAGAGCAAAGAAAAAAAGCTTCGCTTTTTCGGCATAGGAAAAATCATTCCGTATGTAAAAAACTACCGCCGAGAATTTATGATAATGATTGTTTTCAGTATTATCGCCAGCGGAATCGAAATTACGTTTCCGCAGTTTCAGCGTTATGCTCTTGACAAATATGCAGGCACGGGAACGCTTTCGCACGTCGGGTTTTTCGCTGTCGCTTATGCACTTGCAATTTTGCTTGCGGGACTTTTTAATTACTATGCGAACACCACCGCGGCAATAATTGAAGTTAAGGTGCATAGGAAGCTTCGCGATGTGGGCTTTGTGCATCTGCAAACACTTTCCTTTTCATATTTTAATCAAAACAGCGTCGGATATATTCACGCGCGCCTGATAAGCGATACCGAAAAAATCGGAACGCTTGTATCCTGGACGCTTATCAACGGAATTTGGTATATAGCGTATCTCATCGGCTCGGCTGTAATGATGCTGATGATGAATGTAAAGCTGGCGCTCCTCGTGCTGACGATTCTGCCGATATTGATGATAATTATAGGCTTCTTTCAGAAGAAGCTCATCACGGCCAACCGTGAGGTCAGAGAAATAAATTCAAGAATAACGGGGAAATTTAACGAGGGAATTGTCGGAGCAAAAACAATAAAATCTCTTGCGATCGAGGACAAAATATCTGCTGATTTTGTCGATGAAACGGCAAAGATGAAATCAAAATCGGTTCATATTTCAAGGCTACGCGGAGCTTTCGGAGCGGCGATGAATTTTGCTTCATCTGTTGCGCTTGCAATCGTTCTTTATAAGGGAGGATACCTTGCTGCCGATGAGGTGGGCATGTTTGCCGCGTTTATGTCATACGCACAGGGCATGATGGAGCCTGTCCGTTGGATCGTCAATGTTATTTCGGAGCTGATTTCGATTAGGGTAAATATAGAAAGATTTACGAATCTGCTTGATGAAAAATCGGACGTTGCCGACACACCTGAGGTCGTTGAAAAATACGGCGATACGCTCAACCCGAAAAAGGAAAACTGGGAGCCGATAAAGGGCGATATTGAGTTTAGGGATGTGACATTCAAATATCCCGACGGCGACGTGAATGTGCTTGAACATTTTTCTCTCAATGTTCCGTTTGGCACTCATCTTGCAATTGTCGGCGAAACGGGCGCAGGAAAATCAACGCTTGTCAATCTTGCCTGCCGATTTTATGAGCCGACGAAAGGTCAGGTGCTCATTGACGGCAGAGACGCGCGTGAGCGGTCACAGCTTTGGCTTCATTCGTCAATCGGCTATGTGCTCCAAACGCCGCACCTCTTCTCGGGCACGGTTAAGGATAATTTGCTGATGGGCAATCCCGACGCAACCGACGAACAGCTTTACCGTGCATTGAGGCTTGTTTCTGCCGATGAAATAGTTGCAAGGCTTGAGCATGGAATGAATACCGATGTCGGCGAGGGCGGAGACCTGCTCTCAACTGGCGAGAAGCAGTTGATCTCATTTGCGCGTGCGATTCTTGCCAATCCGAGGATATTGATTCTTGATGAAGCAACCGCTTCGGTTGACACTATGACAGAGGAGAAAATTCAGAACGCTATGGATGCAGTGACCGACGGCAGAACCTCGATAATGATTGCACACAGACTTTCGACTGTCCGCAATGCCGATATAATTCTTGTGGTCAAGGACGGTAAGATCGTTGAAAGGGGAACGCATCCGGAACTAATCAGAAAGCATGGATATTATTTTGAGCTTTACACGAGACAGTACGAGGACGAAGCAACGGCAAAGATTTTAGAATAAATAAAATGGGTTATCGCAATTGCGATAACCCATTTTTTATGTATACTTTATTTTTCTTCCAGTGCCTCGCTGACGGGGACTGTAACCTTTCTGTCGTAGCAGGAGAAGATGTCATCAACAAATTTCTTCTCTGGCTTCCTTGTGATTAGGCTGACAACGGGAACAATAACGAGCGAAGCCAGCATTGCGAACGCGCCGCAGTTGACGGGGCTTTGAAGTATTGTCGGGAAATAAGAGCCGAAAAGCATGTTGGCGATCATGATGCCCGAACCCCAGATAAAGCTGACTGCACACGCGGCCTTTGTGACCTTTTTCCAGTACAGGCTGTAGAGGAACGGTGCAAGGAAGGATCCTGCAAGCGCGCCCCATGAAAGTCCCATGAGCTGAGCAATGAACGTGACCTTGTTCTTGTACTGAATAACAGCGATAACAGCCGAAATGATAATGAAAACAAGAATAAAGGCGCGGATTATGATGAGCGTCTTTTTCTCATTGCTTTTCTTTGAAAGCGGTACGATGAAGTCGAGCGTCAGCGTCGAGCTTGAGGTAAGAACAAGTGACGAGAGCGTTGACATCGAAGCTGAGAGAACGAGAATAAGCGTGATTCCGATAATCAGCGGAGAAAGATTTGAAAGCATAGTCGGAATGATTTCGTCATATCCTTTTGACGCAACATCTACGTCGAAAACTCTTCCGAAGCCGCCGAGGAAGTAGCATCCGCCTGCAACAATGATTGCAAATAAGGTCGAAATGATCGTACCTGTGTGAATTGATTGCTCGCTCTTGATCGAGTAGAATTTCTGAACCATCTGCGGCAAGCCCCATGTGCCGAGCGATGTCAAAAGGACAACTCCTGCAAGTCCTGCGGGGTCGGGACCGAAGAACGATGCAAACACACCCGGAACGGTAGAAGCCGTAGGGTCGCTGACCTCTGCAAGAGCGGCAAGCGAACCGCTGAAGCCGCCGTGGATTTTGAGCACGGAATAAATAATCGCAACGATTCCGACGAGCATAACGATGCCCTGAATGAAATCGTTGATTGCTGTTGCCATGTATCCGCCTGCGATAACATAGATAGCGGTCAGAAGCGCCATAACAACAATACAAACCGTGTAATCAACATTGAATGCCATCTCGAACAAGCGTGAAAGTCCGTTATAAAGCGAAGCGGTATAGGGAATCAGAAAGACGAAAATAATCAGCGAGGTTGCAAATTTCAGAGCCTTGCTGTCAAAGCGTGAACCGAAGAACTGCGGCATGGTTGCCGAGTCAAGATGCTGAGTCATGACCCTTGTTCGTCTGCCGAGAATTACCCAAGCGAGAAGCGAGCCGATGAATGCGTTGCCGAGGCCGATCCACGTTGATGCAACGCCGAATTTCCAGCCGAACTGTCCCGCATAGCCGACGAAAATAACCGCCGAGAAATACGATGTGCCGTAGGCGAAGGCGGTCAGCCACGGACCGACGCTTCTGCCGCCGAGGACGAAGCCGTTGACGTCTGTTGCACTCTTTCGGCAGTAGATGCCGACGCCGATCATGACGGCGAAAAATGCGACAAGTAAAATGATTTTGATTGCCATAAAATAACCTCCTCAAAAAATAAACGGCCCTGACCGCAAATGATCAAGACCGTCTGTTTTTCAAACGAATTTACCGCTTTGAAAGGCTGAACAGACAGTCACAAATATAGTAATAATAGTAAGGGCTATGCTTCATAACCGTCTCTCCTTTCAAATGATGAGCCTATTATATACTACATTTTTCGACTTGTCAACACTTTAAAGCGCTAAAATATAATTTTTTTTTATTTTTCAATAATTTTTTTCATTGCAATCAGCAGAATATATACCGAAACTGCCATCTTTCGCTTGCAAAGCGTGAAAAACAGCTTCCAATGAGCAGGGAGATACCGCATATCAAGCTTTTTGTACGCATTTTTGTATCTCGGAGTTGAAAGGAATTTCCTAATATTCTTAATTCTCGCCGTGTGACCGTCGTGGTTGAGCATTTCGGTCAAGCCGAGACCTATCATGCTGAAGCAAATCCGATTGTTCAGCGCCGACGAAAAATCCTCGGGCAAATTTTTTTCTTTTATATAGCCATCCATTCGATCGTAAAGCTCGTTCCACTGCGTGAAAAGCTTTGCTTTGTAGCTCCTCGTCAAGGAAACGTCATTATCCTTGCGATAATGATTGAACGGACGGTTGATAAATGCCGCACTGTGAACAAAGCCGAAGCATTGCAGATTAAAGAGGGCATCCTCTGTGCCTATCAGCTTTGTATCGACGAATTCAAGCCCGTTTTCTTTGATAATATCGGCTCTGTAGAGCTTGCCCCATGCCGTCACGAGTGAATCGGCGTTGCTCGGGTCGGCTGTTTCCTCGCCGTAAAGCCCTGCCATTCGTCTGTGAAGCTCACGGCAGCCGCTTTCATCAAATATTTTGTCCGAATCAAATATTTTCTTCTCGTCCGAACGGTCGGGGAATTCACGAACGTAGCCCCACATAACAATATCGGCATTGTTTTTTTCAGCTGCACTTACCGCCGTTTCAACCGTTTCGGTGTCGAGCCAATCGTCGCCGTCGAGAAAAACTATATATTTGCCCGTTGCTGCTTTAACTCCCGTGTTCCTTGCGCCCGAAAGCCCTTGGTTTTTCTGCGAAATCAGCTTTATTCGCCCGTCCTTTTCGGTATAAGACAAAATAACGGCGGCACTCCTGTCGGGAGTACCGTCGTCAACGCATATTATTTCAAGGTCGGCATAGGTCTGACCGAGTACGCTTTCAAGGCACTTCGGCAGATATTTTTCAACGTTATAAACGGGAATGATTATGCTGACTTTTTCCATGATTTACGATTCCTTTTTCTTGAAAATAAGAAGCTTGCTGAAGAAATAGTTAATTATAACAACGAGCACACTTGCAATGATTTTTGCAAGCATTCCCTTTGTTCCGAAAAGCTCCTGATCCATGCCGAGCTTCATAAGAGCAGGCACGCCGAACCATTCGATACAGCCCGTTGCAAGCCTTGCAGCAATGAACGAACCAAGCTCTTTAATCACAATACTGCCTTTCCAGCTTTTGCTGTCGAATACCCACAGCTTATTGGTGACGAAAGCAAAGAGAACCGCCGCGATCCATGAAAGAACATTTGCTATCGACGCTTGAAGGATATCGTTGTTTTCAATGAACTTGCCTACAATTCTGTCAAACAGTGCATAGCTTGCCCATGAAACAACGGTGGTCAGCACGCCAAAAACAAGGTACATGAAAACCTCACGGTTGAGAATCTTGCGGCAGAGGCTTACTATTTTCTCATTCTTAATATGCTTTGCGATAAAATTATTGATGCTGTCAAAAAATTTATCCATATTTTACACCTTTATTTCCACATTCATTCCGAGAATGTCCTTGTATTTCTCGGTTATCGGCTTGATATAATCCTCAACAAATTCCTCCGTCTGCTGAGGGGCTCTGCCGACGTAAAGTTCGGGCTTCATTATAGCCTTGAGCTGTTCGAGCGTAACGCCGAAAGCAGGGTCGTTTGCGATTCTTTCGAGAAGGTCGTTTTCGCCGCCGTCCTGCTTTACGATTTTTCCTGCCGCCATGGAGTGAACGCGAATTTTTTCGTGAAGCTCCTGACGGTCGCCGCCGCGTTTAACGGCTTCCATCATAATGTTTTCCGTTGCCATAAACGGAAGCTCCGCCATGAGATGCTTTTCAATCATCTTTGGATAAACAACAAGACCGTCGGTTACGTTGATATAAATCTCGAGAATGGCATCGGTTGCAAGGAAAGCCTCGGCAACACTGATTCTCTTGTTCGCGGAATCGTCGAGCGTGCGCTCAAACCACTGTGTCGCCGCCGTGATGGTCGGGTTCATGACATCAGCCATGACGTAACGGGCAAGCGAAGAAATTCTTTCGCTTCTCATCGGGTTGCGCTTGTATGCCATTGCAGATGAACCGATCTGATTTTTCTCGAACGGCTCCTCAACCTCTTTAAGATGCTGAAGAAGTCGAAGATCGTTTGTGAACTTTGCCGCCGACTGTGCAATATTCGAAAGAGTGAAAAGCACCTGAGTGTCCACTTTTCTTGAATAAGTTTGTCCCGAAACCGGATAAAAATCCTTAAATCCCATTTTATCTGCGATTTTTCTGTCGAGAGCCTTTACCTTGTCGGTATCGCCCTCAAAAAGATCCATGAAGCTCGCCTGAGTACCCGTTGTGCCCTTTGAGCCGAGCAGCTTCATCTGAGAGATTTGGAATTCAAGCTGCTCGTAGTCAAGCAGAAGATCATTGAGCCAAAGAGACGCTCTTTTTCCGAGCGTTGTCGGCTGTGCCGGCTGAAAATGAGTGAAGCCGAGACACGGAAGATCTTTATATTCCAGCGCAAATTTCGAAAGCTTGTCCATAAGATTAACGAGCTTCTTGCGGATAAGCTTCATCGCTTCGGTCATAGTAATAATATCGGTGTTGTCACCTACATAGCAGGAGGTTGCTCCAAGGTGGATAATTCCCTTTGCCTTAGGGCACTGAACACCGTAAGCATAGACATGGGACATAACGTCGTGACGTACGAGCTTTTCTCTCTCGGTCGCAACGTCATAGTTGATGTCCTCGGCATGAGCCTTAAGCTCATCAACCTGCTCCTGAGTTATATTCAGTCCAAGCTCCATTTCGCTCTCTGCGAGCGCGATCCACAGTCTGCGCCATGTTTTGAACTTGAAATCGGGTGAAAAGAGATATTGCATCTCCTTGCTTGCGTAACGTGAATTAAGCGGGGTCTCGTAAGTGTTTTTCATAATGTAATCCTCGATTCAACAATATAGGGTAATTATAATACCTTTAAACCAAAGTGTCAAGCAAGGAAATCACTCTTGACATAACCGTTGCAATCGGGCTATAATGGATGGAAAGGAAGTGTTTATAATGTCTGAAAGAAGTGAAAAGGCTGTTGAGCTTTTCAAGAGCGGCTACAATTGCTCTCAAGCGGTTTTTGCCGCATATGCCGATCTGTTCGGCTTCGATGAGGATATGGCGCTCAAGGTTTCGGCAGGTCTCGGCGGCGGTGTCGGCCGCTCCCGTGAGGTTTGCGGAACTGTCTCGGCGGCGGCAATGCTTATCGGCATGAAGTACGGCGCAACCGACGGTGACGATTCGGAGGGCAAAAAGCTATGCTACTACAAGGTTCAGGAGTTTATCGCAGAATTTAAAAAGGTGAACCCGTCAATCGTTTGCCGTGAGCTTCTCGGACTTTCAAAGGGTGAGAATTCTCAGCCGAAGCCCGATGAGCGAAACGAACACTATTACAAAAAACGCCCCTGCGTTCAGCTCGTTGAGGACAGCGCATTGGCTTTGGAAAAGATATTGTTTTAAGGAGATGTTTTAAATGGGATGCAGCGGAGATTGCTCAAGCTGTTCTTCAAGTTGCGGTGAAAAGAAGGATCTTCACGTTCCTGGCAATGAATACAGCAACGTAAAAAAGGTTATCGGAGTTGTCAGCGGTAAGGGCGGCGTAGGAAAGTCGCTTGTTACCTCGATGCTCACAACGGCAATGCAGGTCAAGGGCAATGCGTGCGGAATTCTTGATGCGGACATAACGGGTCCGTCGATTCCCAAGGCATTCGGACTGAAAGGCCCTGCAATGCAGAACGAAATGGGACTTCTTCCCGCAAAGACAAAGACGGGAATCGAGGTCATGTCAATCAACCTGCTTCTTGACAAAGAGGATCAGCCTGTGGTTTGGAGAGGACCCGTTATCTCGGGTGTTATTCAGCAGTTTTGGAGTGAGGTTTTCTGGGGAGACGTTGATTATATGTTCGTCGATATGCCTCCGGGAACTGGCGATGTTGCGCTGACGGTGTTCCAGTCGCTTCCCGTTGACGGAATCGTTATCGTCACAACGCCACAGGATCTTGTTACGATGATAGTCAAGAAAGCCGTCAATATGGCTAACATGATGAATGTGCCTATCCTCGGAATCGTTGAGAACATGAGCTATCTTGAGTGCCCCGACTGCGGAAAGAAGATTTCCGTTTTCGGTGAGAGCAAGCTTGATGAGGTTGCCAAGGAGCTTAATATTCCCGTGCTTGCAAAGCTTCCGATCAAGAGTGAGATCGCCTCCCTTGTCGATAAGGGAGCAGTCGAGCTTGCCGAGATCAAGGAGCTTTACGATGCGGCAGATAAAATTAAGGAAATACTTAAATAAAATACAGGCTCTGCTTTAACATTCTTGCAATGTTGGTATCGTTAGTGTCGCTACTATTGAGCCATGTGTTTTTGTGCACAGCTTCGGCTGTGCACTTTTTTATTTATAGGGGGAAATTAAATGGACTTTTTCGAAAAATTCAGAGCCGCACGTCATGCAAAGAAGCTCACTCAGCAACAGCTTGCAGATGAATTGAAAATTGAGCGTTCTGCGATCGCTCACTATGAAAACGGTACGGCAAAACCGCAGATGAAGAATATTCGCAGGCTTTGCGAGCTTCTGGATCTGACCGTTGAAGATTTTATTGAATAAAAAACAAGGGACTGCGCTGAATTGCGACAGTCCCTTGTTTTTATTTTGCCAGCTCTGTGTATGCCTTTGATACACTGCTTGCAACGTATTTTCCGAGCGAAACAAGCTCGTGATAATGGTCGAACGCAAGCGCCATTGAATAGTCGTTATCGGGAATGATGTAGCCGACGGCATCGTTCATTAAGCCGAAGCAGATAAGCTCATCGTTGTCAAAGATTTCAGTGGCATTTGGGTATTCGTAAGCCTTGCCCGAGTACGAGTCGGCGGCGGTCAGCGATGTGCCTCCGTATATGATGTCGGGGCAGATCTCGCCGGGAGCGGTGACCGCCTTGAGTGAATCTCCAAACTCCATGTAGCCTACCTCGGTGGAAATCTCATAGCCGTCTGCGGTTTTGATAACCTCATAGTTTGCCATTTTCAGCTTGCCTGCCATGAGAATAAACGGATTTGTAACGGGCACGCGCACCTCCGTCATTCTGATATTGAAAAACGGCTTGACCTCGGTATCCTCAACGGGCGTCCAGCCCTCGCACCAAAGAGTATACTCACCATTGTTCTTTTTGGAAATCTCGGCTTCGCGCTTGATCTCTTCCTCATCGTAAAGAAGCCTGTTTTGCTTTATCTGAGCCTCCGTCAGATTGAGCGAAAGCGCCATCTTTGCGATCTCATGACCGTAACGCATGGACTGTTCCCAGCGGCGGTTGAAATCCTGCGAATCGTTCGTCAAGCCTCTTGCCATGTAAATTCCCGCAATAGCTCCGTTGAAGAACATGCAGTTGAAGCCGGCTTTTGAAATCAGCTCGTCCATGTAGTAGACATAGTCTCCGCTGACCTCACGTCCGCTGCTCTGACCGTCGCTTGTCGGCAGTCCCGCAACATCGGGGTGAGCCGCAATATTGACGATTTTTGTCGCTCTCACGCTCTTGTCAAACGGGGTGAACGTCATAACGGTCATGTCAGTCAGCATCGCGGATGCCGAGGAGCGGTTTTTGTTTGTGAAATAGCCCTCGCCGATGTCTTTTCTTGAAATTGTCAGCTTGCCCTCGGTCATGGTGCTGCATGCTTCAAGCATCGCGTCGGAAACCTTGTCAAAAAGAAAATCCATATAGTGCTTGTCTGTGCCCTGCTCAACCTCGCCGAGCCCCGTTTTGAGCTTGAAAATGTTCGGAATAAGCTTACCGAAAAGATTTGTCCAAATGCCCTCGGTATCAATTCCGCTGTGGCAATGGGTTGACGCGACATTTATCGTTGCAAAGTTAAACCTTCCGTCGGATTTTTCAACGAGACGGCGGCGAATTTCCTTGATATCGACGTTTGTCATGCCGATGCAGTCAATCGTCGCAAAAACAGAAATTCCGCGTCCGCTTGAATCGTCAACGGCAATAACACGGGCTTTCATGTCGTCGATCACACCCTCAACCTTGTTGGTGAACCAATTCTCCGCCATTATGTATCCGCCGATGTAATATTGGTGCTCCTGCCAGTCGTCGGGAATAAGGCTGACACTGTTGTAGCCGAGCTTCCAGCATGCGTTTTGCGGCGGAGCGGAAAGAAATGTATCGTTGCCCTTATAGAAATCGTGACTTTCGTAATCCCCCTCGGCAATGAAGTTTTTGCCGTCGGGGAGAGTTGAATTTATCGCTCCGAGAACGGAGGAAATAACGGTTCCGAGCATTCCCGTACCTATTCTCTGCCACACGCTCTGAGCTGCAAAAACGGAGGTCAGGTTGGCGGAAAGAATTACGGCGCAGGAAAGCAGAATTGCAATTCCTTTTTGAACAGCCTTTTTCATGTAATCACCCTTTGTAAGTTTAATTGCAAGCAACCTTTTGCCCGATTTTTTCAAAAAACAAAGCCCGAAAGCAGGACCTTCGGACTTTGAAAAACTTTGAATTTTTATCTCTTGCTGAACTGTCGCGGCGTTAAGTAAACAGTCCGGTGGACTGTTTATAGCCTGCGACCACAGCGGCTATGCCGCGAGGATACCGCAGTTATAACGACAAATTCGAAAGAGTAAATGATTCGAAATAAATAACAAAATAATTTGTTATCTCTTGCTGAACTGTCGCGGCGTTAAGTAAACAGTCCGGTGGACTGTTTATAGCCTGCGACCACAGCGGCTATGCCGCGAGGATACCGCAGTTATAACGACAAATTCGAAAGAGTAAATGATTCGAAATAAATAACAAAATAATTTGTTATCTCTTGCTGAACTGCGGTGCACGACGAGCGCCCTTGAGACCGTACTTCTTTCTTTCCTTCATTCTCGGGTCACGAGTGAGGAAGCCTGCCTTCTTGAGAGCTGAACGAAGTGACTCGTCATACTGAAGAAGAGCTCTTGAAAGACCGTGACGGATAGCACCTGCCTGACCTGTTACGCCGCCGCCGTTTACACGGCAAACGATATCGAACTTCTCAGTTGTGCCTGTAAGCTCGAGAGGCTGACGAACGATAAGCTTGAGTGTCTCAAGTCCGAAATAATCATCAATGTCTCTGTCGTTGATGGTTACCTTGCCCGTACCTGCATAAACGCGAACACGAGCTACTGATTTCTTTCTGCGGCCGGTGCCGTAGAAGTAAGGATTAGAATCGTACATTATTGTTGCCTCCCTTCATTAAAATGCCCACTCTTCGGGCTTCTGTGCGGCATGCTTATGCTCTGCGCCAGCATATACACGAAGTCTTGTGAGTGCTTCACGACCGATTGTTGTGTCAGGGATCATACCCCTAACAGCCTTCTCAACAACGAAGGTCGGCTTTGTACGCATAAGAGTGCTGTACTTAACCTTCTTCATGTTGCCGATGTAACCTGTGTGATGATAGTACATTTTCTGATCGAGCTTGTTGCCTGTGAGGACAACCTTCTCAGCGTTGATTATGATAACGTGATCGCCGCAATCTGCATGAGGAGCAAACTGGGGCTTATGCTTACCGCGGAGAAGAACTGCTGCCTCAGCCGCAACACGGCCGAGCGGCTTTCCCGCTGCGTCAAGCACATACCACTTGCGGACGATATCGCCCGACTTAGGCATATAAGTTGACATAAACTTACCTCCAAATAAATTTTTACTGCTCGAATATATTAACACAACCCTTACGCTAAGTCAAGAACTTTTTCTCAATTTTTTAATTTATCATTCGCAAACTCACTTATGCTCGTTTTTTCTCTGTTTTTCATATATTTATCTCGCTAATAATTTATAAAAATTTTTGCAAAAAAAAACAGCCGCACCCGTTCGGATGCGGCATTGAATTTATTCTTTTTCTTTGTTTTTACCGTTTTTATCGGAGTCGTCATCCTCGTCCTCGTCTTTATCGGGGAGCGGGAGGATTTCAACCTTGACCTTTTCAATGCGTCGGTTTTCAACCTCAAGCACGGTAAATCTTATGTTCTCAAACATAACCTCGCTGTGCTCGCCCTGCTTCGGGAGATAGCCGAGTCGGCTTATAATGTAACCCGCGATTGTGTCATAATCGCCATCCGGGAGATCCTTGCCGATTATTTCGTCAAGTTCGTCTATATCTGTCAACCCGTCAATAGTGAAGGTTGTTTCGTTTATCTTTGAGATTTCCTCTTCTTCATCGTCATATTCATCCTGAATGTTTCCGACGATTGCTTCAATGATATCCTCAAGGGTGACAAGTCCTGCCGTTCCGCCGTATTCGTCAACAACAACAGCCATTTGCGTATGCTGACTTGTCATTTCCTTGAAAAGGTCACCGCAGCTCTTGGATTCCGGAACATACATCGGAGTACGCATGATTTTTCTCATGGTGTGTTTCGGAAGATCCGTTCCAATATATCTGAGTAAGTCCTTAACATAGATGATGCCGATTATATTATCCGGGTCGTCATCGAAAACGGGGATTCTCGAATATCCGGATTCAATTGCGGTTTTGACAACGTCCATTATCGGATCGTTTACGTCAACCGCCGTCATATCGGTTCTGTGGGTCATAATATCGCCTGCATCAAGATCGTCAAATTCGAAAATGTTATTTATCATTTCTTTTTGAACGTCTTCGATAACACCTTTTTCGCCGCCGACGTCAACCATCATTCGGATTTCTTCTTCGGTAAGAGGTTCTTCATCTGCATGAGGATTGTAGCCGAGAAGTCGAACGACCGCATTGGTTGAGACGGACAACACTTTAACAAACGGAGAAAAGGCCTTGGAGAAGAAAAGCAAAATTCCGACAACCTTGAAGGAGATCTTTTCGGGAGCCTGCATTGCTATTTTCTTTGGAGCAAGCTCGCCGAGAACAAGCGAAAAATAAGACATGATGATCGTGATAATGACGATCGAAAGTCCGCTGACTACGCTTGCACCGAGGGCATTGTAAAACGCTGTGCCCTCAAGAGCTTTGACTATCATGTCTGCAAAGGTCTGCGAAGCACTCGCCGAGGTAAGGAAGCCTGCAAGAGTAACTCCGATCTGAATTGTCGAGAGAAACTTGCTCGAATTTTCGGTCAGCTTAACAACCTGCTTCGCTTTCTTGTGGCCGTCTTCAGCCATTTTTTCTATTTTGTTATCGTTGAGGGATATTACCGCTATTTCACTCATTGCAAAAAATGCGTTGACTAAAATAAGTAATAAAAGTAAAATCAGCTTGAGTATAATCCCACCCGGGTCATCCATTGTGGACAAACTCCTTTCATGTAAAAATTTTTAGTTATTATATCACATAATACATAATTAGTCAATAACTATCATTTTATCCTTGTCAAACCATATTTTTTATTATATAATTGTATGCGATCGGGAGGCGATAAAATGTCTATACCTTTAGCTCAACAGCTCAGACCGCAAACTATTGATGAGGTTGTCGGTCAGCGTCATCTTATCGGCGAAAACAAGCCGCTGAGAAATATAATCGAATCGGGCGAGCTGCCCAATATGATTTTCTACGGTCCGTCGGGCGTTGGCAAAACGACCGTCGCTTCAATCATTGCAAAGGCGACGGACAGAAAACTCTGCAAGCTCAACGGCACGACTGCGGGAACGGCGGATATCAAGGCCATTGTCGCTCAGCTCGACACCTTTGAAGCTCCGAACGGCATCTTGCTCTATCTCGACGAGATTCAGTATTTCAACAAAAAGCAGCAGCAAACACTGCTTGAATATATTGAGGTCGGTTCAATTACCCTTATAGCCTCAACAACGGAAAATCCGTATTTTTACGTTTACAACGCCATTCTCAGCCGCTCGACGGTCTTTGAATTCAAGTCGGTTTCGCCTGCGGAGATCGTTCCTGCCGTTGAACGCGGATTCAGATTTCTTGAAGAAAAGCGCGGAATGAAATTTGAAGTAGATCCCGACGCGATAAAGCATATTTCCTCCGCTTGCGGCGGCGATGTGCGAAAGGCGATAAATTCGGTCGAGCTTTGCGCACTTTCAACAAAGCCGAACGCTGACGGAATAATCCACATCACGGCGGAAACCGCCCGTTCGCTGACTCAGCGCAGTGCAATGAAATATGACCGTGACGGTGACGAGCACTACGATATTGTTTCCGCTTATCAGAAATCCATGCGAGGCTCCGATCCCGATGCAGCCTTGCATTATCTCGGAAGGCTGCTTGATGCAGGTGACCTGCCCTCGGCTTGCCGCAGGCTTATGGTTTGCGCCTGTGAAGATGTCGGACTTGCTTATCCGATGATAATTCCGATTGTAAAAGCTGCCGTTGATGCTGCGCTCATGGTAGGCTTGCCGGAAGCAAGAATTCCGCTTGCCGATGCGGTAGTGCTTGTCTGCACCTCTCCGAAATCCAATTCGGCATACCTGGGAATTGATGCCGCTCTGAGTGATATTAAAAAGGGCAAAAGCGGTCCCATTCCCCGCCGGCTTCAGAACAAGCACTGTGACGGCGAGGACAACCCGAATAAGGGTCAATTCTATCTCTACCCTCATACATATGAGAATCATTGGATACTTCAGCAGTATCTGCCGGATGCCATAAAAAATGCGAAGTATTACGAATTCGGCGACAACAAGATGGAGCAAGCGGCAAAGGCTTATTGGGATAAGGTCAAAGGAAAGAAATAATTGCATAAAGAAACACGGACGGATAGAAAAACCGCCCGTGTTAATTTTTGTGTTGAAATTATTTGATTCCCGCTGCCTTGCGAATCGGCTTGATGCTGATGAGAACAACAACCATTACAAGAGAAAGAACGGTTTCGGGAATGCTGAACGTTGCGTTGTAAATAACCGAATAAACTGCGCTGAGAACATTTCCGCTGTATGCCGAAAGAATCTTTGAACCGTAGGACATTCCGCCGCCCTCTGTAAAGAACCATTCAGCCCAGCCGCCAAAGAGAATGTAGCCTGAGAAGAAGTGTGAAATATACTTGAGTACGCAAGCGAAAAGTGCGCCGAGTGCAAACGATGCCTGCGGATTCTTGATTGACTTCTTGAATACACCGCTGAGACCGAGCACACCGAATGCTACAAGATAGTCAAGAAGTGCGCAGAGAACTACCTGATACCATTTGAAGCCTGCACCTGCAGTTGCACCGGAGATTCCGAAGATCATCTGAAGAATTCCGTGAACAAGACCTGCACTGAGACCCCACTTTGCACCGTAGGCATAGCCTACGAAAAGAATCGGCACAAAGCTGAAGAGTGTTACCGATCCGCCATACGGAAGCTCGGAAAACTTGATGAATGACAGCACTGTTGAAAGTGCAACCATGATTGCGCTGACCGTCAATTTTAAGGTCATTTCGTTTGATTTGTCCATTGTTTTGCTTTTCATAATAAAACTCCTTTCACAGCATTACCTGATCAAAGAAAATCGCCCGGCGGATTAACCTGCCGGGCGTAGATTTTACTTCAATAGCTTCCTACGTCGGTATTATCCGAATCAGGTTAAGGGTATGATCTCAGCCGATTTCTCAGCACCCCTGCTGTTGTGAATATATTACATCAATTATATCGGTTTGTCAAGGTTTGCAAGCAAGAAAATCAGTCCATTTTCGGCAGACCTGCAAAGCCCTTTTCAAGGTCGGCGTCTGTCGGAATGTAATCGGACATCGTACCGTCGTTGAATGCTTCGTATGCGTACATATCAAAGTAGCCTGTACCTGTCAGACCGAAGAGAATCGTCTTTTCCTCGCCTGTCTCCTTGCACTTGAGAGCCTCATCAATAGCAACTCTGATTGCGTGGCTGCTTTCGGGAGCGGGGAGGATACCCTCAACTCTTGCAAACTGCTCTGCCGCTTCAAATACCTTGGTCTGCTCAACGCTTCTTGCTTCCATGAGGCCGTCATGGTAAAGCTGGCTGAGAATTGAGCTCATGCCGTGGTAGCGAAGTCCGCCTGCGTGGTTTGCCGACGGGATAAAGCCGCTGCCTAGTGTGTACATCTTTGCGAGGGGACAAACCATGCCCGTGTCGCAGAAATCGTAAGCAAACTTACCTCTTGTGAAGCTCGGACAGCTTGCAGGCTCAACTGCGATGAAACGATAATCGGCTTCTCCTCTGAGCTTTTCACCCATGAACGGAGAGATGAGTCCGCCGAGGTTTGAACCGCCGCCTGCACAGCCGATGATGATGTCGGGCTTGATGCCGTACTTGTCCATTGCAATCTTGGACTCAAGACCGATGACCGACTGATGAAGAAGAACCTGATTGAGAACGCTGCCGAGAACGTAGCGGTAACCCTCGTGAGTTGTTGCGACCTCAACAGCCTCACTGATAGCACAGCCGAGGCTTCCCGTTGTGCCGGGGTGCTCCGCGAGAATCTTCTTGCCGACCTCTGTTTCGGTGCTCGGGCTGGGAGTGACCGATGCGCCGTAGGTTCTCATAACCTCGCGGCGGAACGGCTTCTGCTCATAGGAGCATTTAACCATGTAAACCTTGCAGTCAAGTCCGAGATATGCACAAGCCATGCTGAGCGCCGTGCCCCACTGACCTGCGCCTGTCTCTGTCGTAACGCCTTTAAGTCCCTGCTTCTTTGCGTAATATGCCTGGGCAATTGCACTGTTGAGCTTGTGGCTTCCGCTGGTGTTATTGCCCTCAAATTTGTAGTAGATTTTTGCCGGAGTGCCGAGCTTTTTTTCAAGGCAATAGGCTCTTACCAGAGGAGACGGACGGTACATCTTGTAGAAATCGAGAATCTCATCGGGAATGTCGAAATAAGCCGTGTCGTTGTCAAGCTCCTGCTTGATAAGCTCGTCGCAGAAAACGGGACGAAGATCGTCAAAGCCCATCGGCTGATGTGTGCCGGGATTGAGAAGCGGTGCAGGCTTATTCTTCATGTCTGCACGAACGTTATACCACTGCTTCGGCATTTCCTTTTCATCGAGGTAGATTTTGTACGGAATTTTTTCTGTGTTGCTCATAACTGTCTCTCCTTTTCAAAAAATATTTTTGTCTGAGCCGCGTCGGGGCATAAAACAAAAAACTCTTGTCCCGACAACATTGCCGGGACAAGAGATATACTCCTGCGGTGCCACCCTGCTTGACACATTCAAGTGTCCACTTAGCTCGTACCCCATTATACGACGGCATTTATTAACGGAGCGCCCTCTCCGTCTCGCATACTATCATAATTCTGCTCGCCCTCGGAAGTCCATTCAATTCTGCCCTCTGCGCTGTATCGCACCGACCTACAGCTCTCTGAAGCGTCCGACAGGATCTACTCACTCTTCCTCAACGGTTTACTGCATTGTAGTACAAAAGTATTTTTTTGTCAATGGATTTTCAGAAATTTTTAAAAAATATATCCGAACAATACTTTGATAAGTGCAAAGGGGATATACTTGAGTGCCGAGATAAACTTTACCCAGCCGCTGTTCTCTCTGAGATACATATTATAATGGTTCATCGCCATCTTGCTGGAGCCGTAAATATCCTGCCACTGAATGATGCTTGTTTCATATGTTGAGGTATCGTTCTCATCAAGGTCAATGACTCTGAAGCCTCTGTCCTCATTGCTGTAGCTGGAGAACGTAAAGCCCGGAGTTGCAACGATGTCGATGCCCTTATAGTTGAGCTCAAAGCTGTTGTTGTGGTCATGGCCGAAGAACATTGCTACAACATCGCCCTGATCGACCATTGCACCGAACTGCTTGCTCGGTCTTGTTCCCGGGCACGGCCACTCCTTGAAGTTGCCTGTCTTGTAATAATCGTCGCTGATCTTGTAGAACTTTCCGTTGTTCGGCATTGAGTTCGGAGTGCCCTCGGGACATTCTACGAGAGTATCAAATATTTCTTTGACGATAATGTGCTGGAAAACCATTGACGGAACAGTTTTTCCGCCGTTTGCGGCTTTCAGCTCGTTGGATTTATTGATGTACCATTCAACCTGATCGTCATGGACGTAGTCGTAGCCGCCAAGCTCTTCGTCATATGTATTTGAATCGAACATCCAAATGTTGTACGCGAGCTTGTAAGCATTTTTTGAAGAGTAGATAGGAAGATTATGAGTGCCGCATCCGTACATTTCTGGGTCTGCGTCATAACCGATGAAGCAATCGTACTTCTCGTACATTGCAAGCTCCTCTTCCTTTGTGAGCTTAATGTCATCGTCGTCATGGTTGCCGGGAACCATAGTTACAGGAATGCCGTATTTTTCAAGGATCGACATGTATTCGTTGATAGCCTTCTTTGCAAGAGCTTTGTCGATAGTGTGGCAAATGTTTGTGCCCGTTTTGTAGCCTGCAAAGTTGTCGCCCGTCAAAACAATGAGGTCGGGCTGAGTTTTTTCGATTGCCGCTTTAAGGAAGTCCTTTGCAACGGGATTGAGAACTGCATTGTCCTGAAGGTCTGCAACCTGCAGAATTCTGAATTTTCCGTCCTTGTTAAAACGAAGTGACGGCTCTGATTTTTCGGCGGAAATGCCGAGCGCGAATGTTGAGAAAAGCATAATTGTCACCATAAGAATTGAAAGTATTTTTTTCATAGATTTACTCCTCTCTTTGTCAGTATGTGTGCTCACATACTTCATTGATTTTATCTCTCAGCCTGAGAAAATCCTCAAGCGCCTGAGGCTTGTTGTTGGGGTTGCGGAGCAGAGCGGCAGGGTGGAAGGTACCCATCATGAGTACACCGTTTTTTTCAATGAACTCACCGTGCTGTTTCGTAACCTTGAAATCGGGACCGATGAGCCGCTGTGCGGAAATTCTTCCGACGCAGACAATGATCTTCGGCCGCATAAGTCTTACCTGTTCCCTAAGCCATGTTATGCAGGCGTTCTGCTCCTCGGGCTTGGGGTCGCGGTTGTGAGGCGGTCTGCACTTGACCATGTTTGCTATGTAAATATTCTTTTTTCTGTCCAGCCCTATCGCGTCGAGATACTTGTCGAGAAGCTGTCCGCTTCTGCCGACGAACGGCTCGCCCTTGAGATCCTCCTGCTCGCCCGGACCCTCGCCGATGAAAAGCACCTCTGCGTTTTCATTGCCAACGCCGAAAACAAGATTGGTTCTTGTTGCTCCGAGCTCACATTTATTACAGCCTAAACATTCCTGCTTCAATTCATTCCAGTTATTGTACATCAACGCACCTCTTCCGTATCGGATTTTATCTGACGGGCAAGCTCGTCAAAAGAAGAAAATTTTTTCTCGGGTCGGAGAAATCGGATTGGTCTTATATCAACGATCTTTCCGTACAGATTTTCATTGAAATCAATTATGTGTGTTTCACTGAGAACCTTTTCCGTTCCCACGGTCGGCCGCTTGCCAATATTCGTAATGCCCTTGTACCGTTTGCCGTCAACCGTGACCTCGGACTGATATACACCGAATTTCGGAAGCACAAGCTCGCGCGGAAGCTCCTGATTTATTGTCGGGAATCCGAGCTTTCTGCCTCGTTTGTCACCGTCGATAACGGGTGCCGAAAAGCCGAAATTGTGTCCGAGCATTTTGTTTGCATTTTCTATTTTCCCGTTTTCAATTAAATTTCGAATCTCGGTAGAGCTGATTGCATGTCCTGCAAAATCAACCTCGCCTGCAATTCTGCACTCAATGCCGAGCCTGCCGCAGATTTCACTCATCGTCTGCGCCGAGCCTGCCGCATTCTTCCCGAAGCGGTAATTATAGCCACAGCAGACTGCGCCTGCGCCGAGCTTGCCGACAAGGATTTTTTCAACGAAATCCTCGGGAGAAAGATTTTTTATATCGTTGAAAACAAGTGTTTCGATTTTTAAGCCGTTTTCAATTATAAAACCGCTGCGCTCATCGGCGGTCATCAGCATGGGCGGAGCCATACCTGTTATCGCTTTCATGCTATGCTCGTCAAAAAGCACGGCAACGGGAATCAGACCGTCCTTTTGAAAGCTTTTTGCGGCTTCAATAACGGCCATATGTCCGATGTGCATACCGTCAAAGTTGCCGAGCGCAACCGCTGTTCTGTTTGCAATTTTGTCATCTGCCATAGTATCACCGTTTGGGAAGAATGATATTGAACTTAACGATGAGCCTCCCCTGATTGTTAGGGGAGGTGGCTTCGGCGGATTGCGCCGAAGCCGGTGGGGTTAAATGTATTCGCAGAATTATTCAAATCCCTACCACCGCAAGCGGTCCCCCCTCTTGTTTCAAGGGGAGGCTAAATGTCGTTTATAATTGCATATTTAAAAATTCTTTTTAAATAACCGTTTTTTAGCAAGCGTATTTCTCGCAGCAACACCCGATTATTTCTTTCTAAACATCTGCTTCATGCGCTGTTCCTTTGAAAGAACACGCTTACGAAGTCTGAGCGATTCGGGAGTAACCTCAAGAAGCTCATCGTCCTTGATGAATTCCATCGACTGCTCAAGGCTGAGCGTCGAATGAGGAACAAGACGAAGCGCGTCGTCACTGCCTGCGGCACGCGTATTGGTCATCTGCTTCTTTTTGCAAACGTTGCAGACGATATCCTCGTTCCTTGAACATTCACCAACGATCATGCCCTCGTATACCTCAACACCGGGTCCGATGAAAAGACGTCCTCTGTCCTGAGTGTTGAAAAGTCCGTAGCCTGTGCTCGTGCCCGTTTCGTGAACAACGATCGAGCCGCGCTCTCTGGTCTGGATATCGCCCTTGTACGGTTCATAGCCTGCAAAGAGCTGATTCATGATTCCGTTGCCGTTTGTGTCGGTCATGAATTCCGAGCGGTAGCCGATAAGACCTCTTGCGGGAATTTTAAATTCAAGGTGAGTTGCTCCGCCGTTTCTTGAGCCCATGTTTTCAAGCTCACCCTTGCGCGAGCCGAGCTTTTCGATAACGGAGCCGACATACTGCTCGGGAACCTCGATGATGAGAAGCTCCATCGGCTCGCAGAGCTGACCGTTGATTTTTTTATAGATAACCTCAGGGCGCGAAACCTGGAATTCATAGCCCTGACGGCGCATCGTTTCGATAAGAATTGAAAGGTGAAGCTCGCCTCTGCCCGAAACCTTAAATGTATCGGTCGAGTCTGTTTCTTCAACCCTCATGCTGACGTTTGTCTCAACCTCTTTGAAAAGGCGGTCACGAAGATTTCTTGAAGTGACAAATTTGCCCTCGCGTCCCGCAAATGGGCTGTCGTTAACGATGAAGTTCATTGAAATTGTCGGCTCGTCGATTTTGACGAACGGAAGCGGTTCGATGCATTCGGGGTCGCAAGCTGTTTCACCGATATTGAGGTCTGCAATACCGGAAACGCAGACGATATCGCCCATCATTGCGCTGTCAACCTCAACTCTTTTAAGTCCTTCAAACTGATAAAGACGGGAGATCTTAACGTTTTCCTGCTCGCCGTCCTGCTTGCAGAGAACAACACTTTCGCCGCGGAGAATCTTACCTCTTTCAACTCTGCCAACGCCGATTCTTCCGATATAATCGTCATAATCAAGGCTGGAGAAAAGTATCTGAAGCGGTCCGTCAATGTCTCCGTCGGGAGCGCTGATATGCTCAAGAATAGCGTCGAGGAGCGGTCTCATGTCACCCTCACGAACATCGGGGTCGAGCGATGAATATCCGTCCTTTGCCGATGCGTAAACAACGGGGAATTCGATCTGATCCTCGTCTGCACCGAGCTCGATGAAGAGGTCAAGCACCTCGTCGATAACCTCGGCAGGTCTTGCGCCCGGGCGGTCGATCTTGTTGACGACAACAAGAACCTTTTTCTTGAGGTTAAGAGCCTTTTTGAGAACGAATCTTGTCTGCGGCATACAGCCCTCAAAGGCATCGACAAGAAGCAGAACGCCGTCAACCATAGTAAGAATTCGCTCAACCTCGCCGCCGAAATCGGCATGACCGGGGGTGTCAACGATGTTGATTTTAGTGTTTTTATAGTGAACAGCCGTGTTCTTTGAAAGGATAGTAATTCCGCGCTCTCTTTCAAGATCGTTGGAGTCCATGACTCTTTCCTGAACCTGTTCGTTCTCACGGAACGTTCCGCTCTGCTTCAAAAGCTCGTCAACCAGGGTAGTCTTGCCGTGGTCAACGTGGGCAATGATGGCAACGTTTCTGAGATTTTCTCTTTTTGACATAGTATCACCTTTCATAATCCTGTGGTTCGAGTTCTTGCAAAATCCCGCATGAGATGTGCCGATTTTGCAAAAATTCGAGCCACTTTTACATATTGATTATTATATTCTAATATATTATCGGTCGGTAGTCAAGTTTTATCACTTACATTTTCACTTTACTTTTTCAAAAAAGTTTAAAAATTTTTTGGAAAACTATTGACTTTTAAAAACTACTGTATATAATACAGTAGTGTGAGATGTTCAATTGGAAAGGATTGAGGTGTCATGGATAAAAAAGCATTGAAAAAGAAATCGGAAAAGCCGCAGTTTGTGGCATTCGGCAGGGACGTCAACAAATTTGTTGCAACTACGGTGTTGACGGTGCTTTTGCTGATCGTTGCCGCCGTGCTGGTAATCGTGCTTGCCTCAGTTTTGCAGGCTGAATGAAAGAAGGGGTCAAATGAACATACAGTATAAAAAAGGCGTGCTCGAGCTTTGCGTTCTTTCTCTTCTTAAAAAGAGGGACTGCTACGGCTATGAGATTTCGGATTATCTCTCGCGGCACATTGATATTTCGGAGGGAACGGTGTACCCGATTCTCAGAAAGCTGAAAGCGGACGGAATGCTGACGACCTATCTCCAGGAGGAGAGCGGGGGACCGCCGAGAAAATATTACTCGCTGACCGAGCTCGGTAGGGAGGAGTACACGGCGGATAAAGCCGAATACCTGAAATTTGCAAAATCAGTACAAGATTTATTGGAGGATGATGAAATATGACAAAGAATGAATTTCTTTCAGAATTTACGGAAGCGCTCAATAAATAAAAAACGCCGACGCAGAGGATATCGTAGAGGAATACAGAGATCATTTCGATTTCAAACTCGCCGACGGCTACAGCGAGGAAGAAATTGCGGCAAAGCTCGGTAAGCCGAGGGATCTGGCGGCGCAGTTTATTGCCGCCGTGTCAGAAGGTAAAAAAACGAAAGTCTCAGGCGGAAAGAAATTTCTCGCCGTTTTCGGTCTTTGCTGGGCAAATCTTTTCGTCGGAATATTTTTCATTTGCCTGATTGCATTTGAAATCGTTATTGCCGCGTCCATTCTTGCGTTCTTGCTCGCGGCTATCGGACTTATTGCAGGGATTGAACCTGTTGTGGCAATGCCTCTTGTTCCGTCAATTCTTTTTGCGGGAACGTTCGCTGCGCTCGCCGTTGTGTTTGTCGGACTTTTGGTTTATTACACCGCGTTCATGTGTCAGGTTTTCCGTTCATATTCACGCTTCCACCACAACACTCTTGCTTCGGCGAACGGACAGCCTGTGCTCCCGAGTCTGCCGATCAATCCGCAGATCACGCCGAAATGCAACCGCCGTGTCCGCGGTATGACATTGGTTGCATTGACGGTATTTATCGTTTTGCTCATTTCAACAGTCGTTGTTTCCGCAATTATGGCAGGCTCGATCCAATTCTGGCATGCTTGGGGCTGGTTCGGATACAAGGTATAAATCGCTTTTTAGACATAACTCCGCTTTTATTCATAAAAAAGACGTTATATTTTTTATAATTGATTGAAATAATTTTTTATGTTTGATATAATGGATAAAAACGAAAAAAGAGGATTATTATGGATATTGTAAATACACCGATAGTAAAAAAACGAAAGAAGAAAACAGATACCAAAAGAATAATAATAATTCTTCTTTCTCTGGCGGTTCTGTTTTCCGCTTTGGCATTGATAATACATTTCTCAACGCGTGTTACGAACAAATCGTACGCAAACTGTGCCGTGGGCGATGTAAACGGCGACGGCAAAATAAATTCCGCCGATGCAATTCTTGTGTTAAAGTACATGGTTGATCAGGAGAAGCTCTTTGACAATCAGGTTAAGAATGCCGATGTCAATTTGGACGGAAAAACGGATTCGGCAGACGCACTTCTCATTCTCAGATATACCATTGGAGATATTTCTTCAATACCCTATGACGAGCAGAAGGAAAGCTTGCTCAACAGCTCATATAAACGCAAAAGAACCGTAACCGAGGGTATTTTCACTTCAACGGCTCAGATAGTCAACGAATGGGACAATAATGACGGAACCCATTCTTATGAGGTAAAGCTGACTGTCAGAAACGATTCGGACACGGATTCCGATTCATGGAAGGCAGGCATAGTCTTTGACAAAGAGGTCGTTTCGCTGACAAAGAGCTGGGATTGCAATTCCTTTGTTGAGGAGCGAAGCGTAACCCTCGGCGGAGAGGAGATCGCAGCAGGAGAAACCGCCGAGTGCGGATTTATTTTCACAGCCGAAGAAAATATAACATTAACCAATTTAACAGTGAGGTAAAAAATTATGCACAGCTTAGAAAAAAAGATCATTGCAATAATCCTTACAATCATTTTATCAGCATCTTCATTCACGGCAGTCGGCTTTGCAGCAGACAAGGATGTTATTACAAAGGTTGACAGCGTTGAAGCCGCGACAAGCGCACTTCTCAACGATAAACATGTCGATGAGCTTGAGCAGGACGAGGTTTATCCGACGATTCTCATTCACGGTATCGGACAGGCAAAAACCTTTATGCTCGATGAGGAGGGCAACGATGCCATAGATCCCGACGGCAAGCCGATAACAGGATGGCCGCTGTATTTCTATATTCCCGAGCTTCTTGTCAAGCTCATTGTCCCGATCGTTCTTTCTCTCATAACTCAGAAGGATTGCGGCCTTTCCAAAACAGCCTACAACGCGGTGTATGATGCAATGGAATATATCGCATATAACGAGGACGGCACTCCGAAAAACGATTTCCGCGTTGAAAATTACGGCAACAGATCTGTTGCAGAATGTACGGAAGAGGAAAAGGAAACAATTTACGACCACGTTCCGATCAAGGGATATACCGATGTCGTCGGAGAAGAAAATCTCTACTATTTTGCATACAATTCCTTTGGCGACATGTACAGCATTGTCGATGAGCTTGAAGCGCTCATTGAAAAGGCAAAGAAGGACACGGGCAAGGACAAGGTCAATCTTCTGCCGATCAGTCTCGGCGGCGCGGTCTCCGTTGCATATGTCGGCGAGCATCCGCAGGGCGAGGACATCAACAAAATTGTACTCGTTGTTCCTGCCGCAGACGGTTCGGAAATTGTCGGCAAAATCATGCTCGGTCAGCTGGATTACAGCGACGCAGGCCTTTACAGAAACATGTTTACCAAGCTTGTCGGTGTGGATAACTACACGGGCTGGCTCATAAATATTGCAATCAGAGTTTTGCCGAAAAAGGTTGTTATCGGACTTCTTGACGGAGTTGCATCGGGTCTTGCCGATTCGGCGCTGGCGAGAGTTACTACAATGTGGGGACTTGTTCCGTCGTCAATGTATGATGAGCTTGCCGAAAAGTATCTTGTCAAGGACACAAAATTTGCAGATGACGTTGAAAGGTTCCACAGCGCGCAGGTCAATTATATAAAGAATCTTAAAAACTATGCTGCAAACGGTGTGAAGATTTATGACATCTGCGGCTACGGTCTTGAGCTTTACAGCCTTATTGATTCCGATTCGAATTCGGATAAGATCATTCATTCCTCATCAACCTCACTCGGCGCAACCTTCAGCAAGGTCAATGAAAAGCTTCCCGAGGGATATACGCAGAAGGAATATAAGGACACCAACTTTATATCTCCCGACGGCCAGGTTGACGCATCCACATGTGCATTCCCATACACAACGTGGTTCTTCGGCAATCAGGATCACGAAAAGCTTGCAAGAAACGATGTTGTAATTTCTCTTGCAATGGAGCTTCTTCTGGTCAAGGAAATGGATGTTTTCACAACGGTTGAGTATCCGCAGTTCAACGGACACAGAAACACAAGAGATCTCAAGAAATACATCGCTGAGGCGGAAAAGGTTGACCTTTCTTCGCTCACACCCGAGGAAGCGGAAAGACTTTCAAACGCACTTGCCGACGCAAAGGCAATCCTCGCAACAACAATAGTTGTTGAGGGCGAGGAGGAAGCTGCCGAAAAGGAGCTTTACGACGCTCTTGCCGAAATCGGAATTTACGAAAAGAAGGATTCGACGAAAGACGATGTACTCCTCTTTGTTTGTAAAACGGCGAGCGAGATCCTTTATTACTTCTTCGGACCGAGAGGCTTCGGCGACACAAAGGCCGCCTGAGCATAAAACTGAACATATAATTGGCTTCCGACATTCGCAAGAGTGTCGGAGCTTTTTTCTCTTTTCTCGACCTTCTTTGACCATTTACGGCTTTTGTAAGGTAAAAACAGGAAAAATATTTTGCAAATAATAAAAATTTTTTAAAAAAGGTATGGAAAAAGCTGAAAACATCTGCTATAATACAAAAGTTAATAGGTATTTGTGGGAGTATGTACGCTCCGAAATACCACACAGGAGGAAGTTTTTAATGTTAAAATCAGCTAACAAAACAGAAACAAACATCTACACTCTTGAAGTTTCCGTAAGCGGCGAGGACTTCAACAAGGCAATTCTTAAGGCTTATAACAAGCAGAAGAATAAGATCCAGCTTCCCGGTTTCCGTAAGGGTAAAGCTCCGCTTAAAATGATTGAAAAGTTCTACGGCGAGGGCGTATTCTATGAGGATGCGCTTGACATCGTATATCCCGAGGTTGTCAGCGACGCTATCAAAGAGGCAGGCATTGAGCCTGTTGCAGCTCCCCATGATCTTGACGTTACAAAGATCGGCAAGGACGGCGTAGAGATGACGATGAAGGTTACCGTTAAGCCCGAAATCTCGATCGCAAACTATAAGGGCATCGAGGCGGACAAGGGTGACGCTTCCGTTTGCGCGGACGACGTTAAGAAAGAGCTTGCTTCCATGCAGGAGAGAAACGCTCGTGTTGTTACGGTTGACGACAGAAAGGCTAAGAAGAACGATATCGCAGTTATCGACTTTGAGGGCTTCGTTGACGGCGTGGCATTCGACGGCGGCAAGGGCGAGAATTACGAGCTTACACTCGGCTCGGGTCAGTTTATCCCGGGCTTTGAGGATCAGATCATCGGTCACAAGACAGGCGATGAGTTTGACGTAAACGTTACCTTCCCGACCGAGTACACTCCCGAGCTTGCAGGCAAGGAAGCGGTATTCAAGGTAGTTCTTCACGAGATCAAGATGAAGGAGCTTCCCTCTCTTGACGACGATTTCGCAAAGGACGTTGATGATGAGGTTGAGACTCTCGCCGAGCTCAAGAAGAAGATCAAGGCAGAGCTTTCCGAAAAGAAGAAGGAAGCTGTCGAGAAGGACTTCGAGAGCGCAGTTCTTGAAAAGGTTGTTGAGCTTGTTGAGGGTGAGATTCCCGAGGTTATGTATGATAACAAGCTTGAGGACGATGTAAAGGACTACGAGAACAGACTTGCACAGCAGGGAATTCCCCTTGACACATATCTCCAGTACATGGGCATGGACAGAGAAAAGTTCAAGGAGAGCATGAGGGACAACGCTGTTAAGCAGGTTAAGCTTCAGCTCGCAGTTGAAAAGATTGCCGAGCTTGAGAAGATTGAGGCAACCGATGAGGAGGCCGAGGCTCAGCTTAAGGAAATGGCTGACATGTATCAGCTTGAGCTTGAGCAGGTCAAGAAGTGGGTTAATATTGAGGATGTTAAGAAGGACGTTGTCGGCAAAAAGACAGTTGACTTCATTGTTGCAAACGCTAAGGCTATCGTAGCAGAGAAGCCGAAAAAGACAACAAAAAAGGCTGCTGCAAAGAAAGATGAAGAAAAGCCGACAGATGCTGAATAATTCAGTCTCAAAATGATTATAATTTATGCGGATGGATGGCTCTTTGCCATTCATTTGCACTATTATGGCACTGAAAAAAACAAAGAAAAGACTCGAACGGAGGAATAAATATGGCACTGGTACCTTATGTTATTGAACAGACCAACAGAGGCGAGCGCTCTTACGATATTTTTTCGCGACTTCTCAGCGACAGAATCATCGTTCTGTCCGACGAAGTGAATGACGCAACCGCAAGCCTTGTTGTTGCCCAGATGCTTTTCCTTGAGGGACAGGATCCCGATAAGGATATCAGCCTTTATATCAACAGCCCCGGCGGATCTGTTACCGCAGGCTTTGCAATTTATGACACAATGCAGTATATCAAATGCGACGTTTCAACGATCTGCATGGGCATGGCTGCTTCAATGGGCGCATTTTTGCTTTCCTCGGGCACAAAGGGCAAGAGAATTGCTCTCCCGAACAGCACAATCATGATCCATCAGCCGCTCGGCGGCGCACAGGGTCAGGCAACCGAAATTAAAATCGTTGCCGATCAGATACTTAAGACAAGAGAAAAGCTCAATCAGATCCTTGCCGAGAACACAGGCAAGCCGATCGAGCAGATCGCCATTGATACCGAGCGTGACAATTACCTTACAGCTCAGGAGGCAATGGATTACGGCCTTGTCGATAAGGTTCTCTACAAAAGATAAATCAGGGGTGTAGTAATGCCAAGAGATGATGAAAGACGTGAAAAGAGCGTCCGCTGTTCCTTTTGCGGCAAATCCGACGGACAGGTTGAAAAAATAATCGCCGGTCCCGGGGTTTATATCTGCAATGAATGCATAGACCTTTGTGGCGCAATTATGGCAGAGGAACACGCGGCAATAGGCAGAGCAAGAAAGAAAAAGGCCAAGGATTTCAAACTGCCGACTCCCATGGAGATCAAAAAAAGTCTCGATGAGTATGTTATCGGTCAGGACGAAGCCAAAATCACGCTCAGCGTTGCCGTTTATAACCACTATAAGCGTGTTTTCAAGCAGGATGACTCCGATATTGAGATCCAGAAGAGCAACATTCTTCTTCTCGGACCTACGGGTGTCGGCAAAACCATGCTTGCTCAGACGCTTGCCAAGATAATTGACGTTCCGTTTGCGATTGCGGATGCAACAACGCTCACCGAGGCAGGCTACGTCGGCGAGGATGTTGAAAACATTCTTCTCAGGCTTATTCAGGCCGCCGATTTTGATATCGAAAGAGCGGAGCGTGGCATTATTTACGTCGATGAAATCGACAAGATCGCGAGAAAGTCCGAAAATCCGTCAATCACCCGTGATGTCAGCGGCGAGGGTGTTCAGCAGGCATTGCTTAAAATTGTTGAAGGAACTGTTGCAAATGTACCTCCCCAGGGCGGCAGAAAGCATCCCCAGCAGGAGTGTTTGCAGGTTGATACGTCAAATATTCTTTTTATTTGCGGCGGCGCATTTGACGGAATAGAAAAGATCGTTGAAAAGCGTATCGGCGGTTCTGCTCTCGGCTTTGAAGCGGACATCAAGGACAAGGAAGCCTTTACTATTGAAAACGCAATGTCAAAGGTTATCCAGCAGGATATAACAAAGTTCGGATTGATTCCTGAGCTTGTCGGCAGGCTTCCCGTTATTGCAACTCTCAAGGAGCTTGACGAGACTGCACTTGTCAAAATTCTCACGGAGCCGAAGAACGCTATTGTCAAGCAGTATAAATCCCTGCTTTCAATGGACGGAGTTGACCTTAATTTCACTCCCGAGGCTCTTACGGCAATAGCGAAAAAAACGCTTGAAAAGAAAACGGGTGCAAGAGGGCTTCGCTCCATTATGGAGAATCTTCTTATGCCGATCATGTATGCTGTTCCGAGCGATAAATCAATCGTCAGCGTGCAGGTGACCGAGGACTGCGTAGAAAATAACGCAACGCCTTTGGTTGAGCATAAAAAACGGACAAAGCTCGACGCATAAAAAATTAAAAAATAAAAGACTGCAATCAGCGTTGCTGTAAATCGGCTTTGCGGATTGCAGTCTTTTTCTTTTGAAAACGTTTAATATATGCATTGTAACTTCTACGATTTGAATATAGGAATTTTACTTTTTGTATTCGTTGACAAAAAATGACATAATGCTATAATACAAAAAATGTTCTATTGGAGTTTATGATTTCTAAGGATATGTACAAATAGATAAAGGTTGAATAGGGGAGTTGCGGCAAAAATACCTCTTAATAAATTCTTTTTCATAACCGAACCTCCTTTGGTTAGCTGCTGCTAACTATATAAGTATAATACTCATGTGTGCATATGTCAAGGTGTTTTTGCGTTTGCCGCTTGCGGATATTGTTGACATGGCAAAGCGGATAGTATATAATGTCAACGAATTATGGAAAGGGGCGGCGGTAAATGAAGAATGTTGATAATACTTTGAAAAAGAACGACAAGCTTCTTATATATTTGTTTTGGGCTTTTTCGGCGATTTCGCTTGTCTGTGTAATAGCTTTCACTGCACTCTCGGAGGGCAGAGCTTTTAATGATCTTCTGTTTGGCGAAGATTATTTTATGGATTTTTACAACTCAATGTGCGATGCGGGAACAAGAGACGTTTATAAAGAAAGAGGAGTAATATATCCTCCGTTATCAAGCCTGTTTTTCCTTCTGATTTCGAAAGCGGTGCCGCATGAATATATAGCGCTCAAGTACGGAAACAATGAACGCTTGCAAATGTATTCCGACGGATTATGCCAGATAGTATTTGTCCTTTTTATCGTTACGGTCACGCTGGCTTTGGGAATGTTGTTCTATGATATTTTACAAAGAAAATTAACCAAGTCAGAATCTTTTTTGACGGCATTTTTTATTATGATATCGTTCCCGATGATATACTGTATTCAGCGCGGAAATGTTGCATTGATTGCAATGGTTCTTTCTGCCTTCTTTGTATTCTACAGAAGCAGTGAAAACAAAATCATACGGGAGCTGTCATATGTCGCTTTGGCTCTTGCGGCAGGATTTAAAATCTATCCTGCGATATTTGGGTTGCTTTTGATAACTGACAAAAAGTATAAGGAAGCCATTCGCTTGGTCATATACGGTGCAGCAGCATTCTTTTTGCCGTTTGCTTTTTACGGCGGATTTGAAGGCATTTCGATATTTATAAAAAATCTTATCACGTTTTCAGGCGGAAACATTTGGGCGTATTCTCTTATAGGACCTTCGATACTTATTGATCTTAAGCAGATGGCTACTGTTTTGGGAATTGATATCAGCCTTTATTTGACGATTGCAAAAGTTGTCGTTTGGCTTATGTGCGCATTTATTGTTTTCTTTGCAAATGAGGAATGGAATAAGCTGATCGGATTGTTCTTTGCGTTTGTAAATATTGATTCGACCGCCCGAGTTTATATTCTGATTTTTCTCTTGATTTCGTTCGTAAGCTATATTTTGCAACGCTCGGAAGGAAAAATAAATATAATATACGGAATAATGTTTTGCTCATTGATAATTACAATTCCGTGTTTCTGGTATTTTAAGATGGACGCTATAACGGCATTTTTGCAAAATACTTTTAATCTGAAAACAGTAATTATTGACTTGCTCAGAAAACCGAATGTAATTACGGAGCCGTTTATTATTCTGCTGTTTGAAATTATTCTTACGGTCGAAACCGCAGTAAAGCTTAAACATAAAGCGGTAAAAAATAGGCTTTCAGCACAATGAATGTAGATGCCTGTACAGAAATCGGAATCATAGGCTTGTTTTAAAATAAAATTCAAAAAGAACCGACCTCTCTGCAATATATAAATTACAGGGCGGTCGGTTTGTTTACGGCAACTCCTTTTTGCTGTAATTTTATAAATTCAGTGAGACTTTTCCTCGACGATTACGACTAATAAGTGAAAGAGAAAATATTTTCGGAAAGGAGGAAGTCAATGGATAACGGTGCAAGTAGCTACCGCCGTTTTCTCAATGGCGAAGAAGATGGGCTGATTGAGCTTGTTGAAGAATGCAAGGACGGTTTGATTCTTTATTTAAACGGTTACGTTAATAACTTGCATATTGCCGAGGAATTAGCGGAGGATACGTTTTTTCGGCTTATTACCAAAAAGCCGAGATTTTCGGGGAAAAGCACCTTTAAATCATGGCTGTATGCTATCGGGCGAAATATAGCAATAGATTTTATCAGGCATAATTCAAAGCAGTTAAGCGTGCCGATTGAGGATATGAAAAATTATTTGATTGAGGAGCAATGCCTTGAAGAATCGTATATTAAGGACGAAGAGAAAATAACGGTTTACAAAGCGTTATCCAAGCTCCCTCCCGATTACAGAAATGCAATTTGGCTTGTGTATTTTGAGGGTCTTTCCAACAAAGAGACGGCAACGGTGCTGAAGAAAAGCGACCGTCAGTTAAAGAATCTTCTTTATCGTGCAAAGCAAAGCTTGAAATCAATACTCGAAAAGGAAGAAGGTTTTAATTATGAAAAACAGTAATGAAATGGTGAGAAGCCTGCTTGAACGCAAGGCAGAGTATGAAGAAAATCAAAAGAGAAAAAAGAAAATAATTACCCGTACCGTTACAACGTTCAGCTGTATTTGTCTCGCTGTTTTGGTGGGGTTCGGAGTTTGGCACGGCAGTAATAACGTAAAATCGGAGCCGAACACACCCGAAAGCACAGAAGCTTCTGCCGCAAACAATAAAATCGTCGTTCAACAGATTGATAACATTTCAGGAGACGGCGGCAGAAAAATGAATATCGATCTTGATTGGGACGATTTTGTGGAATTGGATAAGACAGCATTGGTTAATTACTACGGAACCAATCTGTTTCCCGAGGTTCCTGCCGATTTGAAAGAGTGGGAGGACAGCAACGGAATTTACAAAAGGAACGGCGGCACAGGGGAAGTTTATTATGATAATATAATCCTTAATTATTCAAATGACGATTTTTCAAGGTCAGTCAATATAGAAACCGAAAAAAACGTCATGCCGAAATCGGACTGTGCGTTTTTCAGCGAAATCGAGAATAATTCAACAATAAACAATACTGCCGTCGGCATCGGGAAAACAGATGACGGATATTATTACGCTCAGTTTATATATCGCGGTGTCGGCTTCAGACTCATTTGCAACGGATTGACCGAAAGTGAAGTTGTTGACGTTATTTCCTCGTTAATTAAATAGTATATGATATAAATGCCGCTCGGGTATTTTGATCCCGAGCGGTAAGCTTATTATGATGTAATGGCTTCGGTTGTTGACGGTGACAGTCGAGGCTTTATTTTTTCTCCTTAACATAAATCGCAATGGCGGTCATGTCGTCGCGCTGCTTGCCGAGCTTGCGTTCGCAGGCGGAGTTGACAATGAATTCTGCCAGCTTGCGCGGAGAATGCTTCGTATCCCAAAGCTTCATTTCCTGCTGTATCCAGCCGTTGCAGTCGCCGAGAACTCCGTCGGAGATCATCAAAATTATGTCGCCTGCATCGGGCTTTGCCGTTGCCTTTGAAAATTCAATTTCCCGCAGAATTCCTATCGGTAGAGACGCTTGCTCAAGCGACGCAACATTGTCCTTGTGACGGATAAAGGTTGCGGCGGCGCCTGCCTTCATGAAATCTGTTCTGCCTGTGTAAAGATCAATGCATACAACATCAAGAGTTGCGAGGGATTCGTCCGTGCTTTTTACAAGCAAAGCTGAATTTGCGATAGGCAGAGCGCAGTCAAAGCTCAGCCCCGATTTGACGAGCTTCGAAAAAAGCTCAGCCGCCATTGCGGAATCAACAGCCGCACGACTGCCTGTGCCCATTCCGTCACTCAGCACGGTTATAAGTCTCCCGTTTCCGTCCCGAAAGCTCCTGTAATAGTCGCCGCAAACCTTTATATCATCGGCAGAGCGGCTGAAGGCACCGACCTCAACGTCATAAACCATCTTCTGCTGAAATTTCATCAGGCAGTCATCATCGGACATATCAATTTCGGGTATATTGAGAGCCGTGCCTGTCGCCATAGAGAGCGCGTCGGTAAATTTGGTAACATTAAAATTATCCCTTGGATTGGAGGCTCGGAGATTTACGCTCATTCTTCCGAATTTGTCAAGATAGCTTTCACAGCTGATGACATTAAGTCCCGATTCCTTTGCTTCCTCTCCGCAGATATCGGAAATTTCGGGGCTGAGGTTGAGATCCTCGTCGAATTCACATGCAATGTCACGCAAAATATCCGCCATGCTTTTGAATTGATCTGACATCAGTCCCTGCATTTGATCGACCTTTCCCTGCGCACCGAGAGACGCGACATAGCTCATATACCGTTCCGTGATTTTTTCTTTCATCTCGTCAAAGCAGTAGCAGGCTTCGGGAAAATTTTTAGGAAAATGGAATTCACCGAGGTTTGCATGATCGGTCAGCGCACGGGAGAGCTTCTCTATCGTTTCATCGCTCGGATGGCACACCTCATCACGACAGCTTTTTCTTAAATCACAGTTATCGCATACCTTGTTCCATGCCGATCTGACCGCAAGGCGCAGCTCCTTGTCATGCTGAGGGGCAAGTGTACGCTGAACGGTGTTGACACATTCCGAAAGCTCGCTTATCGCTTCGGAGGCTTCGTTCAGCCTATGGGTAAGAACCCGACTGCTGTCGCTTTTGACATAGATCGGAGTCGGCAGATTTACCTTTTCGCTGAGGAACGAAAAGAATCGGTCAGGCAGCAGCAGGAATACAGCCGCCGCAACAACAGCTTCGGCAATTGCGAGATAGGATTTGAGCGCGGAGTCAATGAGCGCACAAACGGCAATGCAGCCGACGAAGCCCGAAGCGGACAAATATTTGTTTTTTCTTGAAAGCTCGCCGCACAGCAAGCCGGCGAGAGCGTAGCCCGCGCTGAGGAAGGAAACCTGACCGCTGAGACCTATACAGATTCCGACGCAGACGCCTGCGAGCGTGCCTCCGTTTCCGCTTTTCAGTCTGCCAAGCAAAAGTATTATAAAAGAAAACAAAACGCCGACAAATGAAAAGTCAAATACGGTGTATTTATAGAAGGGCATCAGCAAAACACCGACGGTCAGCAGGGTTATCATAAATTCTTTGGTGGTGAAACGTGCAAAGTCCTTTTTCCCGAAAACAAGACTGTTTCCCTGAATAAAAATATAAGTTCCGACACAGCAGAGAAGAGATTCATAAATTACGGTTATAAATGTTTCGAGCTCAAAGCCTGTTGCGAACATTATTGCGCCGCTGATCACCAGCATACTCATAAACGAGTTTATGTAAGGAGTAATTCTTGTAAGCTCATTTCCGAAATATCTGGCACAGATCTCATTTATCATACAGCAAAAAAGTGCAACGGCGAGATATTTCACCGTATCCGTTGCATCAAAAAAAACGAAGGAGCCGATTACTGTTCCTGCTGTTGCGGCAACACATTGCATTCCCGAAAGAGAAGCAATGAGCGAAATTGAAAAGGGCGAGACGTTTCCTGTGATGAACGGATTCATCAGCAGAAATCCGAAAATGAAGGACAGGGCGGTTTTCATAACAGGCTTAAATTGAAGTGCAGGCTTTTTTTCGTCCGATTTTACCGTTATAAATTCTTTTACTCTTGTTTTCAGCATAATTTTTTCTCCCGACAGATTATAATATGTATAGCTTTGACGTCATTCTCCGACACCTACTACATTTTATAACTCGTCAAAAAAGAAACAGGTCGAAACATAAAGGAGCTTTGAGGAAACATTTGAGGAACTTTGAAAATAAAAGCCGTTTTATCTTGTTTTTTGTCTTAAATGTATGGTACAATATATAAGATTATAAAATGTAACAATATATTCAGAAACAGAGGATTTGTATGGATAACGAAAAACGTACCGAACGTGAAGATCTTATAATTGGAAGAAATGCCGTTTCAGAGGCTCTCAAAAGCGGCAGAGCGATTGATACACTGCTTGTTGCAAGGGGTGAGCGTAACGGCTCGATCGGACAGATTCTTGCAAAGTGCCGCGATCTGGGAATAGTTATCAAGGAGGTTGACAGGAAAAAGCTTGACCTCATGTGCAATTCCTCAACGCACCAGGGCGTAGCCGCTTATGCCGCATCCCATGAATACGCAAGCATGGAGGACGTTTTTGCTCTTGCACAGGAGAGGGGCGAAAAGCCATTCATTATAATTTGCGATGAGCTTGAGGATCCGCACAATCTCGGAGCAATTCTCAGAACGGCGGAGGCTACTGGGGTTCACGGAGTTATCATTCCGAAAAGAAGAAACGCGTCGCTGAGCTATGTTGTCGGAAAGGCTTCGGCAGGCGCGGTTGAATATGTTCCCGTTGTCAGGGTCGCAAACCTTGCGCAGACAATGGAGGAGCTTAAGGAAAAAGGAATTTGGTTTTACGGCGCGGACATGGACGGAGAAAATTGGTGCGGCGTGGACTATGACGGCGGAGTTGGACTTGTTATAGGCTCGGAAGGCAGAGGAATAAGCCGGCTTGTAAAAGAAAAATGTGATTTCATCGTATCAATGCCGATGAAAGGAAAAATAAATTCGCTCAACGCGTCGGTTGCGGCAGGTGTACTTATGTACGAGGTCGCAAGACAGCGGTCGGGTATCAAAGCAAAGGGGTGAGAACCTTGTCAGATTTAACAAATGAACAGCTCATGGCTCTGATTGAAGAAACGATAGCGAAAAACGGCGGCGACACAGACTCGAGAAATTGGTCGAAGGAGGATGTTGACCGTTTACTCGAGCTGACTGACCGAGGAAAGCAGCTTGAACAGCTTGATCGCGAGACTGAAACGGCCGACGAAAATTCTTCCGTAAAATCGGCGGACGAGAATGTTACGGCAGAAGCGGGTTTGCCTGAAGAAAAACACGAGCAAGAAATTTTCGAAGAGCCGAAAGAGGAAAAGCTTGAAATAGAATCCGACGATTTTGAAGAGGAATTGCTCGAGGATGCTGTCAGATTCTTGTCTGATGATGCTCTGCCCGAAGAGGATAAGGACGTAAAGGTTTTTGATATCTCCGAGGCGCACGACGCACCCGATGACAACGATAAATTAAAATCAATAATGACGGAAGCTGCACCCGTGAAAAAGGAAAAGGCGGTTGATTCTGTAAAAAAAGGATTTTCTGCGTTTGCAGACAAAATAAAAAAATCGGGCGAGAGCTTCTTTGCTTCTTTTAAAAACAACTCACCGAAAAAATATGAGGAAGAAGCCGAAGAGGAAGAGTTTGACGAGGAGCTTGAAGAACTCATTGAAGAGGAAGAAAAATCAGCTCCCGCTGATGATGAGAAAACAAAACAGATCCCCGTTGCCGAGGTAACGAAAGAAATATGTATTGAAAAGCCCGGTATCGTTATAAAGAAGGGCGAAGCGCAGGAGGATCTTGAAGGTGCGCCGATAATTATGTCGGCAGATGACGCACTTGAGGATGAAAAGATTTCTGTCGGGGAGCCTGCGGAAAGCAGCGACTTCAAAAATAAAATCCGTGACGCCGAGCTTGGCGGTCAGATGGTTTTCACAGGGATGGAAACGGCGGACGAAACACCCGAGCAGATTGACGAGAGCGAAGCCGAAAAGGAACTGTTTGAGAAAAGAAAAGAAAAAATCAGCAAGTTTACATTGCTCGAAAATGATGAAAACGGAGATCCCTACGGACCCGATTCCGAAAGCAGTAAGATCGGCGAGCTTTTCGCCTCAAACGAAGAACGTCCGAGAAGAAAAGAGACGGAAAGCTTTGTCGGCATTGAGTATTCCCAGACGAAGGATTCGCGCCGCGTAATAAGATACCTTAACACTCAAAAGAAAAAATCTTTCAATAAAATTATCGGACTCGGAGTTATACTCGGTCTTACATTGCTTGTCAGTATTTTTTCAGCGTCATCCACCACGATTGCGGGTGACAGAATCCTTACGATTTTTTCAAATTTTGTTTTGCTCTGTCTCGGTCTTGTTGTTGCAAACCAGACTATTGTAAACAGCTTTGAAATGCTGAAGAGAAAAAAGATAAATATAAACACAATGATTTCGATTTCTTCGATTATTTGCTTTTTTCAAAGCTTGCTTATGCTTATTTTCTATTTTGCGGACAGCAACACGGTCAGCGTTTTTTCGGGTGCGGGAATCGTACTTCTCCTGACGGGAGAAATAAACAATTATGTTGTTCATTCAAGAACGATTGACGCAATGGAAATGTGTACGGGCGATAATAAGGACAAGCTCTACAGTATTGAAGGAATTTCGGACGACAAGGATGCAGTCGAGCTTGCAAAAAATGTTAAGAGCACAAGCCCGAGAATCAGATTTTCCTGCAAGACAAAATTCCCGTCACATCTTATTGAACTTTGCATGAGCGAAACCTCGGCAGATAAGCTGACAAGACTTTTGCTGCCGCTTGCATTGCTTTTTGCGCTGATAAATCTTGCTGTTGCATGGGCGGTCAAGAGAGATTTTGCAACGGGATTTGCCGCATTTTCCATTACGTTTGCGATGTGTGTTCCCGCATATGCTCCGCTTCTTTATGAGCTTCCGCTGAGCAGAACCAATAAGAAATTTAACAAAGAGGGCGGAATGATTTCATGTCAGGATGCGGTCAACGAGCTTTGCCGAACAAACGTTGTAATAATTGACAGCAAGGATTTGTTTGACCAAAAAGCATGCACCATGCACGGCTTTAAGGATTTTAAAAATGTACGTCTTGATGATGCAATGCTTTATGCGGCCGCAATGGTCATTCGCTCGGGCGGTCCGCTGACAGGAGTGTTCGATCAGGTCGTTGTAAACAGACGCGACCTTCTTCCTGCCGTCAAGAGCTTCAGCTACGAGGAAAAGCAGGGAATTTCGGGCTGGATATTCGGGCAGAAGGTTGTGCTCGGCAATCGCATGATGATGGTCAATCATAATATCCAGATTCCCGAAACGGTTGACGAGGACAAATATCTTATTGCGGGTCACGAGGTTATGTATCTCGGAATCGCGCATAAGCTGGCGGCCATGATCGTTGTGGACTATGCGCCGAACGAGCAGATCAGACCGTATCTTCAAAAGCTGCGCGACAGCGGCGTGAGCATACTTGTCCGTAACTGCGATCCCAATGTGAACGAGGCTATGATTTCAAGCTGCTTTGATATGAGGCTTAACAATATTAAAATTCTGAATTCCTCATCGGGCAGAATTTTCAAAAAATATAAGTCAAGACCCAAGCTCGCGGCAAGGGCGATCGCAATTCATGACGGCACGCCGTATACATTTATGAAGAGCCTTTGCCTTGCGGCGTCGCTCAGACAAATGTTTAAGGTTTCGGGCTTGCTTACAATGCTCGGTGTGCTCATGGGATTTGTAATTGTGCTGATACTTTCGGCGATGAATGTTATTTGCGATCTTCCGCAGATCTTTGTTCTGATGATGCAGATACTTGTTACTCTGGTATTTATCGGGATTGAAAACGTATTCAACATCGGAGGGTCATCGAAATAAACGGTTTTGCGTCTTGCGGTTGGCAGTGTGACCGTAAGGCGCATTTCCCGTTTCGGAAACAGAATTATATATGAAAGGAAGTTTTAAATGATTAAATTCGGAGTTATCGGTTCGGGCTGGATTGCCGAGGAGTTTGTAAAAGGAGCCGAGCTTGTAGACGGTTTGGTTTTCTCGGCAATGTATTCCAGGACAAAAGAAAAAGGAGAAGGCTTTGTAAAAAAATTTAAGGATGTTCCTGTTTATACCGATATAAATGATTTTGCAAAGAGCGATATCGACGCGGTTTACATTGCAAGTCCGAATTCGCTTCATTATTCACAGAGCAAGCTGATGCTTGAAAACGGAAAGCATGTGCTTTGCGAAAAGCCGATTACAATAACGCCGGAAGAATTTACAGAATTATGTGAGCTTGCCGAGAGAAAAGATTTAGTTTACACGGAAGCAATAATGATGCTTCATCTTTCGCACAGGAATCTTATCAAAGAAAAGCTGAAAACGCTTGGAAAAATTTCATCGGCGCATTTTGATTTTTCTCAGCTTTCCTCAAAATATCCTGCGCTTCTTCGCGGAGAAAATCCAAACATTTTCAATCCGCAAATGAAAACGGGATGTCTGCGCGATCTCGGAATTTATTGCTTTTATCCGGCGATTGATTTTTTCGGCGAGCCGGAAAAAATTATTTCTTCGGCAGGATTCCTTTCAACCGGAGCGGACGGCTACGGCACGACAATTCTTGATTACAGCGACAAACAAATTACGCTTACATATTCAAAGATCGGTCAAGACTTTTCAGGCTCTCAGATTATCGGTGACAAGGGAACAATGACCCTTGGCTCGATTTCAAAGCTGACGGACGTGCAGATTCATTATAATGACGGAAGAACCGAGAGACTTGTCGGAGAAATTGAAAAGCACATTTTAATGAGTGAAGAGGCAAGAGATTTTTACAAATACATCTGCCGTGAAGAAAATAATTTAGCATCGGTGAACGAAAAAATTAAGGCCGTTTTAAGAGCGATGAATACTGTAATTGAGCAATGCAATATAATTTAACAGGCATTTAACATTTTAATAAATATTTAAATATTTATTTCGCTAAATGACAAAAAAATTATTGACTAATCCGCAGAAATATGTTAAAGTAATATACATGTAATAGTGCGTCAATAGGACAAGTGCCCCCTTTTGTAAGGTAATACAATATGTTGTATTTTGTCGTCTGTTGACCACAAGGCAGAAGGCTTTAGCAGATTTTACATTGATGGAGAGTGTCGCATATGGCTGAAAACAAAAAGAATACCGGATCAGGCAGAAAGCTCAGGACGCTTGAGCTGAGATACAGACCGGTATTTGACATTCACTTGAATATGGCGATAGATTATGAAATCTCAATGCTTATCAATGATAAGGTTATGGGTGTCATGCTACCGAAGCTTTTTGTCCCGATAGCGGAAAAATCGAATCAGATCGTTCAACTTAATCTTTGGGAGATCGAAGAAGCCTGCGAAGCGATTAAACGTTGCGAAGAGCGAGAGGCGGATCTTAATTCGATTATAGTGCAGATTTCCGTCAAGAGCTTTTCGAAGAAAAACTTCGTTGCTCAGGTCAAAAAGATTCTGGATAAGCATGGCATTTCTCCTGACAGATTTTGTTTTGACATTAACGAAAGTATTCTTGAGGCCGTCAAGGATCAGGTAATGGAAAATATTACTGATTTCAGAGAAATGGGACTTAAGGTTTCCATCAATGATTTCGGTCTTGAATATACGTCTCTGACACACCTCGCTCACTACGATGTCGATTACATAGGACTTCACAAAAGCCTGCTTGACGGCATAATGACGAGCGAAAAGGTTCAGAACACGGTGCAGGGAATCATAGATTTCTGTAAAAAGATTGATGCGCAGGTCAGGGTCGACGGAATAGAATCCAAGGAAATGTTTGATCTTCTCAACAAGATGGGAGCGGATCAGTTTACAGGATCTTATTTCGGCGAGGCGATTAAAGAAAAACAAATTAACTAAGGAGTGATCGGCTTTGGCAAGAAAAGATAAGAACAAACCTCTTCCTAACGACGGTGCAACCCCCGAACAGGATCGCATGAGCCGATACGGAGTTCGCAGAGAATCCAAAAAGGTTAAGAAAAGAGAAGCCGTTATCCGTATTCTCCTTATAATCCTTGTTCTCCTTTTGATTTTCCTTTCTGTTATGTTCGGATGTTCTTCATACATAAACGAACGAAGAGAATACGATGAACTTATCAAGAGCGCAATGCTTGACGAGGTTCCCGACATCAAGAGTTTTGATGATCTGAAAAGGGTTGTCGATAAGATGGACAGAGAAACTCAGGCGGTCAGCACGGCAATCAACACGCTTGAGCTTACTCCGGGTCAGATAAGCTTCATAAAAGCAAAGCTTACTCAGATCAGAGACGATATCAATAAGATTCTTGATGCTGACATTGATGATATCGGCGGAGCGACTACTACGGCAAGAGAAGTTACAAGCATCCGTGAGGTCACAAGTGTCAGAATTCAGACTCTCCAAAGAATTCAGCAGGTAACAAGAGTTATTGAGCAGAGAGTTGAAAGAATTGAAACGGTTATCAAAACCGTTGAAAGAGAAGTTACCAGTGTAAGACCTGTTGAAATAACACGCTACAGTGACATCACAAGATACAGCGATATCACACGTTATTCAGACGTTACTCGTATCAGTGAGGTTCCGACATTTGTAACAAGATACAATGATGTAACCCGTTACAGCGACGTAACAAGATATAGCGATGTAACTCGCTACAGTGATGTTACGCGTATCAGCGAGGTTCCGTCCTACGTTACAAGATATAATGATGTAACTCGCTACAGTGACGTTACACGTTATAGTGATGTAACTCGTTACAGCGATGTTACACGCTACAGCGACGTAACCCGTTACAGCGATATTACGAGATACAGTGATGTTACTCGCTACAGTGAGGTCCCGAGCTACTCAGTTGTAACCAGCATCAGCGAGGTTACAAGTATCCGCGAGGTCGAGGAAATTAAGGAAGTTATCAAAGAGGTAATCAAGGAAGTTGAAGTTATCAAGGAGATCATTAAAGAGATCGAGGTAACGACGATTGTTCCCGTAACCAGCATCAGCGAGGTTACAAGCATTCGCGAAATTATTGAAAACAAGACCAGTGTAACCGATACCGGTGATTTTACCGCAATGATTAACAAGTCCGAGCAGACGAGAGGACTTCTTCTTTCGGAATCGGGAGATTTCTCAGACATGAAGGCGGTGCTCAGCGGCGCGAGTGTAAATGATATGGGCGATTGCACATATACATGGCTTCCGTCGGCAGCAGAGCTTGACAGTGTTGACGGTTCGCATAACCGTTCAAACGGTAAGGAATTCTTCGCGTATACATTCTACGCAAAGAACGTCGGAGATGTTGACGTAAGCTACACGGCAAATCTTCAGATCGAATCAGTAAATCTCGGTGCCGATGAGGCGGTCAGAGTTATGGTAATCAGAGACGGCGGAACTCCCACGATTTATGCTAAGCCGAAAAAGGGAACGACCGACGTATTTGATATCAATGATAAATATGATAAGGACGACAAGCTGTTCATAAACGATTCAACGGTTATGCAGGACAAGGACGTTCTTACAAAAGCAGGCGGCTATCATAAATATACGATAGTCATGTGGCTTGAAGGTTGGGATCCTGATTGTGTCAACGACATTTTGGGTGGAAGTATTAAGCTTTCAATGAAATTTGATTACGATTACGTTTAAACTTGGTGACGGGAAGTTTATTCCTTTCATATCAAATTCATTGAGCAAATACTGAATTCAAAAAGTCAGAAACACTTTGGATAAAATTATGCGTTTGGCGGCGCGTTAACGGTCGCCAAGGCATGAAATCTTTATGGAGGTAAAGATAATGAAAAAGACATTCAAAAAGCGCGCATTCATTTCTGCCATTGCAATGCTTATCGTATCTGCTATCGTTCTTACGTCAGCTACATATGCATGGTTCTCAATGGCAAAAAGAGTTGAAGTCGAGTCCATGGAATTGAACGTCACATCACCTGAAGGTATTCAGATTTCTGCTAATACTTCAGCTTTCACAACAAAGCTTACAGCTGATGAGATCGCTGGTATCACAACAACTCGTTTCTCCGCATACGAAGGACATATGAACAATATTCCTGATACAGTTAAGCCGTCATCATCCAATATGAATACAAACGGATATCTTCCGAGATTCTTTGACGGTTCAATCAACGATGCAGGCAGAATGGACACTTACAGCAGAGCAGATGTTGGCAGCGGATTTGTTGCATTTGATCTTTTTGTAAAGGTTAAGAATGAAACTGTTGTTAAATTCGGTTCATCAAGCGTTACATGTGAGAGCAACCCCGAGCTTCCTACAGCTATGCGTATCGCTCTAGTAAACTGCGGTACTGTTGCTGAGAAGGCATCTGCATCTGCGATCCAGAGCGTAGTACCTGGCGTAAATACAGCTAAAAAGGTTGTTTACGAGTTGGATGCTTCCAGCCATACTGCAGCTGCAACTGCTTTGGGCGCAAGCGGTATAATGACTACAAAACCCCTTACAAAAGCAGGTTTAAATCTTGCTACTGACGGTACTTATAAAAATATCGTTTCTAACACAGAATACTGCTATAATCTCGAAGCAACACTTGCAACTACTTCCTCACAGGCAAGAGTTACATGTGCTGCAGGTATCACCCGTGTAAGAGTTTACATGTGGATGGAAGGTAATGATGTTGACTGCGCAAATGATATCGCAGGTTCAACCATTAACTTCAACCTTGTTCTTGAAATAGACTAATTTCGGTTTATCAAGAGCGTCAGGAACAAAATCCTGAATTAACCCGTCACTTTGGGTGGGTGACGCCATACGGCGTCACCCTTGACCCTGAGATAAAAGGGCGATTTGTCCGCATATTGACTGTGCCGACAAATGACCTTTTTAGGTAAAAAAATACAGGAGTGAATGTTGTAAATGAACGAAAAAGGGAAAAGCATCTGGGGTGTCATTTCCGATATTTTGCTGATTATCATAATTATAATCGCAATAATCATAACGGTTATGACGTTTACCTCAAAGAACTCGGACATGGGTATAGGCAATGTTCTCGGATATACGCCTTTTGCCGTCCAGTCTGACTCAATGGATTCCGGCGAACCGTCGGGATTCGGAAGCGGTGATTTGATAATTTCGAAGGAAGTCAAGGATCCGAGCGCATTAAAGATCGGCGATGTAATTACATACTCGACGATTATAGAAGGACAAAGTGCAGGCAAGAAAATCAGAGGATACAATACCCATAGAATTACTGATATTATTCTTGCGGGAGACGGTTCAGTTTATGCCTTTGTAACGGCAGGTGATGCAGTAGGCATGGAAGATACGGTAAATGTTCTTCCTGATGAGGTTATTGCAAAGCAGGTCAACTCCGGTGTTGATGAAAACGGAAACAGGCTTACAGGAATGAAAATAGCGAACTTCGGTTCGGCACTCAGCTTCCTTCAAAGTCGAACAGGATTTATGATTTGCATTATTATCCCGTTGGCTCTGTTCTTCATCTGGCAGATATATAAGCTTATCTCAATGTTTATGACCGCTAAAGCCGAGAATCTCAGTGAAGAATCAAAACAGCGTGTTATTGAAGAATACATCGCTCAGCAGAACAAAGAAAGCTCCCAAGAAAAAGAAGATAAATAACATTCAACTCATATCAATATAAACTAATAAAAAACAGAGGGTGACCGAAATGACAATCACAAAGTTCCTTGCAGAATTTTTAAATCAGTTTTTCGTTAAAGGTGTCTGGGGTATTTTTAAGGGAATCGGCCTTGGCATTGCCAACATTTTTAACATTCCGCAGTACATAAAGATATTTAAGGCTTGGTCAGGCAAGTTTACTATTGTTGACTGGCTTCTTGCAGTTGTGGCAATTATAGCAACAGTTGCGGTTCTTGCGGCAATCGTTATACTTGTTGTTGTTCTCATCAAGAAGTATGTCAGAGTCAGAAAAACCCTTGTTGACCAGGAAGAACTTCTTATGGAAGTCGGTAATCTCAATCGTGAGGTTATTAAGCTCAACAACGAAAAAGAGCGAATTCTTGCCATGAAGGTTTCTCAGCTCGGCCTTAATCCCGGTGAGAGTCCGTATGACGAAAACGGCGAGGCAACCGATGAGGAGAAGAAGGACGGCGAGATTGACAAGACTGCCGATGATTACAGCCGTTTCTACAAGTGTACTCAGGTCGATCTCGAGATTGAGAATTATGTTGCTCCCGAATTCGATAATGAAATTACTCTTCCCGAAATCTGCGACAGATTCCGTAACTTTGCATGTTCACGTCTCGGTCTTTTCTATGAAATCAAGATCATCAGACTTTTCCTTTCGGCATTTGCTTCAACAAGACTTATAATTCTTCAGGGTATTTCAGGTACAGGTAAAACATCACTTGCTTATGCATGGGGTAAATTCCTCAGAAACCCTGTTACGATCGCATCGGTTCAGCCGTCATGGCGTGACCGTACCGAAATCTTCGGTTACTTTAATGAATTTACAAAGCGCTTTAACGAGACAGAAGTTCTTAAGAAAATGTATGAAGCTACATTTAAAGAGGAAATTTTCGTAACGGTTCTTGACGAAATGAATATCGCTCGTGTTGAGTATTACTTCGCCGAGCTTCTCTCAATTCTTGAAATGCCGTCACGAGATGAGTGGGTTGTATCCCTCGTTCCCAGCGTATGGCCGACCGACCCGAAGCACGTTATCGACGGTAAGCTCAGACTTCCCGAAAACATGTGGTATATCGGCACAATCAACAACGACGACTCGACATTTGCCGTTTCCGATAAGGTTTACGACCGTGCTATTCCGATCGACCTTAACAGTAAAGGTAAGTTCTTTGAGGCACCCTATACAGAGGAGCTCAACCTCAGCTACAAGCATCTTGAGGGCATGTTCCGCGAGTGCCAGACAAAGTACAAAGTATCAGATGAAAACCTTAAGAAGATCGAAGAGCTTGACGATTATGTTATTGAACATTTCCGTCTTGCATTCGGTAACCGTATTGTTAAGCAGCTTAAGGAATTTGTTCCCGCTTATGTCGGCTGCGGCGGTACAGAAATTGACGGTATTGACTTCGTTCTTGCAAAGAAGGTTTTCCGTAAGTTCGAAAGCTTGAACCTTTCCTTTATCCGTGATGAAATCGACGGACTTGTTACATATCTCAATAAGCACTTCGGCAAGGCAAACATGAACGAGTGTAAAGAATATCTTCAGCTTCTTAAGAGACTTATGTAATCCCGAAGCCGTTATTATAACTTTTGTCAAAGGGGCTATACTTAATGAACAAATCGTATCTTGAATTATATCTTGAATACAAGGACTATCTTGCGTCCGCAACCGCTGACAGCGAGTTCTATGATGAAATGGATACTGCCATCAAGAGCGGTACGAACAGCTATTCCTTGTTCAACAGATATTTTGATAAGAAGATTGATCTCAAATGGGTTGAGGAAATCGAAGCTTGTATTATCCCCCTTGACAATATCATTCGTGTTCCCAGAAAGTTCATTGTTCAGGAAGAAGAAATAGTTCCTATTGAGCGTGCAAGGAAGATCACCAACGAATCGATACGCCATCTTGCTCAGCACACCAATATGATTGCAAAGGTTGAGGGCGACGATGTTACCCCGAACCAGATCCTTAATGTTTTCCGTGAGGAGAGCTATGAGGTTTATGAAAACAGATTCGTTTTCACGCTTATGCAGAATCTTGTTCGATTTATTGATGTAAGATATAATGTCCTTTTCAACATTTCGGATGATGATAACATGGCATCGCTTAAGATGGAAAGCGATTTCACAAGAGGCCGCGAAAAGATTCAGTATAAGCTTGAAGTTTCGGCACAGTCAGCAGGAAGCGATATCGGCGGTGAGGCAGGTCCCGAGGGCGAGAATGCAACGGCTTTCCAGCGTATTGAAAGAGTTAAGAGAATTATCAATGAGTATGCAAATTCCTCTTTCATGAAGGAGCTCAGGAACTGCGTTCCTGTCAGACCGCCTATCATGAGAACGAACGCTATTCAGAAGAACCCCAATTTCCGTGCATGTCTTAAATTGTGGCAATTTATCCAGTCGTACAATGAGTTGGGTTATGAAATTACGGTTAAAGAGTCAAACGATATGGTCAGCGAAGAATACATGGATCAGCTTAATCGTATGACTGCAATGAATTATATGATGCTTAAGGCAAACACCCTTTCTGAGGATGCCGTCGGTAAGCAGAAAAAGCGTAAGCTTAAGCCAAAACTTCTTAAGAGATTGGCTGAAGAGCTTGTCATGGACTACGACATGGAGGAAGTAGAGATCCAGCGTGTCTTTGTCGATGAGGTTAAACGTGTCAGCCGCAAGAAGATCGAAGGCGAAAAGAAGATTCAGGAGGCTATTCAGCGCGCACTTGATGCAGAGAATGCACGCAAGAAGGCCATTGAAGATAAAATCAAGGCGAAGATCGCTCACGAAAAAGAAATGGAGCGCCGCCGCATAGCGAGAGAGAAAGAGAGAATCAGAAAAGAAAAGGAAAAAGAGAAGCAAAGACTCAAGAGGGAAAAGGAGCGCGAGAAGGCTCGTATCGCCAAGGAAAAAGCTCTCGCCAAAGAAAAAGCAAGAAAAGAAAAAGAGAGAGCCGCAAAGCTCAAGGCGCAGGAAGAAGCTCGTATTGCAAAGGAAAAGCAGCGTGAAGAAATGCGCATAGCAAGAGAAAAGGCGGCAAAGCTTGCAAAGATAGAGAAAGAAAAGGCCGCCAAGGCAAAGGCGAAAGAAAGGGAGCGCAAAGCCAAAGAGCTTGCCGCCCAAAAGGCTAAGGAAAAGGCAGAAGCCGCTAAGCAGAGAGAAAAGGCGGCGATTGCAAAAGCAAGAGCTGCACAGGCTGAGAAAGAGCGTCTTGCAAAAGAAAAAGAGAAGCAAAGAGCCGCTGCCGCTAAAGCCGCTCAGGCTGAAAAGGATCGCATAGCCAAGGAAAAGGCCAAAGAAAAGGAAAGACTTGCTAAGGAAAAAGCGAAGCAAAAGGAAGCCGAAGCAAAGGCCGCTCAAGCTGAAAAGGAACGTCTGGCTAAAGAGAAGGCAAAGCAGAAAGCTGCCGCCGCCAAAGCCGCACAGGCCGAAAAAGATCGCATAGCAAGAGAAAAAGCCAAAGAAAAAGAGAAGGCGGCTAAAGAGAAAGCAAAAGCTAAGGAAAAAGAGCGCATTGCAAAAATGAGAGCTGCCGAAGCTGAAAAACAGCGCATAGCCAAAGAAAAGGCGAAAGAAAAAGAACGCATCGCACGAGAGAAAATCAAAGAGCAGGAGCGTCTCGCCAAAGAGAGAGCAAAAGAGAAAGAGCGTATAGCGCGCGAAAAGGCGAGAGCGAAGGCTAAGGCTCAGGAACAGCTTGCGCGAGAGCGTGCAAAGGCAAAGGCTGAGAAGCTCAAAGCAGATAAAGCCGCAAAAAACGGCTGATATAATATAAGTTAAAGTGTCATTTTTGAATCGTGGAGCAGAGATGGCAAACACAGTGGAGGTTTTATTATGATTAAAAGGAGATTAGAAAGGGTTGCGGTAACGTTGCTCAGCGTAGCAGTGTTGCTGTCGTCAACCGGAATTGCGTCATCTCTCGCAGTTAATGAGGGAAACACATTCGGTTCTACAACTGTAACTTCTTCCTCCACGACAAGCTCCTCCACGACGGTTTCTCAGGAAGGCGGCGCGATTCAGACCACGACAGTTGCAACAGAGGGCGGCGCACTTTCAACAGAGAACAAGGGAAGCGGAACTGCTTCGGATCCGTATATTATTTCTGATGCGTTTGACTTCCTTAAAATTCAGGATAAGGTCAATCTTACGACTTCAGCAAACAAATTTTTTAAATTAACAGCAGATATTGACCTTTCCGGAGTAAGCGCTGATGATTTCACTTCAAATTCTGTTTATTCGGGATCGCTTATATCCGTAAGCAAAAATCTCAGCTCCGCTTCAAAAAATGTATACATCAACCTTGACGGTAACGGACATAAGATAAAAGGTCTTAATGTCACATTTACCAGGGGCGAGAATTTTGCAATTTTCGGCTACATTAACAGCAACTCTGTTATAAAAAATCTTGTGGTTGAAAACTGCGTTATCAATGTCAATACAGATTCAAAAAATTGTTCTGTGCTTGTTTCTGAAAATGACGGTCAGATTTTGGACTGCGAAATTCGAAATCCGATTCTTTCCATGAGAAATGCTGCAAAAGCAGGTCTTGCGGTTGCGATGAATTCAGGAACAGTTTCAGGCGTTAAGGTTATCGGTAAGCAGTCGAACACAAACGGTGCTACCGCTTCGTCACATACTATCAGCGGTAACGGCACGATTGGAGCAATTGTCGGCGAGAACAGCGGAAAGATTACTCGCGTATCTGCGGTAAACATTGGCGAGTACATCGCTTCCAACCTTTCAGGTAAAACTGTTTACGGCGGAATTGCGGGTTCAAACTCAGGTACAATTTCTAACAGCTTCGCATCGGGTAATGTTGTTGGAGGTAAGTCCTCGGATTACGTCGGCGGACTTGCGGGAACAACATCAAGCAATGCAAAATATATTAACAACTATGTGCTCGTCGCGTTGAAATGCAATGCTACGGGTAACGGTCTTGTTGGCTTCGGAGCAAATGAGGACATGTTCAGCGATTGCTTCTGGTCAAGCTCGATCAGCGGCAGGACCACATCTGCAACAAACATTGTCTTGGATTCCAATGACATAGATATGCTCAGATTTAAGACCGTAAGAGTGGGGGAGACGGTAACTGTTTCAAAATCTACCCTTTCGGCTTCATGGGGTAAGGCAAGCATTGACATTGCCGACGGCTTAACAAAATCGGGTGACGGTATAACGCTGTCGTCCTCAAATATAACAGGTGTAACGGCAGATAAGGTTGCATGGATCAACTATAATTCCGAGATCTCGCTTCCGTCAACTGTTGGAACGGGAAGTTTGAAGGTATCTCAGAGCTTTAGTGTTCCCGTGCTTGTTTTTTCATCCGATGCCAAGGGCAACGGAACTGTAGAAGAACCTCTTTTGATAAGTAATTCTGCGGAATTCGGTATGCTCAAGTATGCACACGGAATCAGCGCAAAGCTCAGCAAGGATTTTTCAGTTAATACGTCAGCCTTTGCTTTCAGCGGAATTCTCGACGGAAACGGACATGCGGTTAATGTTTCGGGTCCGTTGTTTACAGAGGTTTGCGGCTCAGTAAAAAATATTGACGTTATATCAAAATCCGATATTTCATCTGCTGTTTTCGGCAAAGCACTTAACGCAGAGATTAAAAATGTTGCTGTAACAGTTGCTGACGGAGCATCGTTTAATGCATCAGGAACAAATTCAGGTGTTGTTTTCAGTGTAATTGCAGGCAACAGTGTAATTGACAATTGCCGCGTAAAGGCTGATGTAAAAATTGTCGGAAATGTTACCAACTTCGGTTCGATCGCAGGTTCGGTTATCGGAAACGGTACGAAGATAACAAACAGCGGTGCCGCATGCGATATTTCTTCAACAGCAAAGTCGGCTAATGTAGCTAACGTTATCGGTTCGATAAGTGCAACGGGAGTATCTGTTGAGAATTGCTACGTTTCTGGCAAGAATGAAGCAGGAAAGTATTCGTTTGTTTCCGCTATTTCGTCCAACGATACAGTAATTTCAAATGTGTATATGAGCAAGGGTACACAGATACCTGTTGATTTTGCTAAATACAGCTTTATTGACAAGGCGCAATTCAAAGAGTGGTCGTTTGATGACGGAGAAGTTGCTTTCTTTACAGGAAACGGCGGCAAATTTGCTTTGTCAAAGCCGACAATTACTGCACTGAGCGGTTCAAAAGCATCCGACTATTCGATTTCAACCGATACATCTGTACTTATTGCAGATCTGTCTGTGGAAAACGGAGAGCTTGTTCTTAGTGTAAAGCGTGCGGTCGGTGTTGTTACCGTAAAGGGTTGCGCCGTAACAGTTACAAACAAGGCAACGGGACTTTTCACAACAGTGAAAATTTCCAACGGTCTTGAAAAGGATTCAAAGGGTAATTATATCATATCTAACGCATATGATCTTGCATATATCAGCGAGAATAGCAACGAACTCAGCAAGGCAAGCTTTGTTATTGCTTCCGATATTGATATGTCCGAGCTTATGGCTTTTGAGCCGATCGGCGGAACCGTTGTTTCTTTCAGCGGTAAGCTTAACGGAAACGGACATACAATTTCAAATCTCAAAATAAACGGTACATCAAAGTCGGGACTTTTTGCAACGCTTGATAGTGCAGAAATTTCTGATCTTGTAATTGCTTTGGCAGAGGTAAAAACAAGTGGACTTTATACCGGTGTACTCGCAGGACAAATTAAAGGAAATACGAAAATCAGCAATATTACAATTAAGAACAGTAATGTAGTTGCTGACGGTTTGTATACAGGAATCATTTCGGGATCCGTCAATGGCGGAACGCTTGAAGTGAAAAGCATTACAATTACTGACTGTACAATAAATTCAAAGGCAAACTATTCAGGTGCTTTTGCAGGATATGCTTCATGTGACGGCAGAATAGCTGATGTCACAGTTTCAGATGCGCATATCAACGGTGCCGAATATGTTGCGGGTGTTGTCGGATTGGCTGACGGTAAGTTAGCGATAGAATCGGCAACAGTAAGCGGCTCTGAGATAAAGGGCGTTTCGGAAGTATCCGGTATCGCCGCAGGTAAGGGCGAAGTCTCTTTAACAAATGTTAAGGTTGCTTCTACCGCAATATCTACAATTTCCGATATGTCAACCTTTGCTGCAGGAGGAATTTCTTCAAGCATCGGCTCGTCAATCACAAATGCTGAGGTTGAGAATTCAACAGTTAAAGCAGGTATCGCTTCTGCTGTGGTTGCAAAATCGAATTCCGATGCAAAGCTTTCGATAAAGAATGTAAAGATTTACGGAGCCGATATCAGTGCCGATAAGGCAAACACGGTTGCGGCAGGAATTCTTGCTGTTCACAATTCAGGCGGAGTTGCAGTAATAAACAATTGCTATATTGATAAGGATACCACTGTAAGCTCAACATCAACAGCCTCGGGCTTTGTCGGTGACATCAGCGGCTCTGAAAGCGCACTTATGGCTGACGGAATAAAGTCATTTGCGAAGGTTGAGCTTCGCTCTTCTGCTGATGCTGTTGCGGCCGCGGGTGCAATCGCAAAGCTCAGCGTTGCGGCACTTAACAATGTTCAGCTCAGAAACTTTAAGGTGTTCGGAACAGTAGAGGGAAATTCTTCCGTTGGCGGAATGATAGGTCTTATAAAGGGCATCGGAAATTACAATGAAATGACAGCGGTTATTTCTGATTCAATATGTGCCGCGCAGATCAAAACAGACAGCACAAACAAAGATGCAGGTGTAATCCTCGGATCTATAGAAAATGATAAGTATGTTAATTCGGATAACATTAACAAGGTTGTTACCGATACGGTAATTTCAACATATTACGGAAATGTTCCTGCTTTCGGAGCATCAACTGGTATCAAAAACGCAAATGTTGTTGATATGGATAAACCGAACGGTGCCGAGATCAAGGCGTCTGTGGATAGTATTTCTTCTTTCGGAGAAACAGAGCTTACTGTATCCAATGTTCCCGCAGTTAAGGGATACAGCTTTGACGGTACAATCGGTTGGACTTCGGAAGCAAATGACAGAATCAGCGTCATTTCATCAACGGAGAGTTCTCTCAAGGTCGATGTAAAACGCATGGCTGATATTTCGATGGTTGCATACTATGTGCTTGATTCGGACGGTGATGTGAGAATCCCTGTTCATTTCAGAATCAAGGCAGATGTACGCAATCCTCTTAAGGGCGAAGGCACAAGCGAGTCGCCGTATTTGATTTACAATGCGTATGATCTTGAAACTGTTGCATATTATGACAGCCTTGGAAAGTATTTTGCTTTGGCTGACGATATCAGCTTTAGTGCTAATGACTTTGAGTTCGGCGGCGGCTTCTACAATGTCGGAAACGGCGTTGTGACAATCGGAAGCGCTGAAAAGTGCTTTAACGGAACGTTTACAGGACTCTATAACGGAAAGGTTCATTCGATAAAAGGAATGATGCTTTCAGGCAATGTACTTGGGGGACTGTTCGGCGCAACCGATGGAGCAGTTATTTCGGATATTATTATTGAAAATGCAAAGGTGACGGGTCTTAACCGTGCAGGCATTGTTGTCGGCGAAGCAAAAGACACAGTCATCAGAAATATTACAATCAATTCTTCTTCTGTATTCTCCTCTGAATTCGGCAGTGCGGCAGGTATAGTCGCAGGAAAAGCGGAGAATGTAACGGCAGAGAATATTACAATTAACAAGTCTGAAGCTTCAACCACGCTCGCCGCCACATCCGCAACGGTGGAAATAGGCGGAGGTATCGCGGGAGTATTTAACGGTAAGATCACAAATGTTCATATGAACGATGTAACCGTTCAGTCTGGAACAATAGTCGGCGGTGCGGTTGGTGCTTCATCAAAGGCACAGCTTGACAATGTATATTTTAACGGTTCTGCATGCGGTGATATCGCAGGCGGATTGATCGGACAGCTTGAAAACAGCAATAATTTCAACGTCAAGAACAGCTTTATCAGCGGCTCTGTTAAGGGCGAGAAGCTTTCTGCTGGCGTTATTGCCGAGATATCTGACAGCTCAGCCGCAACGGCAAAAGCGGACAAATCTCTTATTGAGAAAACGGTTATTACCGCTAAAGCTGAGGGCGAGGTTTCGGCTGCGGTTATTGCAAATGCTGATAAGAATGCTTTGGTTGCTAACGAGGCAGACGGAGCAACGATTCTTTCCGAAGTATACTATTCATCTTATCAGAATGAGAGTGTTTTTGGAACTCAGGAGCTTAACTCGTATCAGAATACAGGTCTTACAGCGATTGATCTCAGCAACATGAAGTGTGTTCTCGGCGGCACGGAGAAGTCATATGTTACTCTCAGCGGTGAGAAAACAATTCTCGGAGATGCTGATATCATAACCGTTGCAGGAAATGGCACATATAAAGAATTTGAGGTATGCGGTCATAAGTTCGAGCTCACGGACATTGCATCGGATCCTTTCGGTGTTGTGAATTATGATTCTTCTGCGTCGTCGCTCAGTGCTACAGGCTCGATTGACGGAGCAAAGCTTGTTTTCACATATTCCAACGGTCTTAAAACAGCAATTCCCGTTTCGTATTCATCAGTTCTTGCAGGTTCGGGAACAAAATCCGATCCTTACCGCGTCGGTACAGCGGATGAATTTGCGGTTATGATGCAAAACGGTGACCGTGAAGGTGTATATTATTCAATTACGGCAGACATTGATCTCAGTGATGTAAAATCTGCTGATACCTTTGCAGGTATACTTGACGGCGGAAATCACGTTGTTTATGATTACAGCGGCGAGCCGATGTTCTCAAGTATAAGCGGTACTGTCAAAAATCTTGGCTTTGTCGGTTTTGATGTCGATTCAAGGTCTGGCACATCGGTCGGTGCAGTTGCAGGAACACTTAACGGCGCTACAATAGAAAATTGCGTAGTTATTGCAGATGTAAATGCTCGCGGTTCCGTGCAGGATGCAGGTATAATTGCAGGCCGCGCCGAAAACGGAGCAGAGATCGTAAACAGTATAACCTCAGGCAGAGTAACGGGTTCATACCTTCTTGCCGCAGGCGGAATAATTGGTTCTTCGTTCAATTCAAAGATTCTCAATGCTGTTTCAACCGCATACGTTTCAGTAGGCGGATATGCAGGCGGAATCGTCGGTGAGGCAGAATATACAACGCTTGAAAATGCGGTATTTGCCAACATGGCCGCTTCATCATCAAAGAAGTCGGGCAATGTTGCAGGTATGTTCTCTGAAACATCTTCCGCGTCAAATGTTTACTTTGACGGTTGCACCGCTAAGAACGGAGTTGCCGCTGCAGAGGGCGAAACAGAGGCTATGAAGTCCTCAACGACTAAGGCTCTTTCGGATCCGTCAATCATCGGATTTGCAAGAACAGCATCGGGATACGCGATTCCGTCCTCACTTAAGACGAGTGAATGTTCGCCGAAGTTTGCAACTGCGGTTGAATTTGCCGCACTTGCAGTAAGGTATGTTTCCAGAACAAATTCGGGCACTGCGATGAATTATACAGATATAAAGGTGCCTTCAGAGGTTAATTCAAATGCAGTCAGTGTTGACAGGACAAAGGGTCTTGTAATCACACTTATGAAAAACAAGGATTACGCCTTGACGGACAATGCTATTGCAAGATATTCAAATCCCGCAAGCGACAGCATGATGTCTGTAAGCTATTCGATCAACGACAAGAGCGGAAAGCTTGACGGCAAGCTGATCGGAGTTATGCTTAAGTCAAAGATTCTTGACAGCTCGGATGCGTTCGGATTCTTCACCAAAATCGGAGATCAGACAAGAAGTATAAACAGTGTCAGAGTATCCGATGAAGGTATTTATATTGACATTGAGCTTCCTGAGGGATACGCTTATAAGGTTAAGGCGGTTAATTCCGACGGAAAATCGCTTGATGTTACGGACGCAAAGAACGAAGGAAAATTGATCTCAACAAACGGTACGGACAGTGTTGATATTTCTATTGAAATTACAGAGTCAAAGGCCGACTGGGGTATCAGATCAATTTGGAGTGTTATCGGTAAATAAGTAGAGGGTTGATGTTACAATGAAAAAAAAGTTTGCATTTATTAAAAACTTAATATTAGCTGTGGCATCGGCCCTGACCTTGATAGCAGTTTCTTTCGCATGGTTCAGCAACCCGAGCCAGAACCTTGTACCTTCAATTACAGGTGAGGTCACAAGTCCGACATATGCAAGCGTTGCATATTATGTTGCGGGAACGAACGGAACCTATTCAAGACTTAACGGTGATATCGAGCTTACAAACTGGACATCGGGTTCATACAAAAAATATAAAATGATTCTTACGACCGCAACAGACGAGAAGCTCAAGCTCAGCATGGTAATCAATGATTTGCCGGCGGGCATGAATGCGGATTTAAAAAAGTCTGTTCAGGTTAAATATACTGTATATAAGGCGGTTAAAAAAGTTCAAAACGGCAGTGTTTCTTTTTCTGACGGAGCAATGCTTTTCGGCTCGGATTATATGAGCCTTTCGGAGCTTTCGAACGGCAAAATTTTTGACGGAAGATCGCTTGCAGACAGTCAGACCGCTAAGAACGATGTTTTTATTATTTACTATGAGATCGGTCTTGCGGCGGACAGCCCGTCAACGATCAGCGGAATGTCATCCTCACTCGGAACGCTTAAAATCAATATTCAGCCGGTGTCATAAGATATGAAAAAGGCAGGAAAGATTTTTTCAAGAGTAATGTCTGTGCTTTCCGTATTGATATTTATTTTCGGATTCACAGTATTTATTTCTGTTCTCGGTGCGACCGCAGGCAAGGCGCCGAGTGTACTTGGATTCAGCGTATTCCAGGTTCAGTCGGGAAGCATGGAGCCTGAAATTCCGATTGGCGGAATTGTTATTGTTCACAAAACAAAGCCGTCATCACTGAAGGTCGGAGACATTATTTCTTTTTATTCGAATGATACCGAGATCAGCGGAAAAATAAATACACACAGAATAATTGAGATAAAGGACAGCGACAGCGGAGAAAAGATTTTCCGCACTAAGGGCGACGCTAACGATGCTGAGGATACAGCGGCTGTTTTTGAGGTCGATTTGATCGGCAAAGTCATTGTCAACATCGGCACGGTCGGCGGCTCGGTTCTCGGGGTGCTCAGAAATCCGAAAATTATTTTTATTTTTATTGTTTTGCCGTTGATTCTTATTACATTGGGTGAAGCAGTAAACTTAGCGAAGCTTATTGCAGAATACAAGTTCTCAGACCAAAAGGATGAAGAAAATGAATGATCTCCGCAAGCAAAAGATAAGTTTGCTTCTGACGGCTGTTATAATTTGTGTTTCGGTCGTTGCAATCGGAGTTGTTTATGTCCCGAAATTACTGAAAATGGATATGTTAGTCGTTGAGACAGGAAGCATGTCCCCAACCATAAAGCCTTACAGCTTGATTTTTGTAAAGCCTTATAAATTTTTTGAAGATTATCGTGTGGGTGATATAGTTACCTTTACCGATGAAACCCAGAACAAAAGCTTTACGCACAGAATAGTTGAGATTGACGAGAAAAACCAGTGCTTTGTGACCAAGGGCGATGCGAACAGTGAGGTTGACCTCGGCAAAACATCTGTAAATTATGCGAGAGGCAAGGTTGAAGTATCTATTCCTTATGTAGGGTACCTTGTTAAATTTTTGCGATACACACCTGTTAAGGTGGCGATCGCGGTTATATATATCGCGTGGGCTGCGATTGAAATTGAGCTGATAATTGCGGAAAGGAAGAAAGCTTATGACTAAAAGAATAGTTGCTTTTATTGCATCGTTGGCAGTTATTATAGGATTGATGAACTGCGGAACATCGTATGCATGGTTTGTCACAACCTTGGAAAAGAAGCAGAGCATTTCGGTTTCCGTTGTCAGCGCATCTCAGACGGCAAAGCTTACGGATCTGGACAGTGATGAGCAAACAGTCATTATGCCGGGGGATAACCTTGTTAATCTTGACGGACAGGGCGCAATGCTCAGAATAAATAACGGATCCACGACCGATGTTCAGATTCGTCTTTCGATTGAATATACAAGCTATGCCTCAGGCAGAGCGGAACAGAAAATTTATTCGGGCAGCGGCGATGATATTGACGTTACTTTTGCCACAAATAAATGGTCGAAGAATACAAACGCAAACGGTACATGCTATTTTTACTATATGGGAGACAAATACGAGTCGGAGAATGTTAATGATCTTGACAGTGTTCCGTCGGTCGGCACAGATGTATCCTATGTTGATGCGATTTCAAGCATTGTTTATAAGGACAGCATTTCAAGGGCTTATGCAGGTCAGCCTGTAAATATAAAGGTAAAGTTTGAAGCAAAGCAGGCAGATAATATCTCCTGGGACAGCATAAATTCATATACCTTCTCGGGCACCGCTGCATGAGAAACAGGAAAGCGAAGCCGAGGATCGGCAATGTTTTGTTCAATATTCTTGCGATAATAACCGCTATCGCTGTAGGATTCGTAGCTTTTAACATTGCTTTCGGAGCAAAGGGCTATGCCGTAACAAGCGAAAGTATGGCACAAACGCTTCATCGCGGTGACCTTGTTTTTTCAAGAAAAACGGATTTCGATTCTATTAAGATCGGTGATATTGTTACCGTCGGTTCGAAGGATCGCAAGGAGTTTTTTACGCATAGAGTTGTCGCGATTGACAAGGAGAAAAAGCAAATAACCACAAAGGGAGATAACAACCCAGAAAATGATCCGATGGATACACCTGCGGACAGGGTGGTTGGAGTTATGTGGTACAGTGTACCGCTTCTCGGTTATCTCGCAATTGCATTCAGCGGAATTTCACAGACCAAAGGCTTGATTATTTTAGCAATTATCGCAGTCTTTATGATTGCGCTCAATATAATTTTTTCAAAAAAGATTGAAAAGAAAAACGGAGGTGGCAGCAATGAGTAAGGCAAAAAGAATAATGATGCCGATAATGGCTTTTGTCCTTGTTCTTTGTATCGGATATTTTTCGGGTATGTCAAAGACCTCCGCGTGGTTCTATGACAGCGGTGTTATCGACAGCGGCAACAGCTTCGTTTTCGGTAATCTTTCGGTGGATACAAAGTTTGTAATTAACCATAATGTTCTTTTTGATGCAACGACTAAGCTTGCCGATGAAGGCGAAATCCTTTTCGATAAAGCGGTCAATTATGACGATATCAACGTTACCAATTCGGGCACGGTTCCCGCAAGAGTGTATATCAACGTTGATGTAACAAATGACGGAAAGGGATATCGTTGGTTTGTCTATACCGATGATATGCTTGTAAACGGAAGCATAAGGGATACTATCAAGGCGAATGTTTCTTCGCTCACGAAGTCGGAGCTTGATAAGTACAACAGTGCAAAGTATATATTGCTTGCCCCGGGGGAGACAAAGGTCGTTAAGCTTGCCAGCTGGGTCGAGTATGATGAAGTCAGCGCTGATTTGAAGCAAGGCAAGTCTGTTTGTGTTGCAACGAGAATTTATATGACAGCAACGCAGGATAAAGACGGAATAATCGGTTAATGGAATTGGGGTGACGGATATGTCAAAAAAGATAAGCAGAAAAGCAATAGTCGTTATTGTTGCGGTTGTTGCAATAATTGCCGTTGTAGGCGGTTCTTTGGCGTGGTACGTTGCCCAGACTTCAAAATCTCAGAGCTTTTACCTGTCAGGCATAAAAACCTCGGCGACCGTTTATTTTGCTAACGGTAAAAAAGATGTTGATGCTGAGACTTATAAAGATGAAAACGGATTGTATACGCTTTCGCTTAATTCGGAGGACGAAAACTATATCGGAAAGCTTAAGGTTATTGTCCACCGCAGCGGCGCGGCAGGCTGTCTGAGAGTTAAAACCGCATTTGAATGGCAGTTGGCTGACGGTTCGGTTTCTCAGTTTACAACAAACGTTCCGTATGTTTTCAATGACGAATGGTACGACAACCGCGGAACGGACTATTGTGTTTATTATATGGGAAGCGACCGCTCGGGTGTAACAAGAAATGACACGCTCTATCTCATAAAGAGCTTTGATGAAAGCAAGCTTGACCTTACCGAAACCGAGCAAGGTACATCGGTAAAGGCACTGATTGAGGTTGATGCCGTTCAGTCAAACCGTTATCCGCAGTTATGGAATATTGACAAATTACCGTGGGAATAATGGAAGTTGATTTCTATGTCTAATAAGAAAAAAGTGCCTGTGGCAGGTAAAACTGTCGCAGGCAAAAACAATTATAATAAGAAAAAGGACGTACAGCGAAAAAAGGCAGAGGCGCAGAAAAACGCCCGACGTGTGATTGAAGAGAAGGAAAGAAAGCAAAAAGAACGTCAAAAGCGCAGTGAAGAGATTCGAAAGCAACGACAGAAAATCAGCGACAGAGAAAATAAAGCCGAACAGAAAAGATCGGAAAGAAAGTCGAAGAAAGAAAGACGTCAAAATCGCCGAGCTCGATTCGTCAAGAGATTCCGTTATTATACGAGCAAAAAGTTTCTTTCCTCGCTTAACTATTTCAGAATTTTCACATGTATAGTGTTGCCGATTGCCGTGATTATTACGGCGAGTGTATTTATTTCCGATTCGGTATTCATGAACGTTCCTTCCAAAATACGGTCAACCGAATTTAACGGACGAATTGAGAGCGAAACGACTGCTTCTGACAGTGCTTTCAATGTGCAACAGCAACAGGTTTTGGTGGAGGCGCTGAATGCCAAGGGCAGCCGTGGTTTTGATTTTTATTTTAACACTATAGTAAATGTCGGTGATGATTTTTCAACCGATAATCTTTGCTTTGGCAATCCGAGAAACAACGACTGTGTGCTGATAGCAACCGTGTTCGATGATGACGGAAATGTGCTTTACCGTTCCCTCGGGGTTGAACCCGGTAAGGAAATAAATCATGCGAAGCTGTTCAGCGAGTTAAGCTACGGTGTGCATGATGTCAAGGTTTCAGTCAACGCTTACGATAAAAAGACAAATGAAAAAATCGGAACAAAATATGCAAAAATAAAGATTGCGGTCGGTGTGGAGTATAATGACGAAAAATAAACCTAAAAGTAAATCAGTATGGATTATTGCGGCCGTTATCGCTGTTATACTTGCAGTTATTCTTCTGACGGGCGGTGCACCGCGCATCAGACTGTCGCTTGTCGGCGGCGGAAAGGTCATGGACGGACTTTTGCCCAATGTTGAAGCCGACGCACATATTACAGAGGTCCCGTCGGGTGAAATTCGATATCTGATCAATAAACGCATAATGTTTGAAAACAGTTATTCGCAGGGAAATGTTATGCTTGAAAACCCGAAAATTTGTCAGTATGATATAAAGTTTATTATTTATAAGGATGACGGCGAAATGATTTACACCTCGCCTATGATAAAACCCGGACAATATCTTGAAAAGGATAAGCTTTCTGCGGTTGTGAAGGCGGGAGAGTATAATTGCTCGTATTCCGCGCAGGCATATCTGGACGGTGAGCTTAAGGGAGAAGTGACAGGAGTTGTCACTGTTACAGTGGGATAATTTGATATAGACTTGTCGAAAATGAATTTTATGGAAGTGGGGATAAAAATGAATAAAAAATTTAGTCAGAATGTCCCGTATAAGCGTGTGTTCAGTCTAGTAATAATTGCTTCTTTTGTTGCATGGTTGATTGCGATTATCTATAAGCCGCAATCACGACAAATTGAAATTTTTTTCGATTATATGGGCGATTTCTTTGCCGATGCGACAAATACGACTGGGTTGGCGCATGCGAGAAACCCATATTTAGATGATACAATCGGCTTGCAAAATGCAGCATATCCGCCGCTTGCGTATTTTCTGTTTTATTTGCTTGCCCGCGCTTCGGGAACTGCCCCAAAGAGTATCTGGATTACTATAAAAGTCCCATGTGGTTGTTCCTGTTTATCGTGGTGCTGATAGTTTGTTTTTTATTGCTTTATACACTTGTGGTTAAGTATACGGGTGGGACAAAGAATCCGGACAATATTCTTCTGGGTATTGCAATTTGTGTCTCATTCCCGATTTTACATACTGTTGAACGAGGAAATATTATTTTCATTGTTCTTATAGCGGTAATGGTTTACCTGTTTTATTATGACAGTGAATCAAAAGTAAAAAAAGAAATTGCTTTACTTAGCCTTGCCTTTGCTGCGGGAATAAAGTTGACACTGCTATTTTTGGGATTATGCTTATTTATCAGAAAGACTGGAAGGCTGCGATAAGAACAGTAATCTATAGAAAGTATCGAGATCTTGCCGATAAAGAGGAGAGTGTAATCTTTGGAGGAAGGCTTGGTGAGTATAAATACTATGATATGGATAAAACCGTTGAAAACGCTTTAATGTTAGCGAAAAAAGAATTTGAAAGATAATAAAAAAGCAACGAAGAATTGTAAAATTTCTTCGTTGCTTTACTATATTGGCCTTTATTTATTATCTACCTTGTAAACCGCGTAAGCAAGTATCTGACCGTTTACGAAATCACAACCGTTTGTGATGATAAAATCCTTATATGCCTGAACAAAAATTCCCTCAGACATTGTACCCGGGTTCGATTTCTTGGTCGGGTGTGTAAAGCTCGTCGTTCTCGGAGCCGCTGAGCTGGAAACATGGATCATAGTTGCCGTTGTTCCGTCATAGTCCGAGATGTTAAGATCGGGGTTGTAGCACTCCATATGATATGCCCAGTGAGAATGACCGTTGAAGAATACTACGTTCTGATACTTCTCAAGGAGCTTTCTGAAGCGTCTCTCGTCCTTGTTGCCCTTGAAATAGGGAATCGTATAGAAAAGACCCCAGTCGTTATAGATGTTGCCCTCGCCGAGGAACGGGTTGCCTGTGGGAGCGTTGAGGAAGGTGTGGAAATAAAGGAAAACTCTCTTGTCCTTGTACTTCTCAAGCATTGCCTCAAGCCAATCCTGCTGTTCGTCGGTTACGATCTGAATGAACGGAACATATGCATCCTTAACCTGGCTGAAGAAGATGAATACATCACCGTTTGTCTCCTCGCCCGAGTATACAAAGTCATATCCGTTGTCAGCTACGTCAAGAACGCCTGCGGGCTTATTGTCGGAGAATACGCCTACATTGACGTTTGCTTTCCATGAATCATAATTGAACTTATCTCTGCAATCGTGGTTGCCCTTGCAGGAGAAAACGTTGAAATCGTGCTGATCGTTGTACTTGTGGAAAGATTCATACGAAGATGTTTCACCCTCATATGAAAGGTCGCCCGAAACGCCGACGATGGAAACGCCCATATCGTCGAGGAAGTTAAGAGCCTGAGGATAAGAGGTGTCAGACCAGTCTTTTCCCTCGTCGTCAAAATATCTGCCGAAGTGAACGTCACTGAGCGATCCGAAGCTGTAGGTCATGTCACCGTAATCGGGAAGATTTTCCTCGGGGATCTTGTCTGTGTCAAGAAGCTGATCCTGATAATAGAGAAGAATAGTTTCTGCTCCATCGGGAATTGCAAGGAAAGAATTCGTCTCGTGCTCACCCTTGCCTTTTTTAACATCAACCTGAGCGAACCAGCTGTAGGGAATGGTTTTGCCGCTTGCTGAGCTTGTGGTGAGCTTGTTGCCATGGGCATCGCCCCAGTAAAGCTCATATGTAGCGTCAAAGTTTGCCGTTACGATCGCTGTACCCTCGGCTGAGCCCTCTTCTTCGTTGGCAAAAACAAAGTTCGCATTTGCTTTAACTCCGTCCGAGGGAATCGGAATAGGAGCAATGATTCCCGCTGAAATGAGCGCGGAAAGAATGAGAGCAATCAGTTTTTGCATAAAATTAACTATCATATTTTTCCTCCGAATTTTATAATATTGTGTATCCGTTGATACCGAAAATATTATACCATTTTTAAGCATTGGAAATCAATACCTTCTTGACATTTGTGTTATAATTGTATACAGAAAAAAGAACGGAGGTTATACCATGAAAGATTTTTATGACATTATTAAGTCACGCAGAAGCGTAAGAGGCTACAAAAGCAATGAGATTCCTGCCGACAAGCTTGCAAGAATTCTTGAGGCAGGCACTTATGCTCCGACAGGCAGGGGTAAACAGTCTCCGCAGATCATTGCAGTGAAGGATAAGGCCGTGAGAGATAAAATTTCAGCGCTCAATGCCACAATTATGGGAACAAACAGCGATCCTTACTACGGTGCGCCTGTGATAGTTCTTGTGCTTGCCGACGGCACCGCAAACACCTTTGTTGAGGACGGCAGCTGTGTGCTTGAAAACATGATGCTTGCCGCCGAAGCCGAAGGTCTCGGAACGGTCTGGGTACACCGCGAGCGCGAAATATTTGACAGCGACGAGGGTAAAGAGCTTCTTCGCGAGTGGGGACTTCCCGAAACTCTCAGGGGCGTAGGATCAATTGCTCTGGGATATCCCGCCGCCGAGCCGAAAGAAGCCTCGCCGAGAAAAGAGGATTATATTAAGTATATTTGATATTGGAATGATTACAAATTGTAACTTTTTGTAACTTTTGTAATTTCGTTAAATATACACAACATATAGCTAACTTACAAAGATAATTAAGCAAATGTGCACTAATAATAAGCGCTTTTTCGACCAAAAAATTCCGATTATGGCATAATTTGTACGTCCAAAAGCTGACGAAAATTTGACATTTGTAACTATTTGTGTTATACTCCTGTCCGTTGTGCAAAAACTACCGACAGGAGTTATTTTTATGAAAACCATTTTTAAAAAAATAATGCCGGTTCTTTTGGCAATAGTTACTATCCTGACATTTGCTTCATTTAATACGGCAAGTGCAAAGGGATATAATTGTACGAATGCAAAGCTTCAACAGCTCATAAATGAGTGGAGCGGCGTTTATTGGACGGGTTCGTTCAGAACCGCAATCACATGTAAGGGCTTTGCCGATATGATGTTCAATGAGCTTTACGGCAACGGCGGAGTCGGCGCTTACAATTCAGGCGCTTACAGCTACTATGTTCCCACTCCGCGAAAGGCAACCGAGATTGCGAAGCTCAGCTCGGCAGGCTACAATGATTTTTACCGAATCATGCACAAGGCCGCTTCGGGAGATTACATTCAGTGGGCAACAGCTTATTCACAGCATTCGTCAATTTTCATTTCGTGCGATGAAAACGGCTTCTATGTTTTCGACAGCAATTTTGTAGAGCCGTATCTTTGCGCCGTCCATTACATTACTTATGAATACATCACAAGTATAACCTACGGCGTTTCAATTTACAGATCAACCTCGAGCGAATACGCAGTAAAGCACGAAAAGAAAAAGGCTGTTGCAAAGAAGGCAATTCCCTATGAATTTGCAGACAAAAATGTTGCACTTTCATATATGGAAACTTTTACACCGACCGTAAAGGGCGGAAAGAAAATTACAAGCTGGACCTCGTCTGACGATCATGTTGCCGTTGTAAGCAATGACGGTGTAATTGAAGGCGTTTCGGGCGGAACCGCAGTAATTACTGCAATCAACTCAGAGGGCAAGTCCACTCAGATGACAGTTACGGTTGAGGACACCTCGGTTAAAAGAATTATCGGCGTGCTGCTTGAAGGCTTTAAGCCTATGGATGTCAGCGACATTATTGCATAAATAAATTAAGAAAGCGTGACCGTTATGGCCACGCTCTTTTTATATTCTTCTGTCCTTATAATAGAATTCCTCGTCGCGCTTGCCGATTTCGCGCAGTACCCGACAGGGGTTGCCGACCGCAACAACATTCGGCGGAATATCTTTCGTTACAATTGAGCCTGCGCCGATAACGGAATTGTCGCCGATCGTTATACCGGGCAATATGACCGCTCCTGCGCCTATCCAGACATTTTTGCCGATATGAACGTCAATGTTATACTGCATTGCTTTTTCGCGCAGAGATGGGAGGACAGGATGTCCTGCTGTAGCTATTGTAACATTAGGTCCTATCATGGTTCTGTCGCCGATATAAATGTGCCCGTCATCAACGAGAGTGAGATTGAAATTGGCATAAACTTTTTTGCCGAGATGAACATGTGCTCCGCCCCAGTTGGCATAGTAAGGCGGCTGAATAAATGTGCCTTCGCCGACATCGGCAAAGGAGAGCCTCAGAAGCTCAGTCATTCGCACTTCGTCGCCAAGACCGAGAGTATTGTATTCCTTCATATATTGAACGCAGGCTGACTGAACTTTAAGGATTTCGTCAACACTGCTGTCATATAGCAGACCTTTTTTCATCTTTTCAGCTTCTGTCATGAATAGACCTCCGTTTTGCAAGTTTTCTTTAGTATATCAAAACATAAATTTTACGTCAAGGCATTGTTGACATCAAACAGAAAAAGAATTAGAATATAAATGTAAATATTCAGAACAGGAGGAATTGTTATGACTGAAAAGATTATTGCAGAGGTTAAGGCTCTTATCGCCGCTCCGTCATGCTGCCCCGAAGCTAAGGCTGCCGCCGAAAGCTGGTTTGCCGCAGTCGGTACCGACAGGGAGGCAGAGGAGACCAAAAAGCTCATCGCCGAGCTTGAGGAGGATATTGAGCCGATCGACGATCTTATCGCATTTGCAAGCTCTCCGAAGTGCAAGGAGTTTTTCGGAGACAAGGCAGAGGGCTTTTTGGCTCACGCAAAGGAGCTTAAAGCGTCGGGCGCAAAGTATTGCGATTGTCCCGCATGCACCGCTTGCGCAAATATCCTTGAGCTTCTTAATTAAAATGCAATCAAAAAAGCAGGGCGAAAATCTTGTATGATTTCCACCCTGTTTTTATTTTTTCTTTAAAAAGTCGATTCCGAAGATTCTGTGAATCGGTTTTGTTATCTTTGATTTCAAGCGCTGTGTTTGTGACATCCAGCTTCCCGAATACCAGTGAATAGAAATTGTATTTTCGGTTTTGCTCATGATTCCCGTATTGCTTCCGTAAGGATTCATGTAGTCGCTCGGCAAAATCAGCGCTCCTGCAACTGTCTGCATTTTGCCGTCAAGCTTCAGTCCGTGGCGAAGCAACGCATCTGTATTAAGGCGCGGGCAGGTAACCGTTCCGCTTTTTCCGTCGAGATACGGCTCATATTCTTTGACCATCGCCGTAATGGCTTCGCCGTGAGCGACCGACCCGAAGCCCAGCCCTGTTGCAACATAATCGGGGTTTTCCAGACCGAAAAAAGCCTCGTTGTCAAGCAGAAAATCAATGTTCTTAATAAGCTCAACATCGGTATCAAAATATATTCCGCCGTTTTTTTCGATTATTTCAAGGCGGGCAAAATCGCTGAGAAAAGCATATTTCTTTTCCTCGGCACACATTTTGGTATATCCGTTTGAGCTTACATCATAGTTACTCTCGTTCCATTCGATTATTTCATAATCGGGGCAGAACTTTTTCCAGCTGGCTATACATTTATTAACGGATTTCGGCTTTTCACCGCCGCCAAACCAGCAATAATGTATTTTTTTCGGAATCATTCGATCACCTCTTCGGATTTCATTGCGAAGCGATTTCACTCAATGCAATTGAATTCTTCCGTCAAAAGGACGGTTTTAGTTAAAAAGTCCCGTTCCGAGGAACAGGACTTTTTTTGGTGAGGATGAATGGATTTGAACCATCGACCCCTTGCATGTCAAGCAAGTACTCTAACCAACTGAGCTACACCCTCAAAGTATAGATATTCTATCATACTTTTGTGCCTTTGTAAAGTGTTTTATAAAAACTTATAAATCATTTTTTCCTTGAAATATGTATTATAATAGGTTATACTCTTATCTGAGGGAATATGAAAGGAGAAGTAATGCACTATATTATAATGGATCTCGAATGGAACAATGCATATGTTCACCGCACAAAGAGCTTTATGAATGAGATAATTGAAGTCGGCGCCGTAATGCTTGATGAGGAGCTTAGAGAGATCAGCGAGTTTTCATGCTTTGTTAAATCGAGGATCGGCAAAAAAATCCGAAGCAATATAAAAAAGCTGACTCATATTACAAATGACGATATGCGTAGCGGCGAACCGTTTGAAACGGTTATGGAAAGGTTCATGAGCTGGATAGGCGATGAGGAAAATGTTATTCTGACATGGGGCAACAGCGATATCCGTGTTATTATCGAAAACTTTCGGCTTCTTACGGGCCGCGAGACCGTTCCGTTTTTATCCAAATACACTGATGTTCAGCGGTATTTTCAGTTAAAAAAAGGAATCCCAACGGAAAAACAGCTTGGGCTTTTCAATGCGGCGGAGGCTGTCGGAATGGATCCGAACACCTTTTCTCATCACCGTGCGCTTGACGACAGCCTTTTGACGGCTGAGTGCTTCAGACGGGTTTATTCCGATGACTTTGCAAAATACATCCTGCCCTGCGGCAAGGCGTTTTATGAAAAGCTATTTTTTAAGCCCTACGCTATCAGCAATATCAACAGTCCTCTTGTTGATAAGAGCTTGCTCAACTATACCTGCGAGGAATGTGGCGTTAAGGGCAAGATAATAAAGAACTGGCGATATTCAAATCAGTATTTTCGTGCGATCTATGTCTGCCCCCAATGCGGTAAAAAGGTCCGCGTTGCCGTCAGGTTCAAAAAGTATTATGACAGCCTGGACACAAGAAAGACGGTCACGCTTATTAAGGACGAGGAACCGCCGATTACTACACAAAATGACTCTGAATGATTGATTCGGAGTCTTATTTTTTGTACAAATAGTAAAATGTGAACTATTTTTGAATAAATGATTGACAAACGGCTTGTTTTATTATAAAATAAATCGAACTCTTTAAGAGCGGTACAGTGATGCCGACAAGATTTTACATGAAGCAGAGCAAGGTCTGCATATATCCTTATGTAATTTTGTGTCTTGTCGCGCTGTGCGACAGGGCATTTTCTTTTTTCGGAGGCTCACATGAACAAGAAAATCATGGATGAAGCGGCTCTCGGAAGAGCTGTAATGAGGATCTCACACGAAATAATCGAGAAAAACAAGGGAACGGAAAATATTGTGCTTGTCGGAATCAAGCGCAGGGGAATCTACCTCGGACAGATGATTCACGACAACATCATGAAAATTGAGGGTGTTGACGTCCCGTTCCAGACCTTGGACATTCATTTTTACCGTGATGACCTGACAAAGGAGAGCGACGCTCCCATTTATAACGCCGAAAACAATCAGTTCGATGTCACAGGCAAAAAGATAGTTCTTGTTGACGATGTAATTTATACGGGCAGAACGGTCAGGGCGGCAATCGAAGCGATCTTCACAATGGGCAGACCGTCGCAGATACAGCTTGCAGTGCTCATCGACAGGGGACACCGTGAGCTGCCGTTCAAGGCGGACTACATCGGCAAGAGCATACCAACCTCAAGGAATGAGACGGTATCGGTCAAGGTTGAGTGTATCGACGGTGAAACAGGCGTGGATTTGCTCACGGATTAAGGATTTAAACACTAACGTGTTTGAAATAAAGGAAAAAAACGGAGGTATATCAAATGCAACTTATTTACAATGTCAAAGACAAACCGAAATTCGGTCAGCTTATCGTTTTCGGTTTCCAGCAGGTTCTTGCTATTCTTGCGGCAACAATCGCAGTTCCGACAATCATCGGTAACGGAATGTCGCAGTCGGCAGCACTTTTCGGAGCAGGCGTCGGCACAATCGTTTATCTTCTCTTCACAAAGTTTAAAAGCCCTGTTTTCCTCGGCTCATCATTCGCTTTCATCGGTTCGATGCTTGCAGCCTTTGCAGGTGCGATTTCCGAGGCAGCCGGACACTTTGGTCTTATCATCGGTGCTCTTTTCGCAGGACTTGTTTATGTTGTTATTGCAATCGCGGTAAAGGTTGCAGGTGTTAAATGGATCAACAAGCTTATGCCTGCCGTTGTTATCGGACCGACGGTTTCAATCATCGGATTGTCGCTCGCGGGCAACGCAGTCGGCGATCTCACACTCGGTAAGGTTATGACCGAGGTTACAACTCAGACAGTTGAAAACGGCAAAATCGTTGATGTTGTTTCGTCCGTATCAACCGCAAGTCCGTATGTTGCACTTATCTGCGGACTCATAACTCTCTTTACTGTTGTTATCTGCTCGGTTTACGGCAAGAAGATGACAAAGCTCATTCCGTTCATTATCGGTATTCTTGCAGGCTATGTTGCCGCTGCAATCTTCACCGTAATCGGTATCAAGACAGACAACACAGCACTTCAGATTATTGACTTCACGGTTTTCCATGACCTTAAGTTGTTCTCCGTTCCCGATTTCACATTCCTTGAGGCTGCAAAGGGTGCTAAGGAAATCGACGCTCAGTATCTCGCAACTGTTGCAGTTGCTTATGTTCCCGTTGCATTCGTTGTATTCGCAGAGCATATCGCAGACCATAAGAACCTTTCTTCAATCATTGAGCAGGATCTCCTTGAGGAGCCGGGTCTTCACAGAACGCTTCTCGGTGACGGTGTCGGTTCAATGTTCGGTGCAATCTTCGGCGGCTGCCCGAACACAACATACGGCGAGTCGGTCGGCTGCGTAGCAATCACCGGTAACGCTTCTGTTGTAACAATTCTCGCCACAGCAATCATGTGCATGATCATCTCCTTCTTCGGACCGTTCGTAACCTTCCTTGCAAGTATTCCGAACTGCGTAATGGGCGGTGTTTGCATCACTCTCTACGGCTTCATCGCAGTCAGCGGACTTAAGATGATCCAGAAGGTTGACCTTGACGACAACAAGAACCTCTTTGTTGTAGCGGTTATCCTTATCTGCGGCATCGGCGGACTTACCGTAAACTTCGGCAAGGTAACGCTCACTTCTATCGCTTGCGCACTTATCCTCGGTATCATTACAAACGTAATCCTTTCAAAGAAAGGCAAGAAGGCATAAGCCAAGCAAAGACAAAAGATATAAATTTACTCCCACTCGTCTGACGGGTGGGAGTTTTTATGTTTAAGATCGTTGTTACAAGAATATGCTCGCCATATTATAAAATTAATGCACAAAAAAATACACACTATATTTATTTTTTTGTGGTACTTGACAGGAACGTTAAAATAATATATAATTAAACCATAAAATGGCAAAGATAGATCCGGGTTAATAGTTTTTGCCAACCGAATACATATTGTATTCGGTTGGTTTTAGGAGAATAAGGTATGATAAAAAATGATCTGAAAAGATATTCAAAATCATATGTCAATATAATCCTTTTTGTGGCAGTAGTTATTATAGTTGCTATTTGTTTCTTCTCAGCCGGTCAAAGTGCAGAAGGCATACAAAGGCAGCTTCAAATTGCCAAAGCTGAAGGGGCAACAAGAGATATAAGCAAATTGCAGGAAATAGTAGATGGCTTCTCGGGTATAAGCTATGCTTCTCGGCTGTTTTTTAATGGCGAGGCAGCGTCATATATTCCTCTTGCATATATTATATGTTTTTCGGTGATGTTCGGTTCACAAATGTTTACAAATTTGCATTATGGGTTTGGCAATATGATAGTTACAAGAGAAAAATACAAGAAATATGTTTTTTCTTCTTTTGCCTCTCAAAGTATATATATGGCGGTTATTATTGCAATGGTTTCGGCTGTAATTACAATTGCACCGATTTTAGCTAAGCCCCCGATTAGCGGAATTCCGGTTCAGGGAACTCTTGGAGTAGAAATTCAAAGTTTGGCACAGTTTATCGGAATGGTTTGTGCTCAAGTTGCCATAATAATTCTTTATGTTGTTCCGTTGGTAAACTTGACAACTGTAACACCGCTTTTTGTCTCAAATAAATATTTGAATATGTCATTGCCTCTGGCCTTTTTTATGATTACATATGTTCTTCCGAATCTTTTGGAAGTCGCAGGAGAAAAAGTTCAGGAGATAGCGCAGTATATTCATCCGGTTGTTTATTTGGGTTGTATTGCAGACTATTATGTTGTTTCAAGTGAGAATTACACCGTAACGGATTTATTGACTAAGATGGCGGTTTTGCCGATATTTATAATATTGTGCTTGTCTATTATAACGTATTTCAATATAAAAAGATATGAGAAAGATTATATAAAATGATGCTAATGATTAAAAAGAAAAGCCTATGGCTTTATATCATATTTCTTACGGTTTGTATGGCTGCCATTTGGATTCAATATGTCAGAATACCTGAGAATTTTTTTACTCTTAATTCTGTATCAATGTCTAATTTGGTGTATGGCCAACAAAAGCTTTATTTCAATCAATCTGTTTGGATAGTGCTATTAACTTATATTTTGCGAGTTGAATATTTTGAACCTGTTTTGCGAGTAAGGTTAAAAAGCGACGTTTATTTTTCATTAGTAACCAAAGGCATTATATATAGTTTTGTTTATTCAATTTATGTATTTGCCGCACACTTGATTTTTTCGGCTATTTCCGATATTGGCTTAGATTTCAGCATGTTTTCAGGGCTTGCTAAAACGGCATTTTTCTGTTTGATGTGTTATACGGAATACTATATTGCATTTTTCCTGTTAAAAAATCACTTCCTTTCCGCTGCAATCGTTTGTCTGAAAAATTTGGCAATAATTATTATTGTATATATAATTGAATTTCATCTTGGAATGCCGACAGAATTTCAAAATAATTACTTCGGAAATCTTGTTTATATTATTATCGAAACAATTATTGCAAATGGAGTTTTATATTTTCTCGTTAAGCGAAAGGAATGTTTATGATTAAAAGGAGCTATATAGGTACCTTTTTTATAATGATGGGAATAAATTGGCTAACTGCTTTGTGGTTTTCTGCTCCCGGGTTAACAAAATTTAATATTGTAGAAATAAGTTTACTTTGCTTTAAAAATGTTGAGTATATATCGATTATAAATAGTTTGTTTTCAGCGGCAATTGTCGGATCAATTGTTGTAGTTGCAGCTTCTTGCATTGAAAACATGAACAAAATGAATGTTTTGATTTGTTCTCGATTTGGTCTTTCAAAAGAGAAAAGCATTGGATTTTGCTTTTTTCAGTTTTTGGTAAGTTCGCTTTGTTTATCAATAACAAAAGCGGTTGCCGATTTGTTATATTGTCGGAATGAACTGTTTGAAAATGTCGGATCGTTTATAAAACTATATTTTTTGTTTTTGGCTTTTTCTTATATTGTTTTTTTGATTATTTTTTTGTTATTGCAATATGGGCATAAAATCAAACTAACGGTCTTAATTCTTATGCTGATTTCTCTTGTGCTTCCGCAATTGTCAAAGTCTGAATATTTTATATTTCAATGTTGGGGGATTGCCGGAGAAAGATATACACAGGATTTCTTTTTACTGATTGCCGTTAAAGCGGGAGTTATTATTTTGCTGTCAATAATTATTACATTAAAATTGAAAAACAAAGATATATTTACATAAGCTCATTGGAGGAGTTTTGAAATGTTAAAAGCTGATATAATTACTAAAGTTTTAAAGGGAAACGAAGTTCTGTCAAACATTAGTTACACCTTTGAAAACGGAAAAATATATCTTCTTACAGGGCATAACGGCTGTGGAAAAACTATGCTGCTGAGAGCCCTTTGTGGATTGATTACTCCGGATTCAGGAGAAATAATTTGTGACAAAAAGTGCAATTTTGGAGTAGTAATTGAAACGCCGAAATTTATGGAAAATGAAACAGGATATTTTAACCTGTGTTACTTAGCGTCAATACGAAAAATAATAAACAAAGATACAATAAAGGAACATATAAAGCTCTTTGATTTGGATAATGTAAAAAATAAAAAGGTTAAAACATATTCGCTCGGAATGAAACAAAGATTAGGTTTGTGCCAAGCGGTTATGGAAGACCCCGATATTATTTTGCTTGATGAGCCGTTCAATGCTATTGATGAAGAAAACTTGAACAGAATATATGAAATTTTAAACGGATTTCGTGAGAAGAATAAGATTATAATAATTGCATCTCACGGTATTGTTGACCGTAATAAGTTGATGATTGACGAAACAATTGTCATGGATAAAGGAAAGATTTTAAAAGAAAACTAAATACAAATTGTGATTAGATAAATTTCAGCAGACATTGATGTGATTTCAATGTCTGCTTTTGTTTTTCTTGAAAAAGTTTTGAAGCTATATTATAATATAATCAAACAATAGATTTAAACAAATGATGGTGACGTTATGAAAACATGTTATATTTTCTCTGCGGTTGAGATGAAAAATAATTTTCCGAAGCCGGATAAGGATGATTTGATAATTGCGGCGGATGCAGGATATCTGAACGTTCAAAAAGCAGGCTTGCGACCCGATGTTATAATCGGTGATTTTGATTCGTCAGAGAAGCCGAGCACGGATACGCCGATTGAAACCTTTCCTGTCCTTAAGGACGATACGGACACCATGCTGGCGATAAAATACGGCTTCAACAGCGGCTACAAACGCTTTGCGATTTACGGCGGTCTCGGCGGAGAGCGAACAGATCATACAGTTGCAAACATTCAATCTCTTGCATATATTGTCGATCACGGCGGAGAGGGCTTTCTCGTTGGCGAGAACGAAACCTTTGCGCTGATTAAAAATTCTTCAATCACACTTCACTCCGAAAAGGGAAAAACACTTTCGGTTTTCGCTTACGGCGGAGTTGCCGAGGGAATATCAATCAAGGGAGCGGTTTATGAGACAGATGACCTCACACTTTCACCGTTCTTTCCGCTCGGCGTGAGCAATAAATTTAAAGAGAACACCGCCGCGGTCGGAGTAAAAAACGGATGTATTTTAATTAAATGGTAAAATTAAAATAGTGGCTGTTGCATTTAGTGACAGCCACTATTTTCAGTTAAGCTCTGTGAGCAAAATTTCTCTGATCTTTCCGCCGTCAAACGGAACAAAAACTGTTTTGATTTCCTGTGGCTTGAAATCGAGGGTAACTTTTCTGTCGATGAACTTCAAATCAAGCGTTACTGTGCAGGCTTTGCCACCCGTTTCAATCGCACGGAAAACATAGCCGTTATTGTCCTCGGCAATCTTTATTGCCTGAACGATAACATTGTCGCGGTCAATGCTCATTCCGCTGTAGGTCGGCGGAAGCGTGCCCTTGTGGTGCGTTTCCTGATAAAGCCTCAGCGGCATGTTGAGCACCTCGGCTTCGCGGACAAGCTCGGAATAATCTCCGCTGTCGTAGGTCATGAATTCGTATGTGAACTCAAGCTCGTCACTGTCGAGCATTTCCATGTTTTCGTCGCGGTGGGCCTGACCGTAATGGTCGAGATACGCGCACGCTCTGGCGGCAATCATTCTCAGCTCATTGCCTATGGCGCAGAAGCTGTAACGACCGTTATTGATGAGCGCAAAGCCGTCTGTGTCGTTTTCGAGCGATACCCAGCCCTGTGCGGGCTCCTCCTCGCCGTTGGTCTTTTTCTTGATAAATCCGAAAGGCATGGAATAAACCGCCGTCGGGTCATTTATCACAACCGGGAAGGTAAGCTTGAGAATTTTATAGCTTTCCCTAAAAGAGGTCTTGCATTTGACCTCTACCTTGTCGCCGTCCTTGTAGAGCGTGTAGTATTGAATAAGCACGGAGTTATTATAATACGACTTAACTCGCAGTGTTGCGCGGAGCGTGCCTGTTTCCTCAACCGTGAATTCCGCATTGCCAAAGCTGCCGACATCCTTGTTGAAATCAAAAACAAGATGTCCCCAAGTGTCGCTGTCCCTGTCCTCACAGACGATTGCGCTCATCGGCTTTTCGCAAAATTCTTTATTTTTCTTTTTGTTGTAATATGAAATGATGCGTCCGTCATTGTCAAATTCAAGGCGGACAACACTGTTTTCAATAAATCTTTCGCCGACTGAGAATTGATTTTCTCTCTCCTGCGGAACATAGCTTTGCTTGTCTCTGAAAATGAAATAGGTCGAGTAGCCGTAGGCAGGAATTTCAACGTTAAATAGACATCTGTTGCGGCTCTGCCCGTCCGTATATGGCGCTCTTACCATCTGAAATTCAATGTCGTTGTCATTCTCGTCAACAACTCCCGTCGCCCAATGCTCGCCGAAGCTCGCGTAGCCCTTAACGGGGAACGAGTGCGGATTGAAAACGACCATCGGGGAGCCCTCGCCGCTTCGGGTCCAAAGACGTCCTCTGATTTCGGAAAGCTCGGTGTCAAAATACTTTGTCGTGTTTACTCTCCATGAGATTCGTTCGGCGGCAAAAGTGCCTATCTCCAGCGCCGTTTCCTTTGCATAGCCGAAGCCTGCATAAGCGTCGTCGTAGGCGGGCTTGATTGAACAGCCTGCGAGAATATCGTGGAACTGATTGAACATCACACGCTCCCATGCCTTTTCAAGCTCAGCGCTTTTGGCTGCCGATTTTGTAAGAACAGAGGCGAGCACGTCAATTTTTTCTGCATAGATCAGCTCGTTTTCTGCCTCGCGGTTGAGCTTTTTAATCTTTGAATTTGCACTGTAGCAGCCGCTTGCATGGTGCTGAAGATCCTCATTGACACTCGGAATATCGTCACTCTCTTTTTCACGGACATAATCAAAGAATTCGTCAACGCCGGAATAAACGGAATTGCCTTTTTCGATGAGCTTTTCGGCCTGCTTTAAATGCTCTTTTGCAGGTCCGCCGCCGTGATTTCCTATGCCGTAAAAAATCATTTGAGATCGGTTATATTTATCAAGTCTTTCAACGCGTTCATCGGAAATATCTCCGCCGTAGCCGTCGGGAATTCGGTAAGCCAAAACCGAGCTTCCGTCGGGGCTGTTCCAATAATGAGTCGGACTTTGGGGAAGATTCTTTTTTTCTGTATCACGGCTTGGACGGTGATAAACGTAATTATTTATTCCAGCCTTTCTGAAAAGCTGAGGCAGCATACCGTTGTGACCGAACGAGTCAACGTTGTAACCGGAGCTTGCAATTTCGCCGAAATTCTCCTTGAAAAATCTCTGCGAATAAAGCAAATGCCTTGCAAAGGATTCGCCGCAGGGGATGTTGCAATCGGGCTGAACCCACATTCCGCCCGTATATTTCCAGCGACCCTCTTTAATTCTCTGCTTGATCTCCTCAAACATTTCGGGCTCGCTGAGCTTTATCCATTTATAGTATGACGCACATGCGGATGTGAAAACGTAATTCGGGTATTCAATCATTCTGTCAAGCGCAGAGCGAAAGGTCGATTTAACAACCGAAAGACCCTCCGGGACGCACCACTGCCACACGGGATCAATGTGCGCGTTGCCTATTAAAAAATATTTTTTATTCATTCAAGCCTCTCCTTTGCGGATTATTTTATAATTCGCCTCGGCAAGCACGTCAACCGCTCTTTCGAGGTCAGGGTTCTTAACAAAAATATAATCGGTATTAAAGGTTGAAACAGCGGCAATCCCGATTTGTGCTTCGGCAAGCAGACCGAGAATTTTCGAAAGAATCCCGATGAGTGAAAAATCGAGCACTCCCTGAATTCTTAATGCGCGCCAGCCGTCAACACGTTTTGTTACATTATTCGGAACATTTTCTGTCAGACAGATAAGCGAGTTTTCCTCGTCGGTCGCCGAGACAAAATTAAATTTTTTCGAGGTGTCAACCTCGCTGAAATCGGCAACCTTACAAACGGAAAAGGAGCCGTCAATTACTTTGATTTCCACATTGACAACTCCTTTCATATTGTTTAGTTTTGCATTAAAGCTCGGCAAAAATTTTCGTGCCCTTTTTCTTTAGCCAAGCGTCAAGCGCGAGGCACAAAAGACCCGTGAAGGCGGATATTCCTACGAGATATAACTCGCCCGAAATTCGTGCGCTCAACGGATAATAGGCAACGACAAAAATAATTGCGTAAATCCAGCCGCCGAACATGGAAACAAAAACGCTCATGCTCTGCTTGATCGGTGTTATTTCGTTTGTCCAGTTGAGGTTCGGATATTTGAGATTGAGCATAAGTCCGAACATGGCAAAAAACAGAATGAAAATCAACGGCAGTGCAATTAGCATTACCACGCCGAGAAGCGTCGGCTTGAGAGCGATAATTGCACATATGCTGCAGATGAGCGCGGGTGCGCCAGTGAGCAGGAAATGCATGTTTATTTTTGCCTTAAGTGCCTGCCACGATGTAATAGGCAATGACTGAGCGAGCCAGATGTTTTTACCCTCAAGTGAAATTGAGGGGGCGGACATATCGTTCATTGATGCAATCAAACAAATCAATGCCGCCGCGGCAACGCAGATGTAGTTCTCACTTCCGAGCATCCAGCTTATGTTGTCGGCGAGCCATTGACCCTTTATCAGAACGAAAACAGCCGCGCCTATAAGTATGAGAATACCAAGACCGCAGTTGAGAATATAGTTCGGGCTTGAGAAAAATCGCTGAAGCTCTTTATTGAGCATAGCCGCATCGACGCTCTTGGATTTAACTCTCTTTTCGACATATTTTTTCTTTGAGGTATTCTGCGAGGATGTTGCGATTTTAATAAAGCTGTGTGCGATTATGTAGTAGGTGAGCGCGCACAATGCGCCTACAATAATGAGCACGATCAGCGCCGAAAGCAGGTCGCCCGATCCGATTTTTCCGAAAATGTAGAGAGGGTAAGCGGAGCCCTTGATTCTTGTTCCGTACGCATCGGCATTGGAAATTATTCTGTGAATAAATTCATTTGCCTTGAAATAGAAAACATAATAAATTGCAAGAAAACCAAGCGAAACTATGACGGTAATAATGCTCTTGTTTTTAAGCTTGTTGTTGATTTTCGCAACGACCCAGCCGAGCGCACAGGCGAGAATCATAACTATCAGCGAAATTATTATAACAAATAAAACCGAGCCTATCAAGGCTTTGGTGCTGAAAGAATGACGGAGGTAAACAATGACCGCGGGGATAATAACGAGGGCGGAATAGAGCGTGCCCATAATATAAACGCCGAGGAGGCGCGATGCCATAATGTAGCCGACGGGGATCGGCATTGAAAGCAGCATGTCGTTATCCTTGGCAAGATAAAGACCCGAGTATGTATTGAATACGCTGCCGAAAGCACCCATTGCTATGGAAATTATTCCCATGAAGCAAAAGAACATCCAATCGTAGCCCTTGTCAACAACAGGGAGCATACTGGTTGCAAAAAATGAAAACATTGCGCCGAAAAGAATACAGATAAATCCAAAGTATCCTATAATCATCATTGTGCTTGAAGCTTTGGAGCGTCCTTTGTTTTTCTTGCGGTCAACAAAGAAGTTCTGAAACATTTCAAGCAGCTGTTTTTTCAGAAGTTGTTTCAGCATTATTCTTCCTCCAGTTCAAGGAAAACCTCTTCAAGGCTGTCGTCGCCCTTGACATCTTCCATTGTGCCCGAGCGAATAAGCTTACCGTCTTTTATAATTGCGATTTTATCGCAGAGCTTTTCCGCAACCTCAAGAACGTGAGTTGAGAAGAAAATCGCGCCGCCGTTGTCGCAAACCTCACGCATCATTCCTTTGAGAAGATGCGCTGCTTTCGGATCAAGACCGACAAACGGTTCGTCCATGATGATGAGCTTCGGATCGTGAATCCATGCGGAAATGATGGCAAGCTTCTGCTTCATTCCATGCGAATAGGTGGAAATAGGCTGAGCAAGGTCGGCAGTCAGCTCAAATATTTCGGCATATTTTCTGATTCTTTCCTGCCTGTCGGAGGAGGAAACACCGAAAATATCCGCAACGAAATTGAGATACTTAATGCCCGTCATGAATTCATAAATATCGGGGTTGTCGGGGATATATGCGATCTCCTTTTTGCACTTGAGCGGATCGGCGGTTACAGATGTTCCGTCAATGAAAATTTCGCCTTCGTCAAACTGAAGAATTCCGACAACGGATTTCAACGTGGTTGTTTTACCCGCACCGTTGTGACCGATGAAGCCGTATATTTCGCCCGGGGCAATGTGCAGGGACAAATCATCGACCGCCTTATAATCGCCGTATTTTTTTGTAAGATGTTCAATTTTTAACATGAGATTTCCTCTTTTCTTTTTCTCTTAATCTGAGTATATATTACGAAAAAAATTTTGTCAATAAAAGAAAACTGTAAAAGAAAATTTATAACACTTTTATTTAAATTTTCCCTCACGGCAGCAGTAGCTTTTCAGCCCTGTTCGCTGAAGCCCGAGCAAAGCGTCCATTTCATCTGCGGCGTTTTTGTAATCCGTTCTGTTGTGATGAACGAGTATGTAATCGGCTTCTTTTATCTTGCCGTTTGCTTGCTTGCAGAAAGAGCGCATCGGCGCGGAAAGATTGAAAACCCAGATTGGCGAGCAAATTGTGACGTGCTCGTAGCTCAAAAGGTCAATACTGATCGGTTCAATCGGCATTAACCAGCGGTGCATACCGTAGCGGCCGCACCACCAGAAGCCCTTTGTGCCCTCGGTCAGCTCTGTGGACTTGACCTCGTAAAGCTCTGCACCTGTTCGGTCGGCTTCCTCGAGCGCTTTCAGCTTGACATAGCCCATGCGCGAGAAATAGACTACCAAGCGCTTAGGGTTTGTGCTAATGTTAGAATAGCTGTTTTCGTTGACAAAGAAATTTTCCTGTCTGTAGAAAACCCATGCCGCATAGCCCGTCACTGCCTGCAAAAATCCGAAAACAAAATAAATCGTTGACATGAAATTCGGCGGAAACATGTAGAATTGTATGCATATCCAAAGCATCAATGTTACGCCGAAAATTCCGCCGCAGTATATGCCGGCTTTTTTATTTTCGAAAAGCAAAAGTGCCGCTGTCAGGTTTGTGATCCCGTTGACGATGAGAAGTGCAAAGCCCGAGAACAAAAAGTCCTGAAAAACATATTCGGCAAATGGGAGCTTCTGAAAATAGGGAAGCATTGCGTCCATTCCCATAAGTTTACCCGAGGTGTCTGCAAGCATCATTACGGCTCCGCCTACTGCGCCAATTCCGATAAACAGCGTCCAGAAAATTAAAAATCCTCTTGCGATTTTGTATCTTGATTTCATAAAACTCACTTCTTTTTCTTCGGCTTCGGAAGCGGAACAATTTCGCCGAGGAGCGGAATTACCTTCTCCAAAAGCCCGTCGTTTTCAATGTCAAGAATGTAGCTCTCCTTTGCGTCCTCATACGGAAATCCGCACGGTGCGCCGCTCATAATTTCGGAGAGCTCGGGAAATTTCTTGACAAAAACCGTGTTGTCACAAACCGTGAGAATTGGTCTGTCGTTGAGATAAACCATGTATTCACCGAACATTTTTCTTGTGCGGATCGTGCCGAATTTATCGACTTGCTCCGCAACAAATTCAATATAATCAACCGATGTTGCCATTTTAATTCCTCACTTTAAAGCTGATTGTATGTAATTTATATGCTCAAATGCCTTGATATCCGAACCCGATGGGTCAATAATTTCGGATTGAATGTCGTGCGGCATAAGAATTTCGCAAATCAAAAATCCGTTGTCGGAAAGAAGCTTTTCAATGCTCATGTAGTCAAAGCATGAGCGCATTTCCTCTCCGCCTGCTTTCGCCATTGCGAGCATGTTTTTAACTCTCTTTTCGTCGGCGACAAAAAGATCTGCGTCAGCATAGTCAAAGAGAAGTGTGCTTCCCTCCGAGCCGAGTGATCTAAGCTCGCCGAGTATTTTTTCAATCTCATGAAAATATAAATAGTAGCTCACGCCGAGCCACGAGAAAAATGTCTTTTTGCTCGTGTCAAAGCCCGATTCAAGCAATTTCTCCGAGAGACTGTCCTTTGTAAAATCGACTCCGACAAAATTAAGATTTTTCGGCACTTCCAAATCTGCACGCTCTATGCGGCTGATTTTATCCACCTGAGTCAAGGGGTGATCAACCTCAAAAACTTTATATTTTTGAAGAAAATCCTTCTCACGCAAAGCAAATGTGTCAAGACCTGCGCCGAGAATTACAAACTGCTCGGTGCCCGTCATTGCCGCTGTTTTCATTGCTCTTTCGCAGTATGCCGCACGGCAAAGGGGAGTGGGAGCGAGCTGAGTATTGACAATATATCGCACCGCCTCTGTGCCGCTTGCAAAAGTATTCTTCTTTTCGGGCGCAAAAAAATCAATGCCGCCGAGAATGTATTTTTCAATCATTTTATATTCATCATCGGTCATCAATTTTTTAGCAAGTGTGTCGGCAAAAACAGGGTGATTCTCGTTTTCAAAGTGAAAAGCACGGGCAAAAGCCGACATGAGTGATGTTATGCTTGCTTTGCTTTCCATGGTTATTTCCTTTCGGTTGAGGCAGAGCCGAAAAGCCCCGCTTCATTAGAGTTGATGTCTTAAAGCATAAGGTTGTTTATGGTAATTCAGACCTAATTTTGGTTATATTTTCTTGCAGCCGTTTTAAAAACTGCCCCGCATGTGCACCGTCCATCTGAGTGTGATGAAATTGGAACGAGAGCTTGAGCGTTGTCTTTAAAAGTCCCTTGTGATATTTCCCCCAAATGATAAACGGATTGTTGAAAATGCCGCTGTTCATTCCGACTGCTCCGTCAAGCTCGGTGTCTATGATGGCAGAGGTGCCGATTACCATGCTGTCCGTCAGATCGTGGTTTGTACAGGTTTCGGCAACCTGTTTTGTCAGGTGAAGATAGTCCGAGTTAAACTGTGCCAAGCTTTCCGAAAACGGCATGTCACATGAGCTGACCTCGCCATTCTTGTTTTTGACAATTGTATTGACCGCAATGCTATCATATTGCAAAAGCTCATGCCCGACGGGCAACAAGTAAAATTCTTTAATTTCGCTTGCGGCCTTTCCTATGCAGAAGCAAATAAGCATATTGAATTTTAATTTTTGCTTTTGGCTGAGTCTGACAAGCGGTGTCACGTCAAGAGCTTTGAAAAAAGTCACCGTTGGGTTAGGCGCATCCATCCAAAGCTCAAATGCCGCCGCGCGGGTCGTTTTCTTCGGATCAACTACAGTCGGTTTCACAGAAGCTCCTCCAATTTGATAACGGAACAGCCCTTGCTTTCATAGTAGAAAAGCATTTCGGGAATTTTATTTTTAGCGTAGCTTGTAATGCAGTCTGAAAGCACATGGACCGTATAGTCCGATTTAGTCATGTTGTAGCATGTTGATTTAATACATGCTGTTGCGTCTGCACCGACAATATAAAATTCTGTGATGTTGTTTTCTTGTATGAAAGCCGAAAACTCATCGCTTGTCAGCGCGTTGGACTTTGTCTTGGTGAAAATATTTTCGGAGACGATTTTTAGCTCAGAAACAAAGTCTGCACCGTGTGTACCCGCTTTAAATGTTCGTGTGCCTGGGGACAGGCAGTGATTTCGGATATAGACAACGGACATTCCCTGCGCATTTGCCCAATCAATCGCTTCATTGACTTGTCCGATGATATCCTTATAGTTTTTTGTAATATCATTTTGCAGGTCAATTACGACCAATGCTTTATTGTTCATATTTTCCTCCTGATTACAGCGACGAAAGCTTGGCAAGATCGCCCGAGCGCAGAGCAGAAATATTTTGCTTGATTTTTTCTTCGTCCCAATCCCACCAGCGTATGCGCTCAAGTTCAGCGATTGTTTCGTCGTCAAATCTTTTGCGAATCGGCTTAGCCGGAATTCCGCCGACTATTGTGTACGGCTCAACGTCCTTTGTGACCAAAGCCCGTGTGCCGATGATTGCGCCGTCGCCGATCGTTACACCTGCACGAATGATTGCGTCATAGCCTATCCATACGTCGTTGCCGATGATTATATCGCCCTTGTTCTCCCATGCGTTTGAAATGGCTTTGACATCAGTCTCAAGCGCCCATTCCTCAAAGAAAACGGGGAACGGAAAATTGCAAAGACTGTTCATATCGTGATTGGCGGAGTTAAAAATAAACTTTGCGCCGCAGCCGATCGAGCAGAATTTACCTATCACGAGCCGCTCGGGATTGCACTCGGGATAGTGGTAGAGAACGTTGTTTTTCTGAAAATTTCTTGGGTCATTTTCAAAGTCGTCGTAGTATGTGTATTCGCCAACTTCGATCGTCGGGTCTGTTATAACATTTTTTAAATAAACCGTATCTTTTGATTGAGAACGGGGATAGATTTTCCATGTCGGAATCATATTATGCCTCCATTATTTTGTTGGTTTATTTCCGAGATAGCGGAAGGTTTTCTTTTTGTAAGTTATATATTCTTCTCCGAAGGTCGCTTCCATGTATTTTTCCTCCTGAAGAATCTGGAGGTGGAGCATTATAATCGGGAAAAGAGATAATATTAGGTTGACGGGGTTGAAAAACATCAGCAGAACGCCGATGTACATCAAATCGAAGCCGAAGAAAGCGGGGTTGCGGCTGTATTTGTAAATTCCGTCGGTGACAAGCTTCGTTTTGTCGCTTTCGGGAATTCCTGCGCGCCAGCTGTCTTTCATGCAAAGGACCGAAATAAGGAAAACCAGATCGCCGAGTATACCGATGCAAAATCCCGTGAAACGCGCGCTTGACGGCATGTAATTCCAGTCAAATGCGATTGACAGAAGCTGTGCGATAACAACGTTTCCCGTAGCGAGCGACATCAGCTGCTCGACCGTGTGCAGCTTCTTTTCTTTTCGTTTTCCGATCTGACGTGTTTGTATTCCGTGCTTTTTCTGCACAAACATTTTTGTAAAATATATTCCGTAAAAAATTGCGAGAACGGCAAGCCCCAAGGCAAAAAACGGAAGTCTTTCTTCAAACGGTTTATTCATGCTTTTCCTCCTGTATAACTGCGTTTTTATAGCTGATGATTATATGGCACGGCGCAAATATTAAAGCCAAAACAATGAGCGGAAAATTGAGCGAAAGAATTCCGCTTTCAAGAAATAATATCGACGGTAAAATTGAAAGTGTAAGGGATTTTCTGACGCTGCTTTCTTTTCTGAAAACGATCCAGCCGAGGCAATACAAGGCAACCAAAATCGCACCTGTTATTATGTATGCTGCTTTTGCGCCGTTTATTTTAAATCCGAGATTGAGAAACGGCGGCGTCAGAAACATAAATATAAAACAGCCGAAGCGGCCTATCTGCTCAAGTGTTTCAACAATTTTATTGTGGTAATAGTTTTGAAATCCGTCCTTATTTGTGTAAGCAAAAATTATATTCGGTATCAAAATTATAACAACAAAAATCAAACCGATAAAATTAAACCATAACATTTTTATCACCTTAATGTATCAAGAATTTTTTCAAACTTTTTCTCGGACTGTATTTCATGCGTAATAAATTTTCCGTTGTAAAAAAGTGAAAAAGTAGTGAAAGGACAGGGTGATTTTTTTGCCTGTTCAAGCGTTGTAATGTGAACCGTTTCCATAGGAACCTTTTTATTTTCGGCAACCTTTTTCAAAAGCGGAACATATTTAGCTGTGAACGGACATTGCCTTTCAGAAAAACCAGTCCCTCATCAAAGCGCTCAGCAAGCCATGCCTTCTTTGACATAACCTGAACATCCTTGTTGTTGGAAATCGCACAGCAGATGTGTTCCTTTTCAAGATTGTCTTTTGCAACTTTTATCAGTTCCATGTTATATTCACCTCACGGATTCATTTCGGGAAATTCTTTTGCAAATCTTTCCTCTGAAATGCTGTTATCAAACATTTTTTTCGAAATTTCTTCATCAAGCCCCATTATCAGATTGGTTGTTTTTCTCATGTCGTCCGTTGTTGAATCAACCCAGTCGGATTCCTCATGGAGAATGACACTGCCGATTCCGTGTGAAAGAAAAATTGCCATTGTGTGCGCGTCCATCGTCGGCGTTGCGCCGTAGCCAATCAATATATTTATGATTCTTTCGATGTACGGCTCAAGCACTGTCAGCGTTTGCTCTCTGATTGCCAAGCGAACCGTTCTGTGTATGTGGCCGTCGTATTTTGCGCGGAACTCTCTTGTGCTTTGCTTAACGTACTCAAAAAATCTCAGCAGGGCACGGTAGGGTCTTTGCTCGGCTTCGCGCGCAATTCTTTCAAAGTCAACCTCATACGGCGCAAAAAAATTGCTCAGAACATCATCGAAAAGCTCATCCTTTGATTTGTAGTAATAATAAAATGCACCGACGTCCGCACCGACCTCTTTCATGATCTCACGAATGCCTGTTCCGTCAAAGCCTTTCTCAAAGAAAAGGCGACTGCCTGTTTCAAGAATTTTATTTTTTGTGCCGCCCTCAAACTTCTGCTTTCTTGCCAAAACCGCACCTCTTTTCGATTTCTGAACATTGTTGAATAATTAGCAATGACATTATACAACCACATAATAGTGCTGTCAAGAGAAAAACAAAAAGATTGTCAAAAAAATGACAACCTTTTTATTCTTTATTATTTAACTGTCGGATCCGCAGGTATGAGCTTTGCGTTTTTACCGAAGCCGACCTGCTTGAAAATCTGATCGGATTTTGGACTGTAAAGATAAAAGCCTTTTTCATGCTGAGGATATATGAGAATGCAGAGCCTTGCAAGAAGCGGAAAAATAAGATAGGGGAGGAACTTGCCGAACACAACGTCCCAGATCGTAAACGCAGAAAAGCTGCAATTGAGCAGGTAGCTCCAAACGCCGCTTCGCGTTATCTGACTGCTCATGGAATCAAGCTGTTTTTGCGTCAGATTCTTTTTGAGACAAACAAAGTCATCGGTTTTAGGATGATTGTAGCGGTAGCCCTCTACGTTATAGTAAAGTCCTCTGCCGCCCTTTATCGAGTATCCGTAGGTTCCGACAGAAACCCCCTGACCTTTCGGCAAAGTGTAAAGTCCGACCGTTATATCGTGATTCGTAAGATTTACAAAATACAGCCATGTGTGACCGGACATGTAATGAAGTCTCGCCTTTTGACAAACGTAAACCGTTGCAACATATTCCTTTTCCTCGGCGGGCTTTTTATCCTCAGCCGAAACGACAAAGGCGAAGCTGCAAAACAAGGTTACGATCACCATAATAATAGCAACGACTTTGTTTATTCTTTTCATTTAACCGTCTCCTCATAAACAATCTTTACAGAGTATACCACCCCATGAAGAATATGTCAATTGTCGGTTAAATGTTTTAATAGAAAATTATGTCAGACTTTTTTACCACATATTATCCGAGTTTTCGCAGAAGGCGATCATGTCCTTGATTTCAAGAACCGTGCCGTCGTCAAGGGTGACGGTGCCGTTCCATTTGCCGAAAACCTGATGACAGATGTTGCCGATGAAGATAACTCTTGATTTTGTGAAATTATCGTAGAACGGGGTCATCGTCATTTCAAAGCGCCCGTCCGATGAGGTGAATTTCCATGGTTTCATCCAGTCGTTTTCGTCTTTTTCAAGATAGATCTCGCCGATTTTGTGAGCCTTGCCGTTGAGGAAAAGTGTGTTTTCCGTCGCGGCGCTCATGTCGCCGAAGCCCCAGCCAATCTCAAATCCGAAAATATCGCCGTTTTGAAGTCTCGTGCTGCCGTTGCCCCAGTACCAATTGGTGTGGTACGGCCAAACACCGCGGCCCCAATCGAGAACACAGAACGTATCCGACGGGTCAAATTCGACCGTCATATCGCCAATCTTAACCGTTCCTGTCACAGGCATGCAGTTTATCTTCTGATTGTAATAAAACCGCTTGCTGTCCCTGTTGCCGAAGGGGAGCGCCATAGCGAGGTATTCGTGATTCGGAAACATGTCCATTAAAATATCAACGGTAAACGTCTTGCCGCCCGTGCGTCCGCTGAACTTAATTGTTCGTGTTGTTTCGGTAACATTGACGTCCAGATTGAAGCCGAGCTTATGGCGCGAAAATGTTTGCGGCGCCGTTGCTGTTTCGGAAAGTCCGAATTTGCCGAAGCTCAGAAGCCGAAGCGATACTGCGCTGTAGCTTTTACCCGTCTGCATGTCAAAGAGCGTGACGTTTGCCGCTCCGCCGAGCGAGATATCCGCCATTGTTACCTGCATGACATAACGGCTGTTGGAGATCTGATAAAAGTCCCATTCCTTGATTCGGGTCTTGTTCGCCTTGATGGCGCTTCTGTCATATTGATAAAGCTCGGAGAAGCAGTAGCCCGGCTGAGTAAGGCTTCCGTCCTCCTTAAGCAGGGGAGTCGGCTCGGTTATTTTGACCTGACCTGTTTCGTCTAATGCCGCAGTGTAGAAAAATGTACTCATTGCAATGATCATCGTCAGAATAAATGAAGTTAATCTGATAACTTTATTTTTCATCGGATTTCCTCCTTCAAAAGTTCTTTTCCTTGCTTGCCTGTCATGTGCTCAATGTTAATTTTTATCATGCAAAGTATGCCGAATTCGCGCTCGACCTCCGCGGGAATTCCCTCAAGAAAATCGGGGCAGTATTTTTCTGCAAGAGCCGTTACCGACGAGCGCATCTCAGCCTCATCGGTAAGAATTTCCGCCTTGCCGAAGGCTACAACGCTTCTGAAAAGTGTTGTGTATTTTTCCTGAAAAATGTCGTCGCGGTCAACTACGCAGAACGAAACTTTGGCATTGCTTTTTACAGCGTCGAGCTTGTGACCCGTTTTTGCACAGTGAAGATAAATTTTGCCATCCTCGTAGTAATAGTTTATAGGTACCGTATAGGGATAACCGTCGTCGCCGAGCACTGCAAGGACTCCCGTTTTTCCGCGTTCAAGAATTTCTTCACATTCATCTTTTGTCAGCTGTTGTTTGATTCTTCTCATTTCTCTGAACAAAAAATCACCGCCTTTTTTAATCATTTATTATTTATTTCTATGCTTCCGAGAACCTGACCGATGCTGTCTCTGAAAACAAGATCTGCATTTGCGTCAAAATCGGTTTCACCCTTATTTATGAGCACTATGTGCGACCCTCTGAAATAACGAATGTACATCGCCGCAGGGTAAACGGCAAGTGAGGTTCCGCCGATGATAAGCAATTCCGCCGTTGAAATCTCGCTTATTGCTTTTTCAACAACGTTCTCGTTGAGCGGTTCCTCATAGAGCACGACCTCGGGGCGAACAAGTCCGCCGCATTTTTCGCAGTAAGGAACCTTACCCTTGAGGGCTTTCAGCTTGTCGAGAGGGTAAGGCTTGCCGCACTCCATACAGTAGTGAACTGCCGTTGTGCCGTGAAGTTCAAGCACGTTTTTACTGCCTGCCTTCTGATGAAGTCCGTCAATGTTTTGAGTTATAACGGAGGAAAGCCTGTCTTTTTTCTCCATCTCGGCAAGTGCAATATGAGCCTTGTTAGGCTCAACATTTATTTCAAGAAAATATTTATAATAAAAGTCATAAAAGATGTCAGGCTTCGAGACAAAAAAGCTGTGGCTCAGAATCGTTTCGGGCGAAACGCCGTATTCGCGAACGGTGTTGTATAATCCGTCCTCGCTTCGGTAATCCTTAACTCCGCTTTCAGTCGATACTCCTGCGCCCCCGAAGAAAACGGTCTTATCGGAATTGTTTATCAGCGCCGAAAGCTTTTCGATTTTTTTCATATCCATCCGATCACTCCCTTACAGCAAAAGTATAGCATATTATAATTTGTTTTTCAAATCTGAGCTTGCATTATAAAATCTTTGCTTTACTGCCCTGCGCACGAAGCCACATGTATATGCCGTCGCCGTATGATTCGGCTGAGATCGTGTAGGTGTTGCCTTTTCGACTTAGTATTTTGGCGGTAGGCAATCGGTCAAGTATTGCTTCAAGGACCCCCGAATATTCAAAGGTTACTGTTTTCAGTTCTCCCGAATACATAAACTGAATCCTTTTTCTGAATTCGCTGTCCGAAAAACGGTCGCGGTAGGGGATAAAGAATTTTTCCTTTTCGTCCTTAATATCAGTGATTCTGTCAATTCTGAAAACTATCGGAAAATCCTTGGAATCATCTGCCGCAAAGGCAATAAGATAAAAATAAAATTCGGAAAACATTATGGCAACAGGTTTAACCGTTTTTTTTGTGGTTTTTCCGTCCTGACGCACATAATAAAAGCTGATAACCGAGCAATTTTCAATATATTCGGACAGCTCCCATATCGGAGAGAGGAGTTTTCTCTTGTGCTTTAATTCGACAAAGCCGTTGTATTCGCTCGTGATGAGATTTTTTATATGCGGTCTGTCGTAATCTGAGGCCTGCATAAGAATTTTGTCAATGATTTTAAACAGCTCATCCCTGCAAAGGGCTCGGCTTTCAAGCAATATTTTGCATGCGGCGAGAATCTCGGTGTTTGTCAGACAGGTTCTTTCCGAGCGAACAAGAGAATATGAATTGGCGGCGCGGTTGTACGAAATTGCCGTGTCGCACTCATACTGATTATTGTTGCAGAAATACGACCGTATTTCATCAAGATCCCTTTGTATGGTTTTTTCAGAAACGCCGAAGGCATCGGCAAGCTCCTTCTTTATAACGCTTTCGCCTGCATTCAGCCGCTCAAAGATATTAAGAATACGGTAGCTTTTATTGTTTTTGAAATCGCAATCCATTTATACACCCCGTTAAACAAATATCAGCAAATGGACGTGTTGTGTCCATCTGCTGATATTTTATCATAATGATTTTTTTATTACAATATGTTTTTACATTTTTGCAAGAAGATCTGCTTTTTTCTGATTAAATTCCTCTTCGGTGATTATGCCGAGATCAGCAAGATCTTTGAGCTTCTTAATTTGCTCAACGGGGCTTTCGGCTTGCTGCTGTACAATAACCTGCGGCTGTGAGCTTGCCTGCTTTGCAAGCTTTCTGTACTGATGATAAACCGCAACAACGCGCTCCGCCTCAACCTTGTAAAGTGTACTGATCTTATTTACCGCACCCGCAACTGAAATTTTCAGGTCACAGGTCTGCGTTGCAGCGGTTATTGCGGCGTCAATCAGCATTCCCGTGAGGTCTGTACTGGTTGAATTCTGTTCTGTGCTCGCGGAGGTTATGTCCTCATAATAGAACTGCTTAACATTCGCGGTCATGCCGAACATTTCTCTGTCCATGACAATGATCTGCTTCGTGGTGCATACGATATAGTCCTTCGCCGAAAGCGAATCAAGACCCCATGCAAAATAAACCATAAGCTCGTCGTCATATACCATGTATTTTTTGACCTCGGCATAGACTTTTCCGCCGATTTTTTCCTGAATAAGCTTGTCAACTTCTTCGTCGGTGATTTCAAAATCCTTCTTGTTTATGCAATCAAAAAAGTTTTCAAGGGAAATGAAATCCTCCTTGATTGTTTTATCGGTCTTGAATGTTGCAAGAATGGTATCGTCACATTTGAAATATGAATTCATTTCATCGGATTCAAATGTAAATTGACTGATTTGATCCATTCCGACCTTGCCCTTTGCGAAAAATTTGGGATCCTCATCAAGCGCAACCGAAAAATAAAGATTATTCGGCGTAATCATAATCTGTTGCTTGCCGTTTTTTAAATAGATAATACCCTCATCCGTTTTGCTGTAGACAGGACAAACCTTTATGAATTTGTCAAGTTCCTTTTCGCTGATCATCGGGAACATGGAAATATGTGTGCTTGAAACGCTGCTTGCGGGCAGAAGAATTTTGTCTCGGAATTCCTTAGCAAAGGATTTCAAGGTTCCGATGTCCACGTCGCCGAAAACCGAACCCTCGTTTGCGAAGGCTTCAATCGAAGAAATAATTTGCTCCGATTTCTCCGTCGCTTTTGCTGTCATTTCGGCACGGTATGCCTCCTGCTCAGCCTTCTTTTGCTCGTGATTCGCTTTGGCGGTTTCGACGGAGCTTTTAACCGACCCCGCGACCGAGCCTGCTGTGTCCTTAATTTTGTCAAACAAACCCATAATAATATCCTCCTGAATTTTTATATTAAGGCAATACCGTACAAACCGCGCGCCTGCCTTGCTTGAATTTATTTCCGTCACGAAGTACAATATTTTTTGCACAACCTGACGGGTAAATTTGCGCACCTCAATTGTGCGGTATTGCTTTAAGCCTTTGAAACTTTAGAACATAATATGATTGCGGGTTTCAACCGTTATATGATTTTTCTTTATTTTGCTTTATAATTCTCCAAACGGTTCGTTCGGTGTAATTGTATTTTTTGGCAAGCTGAGAAACATTGTCCCCGTTATATTCCTCAACGATCGACTTATAAATATATTCCTTTGACAACATTCTGTTTGGGAATGAGACTTGGGTTCCGCGAAACATATTGTAAACGATCACGGTGTTTTCAAATCCGATTTCCTCGGCAATATTTCGGTATATGTCATTCAAATCTTCTACCTTTACGGTTGCCATTAACGAATCTTCCTCATTATTCAAGTCTGATATTTTTTCCATTATATCACTCCGTTTATGTCATAACAAAAGACATTGTCATTTTAAATTTCGCATTAGAATTAAACAAACATGAATCTGAGGAGCCTGTGATCTGACCTATGCCCATATTATAAGCAACGGCATGGACATATTTTGTCCCTCACGGAATGAATTTAATGTTTTTGAATAACAAAAAGGCAGTGACATTTCTGCCACTGCCTGATTGATGTATTATGTTTATTCGCCAAAGATATTGCCGAGGGCTTCACCGATGGACTCAAGAATAATGCTGTCACCGTTATTCTCGTCAATTATCGGAATGTTACC
>CAKSSJ010000003.1 GCA_934488615.1 uncultured Eubacteriales bacterium | reverse complement strand
GGGTTTGAACAGTATTGATTATAAGCTATCAAGCTGGAAAAAGAGTGTTTGCTCTGTTTGCGAGCTGTTTACAAGCAAGGAGCTGGCTTATGTTCCTATTTGGAGATTCGGCGAGTTTAATACTGTTGTTGATGTAGCGGAGTATCTTAAAGCCTTGGGACAAACATTTTATGATGACTTTGTCGACATGATGGTTTTCGATGCTCTCATTTACAACACTGACAGACATCAGGGCAATTTTGGTTTGCTTGTGGACAATAAAACCAACAAGCCGATTTCGCTTGCGCCGATTTTTGATAACGGCCTTGGTCTGTTCCCATATGCGGTCAACACAGATATGGCTGATTTAAAGGCATACGCAAACACAAGGGCATCGGCGTTTGGAGTCTCCGTTGATGACATCGCTAAAGCATATATAACCGACCGCCAGCGGAGACAGCTTAAACCGATTACAACATTCAAATTCAAAATGGATAGAAACTATAATCTTCCTGCCAAAAGAGTCAAAGCATTAGAGGAATTCGTCCGGGACAGAGCAAGAGAATTGATGAGTTTCTAATTCACGAAGCTGTGACCGGACTTTTTATTAAAGCAATAATTAAGACGCTCTCGGTGAGAGCGTCTTAATCTTTCGCAGATGGATACTTTTGCTTGAGCAAATGAAGTTAGATAGAGATGATTCTTTTTATTTTTTCTGTGTTTTGCGCAGATAAAGTTGATTCTTCGGCAAAATCACTCCATTTTGAAACAGAGAACCTTACCTGCTCTATAATATTTATCGCATCACTCTTTTTAATATCTGCTCTCTCGGCGACTTTTAATATATCCTCTTTGGTTATATCGTCTGCTTTTCCGTTAATTAGCATCTGATGAGCATTGACCCATGTGCTGTCAAGTTTATATGATAAGGTTACATCATATGCCGGGGATAGTGACCATACGCCTTTTTTATCCATCAGAAAAGATATGTTCTTGGTATGGTCATCATAGTTTTTGGCGTATTCATTGAAGACCATTCTCCTGAACAACTGAGTGAAATCATTATATGGTAATTTTAACTGTTTCATTGTATTGAAAGCCTCGGCATATGAATAAACTCTTGGTGCATTAAAGTCCATATGAGCCAATGCGCAAAGCGATTGCATGTGCAGCTTCTCTCCCTTGATTCCTTTTCTATCAAATCTTTTTGTCATAAAGTGAGAACTACCGTTTTCTGTATATAATTTGCATTCACTCATTTTTATGCCGGCATCGAGAGCCATAAGGTAATATGCAAATTCAATTTTTGTATATTCTTTGTCATCAGGTCTTAAATCTTTGTCTCGGTTGTTTTTTATATTATCAAATTTCAAAAGCCAATATTCATAACCTTTTCCTGCATTTATCTGTCCTGAACGAATATCATTTGTTTTAGGATTCCATGCGATAAGTGTTTTGGCTCTCGCACCACCTACGGAAGAACCGCACTCCATTAATTGTGCCATAAGACTGTCATTTTTTTTGATGTGTATGTTTTCTTTTTCAGAGAGAATATCAGAAGCCAATTTTGTTAATGCATCAAGGTCTACGGTTTCGCTTACCGGTGCAAGTTCTCGTGAGGGCTCATATTCCAATGCGCCCATTCCTCTTTTGCCGGTATAGCAAAGTTTTTCAATAACGGATAAACTATCTTCGGTTCTGCCCTGGGCTTCCAAATATTTCTTTATAACAATATTACCGAATCTGTCAGGTAAAGAATCGGCAACCATGCCGGGTAAGCCATGAAAAGTTTCTTCATTTAGAGATGGGAAAGAGTAGGTAACGGCAGATAGAGGCATTTTGATTGGTGAAATCTCAATATTGCTCCTAAGAAAATCATTGTCGTATTGAAAGCCTATCATTCCTGTTTCGTTTTGATGAAGATAACCAACGGTTGTTCCCCATAAGTTAACACGAACCGTATTTACTCTTTTCATATCTCATCATCCTCCTTGTCGTCATCCCAAATCCATTCGGTGTCGGATTTATTTTTATCAGGTCTTGCTCGTTTTCTGATGGGCTTTTCCTCAAACAAGGCCTTGTAATCCGGCTGCGGCTCCGGAATTAAAATATCTAAATTATCAGAAAGTCCGATTACGTTCAAAATTTTAATAACATTTGAAAGTTTAGTATCATGTCCCGCTTCTGTTCTGGCAATGGTCTTAAGTGAAAGCCCGCATTTTTGTGCAAGCTCGGCCTGCGTGATATTCATGGATATCCTGTATTGCTGGATGCGATTGCCCAATTCAGACAATATTGTCTTTTCATCGTATAAACCTGTAATCTTCATAAGGCCTCCATAAATAATAAGACTAATTTGTACTATTATAATATCAAATATATCATAATAAGTCAAGTATGACTTGTTAATTAAATAAATCTTTATTTATTATACATATAATATTTGCTGCTCAAACAACTTGACAAAGGTTAGGTTGTAAAGCTGAGAGAGGCAGGGGAGAAGGAACAAAAAATAGTTACGTTTACCCTTTGTCTATATGTAAAAATGTATGTATTATAATGTATAAAAAGATTAGATAGTCAGCTTATCAGTGACAAAAACGGTACAGTGGAAAGAGGACTTGCAAAATGTGGTTCGGTCCTCATTTGTCCTCATAATTCGCCAAAAACAGCCGATTTTGCACATATCTTCTTATATCGAAAATATCCGCAAATCTGAACTTCTACCTCAAAGCACGCAGAATCAAGGCTTGCGGATTTTTGCTACCCAAAAAAGACTCAAAAATCAATTTCTCTTTCGAGGGCAACAACCCGATGGTTGGTGCTACCGTTGCAACTGCTGTTGCAGTTGAAGAGGCAATGAAGTAAGAACCTGACGCAAGCGTCAGAACCTTGTTACTTGCGTAATAAGCCTTATAAATCAACACTTTCAGAGCTTCGCTCACTTCGAGCGAGGCTCTTTTTTTGTCTCAAAATCGACTTTTCAAAATGCCCTCGGTCCTCATTTGTCCTCATAATTCGTATTTTGTCCTCTTTTTTTGTCCCGAATTTTGAGGGCATAACAGCTTTTTCACCGCATAAAAAATATTCCCGCCGAAAAAACCACATTTTCGGCAGGAATGAATATTGATGTATATTTTTAAAATTTGACTGTTCACTAAATGCACGAAGCGCCCGGTTGCTTAGATAATCCTTATAAATTTACCCTCCGAGATTTTATGTCTCGGAGGGATTTCCGTATATATTATTTTTACAAAAAATCAAAACAGTCCGATGATTTTTCCGTTTTCGTCAACGTCGATGTTCTCCGCCGCGGGCTTTTTTGGAAGTCCGGGCATCGTCATAATATCACCTGTCAGCACAACGATAAATCCTGCGCCTGCACTGACCTTGACGTTTTTAACGGTTACGGTGAAGTCCTCGGGAGCACCGAGCTTTGTCGGATCGTCGGAAAAGCTGTACTGTGTTTTTGCGATACAAACAGGAAGCTTTCCGAATCCGAGACCCTCAAGCTGTGCAATTTGCTTCTTCGCATTCGGCAAAAGGTTGATTCCTTTTCCGCCGTAGACCTTTTTAACGATCGCTTCAATCTTTTCCGTGATTGAAAGCTCATCACCGTAGGAGAAAGTGAAATTGCCTTTTTCTTCCTCACAAAGACGAATAACATCTTTTGCAAGGGCTTCTCCGCCCTTGCCGCCCTCAGCCCAAACGGTTGAAAGAACCGTATTAACGCCAAGCTCACGGCATTTCTCAATGATAAAGTTGATTTCGTTATCCGTATCTGTCGGGAATCTGTTTACGGCGACGACACACGGAAGCCTGTAAACATTTTTGATGTTGGAAACGTGACGGAGAAGGTTTGGAATTCCCTTTTCCAATGCGGAAATATCCTCGGTTGCAAGCTCTTTTTTATCAAGTCCGCCGTGCATTTTCAGAGCACGGACGGTTGCGACGATAACAACTGCATCGGGCACAAGGCCTGCCATGCGGCATTTGATGTCGAGAAATTTTTCTGCTCCGAGGTCGGCGCCGAAGCCTGCCTCCGTAACGGTATAGTCACCCATTTTAAGAGCCATTTGCGTTGCCATTACCGAATTACAGCCGTGGGCAATGTTGGCAAAGGGGCCGCCGTGAACAAATGCGGGCGTTCCTTCGAGCGTCTGAACAAGATTGGGCTTGATTGCATCCTTCAAAAGGGCAGTCATCGCACCCTGCGCGTGGAGATCACCTGCGGTTACGGGCTTGTCATCATAGGTGTAACCGACGATAATTTTTGACAAACGCTCCTTGAGGTCGGAAATTGAGGTTGCGAGGCAGAAAACTGCCATAATCTCGCTCGCTACGGTTATATCAAAGCCGTCCTCACGGGGAGTACCGTTCACTCTTCCGCCGAGTCCGTCTACAACGTAACGGAGCTGACGGTCATTCATGTCAACACAACGCTTCCATGTGATTTTTTTTACGTCGATACCCAAAGCGTTGCCCTGCTGAATATGGTTGTCGAGCATTGCGGCAAGGAGATTGTTTGCTGCGCCGATTGCATGGAAATCTCCGGTGAAATGGAGATTGATATCCTCCATGGGAACGACCTGAGCATATCCGCCGCCGGCGGCACCGCCTTTTATGCCGAAAACGGGACCCAATGACGGTTCACGCAGCGCAACCGTAACATCCTTGCCCAGACGGGCGAGACCGTCTGCCAGACCGATTGTTGTCGTTGTCTTGCCCTCTCCGGCGGGGGTGGGGGTGATAGCGGTAACAAGTATGAGCTTGCCGTTTTTCCTGTCGGTTTCCTTTAAAAGCTGCGGATCGATTTTGGCTTTATAGTTTCCGTACTGTTCGATGTATTTTTCATCAATGTGTGCTTTTTTTGCAATTTCTGTAATGTGCCTTGGCTTGCACTGCTGAGCTATTTCAATATCGGAAAGTTGTGACATGGCTATACTCCTCACTTGTTAAAATATTTTACGGCTGATTCAAACATATGTATGTTATAATTGCCCGGAACATTTTTATAAAGTCCCGCTCCGATTCTTTCGCTGTGACCCATTTTTCCGAAAACTCTGCCGTCGGGGGAGGTAATGCCCTCGATTGCATATGCGGAGTCGTTCGGATTAAAGCGGATATCATTTGACGCATTGCCGTTTGAATCGACATACTGAGTTGCGATCTGTCCGTTTTCAATCAGACTGCGTATCGTTTCGTCATTGGCGAGGAAACGGCCTTCGCCGTGAGAAATCGGAACATTAACAATATCGCCGACGTTCATTTCGGATAACCACGGTGACTTGTTTGAAGCGATTCTTGTGCGAACGATTCTTGACTGATGTCTTGCAATTGTGTTGAATGTAAGAGTCGGGCAATTCTCGTCCGTGTCAATGATTTTTCCGTACGGCACAAGTCCGAGCTTAATAAGAGCCTGGAAACCGTTGCAGATGCCGCACATAAGACCGTCACGGTGCTCAAGAAGCTCTGTAACGCCCTCTTTTATTTCGGGATTGCGGAAAAATGCAGTAATGAATTTACCGCTTCCGTCCGGCTCATCTCCGCCTGAAAATCCTCCGGGAATGAATACGATCTGAGAATTTTTAAGCTCCTTTGCAAAGCTTTCAATGCTTCTTGCGATTCCGTCTGCAGAGAGATTGTTGATAACCGTGATTATCGGCTCTGCGCCAGCGTTTGCGACAGCCTTTGCGGAATCATATTCGCAGTTTGTACCCGGGAAAACGGGAATGAGTACACGCGGCTTAGCTACCTTGATTGACGGCGCTGTGCGCTCTGTGGCAGTATATGAAACGTTTTCGGGCTTACTGCCTGTGTTTTTAATGTTGCACGTGAAAACGCTTTCTAATTTATCCTCGTAAATTTTCAGCAGGGAATCAAGCGACACGGTGTCACCGAGGCATGAAATTTCACCTTTTTCGGTAACGGTTCCGATTATTTCGTCCCCGTTGTCCCAGTCTGCGACCTCAAGAATAAAGCCGGCATAGCTGTAGCCGAAAATTTTATTCATATCTGCCTTTTCGCTGTAGCTGAAGCCGAGTCCGTTACCGAAGCACATTTTCATAACTGCTTCGGCGATGCCGCCCATACCGGGAGTGTAGCATGAAACCGCTTTTCCCGATTTCAAAAGATCGGCGACCTTATCAAAAAGAGCAATGAGGCTGTCGGTTTTCGGAAGATTGTTTTCGTCATACGGACAGGGAAGGAAGATGACCTTGTTTCCTGCTTTCTTAAACTCGGGAGAAACGATTCGGTCTGTTTTTGATGTTGTAACGGCGAAGGAAACAAGAGTCGGCGGAACGTCGATATTCTCAAATGTGCCGCTCATTGAGTCTTTTCCTCCGATAGCACCGATTCCGAGCTCCATCTGAGCCTTAAATGCACCGAGGAGAGCCGAAAGCGGCTGACTCCAGCGCTTGCCGTCCTTGCCGGGATGCTTGAAGTATTCCTGGAATGTCAGATAAACATCTTTAAAATCGGCTCCGCTCGCAATAAGCTTGCAGACAGATTCAACAACAGCTAAATATGCGCCGTGATAAGGACTTTTCTCCGTTATGAACGGATTGTAGCCGAACGCCATGAGCGAACAGTCATCCGTTGCCTTTTTCTCAACGGAAATTTTTTGAACCATTGCCTGAATTGGTGTGAGCTGATTTTTACCGCCGAAGGGCATAAGAACGGTTCCGGCGCCGATGGTTGAATCGAAGCGCTCGGAAAGTCCTCTTTTTGAGCATATATTGAGGTCGTCGGCAAGTGCTTTATAGCTTTCCGAAAAGCTTGTGTTAAAGCTGCGATTTGCCGATTCGCATTTCTCGGTGTTGATTACAATGTGCTTGTCGGCTCCGTTTGAATTAAGAAATTCACGGCTGATATCAACAATAGTATTTCCGTTCCAGTTCATTCTCAGGCGAGGTTCTTCGGTTACGACCGCAACCGGTACGGCATTGAGATTTTCTGATTTGGCAAGAGCAAGGAACTCGTCAACCTTATGAGCCTCAACAACGACCGCCATTCTTTCCTGGCTCTCACTGATTGCAAGCTCCGTTCCGTCAAGACCTTCATACTTCTTGGGAACGGCGTTAAGATTGATTTCAAGTCCGTCGGCAAGTTCGCCTATTGCAACGGAAACTCCGCCTGCGCCGAAATCGTTACAGCGCTTGATAAGACGGCAGGCAGTTTTATTGCGGAAAAGTCTTTGAAGCTTGCGTTCTTCCGGTGCGTTACCTTTTTGCACCTCTGCGCCGCAGGTCTCAAGGGAAGAAACCGTATGCGATTTAGATGAGCCGGTTGCGCCGCCGCATCCGTCACGACCCGTAGCGCCGCCGAGAAGTATAACGATATCTCCGGGAGTCGGAACCTCTCTTCTTACGTTTTCGGCAGGAGCTGCGGCGATGACGGCACCGATTTCCATACGCTTTGCCGCATAGCCGGGGTGATAGATCTCATCGACAATTCCCGTTGCAAGGCCTATCTGGTTGCCGTAGGACGAATAGCCCGCTGCGGCTGTTGTTACGATTTTTCTCTGAGGAAGCTTGCCCTTGATAGTCTCGTCGAGCGGCTTTAAGGGATCTGCCGCACCCGTAACGCGCATAGCTCCGTAGACATAGCTTCTGCCCGAGAGGGGATCGCGGATAGCTCCGCCGATACACGTTGCCGCGCCGCCGAAGGGTTCGATCTCAGTCGGGTGGTTATGAGTTTCATTCTTGAAAAGAAGCAGCCAAGGCTCACTGACGCCGTCTACGTCAACATTTATCTTAACCGTGCAGGCATTGATTTCTTCGCTCTCATCAAGCTTGTCAAGCTTTCCCTGCTTTTTAAGCGCCTTGACGGCGATAGTTGCAATGTCCATCAGACAGACGGGCTTTGTTCTGCCGAGCGATCTGCGTGTTTCAAGATATTCATCATATGTTTTTTGAATAAGCTCATCCTCAAAGGTAACGTCGTCAATTACCGTCAAAAATGTTGTATGGCGGCAATGATCCGACCAATAGGTATCAATCATTCGTATTTCGGTGATTGTCGGATTTCTGCTTTCGGATTTAAAATAATTCTGACAGAACTTGATATCGTCAATATCCATTGCAAGACCGAAATCTGCAACAAATTTTTCAAGCTCCGAGTCGGTTAAATCAAGGAAGCCGTCAAGAGTTTCGACGGATGTCGGAATATCATACTTTGCGGCAAGAGTTTCGGGCTTTGTGAGTGAAGCCTCTCTCGCTTCAACGGGGTTAATGACGTATTTTTTGATTGTATCAATTTCGCCTGCGGAAAGCTCGCCCTTGAGCAAATAAACCTTCGCTGTGCGCACGGTCGGACGCTCGGATTTTGAAATAATCTGTATGCACTGTGCGGCGGAGTCGGCTCTCTGATCAAACTGACCGGGAAGATATTCAACCGCAAAGCACGAATAGCCTTCGGAATTTATCACGTCCGAAACAATATCGAGCTGAGGCTCGGAAAAAACCGTCTTAACGGCATAATTAAAAAGCTCCTCGGTGATGTTTTCGGCATCGTAACGGTTGATAATTCTGACGTCCTCGAGACCCTTTATCGAGAGAAGCTCGTTGGCTTCTTTAAGCAGGCTCTTTGCCTCATGGGCAATTTCCGGCTTCTTTTCAACATAAACTCTGTAAACCATATTATTCCTCCGTTGCTTTCAAGGCTCTTTGACCGATGTCATGTCTGTAATATGCGTTTTCAAATGAAATCTCTTTAACCTTTTTGTATGAGCTGTCGATTGCTTCCTTCAGCGTCGAAGCAACGGATGTTACTCCCAGCACTCTGCCGCCTGAGGTGTAAAGCTTTCCGTCCTTTTGCGTTGCGCCTGCAACATAAACGGAATCGAATATTTCTTCGGGAATTGTGATTTCATATCCTTTTTTATACGAGACGGGGTAGCCGTCCGAAGCCATGATAACGCAGCAGGCGTCAGCGTCCTTGAATTTGACGTCAGTTTCCGACAGAGTTCCGTCTGTTGTCGCCTTCATAACAGTGAGCAGGTCGCTTTCAAGCAGCGGAAGAACTACCTGAGTTTCAGGATCACCGAAGCGGCAGTTATATTCAATAACCTTCGGGCCGTCCTTAGTGAGCATAAGTCCGAAGTATAAACAGCCCTTGAAGGTTCGACCCTCTCGGTTCATGGCGTTGATCGTCGGGACAAAAATTGTGTCCATACAAATTTTTGCAACCTTATCGGTATAATACGGATTCGGAGCGATCGTGCCCATACCTCCGGTATTGAGTCCCGTGTCATTGTCGCCCGAACGCTTGTGATCCATTGAGGAAACCATCGGCTTTACGGTTTTTCCGTCGGTAAACGCAAGAACGGAGATTTCCGGTCCTTCAAGGTATTCTTCAATTACGATGCTTTCTCCGCTCCTGCCGAATTTTTTGTCCTGCATTGCTTCAATGACGGCTTTCTTGGCCTCCTCACGGGTAAATGCGACCGTAACGCCCTTGCCGAGAGCAAGACCGTCGGCTTTGATAACAGTCGGAATAGGGGCGTTCTCAAGGTAAGCGAGGGCTTTTTCCATATCGTTAAATGTCTCGTATGAAGCGGTCGGAATATTGTATTTCTTCATAAGATTTTTTGAAAAAACCTTACTGCCCTCGATTATTGCGGCATTTGCGCGAGGGCCGAAGCACGGGATTCCGATTTGCTCAAGCCTGTCAACCGCTCCGAGAACAAGCGGATCGTCGGGAGCGACAACGGCATAATCAATTTTTTCGCTTGACGCAAAGTCAACGATTTTTTCAATTTCACATGCTCCGATGGGGATGCAGACAGCGTCGCTTTCAATTCCGCCGTTTCCGGGCAGAGCATATATTTTATCAATTGCTTTATTTTCTTTTAATTTCTTTATTATGGCGTGTTCACGGCCTCCGCCGCCGATAACCATTATTTTCATTGCTTATCATATCCTTTCAAGCGGAAAAAGAACCGTTAAAAATCAGTGGTGGAACAGTCTCATTCCCGTAAACGCAACCGCCATGTCATATTTATCGGCACATTCGATTACCAGGTTGTCGCGAATCGAGCCGCCGGGTTCGGCAATATATTTTACGCCGCTGAGCTTTGCTCTCTCGATATTGTCGCTGAACGGGAAGAAAGCATCAGAGCCGAGCGAAACTCCGTTGACAGTGTCGAGATATTCACGTACCTCCGATTCTGTAAGCGGTTCGGGACGGGTGGTAAAATATTTCTGCCAGTTACCCTCGGCACAAACATCTTCCTCGCATTTATTGATATATCTGTCAATTACGTTGTCACGCTCGGGTCTGCCGAGAGTGGGGAGAAGGGGAAGATTAAGAACCCTGTCGCTCTGGCGAAGGAACCATGTGTCCGCCTTTCCGCCGGCAAGACGTGTGCAGTGAATTCTCGACTGCTGACCTGCGCCGACGCCGATAGCCTGTCCGTCATAGGCAAAGCACACGGAATTGGACTGCGTATATTTGAGCGTTATAAGTGAAATAATCAGGTCACGAATTGCATCGTCGGGGATATTCTTATTTTTGGTGACAACATTGGAAAGAAGCTCCCTGTTGATTTCAAAATTATTTCTTCCCTGCTCGAAGGTGATGCCGAACACCTGCTTGCGCTCAATCGGCTCGGGTGTGTAGTCGGGGTCGATTTTGACGATGTTGTAGCTGCCCTTGCGCTTCGATTTGAGGATTTCAAGAGCTTCGGGCTCATAGCCTGGGGCAATTATTCCGTCGGAAACCTCACGCTTGATGAGCTTTGCCGTTGTGACGTCGCAAACGTCGGAGAGAGCAACCCAATCTCCGAACGAGCACATACGGTCGGTTCCTCTTGCACGGGCATAGGCACAGGCGAGAGGGGAGCTGTCAAGGTCTTCGATATCGTCAACGAAGCAAGCCTTTTTGAGCTTTTCCGGAAGCTTTATTCCGACAGCCGCAGAGGTTGGGCTGACGTGCTTAAATGATGCAACGGCGGGAAGACCGAGAGCCTCCTTCAATTCCTTAACAAGCTGCCATGAGTTGAATGCGTCAAGGAAATTGATATATCCGGGCTTGCCGCAAAGGATTTCGATGGGAAGGTTGCTTGCGTTATTCATAAATATTCTTGAAGGCTTCTGATTGGGGTTACAGCCGTATTTGAGCTCGAATTCTTTCATATATTTCCGTTCCTTTCTTGGTTTTTTTCAGCAATTCTTATTTATAAGCTTTTCCTCATAGCTGCCGTCTGTGAGGTCGGTGTATCTTACATAAAGGGAAATCTTATTGTTCTCGTCAAGGTAATTCCAGATTTCATCGGCAAATTCGTCAATGCTGTCGGGGATAGCCACTCTCTCGGGCTCACCCTGAAATGTCGGGATCGGGTTGCCGTCCGTCACATATGTATGGATAAAGTGACCGAGCCCTGCCTTTGACGGATACGAGAAGGTGTATCTTGCACAGTCGCTTCCGTTTTCATCAAGGCTTTTAAGTATGCTCATTTCATACTTAAAATCATTTTCGCCGAAGGTCAGCATTCCGCTGATTCGGGGAGTGAAGTTCGGCGCATCCGGCTCAAACTCACGGCTTTCAAGGCTTTCGGAAAAGCTTTTGCCTGTTACGATTCCGTCGTAAACCGTGTCTGTCTGGTCGCCGTTGGTGACGATGAGCTTGTTCTCAAATTTTCTGATTGCCGCATAGATTATCAGGGAGGGATCCTCCACCTTTGAAGCGTCGAAAGGCTCGGTAAAGACCTCACCGTTTTTTACCGTGAACACACGGTTGCGGCTGTTTGCGCTTCTGCCCATGATGAAGTATGCCGTTGCGGCTTTTTTGCCGTCAGAGCTTTTGCCGATAACGATTCCGCGTCCTACATAGGGATTGCCGTCTATACGGTCTTTCATTGATTTGATTTCATATATGTTCATTTCAAGCTGTCCTTTCTTTAACGATCTCAGCGGATACAAGCTCGGCTGCCTGAGGAAGAAGCTTCCATTCCGCCTGCTCCATTACTCTTTTTTGAAGGATTTCGGGAGTGTCGCCATCCTCGATATTGACGGCCTTTTGAAGAATTATTTTTCCTCCGTCGGGTATCTCATTTACATAATGCACGGTTGCGCCCGTGACCTTTACTCCATAGTCGAGCGCCGCCTGATGCACTTTTAATCCGTAGAAGCCCTCGCCGCAGAAGGAGGGAATAAGCGACGGGTGGACATTGATTATTCGCTCGGGATATTCAGAAACAAAATCAGCACCGAGTATGCTCATAAAGCCTGCAAGAACGATCATGTCGATCTCGTTTTCACGGAGCAATTCCAAAATACGACCTTCAAAATCCGCCTGATTCTTGCACTCTTTTTTTATCACAACAGCAGTTTTTATTCCTGCGTTTTGCGCTCTCGTGAGGGCATATGCCGAGCTGTTATTGGAAACAACAAGCGTAATTTCGCCGCTTTTGATTATTCCGTTTTGCTGAGCGTCAATAAGAGCCTGAAGATTCGTTCCGCCGCCCGAAACAAGAACGGCAATCTTAGCCTTGTTTTTCATTTGTATGTACTCCTTTTAGTAAAGGTAAAACCATTGCGCCGAGCGTATTGCCGGCAACAATGAGAGCCATAAAGAAAATTATTTTTGTGTCAAATATTCCGGATGTTCCGAAATAAAACATATCGGCAATCGAATGTTCAAAGCCGCACAGAATAAACACCGGCACGCAAAAGAGAACGCCCAAAACGGAATTTTTCTCCTTATAAATGCTGACGGCGAGGTACATCAGTATTCCGCAGAAAAAGCCACGGATAAACGAGTACAACGGAAATTGAGCCAGCTTTGCCGAACACATCTCCGCCGCCCTTTCGCCGATATTCGGCAGAACCGTCCGCAGCAGCATTCCGAGCAGAAACGTTGCAATGAGGTTGCCGAAAAGTCCGACAGCGAGATTCAGAAAATCCTGCTTCTTATGCTGTTCGACTATGTAGCCGATTTTTCCCGTGAAAAGGTAGTAGCCTTTATAGCAGATGCAAAGAAGCGCAACCGAAAAGAGCACCGCTCCGGCCGTTTTGTTTTCACACGAGAGAAAAACCGTTCCGCCGATTGTTATGAGAATTCCTGCGCACAGGCTTTCACGAAAAGTTTTCAGCATATCGTAATTTTATCCTCTGAATTTTCAATTTTTCCGATTATATAAGCGTCCTCGCCGTTCGCCTTGAGAATTTCAATAGCCTTTTCGGCATCCTCCCGAGCAACAACAATGCTCATGCCGACGCCCATATTGAATGTATTAAACATATCTCTCTCGGAGATTCCGCCCTCTTTTGCAATGAGGTCGAAAATCGGGAGCACCTTAACATTCTTACGGTCAATTACTGCGCCGAGTCCGTCGGGAATGCTTCTCGGAATATTCTCGTAGAAGCCGCCGCCCGTGATGTGTGAAATTCCCTTGACCTTAACCTGCTCAAGAAGTGCAAGCACAGGCTTTACATAAATCTTTGTGGGAGTGAGAAGCGTCTCGCCGACCGACTTGCCGCCAAGCTCCTCGCGGGGAGACTTGATATCGCTGTTTTCGACGTCAAAAACCTTTCTGACAAGTGAAAAGCCGTTGGAGTGAACTCCGCTTGACGGGAGTGCAATAACAACATCTCCGGCTTTCATCGTTGAGGGATCAAGTATCTTTGACTTATCGACAACGCCGACAGAGAAGCCTGCGAGGTCATATTCGTCAACGGGATAGAAGCCCGGCATCTCCGCCGTTTCTCCACCGATAAGAGCCGCACCGCTCTGAACGCAGCCCTCGGCGACTCCGGAAACGATAGAAGCGATTCTTTCGGGAATGTTTTTGCCGCATGCGATATAGTCAAGGAAGAAAAGCGGCTTTGCTCCGCAGCAAATAATATCATTTACGCACATTGCAACGCAGTCAATGCCGACCGTGTCATGCTTATCCATGAGAAAAGCAAGCTTGAGCTTTGTGCCGACGCCGTCAGTGCCGCTGACAAGCACCGGTTTCTCGATTCCCGTTGAGTCAAGCTCAAACAGGCCGCCGAAGCCGCCGACATCGGAGCACACGCCGGATGTCATTGTTCTTGCAATGTGTGATTTCATCAGTTCGACAGCCCTGTAGCCTGCCGTTATATCTACGCCTGCTGCGGCGTAGCTTTCGGAACGTGATTGTGTGTTCATCACTTTTTCTCCTTTAGTCTTTCGGAAATTTTACATTCAAACTTGCTCTTGTGCGTCTCGGTAGGCACTTCGGTCGGGTAATCGCCGTCGAAGCAGGCTGTGCAATAGCCCTTGCCGAGGTCGCCGCAGGCAATTTTTTTAACATTGTCAACGCTCAGATAACCGAGGGAATCAACGCCGATAATTTCTGCAATTTCGTCAACCGTATGGTGGCAGGCAATGAGGTTATCACGGGAGTCGATGTCCGTGCCGTAATAGCAGGGGTTAAGGAACGGCGGAGCGGAAACACGCATATGAATTTCCTTTGCGCCGGCATTTCTAAGCAGCTTAACTATTCTTGCGCAGGTTGTTCCTCTGACGATTGAATCGTCAATCATGACAACTCTTTTACCCTTGATAACATTTGTGATAGGGTTGAGCTTGATGCGAACCTGATTTGTACGGCTCTTTTGACCCGGAGAAATGAATGTTCTGCCGATATACTTGTTCTTGATAAATCCTATTTCATAGGGAATACCGGACTGCTTTGCAAAGCCGAGAGCGGCATCAAGTCCGGAATCGGGAACGCCGATAACAACATCCGCCTGAACAGGGTGCTCAAGAGCCAAAAATGCGCCTGCACGGATTCTCGCTTCATGCACGCTTGCACCGTCGATCACGGAATCGGGACGGGCAAAATAGATGTACTCAAAAACACAGGTGTGCGGCTTCTCTTTGTTGCAATGGTCCTTAATGCTTCGAACCGATTTGCCGTCAAAAACGACGATTTCGCCCGGCTCAACATCTCTGACAAATTCCGCTCCTACTGCGTCAAGCGCACAGCTTTCCGAAGCGACAACGTAGCCGCCGTTCTCGGGAAGTCTGCCGATACAAAGCGGACGGAAGCCCATTTCATCACGAACGGCAATCATCTTGGTAGGCGACATTACAACAAGGGAATAAGCTCCCTTGATACGATTAACGGCACGGTTGACAGCCTCCTCAATCGAGGGAGCGGTGAGTCTTTCCTCGGTTATGATGTATGAAATAACCTCGGTGTCCGATGTCGTGTGGAAAATCGAGCCTTTAAGCTCAAGCGCACTGCGAAGCTCATAGGAATTGGTGAGATTTCCGTTATGAGCGAGGGCAACATGGCCGTTAATGTGGTTGACAACTATCGGCTGAGCGTTATCTCTTGCCGAGCCGCCCGTTGTGCCGTAACGGACATGACCTATTGCGATATTGCCCTGGCCGAACTGATTAAGATGGTCGGGGGTGAAAACATCATTGACAAGGCCTGTGTCCTTATATGCGGTAAAAAGTCCGTCATCGTTTACAACGATTCCGCAGGATTCCTGTCCTCTGTGCTGCAGGGCGTAAAGACCGTAATAAACGGTACTTGCGATATCATAAGATTCATTGGCGTAAACGCCGAAAACTCCGCATTCTTCATGTATATTAGACATAAAAAGCTCCGTTTCTTATTTGAAAACTCTCTTCATCATTTCTGCATAGGCATCTTCAACTCCGCCAAGGTCACGGCGGAAACGATCCTTGTCAAGCTTCTCGTTTGTCTTGCTGTCCCAGAAGCGGCAGGTATCGGGAGAAATCTCGTCGGCGAGAACGATCGTGCCGTCAGAGAGCTTGCCGAACTCAAGCTTGAAATCAACAAGAGTTACGTTAAGGCTCTTGAAATACTCCTTAAGAACCGAATTGACCTTGAATGCCATTGACTTGATATTCTCAATCTCCTCCTTGGTTGCAAGTCCGAGAGCGAGAGCATGATATGAATTGAGAAGGGGATCGTGAAGATCATCATTCTTGTATGAAAACTCGATTGTCGGCTCGGCAAAAACAATGCCCTCTTCAACGCCGTAACGCTTTGCAAACGAACCGGCGGAAATGTTTCTAATAATAACCTCGAGAGGAACGATCGAAACCTTGCGTACAATCGTTTCACGGTCGGAAATTTCTTCGACATAGTGAGTCGGAACGCCCTGCTTTTCAAGAAGCTGCATGAGATAGTTGGACATTTTGTTGTTTACAACGCCCTTGCCGGCAATTGTGCCTTTTTTGAGTCCGTCAAATGCCGTTGCATCGTCCTTGTAGGAAACGATAACGTACTCGGGATCCTCGGTTGCAAAAACCTTCTTTGCCTTGCCCTCGTAGAGCTGTTCACATTTTTTCATGATTTGAAATCCTCCTTGGTTTTATTTTTTATAAATTTGATGCAATGTTTTTATCCTTTTCCAAAACGGCAGCCGAGTCCGACGCACGCTTTTGGGAAAGCTTTTCGGAAAGCTCAGGCTCACAAAGAGCCAAAATCTGAACAGAAAGTAAAGCGGCATTGACTGCTCCGTTAATCGCTACTGTAGCAACCGGTATGCCGGAAGGCATTTGTACAGTAGACAGCAAGGCGTCAATGCCGTCAAGTGTATTTGATTTACAGGGTATTCCGATGACGGGCAAAACGGTCTGAGCCGCAATTGCTCCTGCCAGATGAGCAGCCATTCCTGCGGCTGCAATGAGGACACCGAAACCGTTTGACTGGGCGTTTTGAGCGAATTCCGCAGCCTCTCCGGGTGTTCGGTGTGCAGAGAAGATGTGCACCTCATAGGGGACGTTGAATGCTTTGAGCGTGTCGATTGCTTTCTGAACAATCGGCAGATCGCTGTCGCTTCCCATGATAATTCCAACTTTTTTCATGAAAATCCTCCTTTTAAAAAAGGGCACAATTAAGGCAGGATAAACCTTAATTGCGCCCAGACGGTCGGCATATTTTTTCTCTTGCTCCCATGCAGTGTTCTGCTAATCCGTCAGTTACAAGAGATTAACCAAAGTATAACATAATTAAACTTTGCTGTCAACTGTTCGGACATACGAATCATACAAAAAAACAAACAACAATATGTGAAAAGTGATGAAAATTATGATTGACATTATTTTATAAATATAAGCTTAAAATTTAAGATTTTGAAGTGTTGACATGCAAAATTATTTGTTATATTATAATGGCAAAAGCAATGAAATGCTCAGAAACAGCTTTATAATACATCGGGTGAAGTTTATCATGCAGGAGTTTTTTCAAACACATTCTTATTTATCGCAGATTTTCGGCTTCTCTGCAATAGCGGTCGGAATATTGATGTATCAATTCAAAAAGCATAAAACAATAATGATTTTAATGACGCTCAATGCGGCGCTTTGGTGTCTGCATTACGGCAGTCTGTGGCTTTTTACTCCCGTTGCGATGAATTTTATAAATCTGGCAAGAAGCTATGTTTGCAGCTATGACAATAAATTTGCGCGCTCAAAGGCTGTCCCCGTTGTGTTCATTGCGCTTTCGCTTGCGCTCACCGTTGTCACCTGGCAGGGTGCATGGGATATTTTGATTCTTGTGTCTTCTGTTTTCGCAACCGTCGGAGGCTGGCAGAAAAATCCGCAGATTCTCAGAGTTTCAAATGTCCTCGTTTGCCTCTGCTGGCTGCCGTATAATTTTGTCAATAATTCATGGGCGGGAATTGTAAACAACCTTTTGACCCTGGTTTCGTTGATTGTTGCATTGATAAGGTACAGAGCAAAGCAAAAACAACCGAATTAAAAAAGACGCTCTCGGTGAGGGCGTCTTTGCTTTTAGCATATTTATTTTGTGATTTCCTCGACCATTTTCGCCAGCCTTTGCACATCCTCCTCGGGATTAAGGCTGTAGAGCAGTCCGTAGGGGATGCTGTAATCCCAGTTGACGGGAATTGAAATAAGTCCCGGGTGAACGTCCTGCCAGCATTCAATTGTCAGCAGGATGTTTTTTGTTTCGGCACAGCGGTTGAACACAGAAATGTCGTAGAACTGCGGAGTGTCCTCGATCGTGATCTGCGGATGGTTTGTTTCAATGTCGTTGCGGATAAAATCATTTATCCCCGAATCGCCCTTTTTGACCATCATCAGCGTTTCGCCGTAAAGGTCGGATATATCAACCGATTTTTTGCCTGCCAGCTTGTGATCGCGCGACACGGCTATCATTTTTTTGTATCTGCCGAGCGGCAGAAAATTGCAGACGGAAAGCCATGCCTTTGAATCACACACTCCGACAAGGAAATCAAACTTTACGCCGAGACTTTTGATCTCGGAAAGGATTCCCTCGTGGTTGTCCTCGAACGGATCAAGGTGGAGCTTATAGTCGGGAAAATTGTGGTTAAGCTTATACCACAGATCCATGAACGGCTTTGCGGGGTTGAGCAGTGACGTTCCGACGCAGAACGTCGTGTCGTATTCCTTTGTATTTTCCTTAGCCTCGGCGACTGATTTCCGCGAATAATCCATCATGAATTTCGCGTCGCGGTATATGACCTCGCCCGCAGGGGTCAGGCGGATGCCCGTCGGAGTTCTTTCCGTCAGCCTCAGTTCAAGATGATCCTCAAGATTGTTCATCTGTTTCATAACTGCGGTGGACGAGATAAACAGCCGTTCCGCCGCCTTTGTAAAGCTGCCGCAGTCCGCCACGGCAACGAAGGTATCAAGCAATGGATTATACATAGCGCACCTCTGTAAACTATTGGTTGATACTATAATAACATATCGGATATTCCGCGTCAAGGGCTTTGATGCTATAATAATGGCAGAAAGGGAAGCTTAGGATGTCAAAGAAACTGGTAGCCTTCTATTCGAGGGCAGATGAAAACTATGTCAGCGGAATACTCAAAAACCTCACGGTAGGAAATACGGAGATCATAGCAGGTATTATCGGAGAGTTGACGGGCGCGGACATGTTCAAAATTGAACAGAGCAAGCCGTATTCCAAGGGCTATAACGATTGCATTGAGGAGGCAAAGGCGGATCAGCGAAGAAACGCGCGTCCCGAGCTGAAAAGCTATCCCGAATCAATTGACGAGTACGACGTTATTTATCTGGGCTATCCGAATTATTGGAGCACGATGCCCATGGCGGTGTTCACATTTTTGGAGCACTTTGATTTCAGCGGTAAAACTATCCGTCCGTTCTGTACCCACGAGGGAAGCGGAATGGGCAGAAGTGTATCGGATATAAAAAAGCTTTGCCCCAAGGCGACGGTCGAGGACGGGATCACCGTTTTCGGAAGCCGCGCCGACAGGGCAAGGAAAGATATTGAAAGGTGGGTAAAATAACTATGAAAAAGGTTACGGCAGGCAGAGACGCTCTGGGGGAGTTCGCACCGAAATTCGCAGAGCTGAACGACGATGTTCTCTTCGGCGAGGTATGGTCGAGAGAAAAGGAGCTTTCGCCGCGCGACCGTTCGCTTGTTACGGTTACGGCTCTGATGGCGCAGGGCCTTTGCGACAGCTCGTTTGAGCATCATCTGAGAACGGCAAAGGCAAACGGAATTACAAAAAATGAGATCGCGGAGATACTCACTCATGCCGCATTCTATGCGGGCTGGCCGAAGGCTTGGGCGGCTTTCAGAATGGCAAAGGAGATCTGGAGCGAGGGCGCATGCGATGATGAAAAGCAGAAGCACGCCGATTCCATGGTTTTCCCGATAGGCGAGCCGAACACGGGCTTTGCAAAGTATTTTATCGGTCAGAGCTATCTCGCGCCGCTTTCGACAAGTCAGGTCGGCATTTTCAACGTCACCTTTGAGCCGCGATGCAGAAATAACTGGCATATTCACAAGGCGGAAAAGGGCGGCGGACAGATTCTTGTCTGCGTAGCCGGCAAGGGCTATTATCAGGAGTGGGGCAAGCCCGCTCAGCTTCTTATGCCCGGCGATACAGTCAATATTGCCCCGGGTATCAAGCACTGGCACGGCGCGGCAAAGGACAGCTGGTTTTCACATCTTGCAATAGAGGTACCGGGCGAGGGCACGTCAAACGAATGGTGCGAGCCCGTTACCGACGAAGAATACAATGCATTGGGGGAAGAATAAATGTTAGGTAATTTTTCATACTGCAACCCGACAAAGCTCTATTTCGGCGAGAATGCTGTGCAGAATCTCGGCGATGAGCTGAAGAAATACGGAAAGAACGTCGTCCTCGTTTACGGCGGCGGTTCAATCAAAAAGAACGGCATTTATGATACAGTTACGGAGATATTGAAGAAAGCGGGCAAGGACGTTGCCGAGATATCGGGCGTAATGCCGAATCCGACGCTTGCAAAGCTTTACGAGGGCGTTGAGATCGCAAGGAAGCACAACGCGGATCTTCTGCTTGCCGTCGGCGGCGGCTCGGTCTGCGACTACACAAAGGCGGTTGCCGTTTCCGTGAACTGCAACGATGACCCGTGGCAGAAATACTATGTCCGCTTTGAGGAGCCCGATTGCAGGATCGTGCCTGTCGGCTGTGTGCTTACGATGGTAGGAACAGGCTCGGAAATGAACGCAGGCTCGGTCATCACCAATCAGGACACGAAGCAGAAGATCGGTCACGTTTACGCGAGCGAGGAGGTCATGCCGAGGTTCACGGTTCTTGACCCGACATATACCTTCACACTGCCGCAGAAGCAGATGTTTGCGGGAATTTATGACATCTTCAACCATATCTGCGAGCAGTATTTCTCGGGCGAGGACGACAACACGAGCGACTATATCAGCGAGGGTCTGATGAGAAGCGTTATTCATTCAAGCCGCATTGCCGTTAAGAATCCGCAGGATTATGAGGCAAGAAGCAACATTATGTGGACTGCGACATGGGCGCTGAACACTCTTGTTTCAAGGGGCAAGTCAACGGACTGGACGGTTCATATGCTCGGTCAGGCTGTCGGCGGATACACCAATGCGACCCACGGTATGACGCTTGCCGCAGTCTCGCTCCCGTATTACAGATACATCATGCCCTACGGACTTAAGAAGTTCAGCCGCTTCGCCGTGAACGTTTGGAATGTTGACGCAGAGGGCAAAACTGACGAGCAGGTTGCAAATGAGGGCTTGTTTGCAATGGAGAACTGGATGAAGGAGATCGGCGTTGTAATGAACCTTACAGAGCTCGGTGTGACCGAAAACGACATCGAAAAGCTCGCCGACCTGACCGTACACATGGAGGGCGGATACAAGCCGCTTACCCGTGAAGAGGTCGTTCGGGTGTTCAAAAACAGCTTATGAGGTGATTGAAATGATGTATGTAACATTATCTAACGGAGTAAAAATGCCGCAGCTCGGCTACGGTGTATATCAGGTAACAAAGGACGAGTGCGAGAGATGCGTTCTTGACGCGCTCAAAACGGGCTACCGTGCAATTGACACGGCGCAGGCATATTTTAACGAGGAAGAGGTCGGCTCTGCCATACAAAAATCGGGCATACCCAGGGAGGAAATTTTCCTTACCTCAAAGGTATGGATCGAGCATTGAGGAGACAATGGAGGCTCTCGATTCGCTTGTTAAGGCAGGCAAGGTCAGAGCCCTGGGCGCTTCGGCAATGTACGGCTACCAGTTTTATAACATGCAGCTGGCGGCGAGAGACAACGGCTGGACGCCATTCTCGGCGATGGAGAATCACTATAATCTCCTTTACCGCGAGGACGAGAGGGAGCTTATCCCGATATGCGAGCAGATGGGCGTTTCGCTGATGCCTTACAGCGCATTGGCGGCGGGTCATCTTGCACGTCCAACCTAGAATTCCGATTCGCTCAGGAGCAAAACCGACCGTGTCGCAATGGGCAAATATGACAGGACAGAGCAATACGATATTGAAATTGTAAAGCGTGTCGCCGAGCTTGCCGAAAAGCATGGTTGCAGGATGTCGCAGATAGCCCTTGCGTGGCACTGGGCGAGGGGAGTGGCTTCGCCTATCCTCGGAGCGACAAAGGCAAAATACTTTGATGAGGCGGTGGGTGCGCTCGATATAAAGCTGAGCGAGGACGAGCTGAATTATATCGAGGAGCTGTATGTTCCGCACCCGATAGTCGGAGCGATCAAACAAAATCCGCCGCAGGGTTCGTTACTCTTGGACGTGAAGAAATAAGGACATAAAATCCCTTGACACATTAAATACAAGTGCCAAGGGATTTTATATATGTTTTATTTTATTGCGTCGATCACCTTGCCGATGTCACTGTCAATGCAGATCGACTGCTTTTCAATCTCAGCAGGGCAGACCGCGTCGCCGTAATTTATACAGGCGTAGGTCGCCTTGGGATTCTTCAAGGTCATTTGCCAAAACGGGTATTTGATTATCACGGGCGTATTGTAGCCGACGCCGAGCTCAAGAAAAAGAATTTTTTGCTTTTCTCTCGTGCGAAGAAAATTTTCGTATCTTTCCGCCGCTCTGTGCCAGCCCTCGTCCTCGACGAATTTATCGTCACTGCGAAGATTCATTGTCATCGGTGCGCCGCAGTGAGGACATACTGGGATAAGCTCGGACGGAATTTTCATATCGTGCTGACGCTCGCACATCGCCTTTATGACTTCCTCATTGTCAAAGGTCTCCTGACAGCAGGGGACGGAGCACTGAAAAAGTCCGTAATCGCCCTGGGTGTAGAAAAGCCGCTTTTTATCGAAGCCCGCCTTCTGAAATTGGTGGTCAACATTGGTCGTTATAACAAAATAGTCCTTGTTCTTCACCTGCTCAAAAAGTCGGCGGTATAGGTCGTTCGGCGCGTCGGTATAGCGGTTGAGAAAAATATATCTGCTCCAGTATGCCCAGTGCTCCTCGGGAGTTTTGTATCGGTAAAAGCCGCCCGAATACATGTCGTCAAAGCCGTAACGGCTGTGAAAATCGGCAAAATATTTGTGAAAGCGCTCGCCGTCGTATTTGAAGCCTGCCGAGGTTGAAAGTCCTGCGCCTGCGCCGATAACCACAGCGTCGGCGGAGCTGAGCGCTTCCTTTAATTGTTCAATTTTTTTCGAGAAGCTCCCTGTAGATTTCGTGATCCTCATCCTTGAAAACATTGAATATCACCTCGATACCGCTTTGATTTTTTTGCTTGTATTGCTTTACCGTGTCAACGGCGATCTCTGCGGCGGCACGGTTCGGAAAATGGAATTCACCCGTTGAGATACAGCAAAAAGCGATGCTTTTTAATTTGTTTTCTTCCGCAATTTCAAGGCACGAACGGTAGCAGGAGCGAAGAAGCTCGCAGTCCTTTTCCGTCAGTCTGCCGCTGACGATCGGTCCGACGGTGTGGATAACATTTTTGCACGGCAGATTGAATGCAGGGGTAATTTTTGCCCTGCCCGTCGGCTCGTCGAAGCCCTGATTTTTCATCAATTCGTCACATGCCAGGCGAAGCTGAACGCCCGAAAAGGTGTGAATACAATTGTCAATGCACCTGTGGTTTGGGCAGAAGCAGCCGAGCATTTTGCTGTTGGCGGCGTTGACTATGGCATCGCATTTAAGCGTTGTAATATCGCCCTGCCAAAGATAGATACCGTCGGCGGCAGGAGACAGCGTTTTGTAGTCCGTTATGCCCCTGCGCTCAAGCTCCTCCCTGAGGTATTCGTCCTGAACGGCGATAAAATCCTCGCTAACAGGCATGGGCGGACGAATGTTTAAAAGCCCTCTGAGCAACCGCTTCTGTTCGTTTGCTTCGCTCGGAATTTCCATGTGCGAATACTGCTTTTGCTCGTTCAAAAGATATTTGATTAAATAGATTCGTCTTTCTGCCTGTGTCATGTTTAAGCTCCTTTATGCGTAGAAAAAACCTGCCGTCATGTCGAGATAGTTCTGACCCGAATAATCGGGGTATTCCTTTTCGGCCATTTTCTTAAAGCTGTCGGAATCGGGACATTCTGCGGCAAGCTTTTTTAATTTTTCAAGATAGTCAATTTTTGTCTGTGCGTCCTTCAGATCCTCGGGCGTGTAGTGCGAGGTAAGGATCAGGTCGTAGCCCTTGGCAATGTAGCCGTTGAGCTGGGCGATGATGCCGTCAGCGTGCGCTTTTCCCGCAACGATCGAGTGGCAGTCGTGACCGAGCATGTGGGTGTAAACTGCGTTGATCTCGGGGATTTCAATGTCAAACGCCTCATGCGTCTGAGTGATAACAAAGTTGATTCCGCCGATGCTGATTTTTCCCTCGCCGATAATATTTGTTACCTTATGAACGCTCTTGTCAAAGATATCGCCGAAAGCGTTCATAAAGCTTGTTATCAGCGCCTTTCCGCCGCCGTTTTCGGAATAATCAACAGCGTTTGCCGTTGCATACTTCGGCACGTCGGGGAGAAATGTTCCGCCTGCGCCGTGGTAGGCGATGAGCATACCCGCAACCTCAACGTCCTTGAGGTATTCCGTCAGCTCGCTGTTGTTATCGAAGAAGCACGGTGATTCAATTATAACAGCTTTTCCGCTTTTTTCAACAATAAAAACCTCATTGTCAATGAAGTCGTTGGTCTTGTATGCGTGCAGTCTGATGCCGCCGAAGTCGTAGATGTTCATTTCTCCCTTTTTGAGAGCAACGGTTGTGAATGATGTCTTGTTCATGGTATTACCTCCAAAAGTGTTTTGACCTAAGGTCTGACATCATTCTAACGCACGAAAATCACCCTGTAAAGTACGCACTTTTTTATTACATAGTTACCTTAAAGTAACCTCTTGCAAACTTTCGGGCAATAGATTATAATTGAATATAACATGATACTTTGATGCAAAATGAAAGGGGAATGTTACATGCTTACTAAGGAAGAATTGCCTGCATGTCCCGTTGCGACAACGGTTTCACTCATCGGCAGTAAATGGAAAATACTTATTCTCAGAAATCTGCTCATGCGGCCGTGGAGGTTCAATGAGCTGAAAAGAAATTTAGAGGGAATCAGCCAGAAGGTGCTGACGGACAGCCTGCGCTCAATGGAGTCGGACGGAATAATTACCCGAACCGTCTATGCCGAGGTGCCGCCGAGGGTCGAATATGCGCTCTCGCCCTTGGGTGAGTCGATGCGCCCGATAATGGACGCAATGGAAAAATGGGGCACGGAGTATAAAAACAGTTTTAAAGATTAAATTATAAATATAAAAGGAGTGTTTCTTATGAGAAAGAATTTCGGAGCTAAGACCTATCTTTACCCTCAGCCCGTCATGATCATCGCGACCTACGATGAGGACGGCAGGGCGAACGCCATGAATGCCGCATGGGGCGGAATCATCGGCGGTGACGAGATAATATTTGACCTCGGCTCGCACAAAACGACGGACAATATCAATAAAACCAAGGCTTTCACCGTTGCTGTCGGCGACGCTGAGCATGTTGTCGAGTGCGACTATGTCGGAATAGTTTCGGCAAATAAAGAGCCGAACAAGATGGAAAAAGCCGGCTTCACAACGACCAAGAGCGAATTCGTCAACGCTCCCGTTATCAACGAGCTCCCGCTTTCCCTGGAGTGCGAACTTATCAAGGCCGTTGACGAGGGTAAGTTTATAGGCAGAATAATAAACGTCAGCGCAGACGAGAAAATTCTCGATGCCGACGGCAAAATTGACCTCACAAAGTTTGCACCGATAACCTACGATCCCGCAAACTTCGGCTACTACCGCCTCGGCGAGAAGGTCGGTCAGGCATTCTCCGACGGCAAGAAAATCAAATAAGCAGATTTTTTGCAAAAAAAATAACCTCCGTTACTTTGAATGAGTTTTTCATTCGCCGCAGCGGAGATTGTTTTTTAATTTTACTGCTTCTCGCCGTTGTCAAACTTCTCGAGAACCCTTACCGTTGCCGCAAAGCAATCGGCAAGTCCGTCAAGATTCATGTTGTCATAGCTGTCGCGTCTTGTGTGGTAGTAGGATTCGAGCTTGTGGTTAAGTCCCGTGATACCTGCGGCGCGCATGCCTGCCTGAGCAAATGCGGCGCTGTCCGTTGAACCGCCGAGAGGGGGAACCATGCCCTTTTTGCACTGAATTCCGAGCTCCTCTGCCGCCTCCATGAAGAGGTCGGAAGCGTCCTTGTCAGCCTTGACCGTTCCGTTGAGGTCGCGGTAATTTACCATGAGCTGCTTAGGATCGTGGATCGTATCGTATGCAAAGATGAAGGTCGGAACGTCGCTGAATTCCTCCTTGTGCGCCTTGCACCAAGCCTTTGCGCCTCTCAGACCTGCCTCCTCAGAGCCTGTCAGAACAACTCCGAGCTCCGTGTTTTCAAATTCAATGCCCTCATCCTTAAGCGCCTTGAGCAGAGCGATTCCCATGTAGCATCCGCTGAGATTGTCGTTTGCGCCGTCAACAACGCGTCTGTAATTAACCATGAAATAAAGTCCGAAAATGAACGGAACGAAGATAAGTCCTACAAGTCCCGCCTTGCCGAGCGGAGTTGAAATGTCGGCGCCGACCGTGCCGTATTTTGCGAGCTGAATTATCGCGAGAATGAGATAATAGAACGTGCCGCCGAAGCCGATAAGAGCGTGCGCCTCAAAGCCGACGCCGCCGAGAGCGTAGTTGACGGGCCATTCCCATGCCGCGTCGGGATGACCGTTGAAGATGATTCTTCTTTTGGTCTCGCCCTTGCACTTCTTGATTGCCGTAACGTTGTGTCCCGTCTTTTTCGGGAAGAAGATGTCAACCGCCTTGAGGTAAAAGCCGAATTCGCTCAGCGCAATAGCCAAGCCGAGCGCAATAAGAATAACCGAAGCAACAGGTGCAAAATAGAGGAGAACAACAGCGGCAAGGATAAAAGTTATCGTGAAGAACAGCCAGCCGTAAAAGGAGCCGGGGTGCTCGCTGAATGATTCAACGTCCGCGCGGTCACAGCCGCAGTCCTTTTTCAAAACCTCCGCCATGTATTCGCAAGCCTTCTTTTCTCCCTGCGATCCCGGATCTCTCTTTCCGAAGGTCTTGCAGATATATGTAATCTCCTTGACCATATATTCCGCGGATTCGCGTTTTTTCTCAATGATTTTTTGAAGGTCCATTTAATCAGCTCCAAAACAAATTTATAGTATATATTATCAATTTCAGGCAAATATGTCAATGAATTTGAGCATATTTTATATAAATATATAATTGATTTTTAAAATTCGCGAATAAAACTTTAACAGCTGTATAATTGCAACAAATTGTACAAAAGCCATTGACGAAAGCGGGTTGAATTTGATATAATTACTATGTAAGGCTTTTGCGAGAAAGGGTGTGCCGCAGTTTATGGACAGCAAGAGAGCGCTTTTGATAGTCAATCCATGCGCAGGACGCAACAATAAACGTATGGGCGCGCTTGAGATAGTCAAAAAGTTTTCCCCGCCCGAATGGGAGACGGAAATCAGAACCACGCGCTGTCAGGGCGATGCCACAACCATCGTCAAGGAGGAGGGCGCGGACTATGACGTTATCCTCTGCTGCGGCGGCGACGGAACGCTCAACGAGGTCATCAACGGGCTGATGAAACTCGGCAAGAATATACCCGTAGGATATCTTCCGTCAGGCTCGACCAACGACCTTGCAAACACTCTCGGTATACCGACCGAGCTGGGGGCGTCGGCTGACCTTATTCAAAGCGGCAAAAAGAATTCGTACGACCTCGGAAAATTCAACGGAAAATATTTTACATATATCGCCTCGTTCGGCATCGCGACCGACCTTTCCTACAGCACGCCGCAGAAGCTGAAAAACATGTTCGGCCATGCCGCGTACATGATAAACGGCTTCGTGATCCGCTTTATTCCGATGCTCGTCGGCTTCAAGCCGATCCATATGAAGATAGAGTACGACGGCGGAGTAGTTGAGGACGATTTCTATTTCGGCTCTGTTTCCAATTCGACATCGGTTGCGGGACTGTTCAAGTTTGACCGCCAGGACGTCAAGCTCAATGACGGATATCTGGAGCTGTTCATGGTTAAGGGCTTGAAGAGCAATTTTGACGCAATAAAGATGCTCGGAAAAGCGATTAAGCAGGATTATGACGGAGTTCAGATGATGCTCGTCAAGACGAAAAAGGTCAAGGTGACCTGCAATCAGGATGTTCCTTGGACGATCGACGGTGAGTTCGGCGGAATTCAGCGCAACTGCGAGCTTGAGGTCGTTCACAACGCGTTTGAGATTTATTCCGAGAATAACAAGCTATTCTGCAAAAAGGATTAAAATTTACCCCGAAAGCCTTGTATGTGCTTTCGGGGATTTTTGTTGACTTTTATTGTCACTGTAGGGGAGCCGAGAGGCTTGTGCAGACAATTCACTTCACAAAAAACTCTCCGCGCTGAATATCAATTTCATCTTCGCCGCCTGCAAATTTTGCGCCGTGGCGGAGCTTTATTTTACCCTTTACTCCGTCGGGTATGGTGACGTTAAGCTTGATTTCATCGCCCATGCGCTCCCAGCGGACGGAGATTTTTCCCGCAGGTGCGGTATACCAACCCTCGGCATAGCTCAGCGAGCCGACAAAGGCAGGGGAGATGACAATATAATTCGGGTCGCAGACCTCCGAATTCGGAATGATGCCGGCAAGATTCTTGATGAACCACGCCGAAATATCGCCGAAGAAGTGGTGATTGTGCGAGAAGCCGTTCGGCGGATTATGAGTGATAATTTCAAATAGCGTGTTGGCATTATATTCTGTTATCCAGCTTGCAAAGGACGGATAATCGGGCTTCGCTATCATGTGAAGCGCGAGCTCCTCGCAGCCGAACTCGGCGAGAACGTGGAACATCGTTCTTGCGCCGATAATGCCGACGGTCATGCTGTCGTTTGCATTATGAATAAGCTCGAGAAGGTGAGCGAAGGCCTTTTCAATTTCATTCTCGTCAAATGCGCCGTAGTAAATTGCCGCCGCCTGGGTTGTCTGATGATTGCCGTAAACAACGAGATCATCGTCAATGAGGTGCTCACGGAAGCTTGTGCGAAGCTCGTCATGAAGCCTTTGCGCGAACTCGGCGCGAAGCGGCATATCGCACACTCTGAAAATTTCCGCCGCCTTTTCGCAAATACCCATTGAAACAAGCGTGTCCGTAACCTCAAGAGGGCAGGGCTTAACATCGTCAACGGGGAGCCAATCGCCGAGACCGATATGAACAAGACCCTTTTCGTCAAGCCTTGTCGAGAGGTACGAAACATAGCGGAAAATAGCCGTTGCGTTCTCCTCAAGCACCTTTTTGTCGCCCCTGTACTGCCAGATTCTGTACGGCAGCTCGGTCAGAACGGCGTCCCAAGCAGGGCCGTTGCCCCATTCAAAGCCCCAGCCGGAGGTCGGCACGATTCCGGGGAGCGCACCCCTCTCGTCCTGCGATTTTCTGACACTGTGCAGCCATTCACGGAGCGTATTTTCTGCGCCGAGATTCATCATAAACTGCTCGGCGGAAAGATGAGCGTCGCCTGTCCAGCCGTTTTTCTCACGGTGGGGGCAGTCTGTCGGGAAATAGAACATATTTGCAAGGTCGCTTCGAAGCGTTGCATCCTGAAGCTTGTTGACAAGCTCATCGGAGCACTTGAAGCCGCCGATCTGCGGAACATCGGCGTGCATGACAATATAAGTCAGCAGATCCTCGGTTGCCTGCTCATCGTCAATTCCCGTAACGAAGCAGTATTGGAAGCCATGATAGCAGAACATCGGCTCCCAAATTTCCTCGCCCTCGCCCTTGCAGATATAGACCTGAACCTGCGTCATGCCGATGGGCTGAAATTCGCAGATATTGTGCATGTCAAGTCCGCCGTCAAAGAGACTTTCACCGCAGGACATGACGATTTTCTGACCCTTTCTGCCCTTGATTTTCAGGCGGACAATACCCGTGATATTCTCGCCGAAATCGTATATGTAGCCGTCGTTGCAGTATTCCTCCTCGGGGAGAATGTGCTTTGGAAGATTCTCTCTCGGGTGGGCAATTGCCGAAATATGACCCTTGTAGAATTTAACGGGCTTGAGCTCACGGATCTTCTTTATAAGCGCATGACCGCCCTCGAGACATTCGCCCGACGGAGCGTCAACGGAGACAGCGTTGCCCCACTCGCTGTCGTCAAAATCGGGAAGATTCCAGCCGTCGATCTCATTTCTTGCATCGTAGCGCTCGCCGCAGCGCATATCGTCAAAGTAAATCGGCGAAGCATGAACCTTGAAGCTCTCGTCGGCTTCAAAGCATATTTCCTTGCCATCGCCTGAGGCTTCAAAGCATAGGGCGAGCTTCGGTGCACTTCTCCAGCGTGCGAGCTGAAAATCCCAGACCTCGCCGCCGATGGGATTCTGCAGGCCGTTGCCGAGGGCAAAGGCGATAACGTTCTTGCCCTTTTTGAGCTTGCCCGTGAGGTCGTAGCGTTCGTAATAAATCAGGTCGTTCGGGTTAGAAATATAGGGCGCAAGACAGCCCCTTGTGAGGTGCTCGCCGTTGAGCCAGAACTCATAGAAGCCGAGACCTGTTACGAGCATTTCCGCCTTTTCGGGAACGAAATCGACGTCAAATGTCTTTCTGAGATACGGCGCTGGAACAAAATGCAGAAATTCGCAGTATTCCTTTGTCGCCGAGATAAACTTGGTGCTGTATTTCATTATACATTTACCTCCGAAAAGAAAAAGGCAGAATCTAAATTTAATTTAGATTACATGCCTTTCTTAGTTTAATTCTTTATTTCTTCCGTTTCAATACACTCAACATGTTCCTCGGGCGTTTCCATGATCCGCGTGTGATTGACTATGAGCATCGGGATCATAGTCAGCGTCAGAACAACTATTTCAGCTGTTCCGCCGAGCCTTACCTTGAGATAGATCGCGGCAAAGCATATCCAAAGGAAAAATGCGATCGTGAGGTTGAAGAATTTTCTGTTTGACCTTGCCTTGTAAACAAGGAAGTAGATTACCGCCGTTGCGATGCATATGCCGAACAGCACGGCGAAAGCCGAATGTAAGCTCTTTTTGGATAAGAAAAAGTTTATCAGGTTCGTTTGCGTGTCCAGCGTTTGATCCGCATAGTCGCTTGTGTACGACGGGGCGGTATATGTTTCATAATTAAGTATAAGCGTAAATCTTTTCAGCTTTTCGTTCTTGCACATGACCACTCCGAACATGGCGAAAAGCGCTATTACGGACAGTGCTTTCGGGAACTTGTGCTCAACATTGAACTTTTCGAGCGAATAGTTGAGATTTAATACGACTGAGGTTGCAATGAGCATTCCCCAGAATATAAAAGCGATCCAATGATCTCTGCCGACATTGCTTGCCGTTGAAGCACGGTCGCCGTAAAGCGGATTAGGCTCGAGAAGCCTGTCATACAGCCATAGATAAGCAATCGTAACTATGCCGAAAATCAAAGAAGCATATTTTAAAGCTTTGTTTTCTTTTTTTACCATTGACACACCCCGTTTGAATTTTAAATTATATCGAGCTTAACACTACGATACTGTCTTAATTCTATCATTTTAAAAGAAATTTTGCAAGGTAAAAACGAAACTATGATAAATTTATTATATTTTTGTCAAGAAATGTCTAAATTTCAATGCGCTTTCCGTTCTGAACGTGAATTTTCTTTCTCGTTGAAAGCTCCAAAATCGGTCCGTCGGAAACAAGATTGTCCGTGTAAACGTCGCGGAATTCGTAATCGGCGGCTTCCTTTTCCAGGCGGCGCACCTTTTCCGTGTTCTTGCAGTTCTCTCCCTCGATAAGACCTGTTGAGGGGTTCATCCTTGTTGCGACGAGAAGGTCAACTCCGAGCCTGTCGCAAATGGGCTTTATCTGAAAAACAGGGGAGGCGGAGCAAACAACGGTTTTAATGTCGTGCTCTTTCGGCTTGAACCAGTCGTTCATCTTGTCCGCCTTTTTCTGCCAGAAAAGCTCGGCTTCCTTTTCAGCGTCGATCGCCTTGAGGTAAGAATAGAACAGCTCCTTTGAGCGCTTCTTGCTTATTCTGTGAAAGACATAGTGACCGAAAAGTCCGACCGCCTGCTTCGGAAGATATCTTATAATTGACGGGTGGCGCTTCAGACAGAAAAGCCAAAACTCACTGCCCGATTCGCCGTCAAAAACCGTCTTGTCAAAGTCGTAAAGGTCGGCGAGCATCAGAAATCAACATCCTTTTTGCCGTTAAGAGTGACGATCTTCGAATTGCCGTTATAAACAATTTCAAATTCGCCCTTGCCGTCGAGCATGAGCTTGGTGAGCTTTCCGTCAGCCCAGTCGATATCGACCTTTACTCCGCCCTTTGCCGTCAAGCCGTGAATGTGGCCGTTTGCCCATTCATCGGGGAGAGCGGGGAGAATGATAATTCGGTTGCCGAAGCTCTGCATGAGAGCCTGTGCGATACCTGCCGTTGCGCCGAAGTTGCCGTCTATCTGGAACGGCGGATGAGCGTCAAACATATTCGGGAATGTGCCGCCGCGACCTCTCTTGTATTTGACCGGAATATAGCGAAGCTGATTATTGATGAGCTTGATGACCTTGTTCTTGTCACGCAGTCTTGCCCAGAAGTTGATTTTCCAGCCCAAGCTCCAGCCGGTGCCGCCGTCGCCCCTGTTTTTGAGTGTATTCTTGGCATAGGAAGCCAAATCGGGTGTGCGCTCAACGTCAATAAGATTTGCAGGATGGAGAGCGTAGAGGTGGGAAACGTGGCGGTGATGCTTATCAAAGCCCTTTTCGTCATAGTACCATTCCATAAGTCCGCCGTCCTTGCCCTGCTTAAAGGGAAGCAGACGGGGGAGCGCATCTTCAATTCTGCTGCTTATCTCATTTTTAATGCCGAGGACATCGTATGCAGAGAGAAGATTTGTAAAGAGATCTGTGACAATTTCCATGGTCATGTATGTAGTCTTGCTGACGGAGGTTTCCTTACCGTTTACCATGTACTCGTTCTCGGGTGAGGTCGAGGGGCAGAGGATAAGATATCCGTTGCCGTCGTCAATGAGCATGTCGAGACAGAAGCGTGCGTTTTCCTCCATGACAGGAACCGCCGTTTCCTCAAGATAATTTTTATCGAGAGTGTACTCGTAATATTCATAAAGATGGCGGCAGAACCATGCGCCTGCCATCGGCCAGAACGACCAAACGGGATTTCCGCCCGAGGGGGTCGTGATCCTCCAAAGGTCAACGTTGTGGTGACAGCATGTGCCGTCAACGCCGTAGAACTGCTTTGCCGTCTCCTTGCCCGACTCCGCGATCTCGTCGATGAACTTAATGAGCGGCATGTTCATCTCGGGAAGTGAGCACATCATTGTCGGCCAATAGTTCATTTCCGTGTTGATATTAACAGTATAGTTTGAACGCCACGGTGAGCACATTGTGAATGTCCAGATTCCCTGCAGGGTCATAGCCTGCGAGCCCTCACGGGAAGCGGAAATCGTGAGATAACGTCCGTAGTTGAAAAGCAGGCAGTAGAGATTGTTGTCGTTCTTCCTGCTGTGGAGGAAGTCGTGAATTCTGCGGTCGGTCGGAACATTGTCCTTTTTGCTCTCGCCGAGGTCGATCGAAACGCGGTTAAAATACGGGCTGAAATCGTTTATATGGTCAGCCTTGACCGCCTCAAAGCCCTTGCTTATTGCATTGTCAAGACGTGAAACGCAGATGCTCTTATAGTCCTTCTTCGACTGAGTAACGGACTTGTTCCAGCTTTCAAAATTGTCCTCCGCCGTCAGATAAATTGTTGCATATGTCGCATCGGTAACGTGAAGGTGATTTTTGTTTGCTTTGACATTACCGTCGGTGTCTATCTTAAAAGCACAGCGGAAGCTGATGCCCTGTCTCTCGCCGTCCTCGTATGTGCAGATGGGGTTGCCGTCGTTTTCTTCGATGTGCGTCGGAGCGATACCGTCAAGGAAATATGTATTGCCATCCGTCGTGACCTCGTTGCGAAGCTCACAGTCAACCATTGCCTTGAAGTCGAGCTTATTCTTGCCCTCTGCCGTCATTCTGTAGACAAGCACCTTGTCGGGGAAGCTGATGAAGCTCTCACGGGCATAGCTCGTCTCGCTCGAATTGTAAGCGACCGTTGCGATTCCCGTTTCAAGGTCAAGATCACGGATATAATCCCTCGGGCACATGTTTTTCATTGAAGTTATCATGAGCTTGCCGAGCTGAAGATACCATTCCGACGGATCGCCGTAGAAGTTTTTTTCAATATAATCTCTTGCCTCGATTTTTTTATCCTCAAGGATGAGCTCGCGGCCTTTTTTGAAATGCTCAACCTTGTTTTCTACTTTATAACCGTGGCATGAGCCCGACCAAAGCGTGTCAAGATTAAGACCGAGCGTTTCAGTCTCAACGCCGCCGAACACCATTGCGCCGAGACTGCCGTTGCCGATAGGCAGAGCCTCGACCCATGCAGTCGCAGGGTGGCTGTACCATAAATATTGCGAACCTTTTTTCAAGGAAATAACCTCCCAAATAGTTTTTACGCTAAAAGTATAACTGATTGTTCATATTAAAGTCAATCAATTATCTTGCAATTTTTATAAATTTATTATAAAATAACTGTGATTGGATTTATTTACGAGCTTTTTAGGAGAATATAATGTCAGAAAGAATTTTAATTATCGGCGCAGGTGCGGCAGGACTTATGGCGGCAGGTACAATATCGGGCAGGGGCAAGGATGTTACTATCCTTGAACGCAACGATAAGCCGGCAAGGAAGGTCGCAATAACGGGTAAGGGCAGATGCAATGTCACGAATAACTGCAAGGAGCTTTCCGAGCTTATTGCCAATGTTCCGACCAACGGCAGATTTCTTTACAGCGCTTTTTCAAATTTCATGCCGCAGGATACGATAGAGCTTATCGAGGACATGGGCGTTCCGCTCAAATGCGAGAGGGGAAACAGAGTTTTTCCGTGCTCGGATAAGGCGATGGATATTGTCGATGCGCTTGTTCATTACGGAACGGACGACGGAGCAGAAATCATTCACGGCAGAGCCAAGGAGCTAATTATAAAGGACGGAGTGCTCAAGGGTGTGCGCACCTTTGACGGCGAGGAGATAGCCGCAGATAAAATCATTATCGCAACGGGCGGCAAATCCTATCCGCTGACAGGCTCAACGGGTGACGGCTACGAGCTTGCACGGCAGGCGGGTCATACGATAATTGAGCCTAAACCGTCGCTTGTGCCGCTTAACGCGCACGAGGGCTTCTGCACCGACCTTATGGGACTTTCGCTGAGAAACGTCACGATGAAGGTCATTGACACAAAAAAGAAAAATAAAATCATATATGATGATTTCGGCGAGATGCTTTTTACTCATTTCGGAATCTCGGGTCCGATGGTTCTTTCGGCAAGCTCGAGGATCCGCGACATGGAGCCGGGCAGGTATATTGTTTCGATCGATCTCAAGCCTGCGCTCACCGAGGAACAGCTCGACGCACGAATTCTCAGGGATTTTTCGGAGAATACTAATAAGGATTTCATCAATTCGCTCGGTGCGCTTCTGCCGAGAAAGCTGATTCCCGTTGTAGTCAAGCTCAGTGGAATCAAGGCGAATGAAAAGGTCAATCAGATAACCAAGGAGCAAAGACATAAGCTGGTTACGCTTCTCAAAAATTTCAAGGTTACAATTAAAAGCTTCAGACCGATTGACGAAGCGATAGTGACGTCTGGTGGCGTGAAGATTTCGGAGATCGACCCCAAAACCATGCAGTCGAAGCTTCTTTCGGGGCTTTACTTTGCAGGCGAAGTGATCGACGTTGACGCATACACGGGCGGATTTAATTTACAAATTGCATTTTCAACGGGACGTTTGGCCGGCGAAAATGTATAACGGAGGTATATTTTATGGCGATAAACATTGCTATTGACGGTCCTGCGGGCGCAGGAAAGAGCAGCACAGCCAAGCTTATTGCAAAGAAGCTCGGCTACATCTATGTTGATACGGGTGCGCTTTACAGAACTGTCGGACTTTATTCGATAAGAAAGGGCATTGACACCAAGGACGCCGAAAAGGTTATCGCGACCCTGCCCGACGTCAAGGTGGAGCTTAAATTTGTTGACGGCTCTCAGCACGTTTTCCTCAACGGTGAGGACGTTTCGGACGCAATCAGAACACCCGAGGCTTCAATGGGTGCCTCGAACGTTTCGGCTATCCCGAAGGTAAGAGAATTTCTCTTCGATTTGCAGAGGAGCATCGCCGCCGAGAACGACTGCATAATGGACGGCAGAGACATAGGAACGGTTGTTTTGCCGAATGCGGACGTTAAAATTTTCCTCACAACATCGGTTGAGGAGAGAGCGAACAGACGCTATAAGGAAATGCTTGAAAAAGGCGAAAAAGCTGATTATAATGATATTTTGGAAGATATCAAGAAGCGCGATTATCAGGACAGCCACAGAGAGGTCGCACCGCTCAAGCAGGCGGACGACGCGATTTTCGTCGATAACGGCGGCTATAACCTCGAAACAGGCACGGAATATCTCCTTGGCATTATCAAAGAGCATTTGAAGTGATGATCATATCTTGGCGCCCATGTGGAGTGACAAGAAAAAAGTCAGCAGAAACCGACCAAGGCTTCCCCTTGAGGGTAGCGAAGTGTCGGCGCGGTAGTGAATGACAGTCCGGTGGACTGTCAGAGCCGCGACGTGACCGAGCCGCAGCGAGACGCTGTCGGCGCAGACGACTGAGGGGTTTGCTCCGAGAGAAAAGATAAAAGTGAAGAGTGAAAAGAAGCGGTTGCTTTGCGTTGCAAAGCATTAAAAAGTCTAATGAAATTGAATTTGATTTAGTAGGGGCGTGCATTGCACGTCCGCTAAAGACAGAAGAGAACAAAAGCGGATGACCAATGGTCGCCCCTACTAAAAGACAGGAAGTCTCATTAAACTTTAACCCCTCCGTCACTCCTACGTCGTGCCACCTCCCCTAAAGGGGCGGCAAGAACAATCGGACACAATCGGCTAAGACAAGGATGGATCTCAATGGACATATTTTCAGAATTGGTTAATGACCGTTGGATATTTTTATCCTATTTTTTTGTTGTTTTTATTTTGTTGACAGTTAATTGCAAAGAAATCCTTTGTTTTTACTTCTTTGCCGATAAACCTAAATCATTTAAGAAAAAATATAAAAAGACGCACAACTTCTTATACAGAGCTTTTTTCGGATTCGTTTTTAACAACGAATATATGCAAATTTCAAGATACTACAAATACATCGTCAGGTTCTATATCGCTTATTTAGTTCCTGTTGTAACATATTTTTCACTCATTATTTTTTCCTGCTTTATTGATACTTTGGATCAAAGACAAACTGATATTTTCTGTCTGCTAATGATCCTCCTTTTCCTGATAACCGCGGCATATGATATATGGTACATAGCGCACAGCGAAAAGGAAAAGGGTTTTTGCTGGTTTCTTCCCACAACATGGAGAAGATCCCATTTCCGTATGGAATTACCCGACGGCCAAAAGAGGGAAAAATTAAAGAAAAAGGGTAAAAAATTATAATGAGCATTTATGCTCGCTGAATTTCGCAAACATTATTTAAAAAGGAAGGGTCATTATGGCATACAAATACAACTATGACTCGGACAAGAGCCACTTTCTTTACAAGATAATAAGACCTCTTGCAAGGATAGTTGTAAGCTCAAAATACAAAATAACCTATGTCGGTGTGGAGAATGTTCCGACCGACAGGGGTATTATCCTTGCGTCTAACCACATTACGGCGATGGATCCGATCATTATAGGCGTCGGCTGTAAGGTGAAGTTCCATTTCATCGCCAAGGAGGAGCTTTTTGAAAAGAATATCGTCGGCTGGTTTCTTGCCAATCTCAATGCTTTTCCCGTTGACAGAAGCAAGTTTGATTTCCCTGCGATGAATCATGCCATCAATGTCGTTGAGGACGGCGGAGCGCTCGGCATTTTCCCCGAGGGCACACGCTCGCACGATTTCAAGCCGCATGAAGCCAAGGGCGGCGTCTGCTACGTTGCGAAAAAGTGCAAATGCGACGTTGTTCCCGTTTCGATTTATACGAGCGACGAGGCTAAAAAGGGAACAAGGCTGACCGTCCGCTACGGCAAGCCGATAAAATATGAGGAGCTCAATTTTCACGACGATGTTGACAAGATGAAGGATCTTCGTTACGGCTCGGCACTCATAATGGACAGAATAAAGGAGCTTTGGGGGTTAGGCCATGCAGATTAAGTTAGCAAAAACCGCAGGCTTCTGCTTCGGTGTGAACCGTGCCGTTGACCGTCTCTATCAGATGGTGAAAAGCGGCGAAAGGGTATGCACTCTCGGGCCGATAATACATAATCCGCAGGTTATCGGCGACCTCAGAAGCAAGGGCGTTGTGATAGCGAATTCGATCGACGAGATTCCCGAAAACACAAAGCTTGTTCTCAGAACCCACGGCGTCGAGAAGCAGGTCATTGACGAATTAAAGGCGAGGGGATATGAGTATTGGGATGCCGCGTGTCCGTTCGTTAAGAAAATACATAAAATCGTGACGGACAATTCGGACGAAAATTCGATCGTTCTCATCGCAGGCGACGCGAACCACCCCGAGGTTCAGGGCATCAAAAGCTACTGCAAGGGCGAGGTCATCGTGTTCAAAAACCTCGAGGAGCTTGAAAAAGCGGAGATAAACTGCGAAAAAAGAATAATAGCTGTCGCCCAGACCACTTTTAATACGGTAGAATGGAAAAAATGTTTAAAAAAATTAAAAAAAGACTATACAAAAGCTTTAATATTTGATACAATATGTAATGCTACTAATGAGCGGCAGGACGAAGCCATCAATTTGGCTGAGGAATGTGACGCAATGATCATAGTAGGAGGACGGCAAAGTTCCAATACAGTGAAGTTGAAGGCTGTGTGTGAAAACTGTTGTCCGACCTATCTTATCGAAACAGCGGACGAGCTGAAAAATATCAGTTTTGCAGGATGTCGAAAGGTGGGTGTCACCGCAGGAGCCTCAACTCCCGCGGCAATCATAAAGGAGGTACTTTCAACAATGTCAGAAAATGTAAACACAAACCCGATTGAAAATGCAGAGGAGGTGGCAAAAACTTCCGCTGAAGATCTTGATTTTATGGAGGCGCTCGAAGAGTCTCTTAACAATATGAGCACCGAGCAGAAGGTTGTCGGTGTAGTCACAGGTATTTCACCGAGTGAGATCCAGGTCGATATCGGCAGAAAGCAGACAGGCTATGTTCCTGCCGATGAGTACAGCGCAGACCCGACAGCAGATCCGATGAAGGAACTGAAGATCGGCGACGAGATCAAGCTCATCATAATGAAAACAAACGACCAGGAAGGCACAGTTATGCTTTCCAAGAAGAGATACGACGCTCAGGGCGCTTGGGACAAGATCGAAGCTGCCAAGGAGAACGATGAGGTCGTTTCAGGTACAGTTACAGACGTTGTCAAGGGCGGCGTTATCGTAATCGTAAACGGCGTAAGAGTATTCGTTCCCGCATCTCTTGCAACAGCTTCAAGAGGAGATTCTCTTGACGATCTTCTCAAGACTAAGGTTGACCTCAAGATCATCGAGGTTAAGTCAGAGCGCGGCCGCAAGAAGGCTATCGGTTCGATCAAGGCTGTTATCAGAGAGGCTCGCAAGGCCGCTGAGGACGCTTTCTGGGCACAGGCAGAAGAGGGACAGGTTTACCACGGTGTGGTTAAGTCTCTCACAAACTACGGCGCATTCGTTGATATCGGCGGTGTAGACGGAATGGTACATATCTCCGAGATGTCTTGGAAGAGAATCAAGCATCCGTCAGAGGTTCTTTCCGTAGGTCAGGAGATCGAGGTTTATATCAAGAGCCTTGACAAGGAGAACAAGAAGATTTCTCTCGGCTACAAGAAGGCTGAGGACAATCCTTGGGAGATCCTTCGCCGTGACTATCCCGTTGATACGGTTATTGATTCCGAGATCGTCGGTCTTACGACATTCGGTGCATTCGCAACCGTTATTCCGGGCATTGACGGACTTATCCACATTTCTCAGATCGCAGATCAGAGAATCGGCAAGCCCTCCGATGTTCTCAAGGTTGGCGAGAAGGTTAAGTGCAAGATCACTGCTATCGACTTCGACAAGAGCCGCGTAAGCCTTTCGATCCGTGCCCTTCTTCCGAAGGCTGACGAGGCTGCTGAGGATGCAGCTGAGGAAGCTCCCGCAGAGGAAGCAGCAGAAGAAGCTCCTGTTGAGGAATAAATTTATGGGACTGCCGCTTTTAGCGCAGACCAAAGAGCAAAAATAAAATAGAAAAGGCTATAATTCATAGAAGGTCAATCAAATGAACTGACCGAGTATGGATTATAGCCTTGTTTTTATTGTATAAATGTTTGCTCTTTTAAGCGTTTTTTTGCCCACTCGCGGTACATAAGTACAGCTTCGGGGCAAAGAAAACGCTTTCTGCATCTAAATGCGACAGCCCCGGTTTTATTTTTTATTAAAGCTCAATATGCGACATAGTCTTGTCAACCATGTCGGTTATTTTGACTGTTCCGACGCCGAAAATTGAGGTGTGCAGGATATTGTTTATCGGCTTCGTCCAGTATTCGGGGATAGAGTCAACGCCGTTTGCCATGCCGAGGATCGAGCCGACGGTTGCGCCGTTGCAGTCGGTATCAAAGCAGGTCTGGACTGCTCGGCAAATCGACTTTGCATAGTCTCCGCCGCCGTAAAGGAGCGATGCAACAACGATCATTGCGTTTGAAATCGTGTGGCACCAGCCGTAGCCTGTGTGCTCATCGTAGCAGGAGTGAATGTATGCAAAGGTTTCCTCTTCGGGAACGCCGCTCTTAAACTTATCCATGATATCCATGACGCTCTTGTAAAGACGTGAGCTTGACGGGATCTGAGCAAGACCAGAAAGAATGATGTCCTCGAGGTTGCTTGTAACCGCGGCATTTGCAAGCATTGCCGCAACAAACATTTCGCCGTAGATGCCGTTCTTGACGTGTGAGATCGAAGCGTCTCTCCATGCCATCTCGGCGGCAAGCTCAGGGTCGTTCGGATTGATGTAGCCCCAATAGTCGCCTCTGATCTGAGCACCTATCCATTCACGGTAAGGATTCTTGTACATTGCAGATTCGGGCGGAGTAAAGCCCTTTACAAAGTTACAAAATGCAACTCTTTCGGCTGTGCAGTAAGCAAATTTCGGCTGATAATCCATCCATGCGATTGAAATATCATACGGCGTAAAATCCTTGCCGTATTTTTCGCGAATGATCTGATCGAGAACCATGTAGTTGGTGTCATCGTCGGCGGGCATGCCCTCGATATCTCCGACATAGCTCATGTTACCCGTAAAGCCGAACTTGTATTTATGCTCAATGTCTGCCATGAGGTCGGAGCGGTAGATATAACGCGTAAGTGGATAGTTATCCGTTTCTTTAAGAAAAGGAATGAATTCGTCCGAGCGTATACCTTCAACGGTCTTGCCGAGCATACAGCCGCAGATCCTGCCGAGCCATGCGCCGTGAACCTTGTCCTTGAGTGTATCACGGTCGATCGTACCGCTGATAGGATAGGGCTTTCTGAGCGCCTTGATGCTCTCAAGGTCCGAAGGCTCGTTGAATTCATAATCTGCTCTAAGCGGAGCGTTCGAAACAATTTTAAAAATCGTTTCGCCAAGGTCGTTGGCTATCTCATCGTGCGGAAGCTTTGAAACCGCTTCAAAAAGCGCCTTGTATTTTTCAATATCAAGACCCTCGTCAATGCTCTGCTTATATTCAGCCATAATATCGGCAGGATAGAATTCGCAGCCGTCTATTTTTTCATAATTAGGCTTAATTGACATTTTTTCACCTCATTTGGTTTGATAAGCTCATTTTACAACATATCGGAAACATTTTCAACATAAAAATATAAATGCGACAGCCATTGATACGGCTGCCGCTGAAAATAAGACCTTGATCAAAATATATTGCAAAAAAATAAGTCGGGAAATCTCCCGACTTGGTGACCCGGACGAGAATTGAACTCGTGTTACCGCCGTGAAAGGGCGGTGTCTTAACCTCTTGACCACCGGGCCATATGGTAGCGGCAGTGGGATTCGAACCTACGACCAATCGGGTATGAACCGAGTACTCTAGCCAGCTGAGCTATGCCGCCATATGTGCGTCGCTTTTATTATTCACAAGCGACTTGCTAATTATATAGCATAGAGCGGAAAATGTCAAGAGTTTTTTTGACTTTTTTTCAAGATATTTCATATAATATTTGCATAGGACGGAATTGTAATATTTGTGTCAATTTTCAAAAAAGTGATTGAATAAAAAAGCTGTTGATGATATAATCTTTTTCAAGCGGCAGAATTATGCCGAAATCAGTCACGGAGATGTGTTTTTTACAATGAAAAGGGATTTTATAGGGAAAGCAGTATTTTTGGTCGCGTTTGTCGTTATCCTTGTTGTTTCGGTCTACGGCTTCAGCGGAAAAATGATGCAGGAAAGACATGATGCACAGAACAAAACGAGCGAAACGACATCAGACAAACAAACAGATAACAATGATTTAAAAACAACCGAGAAAACAACCGAGCCGGAGGAAAAGGGTGAATGGAAGCTTCCGAAAGCAACGGATAAGCTTGTGTGCTTTACCTTCGATGACGGTCCTTATGCTCCGGTCACGAATAAAATTCTCGATACCTTGGAAAAATATAACGGCAGGGCGACTTTCTTTGTTGTCGGCGACAGAGCGGATACATATTCCGATGAAATTATAAGAGCCTCAAAAATGGGCTGTGAGATAGGCACTCATACGTATTCTCATGTTAATCTCAACAGTCTTTCCGTTCCCGAGATGCAAGAGGAGATTTCAAAATCCTGCGCGGCAATTTCAAAATATTCGCATAAAAAGGTTAGTATAATAAGACCGCCCGAGGGCGCCGCAAACGATACGGTCAAAGCGAATGTCGGTATGCCGATGGTCATGTGGAGCGTTGATTCGCGCGACTGGGATTACAGAAATGCCGACAGGGACTATCAGACCGTTATGGACAATGTTTTTGACGGAAGCATAGTTCTTATGCACGACCTTTATCCCGCGACCGCGGAGGCATTCGCAAGGCTTGTCCCCGAGCTGAAGGCGCAGGGCTATAAATTCGTAACCTTTTCCGAGCTTATGGAAATAAGGGGAGTTGATGTCGAAGCGGGCGAAAAATATTTCAGCGCGACGCCGCAGACTTCTGCCGATGACTGCGAATAACAGATAAAACGGAGGATGATATATGAAATTCTTTGATGAGCTTTCCGCTTATGATAATGAAGTATATTCCGCTTGCGAAAGCGAGCTTGAAAGACAGCAGCGCAATATTGAGCTTATTGCGTCCGAGAATATTGTCTCAAAGGCAGTCTTGCTTGCCGCAGGAAGCGTGCTGACGAACAAATACGCCGAGGGCTATCCGACTAAGAGATATTACGGCGGCTGTCAGTGCGTTGACGTTGTTGAAGATATCGCGCGCAACAGAGCTAAGGAGCTTTTCGGTGCGGAGCATGTCAATGTTCAGCCGCACAGCGGAGCAAACGCAAATTTAGCTGTTTTCTTTGCGCTTCTTAACCCCGGCGATACGGTCATGGGAATGAATCTTCAACAGGGAGGACACCTCTCGCATGGCTCACCCGTAAATATTTCGGGCAAGTATTTCAATGTTGTGCCTTACGGTGTTGACGATGTGACCGCAAGGATCGACTATGACGAGATGGAGCGTATCGCTCTGGAGTGCAAGCCGAAGCTTATCGTTGTCGGTGCGAGCGCTTATTCGAGGATCATCGACTTCCCGCGTTGCCGCGAAATTGCGGACAAGGTCGGCGCATATCTCATGGTGGATATGGCTCATATTGCAGGCCTTGTCGCCGCAGGAGTTCATCCGTCACCCGTGCCGTATGCCGATGTTGTAACGACCACCACCCATAAGACCCTTAGAGGACCGAGGGGTGGCATGATTCTTTGTAAAGAGGAGTTTGCAAAGCAGATCGATAAGGCTGTTTTCCCGGGAACGCAGGGCGGACCGCTCATGCACATTATCGCCGCAAAGGCTGTTGCTCTCGGCGAAGCTTTGACAGACGAATTTAAGGATTATCAGAAGCAGGTCGTTAAGAATGCAGCAACGCTTGCCGACGCACTCATGAAGCGCGAAATCGACATTGTTTCGGGCGGAACGGACAACCATCTTATGCTGCTCGACCTTCGCAGTAAGGGCATCACGGGCAAGGAGCTTGAGCATAGGCTCGACGAGGTTCGCATCACCGCGAACAAGAATACGGTACCGAACGATCCGCAAAGCCCGTTCATTACAAGCGGACTGAGAATCGGAACGCCTGCCGTTACGACGAGGGGCTTCAAGAAGCCTGAAATGGAGCTTATCGCAGGCTGGATAAGCGATATAATCAATGACTTTGACGGAAATAGGGACAGAGTCCTCGCCGAGGTTCAGTCGCTTTGTGAAAAATTTCCGCTTTACAGCGAATAAATAAAAATACTGCCGTGGCTTATGTCGCGGCAGTTAGTTTTTTTATGATGTTGTATACAGTGCGGAGCTTTGCAGTATATTCTTGTAAAGTCAGTAGGAACCTCTCGGCGCCCCTGTAGGGGAGGTCACGGCTTGTCCGTGACTGAGGGGTTTGGTTCAAGAGAATAGATAAGAATGAAGAGTGAAAAGAAGCGGTGGCTTTGCGATGCAAAGCATTAAAAAGTTTAATAATATTTAATTTGATTTAGTAGGGGCGTGCATTGCACGTCCGACAAAGTCTGTTTAAAATATAAGCGGACGTGCAATGGTCGCCCCTACTAAAAGACTGGAAGTTTTATTAGAATTTAACCCCTCTGACTTCGGCGCAAACCGCCGCAGCGAGACGTTGTCAGCGTAGCTGACTGAGGGAGTGTGGTTTTATCAGACTTTAATCTTTATCCCCTCCGTCGCTCAGGCGACACCTCCCCTTGAATCATTCAAGGGGAGGCTGAAACAGGTAAAAATAGCAGGCATTAACCAAGGCTTCCCCTCAAGGGGAAGGCTGATATAATTTCAGCAGAAACTTCTCAGCTCCATCAAACCGAATTACGTTCATCAAACTCCACCGCCGCCTGAGAAAGGGCGGCATTTTCATTTTCGATACGTTCGTTGATAACCTCATCGAGCAGAAATTCAAGCGTAGCTCTTATCCTTGTCCTGTCAATTCCGAGCGTCATAATGTCGTTGCCGTTTATGTCAAGCTCCGAGGTTTTCAGACAGGCGTGGCTTTCTCTCATAATTTCGATCTGCTCCTGCGCGATATGAACCGCGTCAACCTCTTTGTCAAAAAATGCGGGATTTTTGCCGTGCGCGTCGGCGATTATCAGCTTCAATGTGTCGTCAACGCTGTCAATGCCGTATTGCGAGCAAAGCTTTGCCAAATGGAATCGGTTGCCGTCGGGGCGCTCGTCGTGCAGGCGGATAATTGTCGTTATGCGGCTGATCTCGGCATTCGAAAAACGAAGCCTGCGCAGAATTTTCTCAGCCGTTTCCGCGCCCTTTTGAGGGTGTCCCTTGAAATGACCTGTTCCGTGCGAATCAAGCCTGAACATTGACGGCTTTTCAATATCGTGGAGCAGTGCGGCAACCCTGAAATTGGGCTCGGGCTCAATGCTTGCCACAACCCTTGTCGTGTGCCTCCAGACGTCATAAATGTGATACGGCGTGTGCTGTTGGAATCCGTCCTCGGCGGCAAGCTCGGGAATGATTTCAAAAATCACGCTTTTGTATTCCGTCAGTATTTTTTCGATATTTTTTCCGCAGAGCATTTTTATCAGCTCAACTCGGATACGCTCCTTTGAAATATTCTGAAGCAGTGAACGGTTGCTTATTATGCTTTGCGACGTTTTTTTTTCAATATCAAAGCCGAGAACCGAGGAGAATCTTATCGCGCGGAGAATTCTCAGCGCGTCCTCGTTGAAGCGCGTGTCGGGCTCGCCGACACAGCGAATGATTTTGTTTTCTATATCTTTCTGTCCGCCGAACGGGTCAACAATACCCGTTTTCGGGTTATATGCTATCGCGTTTACGGTAAAATCGCGGCGCGAAAGGTCATCTTCAATCCTTTTGGTGAAAGAAACGCTTTCGGGGTGGCGGCTGTCGGAATATTCTCCGTCAACTCTCATTGTCGTTATCTCAATCGGCTCGGAGCCGATAATGACAGTAACCGTGCCGTGCTTAATTCCGGTTGCAACGGTGCGGAAGCCCTTGAAAACCTCTCTTGTTTCGGCGGGCGTTGCCGAGGTCGTCATGTCCCAGTCGTTCGGTACTCTGCCCATGATCGAATCGCGGACGCAGCCGCCGACGGCATAGGCGGAATAGCCGTTGCTCTCAAGCAGGGCAATGGCTTTCAGAATTTTTTCGGGACACTTTATTTGCATTGATTTCACCTCTTTACAATTTTACCATTTTACGATATAATTTTCAATATGAAAACGGAGTGATTTAATGAATATTCAAATTTACGGAAAATCAAAGTGCTTCGACACCAAAAAGGCGGAGCGCTATTTCAAGGAGCGCAGGATAAAGTACCAGTACGTTGACCTCGAGAAATACGGCATGAGCGCAGGGGAGTACAGAAATATCAAGGCGGCGATAGGCTCGGTTGACGATCTGATCGACGAAAAATCGAAGGCTTATGAAAAGTGCTTCATCAAGTATCTTGCCTCAAAGGAAGCGGTCGAGGAGAAGCTCTTGGAGAATCAGACGCTTTTCAAAACGCCGATAGTCAGGAACGGCAAAAAGGCGACCGTGGGCTACAAGCCTGAAATCTGGAAGGAGTGGGAATAAAATTTCCACGAAAATCTTGCAATAAAATCACATATGTGTTATTATACATAGAGAAATTAAAAGAAGGAGTTTTTTCAATGAAAAATACTGTCATTGCTTCAATAGTTGCAGTCCTTTGCACTGCCGCGATCTGCGTTACATACGCTGTCAAGTCACCTGCCAACGTCAAGGAGACCTCCGCCGTTGCCGCAGACACGACCTACATGACCGAGGCTGAGGCCGCCGAATATATCGGAGTTACGGACGAGGTTATGAAGATGATGCGCGAGAAGCTCAAGAGCTTTGAGGGTGCATATGTTTCGTATTATTACACAGACGCCCAGGGTAAGGAAGTAAACGACATCGTTTACAACAAGGAGGCTCTCGACAAGGCTGTTGAGAAGATCATGAAGGAGCAGGGCGCTCTCAACTTTAAGTATATCCAGGAAGTAACCACAAACGAAGCAAAATAATTAAAAATATCCGATTAACGGTGCGGTTTGGCTGAATAAATTTGCCAAGGCTGATAGGCTTTTGAAATCCACAACCCCGTACCAAAATATTTAAAGAAAAATAGGGATGCCGCAGACAAAATATGCGACAATCCCTATTTGTTTTGATAGGAGAACAGCATGATTATCCGTGATGAAAACGGCAGACCGATTTCCGCCGAGAAAATCAGTGATGTTTCCGAAGAGCTTGCTAAAATTGAAAAGAAGCTCAGAACGGACGTTGCTGCCATGAGCGACGAGGAAAAAAAGGAGCTTGTAGGCGAGCTTTCGCAGCTTAAGGACATTATCGACCTCGTTACGCCAGAACTTCAGAAATCGTCCAATCCGCTGGAGCTGATGGGCTTCATGAAGCAGGTGCTCAAAATAAAGACAACTGCCGAAAAGTTTAAGGAAAAGAATATTGACGATGATTGAGATTTTATTTGAAAACGCGGACTTTTTAGCCTGCATAAAGCCTGTCGGCGTGCCGTCCCAGTGCGACGGAGCGGAGGACGCGGTCAAGCTCTTAAGGGAGCAGACGGGCAGTGAGATTTATCCCGTCCACAGGCTTGATACGGCGGTCGGCGGCACCATGATTTTTGCAAAGAATAAAAAATCCGCCGCTTATCTTTCAAAGGAGATCGCCGAAAAGCGTTTTGTCAAGACCTATCTTGCCGTGACCGAGGGAGTGCCCGAGGAAAAGGAGGGCAGGCTTGAGGATCTTCTTTTCAAGGATAAGCGCAGGAACAAAAGCTATGTTGTCAAGCGTGAGCGCAAGGGAGTGCGCCGTGCGAGCCTTGATTATAAGGTCATTGACGAGGCGGACGGCAAGGCTCTTGTTTGCGTTACGCTGAACACGGGCAGAAGTCATCAGATAAGGGTTCAGTTCGCTTCAAGGAAAATGCCGCTCGCAGGCGACGGAAAGTACGGAAGCCGCGACAACGGCTGTGAGGTCACTCTCTGGTCGCACACGGTTGAGTTTAATTATGACAGTCAAATGCTTTCGTTTAAAAGCCTTCCCGATTTTGGCAAATATCCGTGGAATATGTTTAAAATGTTGTAAAATAACACGGTGTAACTGGTAATTTTTAATATTGCATAAATTGTTCGGGAGTGTTATAATCGTTAAAGTGCGTAGACAGTGATTTTTTAAAAGGGAAGTGACAATTTGAGTAAGGAATTCGGAAAGTACGTTCGAGGCGGTGCGCCCGAGACTGAAAAATTTGACATGAATGCGCCGATGATAAAGCAAAGACCGTTTGCGATGCCGTTCGTCTGGGGCTTTTCATATATCAGAAAATTTCTTCATTTCGGAAAGCTTAATAAGGTGAGAATGAAGGGCGTTAAGCCGCCGTACATTCTTTTATGCAACCACAACGCTTTCTTTGATTTTTATATCATGAGCGCCGCTATCAGCCCGAACAGAGGAATTTTCCCCGCCGCCGTTGACGACTACATCGGCAGAGAATGGGGCCTGAGGAGACTCGGCGCGATCCCGAAAAGAAAATACACGGCTGATATTTCGCTTCTGCGTGTCTGCCGCAAGGCATTGAAAGAAAAGCAGATATTCGGAATCTATGCCGAGGCAAGATATTCCCTTTGCGGCGAGACCGAGGTTATTCCCGATGCTGTCGGACAGCTTGTCAAGCATCAGGGCGTGCCCGTTGTAACGCTCACCTGCCGAGGACATCATATCTATGACCCATTCTGGGGCGACCACAGAAAGCGCTGGGTGCATCCGATGCAGGCGGACATGGTTCTTGCCTACACACCCGAGGAGCTTAAAAAGGCGAGCGCCGAGGAGATTGGCGAAAAGCTTAAAAATCTGCTCTATAACGACGATTTCAGATGGCAGAGCCAAAACCGTGTCAAGGTCAGCTACAAAAAGCGTGCCGAGGGACTGCACAAGGTTCTTTATCAGTGCCCGCACTGCATGACCGAGTACAAGATGAATTCAAAGAACGACAAGATTTTCTGCGAGCACTGCGGAAAGTCATGGACGCTCAATTATTACGGCGAGCTTGAAGCCGACGACGACAAGACCGAGTTTAAATTTGCTACCGACTGGTACAAGTGGGAGCGTGAGCAGGTCAAGAAGGAGGTTCTTGACGGAACCTACCGCTTTGAAAGTCAGGTTGACGTCAACGATCTGCCGAATTCAAAGGGCTTTGTCCACATGGGCAGAGGTACGCTCGTTCACGACATGACGGGCTTCCACCTTAAAGGCACAAGGGACTATGACGGCGAGCCGTTCGAGATGGACATTGACGCCGCAGGTCAGTATGCCGTTCATGTTGAGTACAGCTACAGATTCGGTAATCACCGCGACTGTATCGACCTCAACACCTTGGAGGACACATGGTATGTTTTCCCCGAGCACTGTGAATTTTCGGTCACCAAGATTTCACTTGCGACCGAGGAAATATTTAATGAAATATGGCGCAAGCGCAATGAAGCGCGCAAAGCCGCTAAAGCTGAGGAGTAAAAAACTATGGATATCAGAAACGACCTTTTGGAAATGCTTAACGAGTACACCGACGGCAGAATTACGTCAGTTGAGCCTGACGACGTTCTTACCTCGGATCTCGGACTCAATTCTTTCGAACTTTTCGACCTCATCTGCATGATCGAGGAGAAGTACGATATAACGATTCCCGACAGAGTTCTTCCGACTCTTGTAACCGTCAAGGACGTTATTTATTATCTCGAGGAAAATGTATAAGCAAAAGAAAACGCGAGCCTGTCGGTATCCGACAGGCTTATTTTTAAAGCAAAGGAAACGAGAATGGGTAAAATTACATTTACAAACAAGACCGACAGTACCGTTGTGGTTGAATGGCAGAACAGTCAAGTCAAAATAGAACCGAGAACCAAGCAGGCGATAGAATCCGAAAAGGATTCGGCGATTCGTATATATAATGATAAAACATTGTCAAGACTTTGCTTTGCCCGATGTCTGTCAAGAGAATCGGTAAAAAATGTTTGGCGCTTCGGACCGATTGCCTTGATCGGCTTTGATTCCTTTCTGAAAGCCTCGGGCGGAAACGAGCGAATTGAAATAACGGAGAAAACACATAGCCTGTTATTTTCGTTGTTCAACCTGATGTATTTTAACGGCGGGTATGCCGATTATTATGATTATCATAAATCGGCAGACAGGAGAAAGGTACAGATGCTTTCAGCCTTATGCCTGCTGCCGCTTGCAATTATATCTGCGGTGCTTTTGATCGCCTGCATTTACGGATTGATAACGGAAATTTCATTTGAATCGTTTTTGATTTTACTGCTTTGCTCCGTCCCGACAATAATTACGGCGGCAATGATAAAATCAATAAACAGGTCCATAAATTTCAAAAAGCATTTCCGCGAAAAAATAGAAGAATCAAAAGAAGCCGATATTCTTTCCGATAACGGCAAAACAGTCAAGTATTCAATATCAAAAGAATAAATAAAACGGCGGTGTCGATTTCTCGGCACCGCCTGTTTGTTATTTTCTGTTATTTCAAAAGTGCAAGGAGCATTTTGATGAGGTTGAAGATCTGCTCGATGATCACAATTACCCAATTCTGCTCTGTGGGTTCTTCTGTCGGAGTATCGTCGGGGGTCTCGATCGGTGCTTCGTCGGGCTTATCGGTCTTGACTGTCTGCTCGATTATGCCGATGTATTCCGCATAAGCCGAGCTTGTTTCAAGCTCCGACTGCTGAGTGTTCTGGTTTATGCTCTGAAGCAGGATACCTGCCTGCTGAAGAAGCTCGGAATCAGCTTCTCCGATAACACCGTCATGGTTGCAATCCGCCGCAAACCATGCAGCCTCGCCGAGCTGATCCTTTGTGAACATGCCGCCGATGATGCAGTTGACAAGCGTTGCATCGGTCGCATCGTACCAGCCGTCGCCGTTTACGTCGCCGAAGATGACAAGCGTGTAGGTCTTGACAAGATTGCCGTCCTCATCGTAAAGCTCGATCTTAGTTCCCGTGCCGTTACCCTTTGAGGTGGGGGAGAACTTGAGAGAACCGCTCTCTGCGGCAAGATAGCTGTCAAGAGAATCCGTGTGCGGCTCAATGCCGTAGATAAAGAGCTTCTCCTCGTCGATTGTTACGCCGTCCTTAACCGCCTTTATTTTGGCTGTGACGAGCTTTTCGAGCTTGCCGAGAGCCTCGGTGATTCTGTCTGCCATTGCGTCGATCTCGCTCTGACGGGTGATGTTGAGTGTGTAATCAACCGCATCAACCGCCGCCTTGACTGCGTTGTAGCTTTCCTCGGTGTACTTTGACGAATCAAGCTTGTTGAACTCTTCAACCGCCGCATTAACTCGGTCATAGTTACCGCCGAGGTATTCAAGCGCATCCGTTGCCGCTTTGAGTGCTTCAATAGCGCCGCTGATGTCCTCAGTCTTTGCCGAAGCGTTGTTGTAAACCGTCTCGGCATCCGCGATTGCCTTTGTGAGAGCTGCTGCAGAGGCCTCTGTGCGAACCGAAAGGTCGATTGCCTTTGCGTCGGCGATAGCCTTTGCAAGTGCGTCCTTGGAAACGGTGACTGTTACCGTGCACTGTGCGCTGTGGCCGCCGTCCTTGGTGTAGACCGTGATGATTGTCGTGCCGCCGTTTACGAATGTAACCTTGCCGTCCTCGACTGTTGCAACGCTCGGGTCGCTCGTTGTCCATACAACATCGGTTATTGTTGCTCCGCCTACGCCGAGCTTTGCCTTAGGCTCAACCGAAGCGGTGAGTGTTGCGCTCTCGCCCGGCTTGCCGCTGAGCGATGACTGATCGAGCGTAACGCCCGTTGCCTGAGTGTTTACGAATGAAACATATACATAGTCCGTTACAGTGTTGCCGAAATGGTCTGTGACCGTAACGGTGATCTTTGCGGCGCAAGCCTTGTTCTCCTTGGGAGAAACCTTACCGTCCTGATCGACATTCATGAGGTCGTTATCCGACGACCATGTGATGGACTCGTACATTGCGTCATTGGGCGCATATACATATGAAAGCTGAACGCTCTGTGAATTGTAGGTCTTGTAGATAGGAACCTTTATCGAGATGAAATCGGGTGCGTCGGAATCGTTATATCTGATCGTAACGCTCTTAGCGCGGTTGTACTTGACGAGTGCCGAAGCTGCGCTGTTAAGGTCAGCCGCCGCTTTGTCAATCTCACTCTGCGAAGCGTCTGCATCGGCATAAACCGTCTTAGCGCTTTCGAGAGCCGATTTAAATGACGCAAAGGATTCCTTGGTGTAATCCTGCTCGTTGTAGTTTGCGCTATCTGCATCGTCGATAGCCTTCTTGAGGGCTGTCTTATCAGTTGCGACTGTAATGACGCAGGTTGCCGAAAGTCCGCCGATAACGGTCGTTGCCGTGATCGTTGCGATACCGCCGCTGACTATCGTAACAAGTCCGTTCTCGTCAACCGAAGCGATCTCGGGGTGATCGGACTTCCATGTTACCTTGTTGAGGTCTGCCTCGTTGCCGTCTGCATCAGTGACCGAAGCCGTGAGCTGAACCTGCTCGCCGAGTGTATGGGTTGTGTACTCGGACGGGGTAACGGTTATCGCCGTTGCAGGATTCTTTGTGAATATGATTGTAACTGTCTTGGTGTAAACATTGCCGAAATCGTCGGTGAGCTTGACTGTCGCCTTGCCGTAGCATGCGCCGTTTACGCTCGGAGCGGCGATACCGTTCATGTTGACGAATACATCGCCCTCATATGACCACTCAGCCGAAACATACATCGCGTTGGCGGGATCGGTCGAGAATTCGAGCTGTGCCGTTGCCATGATGTAGCTCTGATCCGCGGGAACCTTTACGGTTATAACGTCGGAGCTGTCGCCGTTATAGGAAATGTTTACGCCCGAAACGTAGATGTAATCTTCAAGTGCGTTTCTCTTTTCCGTGAGAAGTGCGAGAGCCTCGTTTACCTCCGCCTGTGTCGGATCCTCAGCGTTGAGAGTTTCGGTTGCCGAGGTGAGAGCCTTTTTGAACTCTGCCCATGTAGCAGGGGTGTAGGCTGTTTCAACGAGTGCGTTTGCGCTTTCAACCGCCGCACTCAGAGCCGATTTGTCGGCATAAACCTTAACGCTTGTCTGAGCGGTAAAGCCGCCGTCGAGTGTCGTTACGGTGATAGTGCATGTGCCTGTATCCTTGAAGCTAAGATTGCCGTCGCCGTCTACTGTTGCGACACTTTCATTGCTCGATGTCCAGATAACGTCGGTGATGTTTGCGCCGCCCATGCCGAGCGTTTTCTTCGGCAGAACAGTTGCTGTTATCTTATCGGTTCCGCCGACGATAGCGTCTGTGATCTCCGTCTTGTCAACGCTTACTCCCGTAACGGGTGTGTTTGCGAAGGAAACATAAACGCTGTCGGAATATGTTCTGCCCTTGTAGTCCGTTGCCGTGACGGTTATTTTTGCAAGGCAAGCCTTGTTTGCCGTCGGTGTAACTACGCCGTCCTCGACTTTTATGGAGCTGTCGCTTGACTCCCATGCAATCGAATCAATCGTTGCATCCTCAGGGGTGAGCTTGTAGCCGAGGGTCACGGACTGTTCGGAATATTTTGAAGTGATGGGAACGCTGACGGAAACATAGCCTGTTGTTTCCTCTCCGTCCTTGGTGATTGTGATATTTTCAAGCTTAATAAATCTTACAAGCGAATTATAAGCGTTGTTAAGCTCCTCGTCTGCCGCATTGATAACTCTCTGCTTGGGGTTATCCTGCGCGATGATTTCCTCAGCCTTTGCCATAGCGGCCTCAAGAACCGCCCAACTGTCCTCTGTGTAGTCCTCTGAAATGAGGTTAAGACCGACTATCATTGCCCTTGTTCTTATAAGAGCTGTTTTATCGGATCTTACGGTTACCGTACACGTTGCCGAAACGCCGCCGTCAACGGAGGTTGCGGTAATTGTACATGTGCCTGCTTCGACGAAAGTAACCGTGCCGTTCTCGACCGTTGCAACGTCGGGGTCGGAGGTTGACCAGATAATGTCGCTGACGCTTGGTTTGTCGCCGATAGTCTTGTCCGCCGTTACCGTTGCGGTGATCGTCTGCGGCTCCGAGCCGTAGCCTACCTCGATTTCCGTCTTGTCAAGAGTTACCTTTGATACGGGGTCGTTTGCGAACGAAACGTAAACGCTGTTTGTTACCGTGTTGCCGTAATGATCGGTTGCTGTCAGGGTAATTTTTCCGCCGCAAGCCTTGTTGGAGGCAGGGGAGACCTTACCGTCCTCGCCGACCTTGAGTCCGTCGTTGTCCGACGACCAAACGATGCTTGAATACATCGCATCCGCCGGGGCAAAATCGTAGGTGAGCTGAACGCTCTGCGAGGTGTAGGTCTTATAGATAGGAACCTTTATCGCAATGAACGCCGGAGCTGTCTCGCCGTTGTAGTAAATATTGAGCTTTTCCATGTGGATATACGGCTTGAGATTGTCGAGCGCATTGTTGAGCCTGAGCGTTGCGGCGTCGATCTCCTCCTGAGAGAACTGTGCGCCTGCTTCAACCTTCTTTGCGTGCTCGTAAGCCGCCGTATATTCCGTGCTTGTTTCGTAGGTGTGCTCCTGAATGTCAACCTGAGCTTCATCGGCTCTTGCGATTGCGGCACGGAGCGCCGTTTTGTCACCGCCGATAGTTACGGGGCAGGTTGCCTGAATACCGCCGTCGCATGAGGTGGCGGTGATGGTTGCCTGGCCTGCGTCAACGTAGGTCAGCTGACCGTTCTCGTCAACCGTTACAACGTCCGTGTTGTCGGAGGTCCAGATAACGTCCTGAATCGTTGCGTCGTAGGTGATTATCGAGCCGACGTCCTTACATTTTGCGCTGAGCTTTACAGGCTCGGAATCAAATGGTGCGTTGACCTCGGACGGGGTTATTTCGATCTTTGTAACGGGATATCTCGCGAACGAAACGTTGACCTTGTCGGTAACGCTGTTGCCTCGCTCATCTGTGACCTTTATCGTGATAACGCCGTAGCAAGCCTTGTTGACGGTCGGGGAGACTGTTCCGCTCTCGTCAACCGCGATATCCGCTGTGCTTGATGTCCATTCAACAGTTTTGTACATTGAATCAAGCGGACTGATTCTTGTATCAAGCTTGATTGAATTGTTCTGATATGTGAACGATGTTGAAAGATTTACTTCCTTCGAGATATATTCACCTGCATCCTCGCCGTTATACTGAATATACACCGCCTGCGGCTTGATAAGCTTCTTGAGCGAATTGAACGCTGCGTCGAGTGAAGCGGTTATTGCGTCGATATCCGACTGCTCGGCGTTCTTATCATTATATATCTCGTTAGCTCTTGCATAGGCTTCCTTGAGTGCGTCATAGGAAGCGACCGTGTAATCCCCTTCAACAAGGGCGGCATTTGTTACCTTGCTGATTTCCTCGGCAAGAGCGTCCTTGTTCGTTGTTACAGTTACCGTACATTCAGCCGTGTGGCCGCCGTCAACCGTCGTTACCGTGATTACTGCAGTTCCGACCGACTTAAACGTAAGCTCGCCGTTATTGACCGAAACAACGTTGGGATTGCTTGACGACCAGATAACCGAATCAATGCTTGCGCCGATCATCGGAGTGCCTGTCGGCTTAACCGTTGCTTTGAGCGATGCCGCGGTGTAAATCTTGCCCGTAACCTCGCTCTCGCTGAGGGTTACTCCGGTTGCGGGAACGTTCGCAAAGCTTACATAAACGCTGTCGGAAACCGAACAGCCTGTGTAGTCTGTTGCCTTGACGGTGATTTTTGCGCTGTCTGCGGAGTTGTGGGTGTTGGTTACAAGACCCGTCTGATCGACCGTTACCTTGTCGTTATCCGACGACCAAACGATTGAAGAATACATCGCGTTGCTCGGGTTGAGAGCCGCGCCGAGCTGAACCGTCTTGTTCTTATATGACTGGTAGAATTCAACCTTTGTTGTGATGTGCTTCGGCGCAGGCTCGCCGTCACGGGTTATCGTGATGCCGTAAACCTGAACATAAGCGCCGATACGCGAATAGATGTCGATAATATTCTGTGCCGCCTTGTTGCAGGTGTCCTGAGAAACCAGCTCGGTGTTCTTGACCTCAAGCGCGGTTTTATATGCGTCCTGCAAGGCTGCCCAATCCTCTGCCGAGCAGTTTTCTTCCTTAACGTTGCCCGTTTCAACGAGGTTGATCGCATAGTTAAGCGCGGTTTTGTCAGCCTTGACGTTGACCGTACAGCTTGCGGCATATCCGCCGTCAACCGTCGTTGCCTTGATGATAGTTGTACCGAAGTCAACGGGAGTTACAACGCCGCCGTCAACCGTAGCAACTGTCGGATTTGAGGATGTCCAGATAACGTCCTTGATCGAAGCGTCGCCGACTCCTGCCGTACCCGTCGGGGCAATCGTAGCCTTGATAGTATCGCCTGTACCCACGATGAGGTCGAGCTTGTCCTTGTCAAGCGTAATTCCGGTTACGGGATAGTTTGCAAAGGAAACGGTACATGTGTCTGTGTAACCGCCGTCATAGGTCTTGACCTGAACAACACCGTATGCCGCCGAATAGCCCTTGGGGCTTACAACACCCTCTGCATTGACCTCGATATTGCCCGAAAGAACCGACCATGCAACGTTCTTATTTGTTACGTCGTAGGGGAGGATCGAAGCGGTGAGAGTTGTTTTTGCGTTCTTATATGTGCTGTAGAGCGGTACATGAACGCTGACAAATTTGCCTTGGTCAATCGTAACGCCCTTTGCCAGTCTGCCGATATAGACCTGATATGTGGTTATAACGTGAGTTATAAGTCCTGCCTTGGCGTAGAGAGTAACCGTGCCGCCGTTTGTGCCTGTCAGCACGCCGTCCTTTGTAAGGGTAGCCATGCCGTTGGAAACACTTCCGTTGGTGGCATAGCTAACCGTTTCGCCGTCATCGCCGAGGAGACCCCATGTGATATCCGCCTTTGACCTTGTCGGATAGAGGGTAGCCGTGTACTGCTGAGGGGCGTTAAGCTCAAGCTCCTGCGGACCCGCGATTGCAATGTCAACGGGAGTTGTGATGAGCTTGCCCTTGACGGTGAATTCAAGGCTCTCGGAAACGCCGTCAACCGTAGCCGTAACGGTAGCGGTTCTCTTGTTTGCCGAGGAAATTCCGCCTGCGTCTCTTGCCTTGACAATGCCGTTGTTGTCAACGGTGAGAACGCTCTCGTCGGAGGAGTTCCAGAGAACATTCTGCGAGTTTGAGCCTGCGGGAACAATGTCCGTCAGCCTTACCATTGTGCTGTCGCCCTCGGTCAGCTCGGTTTTGTCCGCCGAAAGGCTGAATTTTTCAATTTCAAGGCTCTGAACTATTGTAAAAGTAATCGAATCGTTTATAGATGCTTTCAAAAGATAGTTTGAAAGAGTCTTGACCGCTGTTGCGATAAGGTCTGACGTATTGCCTGTTGCGCCTGCGACCGTTACAAGAACATCAAGAACAGCCTTAAGTGCCGATTCGCTGACGTTAAGTCCGAGAAGCTTGATCATAATTCTTGCAAGCTGAGCGGTGTCAACCTTTTCACCTGCGGCAATTGCCGAGTTTATGTAGCTCATCAATCCGTCGACGAGGTCATCGGCATTCGGCGAAACCTTTACAGTGACCTTGCCTTCTTTGAGAAAGGTGACGTTGCCCTGATCGTCTATCGTTGCATAATCCTTGCCCGATGTCCAGATGCTGTCTGTGTCAATGCTCCATGTAACGCCGTAGCCGAGACGCAGGGGAGTGACGCCGCCCTCAAGCTTGACCTGTCCGCCGACCGCAACCGTGGTGGGAACAGATTCTTTATTTGTGATGAATGCTCCGTTAGGGATAACCTTGGAGTACCATTTGTCCGAATTGGTAACGAGCACTCTTACCTGATCCGAGGCAAGAACCTCGCCGTCTGCGGAATAAAGGGTGACGGTTATACCTGTATCAAGCGAATTGAGCTTGTCCTCAAGCTGCTTTATAAGGTAATCGGAGATGTTGCTCGGTATGCCCTTCATAGCTGCGCGAACCGTTTCGACAATGGCTTCCGTGTCCATTGTGTCAATGTCGATTTTGTCATTGAACAGAAGCTTTTCCATGGTCTTTGCCAGTGCGGGACCGATGATTGCAACGGTTCTTACGTCGTTGTCGATCCACAGTCTGACAGCCGCGCCCTTGGAGCTGTCGTGAGCGTATATTTTACCTGTTGAGTCAACGGAAACAATGAGCGGAGCCTCACTTGTCCACTTTATGTAACCGCCGTCCGGCATCGAACAGTCAAGCAGCTGATACGTCAGCTGGAGCTGTTCGCTTTCCATCAGGGAGATCTGCTCCGTGACGGAGGTGCCGTCCTCCTGGCAAATGTCGATCGCATGAGTAGCCGCCGCGGAAGCCGTTGTTCCGAAAGCGGGGATCATGACCGTGATGAGCATTGCCATCACGAGAATCAGACTTTGCCATTTGATGATTTTCTTTTTCATATAAATACCTCCAATCGGGATTTATAATTTTACATTTTATTGTATCACAGCGTATATGTAAATATTTTCCTATACAGAAAATAAACTTTATTTTATATTTATGTTCATAATAAAAATTTTTAAAATTTTATTTTTCTAATGTTGTTTTAATATTTGCGAATTATACTTTAGTCACTGAAGCAAATCAGAAACAAATTTACGGAGGTAACGAACATGAAAAACATCAAAAAAATCATCTCGGTAGTTATGGCTTGCCTGATTCTTGCAGGTGTGTTCGCAACGGGCTCCTTCGCCGCAGGCTATATCGGCAAGGACAAGGCAACGGAGATCGCACTTAACCACGCAGGCATTACGGCAGACAAGGCATCGTTCACGAAGTGTGAATTCGATTACGATGACGGAATCGCAGTTTATGACGTTGAGTTCTATTATGACAGATGCGAGTACAATTACGAGATCAACGCAAAAAACGGCAAGATCCTCAAGGTTGAGAAGGACACCTTCGGCATAAATGTTCCGTCTCCCGACCGGGAGTACATCACAAAGGCAGAGGCTAAAGCAATCGCTTTTGAGCATGCAGGCATAAAGGAAGCGGACGCAAAGAGAGTTAAGGTAACATTCGACTTTGACGACGGCGTTGCAGAGTATGAGGTTGAGTTCCATGCCGATAAGTTCGATTACGATTATGAGATCGACGCAGTTTCGGGCAAGATTCTCAAGGTCGAGAAGGACAGAGACTTCGATTTTAGCGACATCTTCTTTGTTCACTGGTTTGACGCTATCGCATCATTCATTAGAAATCTTTTCAAATAAGATATTTTTCAACAAGCCCTGCTTCGGCAGGGTTTTGTTTTGACAAAGAAAAATGATATGTTATAATAAGTTATACCTTTACAGAGAAGAGGTTTGGTATGAGAATTCTTGTTGCCGAGGACGAAAAGGATCTTAACAGGCTGATTGAAAAGAAGCTGACAAAATCTGGCTACAGCGTTGACACCGCCTTTGACGGCGGGGAAGCGCTGGATTTTATCGAGTTTGCGGAATATGACGCGGTGATCCTTGATGTCATGATGCCGAAAAAGGACGGGTTTGCCGTCATTAAAGAAATGAGAAGCAAGGGGATTAGCACTCCTGTTATATTCCTGACTGCCCGTGACTCGATAGAGGACAGGGTGACGGGGCTTGACCTTGGCGCAAACGATTATCTCGTGAAGCCATTTTCCTTTGACGAGCTGATGGCGAGGGTCAGAGCAATGACGAGAATAAAATACGGTATTTCCGAGAATATTCTTTCTGTTGACGGGCTGAGCCTTAACTGTTCGACCCATGAGGTGACCCGTGACGGCAAGGCGATAGCGCTCTCGGCAAAGGAGTATTCAATGCTTGAATTCATGATGAGAAATGTCGGCATTGTTCTTTCGAGGGAGAAGCTCGAAAACCACGTTTGGAATTACGACTATGAGGGCGGAACAAACCTCGTTGATGTTTACGTCAGCTATCTTCGCAAGAAGGTTGACGGAGGATTCGATAAAAAATTGATTAAAACCGTCCGTGGATTCGGATATGTGATAAGTGACGAATGATGAAAAAGCTTCCTTTAAAATTAAAAATAACGCTTTGGTTTTCAATAATACTGGTATTCCTTGTAACGCTTTCCTATGTTCTTGTGATATCGGTCAGCAATTCCGTGCTCCTGAAGAACCTGCGCAGTGACCTCATCATGACCGTTGAGGATAACTTTGACGAGATAGAGTATTACGACAGCCTTAAAGGAGTTATTGACGATAACGACAATGACCACTATTTTGCATACGGAGACGGCTATGTTGAAATTGACGACGATTTTATCGCCGTGATGAACGGCATTTGCACGGTTATATACGATGAAAACGGGAAACAGATTTACGGTACTGATCCGACAGGCGGAAAAACCGACGGCGAAGCCTTTTCGGACAAGAGCCTGAGAACCGTCCGTGCCGACGGAAAGCGTTATTATATTTACGACCGACGGCTTACCAACAAGGGCGTCGAAAACATGTGGATAAGAGGAATCGTCAGCCATGAGAAAGCCGACGCGCCAATCTCAGACGTTGCAAGACGTTCAATGATCGCGCTTGCAGTGCTCGTTATCCTCGGAATCGGCGGCGGTTATATTATCGCTATGAAATCGCTCAAGCCGATAAAGGATATCGAGGAGGTCGCCCGCGACATTTCGCAAAGCGGTGATTTAAAAAAGAGGATAAAGCTCGGCAAGGGCAACGACGAGCTTCACAGTCTCGCAAACACCTTTGACACCATGTTTGACAGGCTGGAGGATTCGTTTGAAAGCGAGAAGCAGTTCACAAACGATGTCTCGCATGAATTAAGAACGCCGATGGCTGTGATTATGGCTCAGTGCGACTATGCTCTCGGCGAGGATATGACCCTTGACGAATACAAAGAATCACTCGAGCTGATTAAACGGCAGGGCAGTAAAATGTCGAAAATGATAACGGAGATGCTGGAATTTTCCCGAATTGAAAGACGAAGCGAAAAATATCCCGTTGAGGAACTCGATTTTTCCGAGCTTGTTGAAAATCTTTGCGATGACCTCGCACTGCTCAAGACAAAAAATATAACTCTTGAATGTGAGGTCGAGCCAGGGATAAGAGTAAACGGCAACCACATGCTTTTGACAAGGCTTGTCAACAATCTTGTTTCCAACGCGTACAGATACGGCATTGAGAACGGCAAAATAAAGGTTACGCTTCTCTCGAACAGCAGGAACGCAATGCTGAGCGTTAAGGATAACGGAATCGGCATAGCAAAGGACGAGCAGGAAAAAATATTTCACAGATTTTATCAGTCCGACCCGTCGCACAGCGGCGGCGGAACGGGGCTCGGGCTGTCAATGGTAAAGGAAATTGCGTACTTCCACGGCGGCTCGGTATGCGTCAAGAGCGAAACGGGGCAGGGCAGCGAGTTCCTTGTCCGCATCCCGAAAGCAGAATAAAAAAGGACTGTCACAGCCGAAAATCGGTTATGACAGTCCGTATTTTTGCCTTATTTAATTCTGCCGGCGATGGGGTCGAGGTACATTTTGTCGTCCGTGACGGGTTTATAGCGCTCGCCGTCGTATTTATCGCTCCAGCCGTTATCCGCCTGGTAAACCTCGTTTGTCTCAACGTCGTAAACTCTTTCAAGTCCGAGCGTTGCGTCGCTTTGCTTCTGACTGATAATGTCCTGAGAGGTGTTTCTCTTCTCCCATGAATCCATGATTCCGTCGGAAATGGTGCTCAGCTCGCTTCTTATTTGCATAGCGTTCGCGGTGCTTTCGTTGCTCTGCTGAATAGCGCTGCTGACATAGCTCTGCGAATAGTCGATCGAGCTTAACGATTGACAGAGAATATCCTTCCAGTCAATAAACGAGTTCTGAGCACAGGTGATCGCGGCAATGTTGTAAACCATATAAAATCCCGCGTCAATGCCGAAGCCGCTGACCGTGTTGCCTGTAAAATCAATTACATCGGCGGTGAACATGCCCTCGCCCTTGGTTCCCTGATCGTCGGTAAAGGTCGCGCGGAGCAGTGCGGGGCTTATGGCATGGGATTTCATAGAGCTTGTGCTCGCAAAGCTTTCCACTGTTTTGAACGAACCGAAGCTCGGGAAGGTGAAGCTCGAATAGCTCGGCTCATATGTCTTTGCGAACGAAGCGTAGGAATTGAAAATGCCGAAGAAATTCTCGGTGGACGGGGAGGAAAGCACGGGCGCTGCCGCCATCATGTTGTAATTTCCGCCGTACATTTGATATGACTGATTATAGTAGTCTCTGCCTGTTTCGCTGTGGAGAACGGGCTGAGCCTTAAGCAGGAAGAATACCTGATTTATTGGATTTTTGGGGTCGGTCACACGAATCGCATGGAACATTCCGCTGCCGCCTGTAGTAACTGTCCAGCCGTCGGGGATTTTCATTGAAAAATCATTGCATTTATAGTCAACAAGCTTTGCTTGCTTAGCCTCGGACGGCGTGATTTTAACATCGTCCGCTTTCTTTTGTGTGGTTGTCACGTCGGACGGCGAGGCATTATCGTCGGAACCTTTCTTGCCGCACGCACCGAGGAACAGAACCATCAATGCCGCAAGCAGAAGAGCAATAAATCTTTTCAAGAAGCGTCACTCCTTAATTTGTTTTTCGAACATATTATACACGATATTCCCACCGTTTTCAAGAGAATTATTTACATAATTACAATAAACGAAAAATGACAAAACAAAAAGGCAGGTAAAAACCTGCCTTTTGGAGCTGCTAACCGGACTCGAACCGGTGACCTCATCCTTACCAAGGATGTGCTCTACCACCTGAGCCATAGCAGCACGTCACAACGCATATTATATTATCATATGTACCGCCGCTTGTCAAGTATAATTTTTAACATAAAATGCGCTTATTTTTTTACCGTTTTACGGCTGTATTTTAAATCTAAATTATAGATTTTCAGCTCAAATTGTGTTAAAATATTTCAATAACCTTTTAATGCAAGGAGATTTTTAAATGAGCAGTTCTTATATCAGCATAATTTTGCCGCAGGTGTCCGATGAGGACAGGCTTGCAGGCTTTCTTGATAATGTTTTTTCGCAGGGGATCGAGGTCGAGGTTTTGATCTGCGCGGCTGTCAATTCTGAAAAGCTCAGCGCACTCGATGAAGCTATCCTTTCGCGGGTAAAGGTGTTCCCGTCGCAGAACGGCGGCGACGCGCTCAAAAAGGCGATTGCCGACGCCGAGGGACGTTTTATTCTTTTTTCAGATGTCAGAGTAACCTATGCTTCTGATTCCTTTGCGGCAATGCTCGCGAGGGGAGCCTGTGCGTTCAACGGCTCCTATTCGGGCGGCAATTTGTTTTCCGCCGACTTTTGCTTCGATGAGGTTGCGTCGAAAAACGGCTATTTCTGCTGTCTTATGGATGCGGAAACTGTTCGCAATAATCATATAATGCCCGTGAGCGGCACGGCATTTTCCGTTATGAACATGCTTGCCGATTACGCACGCTATGACGAAATAAAAACGGTTCACGAAACGCTGTTCAACATTTCCCGCATACCCGTTGCGGATGCGGACGGTGAGGACATTGCAAGCCTTGAAAGCTATTCGTGGCTTTTTTCTCAGACGGCGAGCGACAAGGTCACGCTTTTTTATATCCGCAATGTGATGTCGGTTTTCGGCTCGTGCGAGCAGAAGGAAAGCTTTGAGCTTCTGAGAAGCGTTTTGCTCCCTTTCATGGGTGACTACGCGGTTTGCGCGTGGTTCAAGGAGACTTACGGCTGGGACGCGGAGCTTCTTAAGACGGATATTGACGTCAACGATTTCCGCAGGCTCGGAACGGAGACGAAATACACCGAGGTCGTTATGCCTGTCACTGCCGAGGAGGCGGTCATGAGCTTCTATTCGGGCAAATTCGGCATGGCAGATCTGAAAAGGTGCATCGCGGCATATGTTTATTTCAAGGCGTACCGCATGAAGCCCGGATTCATCAGGGATAAGCTCTGCGAGCTTTGCAAGCGCAGGCTCGGAGGTGACTTCAATGGCTGAATATAAGGCAACGGTCATTGTGCCTGTTTACAATGTTGAAAAATTTCTCAGAGGCTGCATTGATTCGCTGATCGAACAAACCGTCGGCTTTGAAAGTATCGAGGTCGTGCTCGTCAATGACGGCTCAACCGACGGCAGTGAGGAGATCTGCAAGGATTATGCGGACAGGTACGGCAATGTTTTTCTCTATTCAAAGGAGAACGAGGGTCTATCGAAAACAAGAAATTACGGCATTGCAAGAGCGCACGGAAAGTACATTTTCTACCTCGATTCCGATGATAAGCTCAAGCCGAACACAATAAAGGCGGTCACGGAATTTTTCGACAGCGTTTACGATGAGGTCGATCTCGTGACATACAGAATCATTCAGTATTATAACGAACGACCCTTTATTGTTCATTATAGGTACCGCACGCTCACCAAAACGGGCGTATATGACCTCAATGATCCGAAAAACAGATACATTACCCAGACGAATATAAATATCTGCGTCAAGAACAGGGGAGAGGACAACCTCCTTTTTGATGAAACTCCGAGCTTCCACCATGAGGACGAGAAATACTGCTGTGAAATGCTCCGAGAGAAAATGAAGATCGGCTTTTGCGCCGAGGGCGAGTATGTCTATAACCGTGACAATACCGAAAGCATCGTATCGTCAAAATTTTCGCCCGAGAATATATTTGAAACGTCAATGGCATTTTACGAGGCTCTGTTTGATTCATTCGGAAGATATGTGCCGACATATTATCAGAGCATCGTTTTCAACGATCTTCGCTGGAAACTTAAGGACGGAAAGCTCCTGCCCGTTCATCTTGAAGCTGAGGAGTGGGAGACTGCAAGCCGCCGCATCGACAGACTGCTTGCAATGATAGAGGAGGACACAGTGGTTCTTCATCCGTCCGTTTCCGAAAACATGATGTTTTACTGGCTTATGCGCCGACCGAACAGCCATCCAATCGTCCTTTGCGAGGAGGACGGAATCGGCATCGTCTCGGCGGGCAGAACGCTTTATTCCGCCCAAAAGATAAAGCTCAGCGTTAAGGACGGCAGGGTAAGGCTGATTTCGCCGATATTCTTTTTCCTGAGAAAGAACAGCGTTAAGCTTATGATAAACAGCAAGGAAACGGATTTCAGCTTTGAAAAAAACATGAAAAATACGGATATTCTTGATTTTATGCCGAGCTTTGATATTGATGAGCAGAGCGAGACCGATATCAAGGTCATTATCAATTCAAGAGAATACAGATGCACAAAATAAAAATTGCCGCAGGCTCCGATAAGTTCAGAGCCTGCGGCTTTAATTATAAGGAAAAATCGGTAAGTGATTATTTGTACGCGATATATGCGTAAGAGATTCCTGCGGAATTGTAGTCGGCTGTTACGTTTCCGCTTGTGGTGTTGCTGACCTTGAAGCCAGTTGACGTTACTGTGATTCCGAGCGAGCTTTCATTTGCGTTTGCCATTGCCATATAGCTTTTGCAGGTGCTTTTGGTGAAATCCACCGACACAGCAGGCTTGCCCGAAGCCATAAGAAAAATAAGCTGAGGCTGAAAGCCCGTTGTTATTGTTCGCGTGCCGCTTCCGGTTCCGATATAAAAGCCCGTGTTAAACGGCGCGTTCCATTTGATCTTATCCTCGGCGGTAACGTGGATCTCATCGTTCCTGATGTGACTGCCGCAAAGCAGCTCCTTATCAAGAAAGCTTGCGTAGTTTTCATCGGTGCTGGCGGCAGGACAAAAGTCGGCATTCATAATAAACCAGCCGTTCATCACGAGGGCGTCAGTGTCGCGGTCGGATGTGATTTCATTACAGCCCGATTTTTCAATGTTGAGGTTTGTTCTGAAGGTCAGCGCGTCGGCAATTCGCGTGAAAACGTCGTGACACGCCTGGCCGCCCTTTGAAAACGGTACGCAAATGCTCAGATTCGCCTTTATCATTGCCGTGCGGCAATATTCCTGACGTTCAAGTATACCGTCGTCATTGGCAACGAACTTGTCTGTTATGTCGATGTTCTCGATTCCGACGGCAACGATCGTCTTTTTCAGCGGAACAGCCTTTTTGATCGGAGGATATTCCACAAAGAAGGTGAGATCCTTCATATCTTCCTGACGTGACAGCCATTCAACGATTCTGTTCGGAAGGGATACTATACTGTCCATTATTCAACCTCCACAATTTCTCTGATTATCGCCCAGATATAGATTACATCGTTTTTGAGATAAACCTTTTCGTATCGATCGACAGTGTATGATTTACCGTTTGAAACTATGTAACAGTCCTCAGCCTCAAGGCTGTGGTCAGGCGGCCCGATATAAAGGTAGTGACCCTGACTGTTGAAGCCGATAACGGTATTGACGCCGTTGAGGTACATCTTGTTCTTGTACCTCAGCGGCTGAATAAATGCGCCGAAAATCGGACTGCTCCAACCGTCATCTGTCTTTAATGTGACCTCCTGACCGTATTTTTCAAACATTGAGTTGAGAGTCATTTTACATCACCTTTATCTGATTAAATGCAAAGCTGTTGTCTCTGCAAAGCGGAATAAGCTCCGTCATTTTTTTATTGCAGAAGCTTTCCGCGTTTGCAAGCAGCTTTTCGTAGCTTTTGCTCTCCTGCTTTATGCTGACATCGCCCGCCTTGAAGTCCGTAATGCTTTCTCCGCTGTCCGCCGAGATCTTTTTGAGCGTGAGCTTGTAATAGGCAAGCCCTGCCGCGGCGGCGATAACGCGGTAGTCGCTTCTGTCGGCGTCGTTTTTCAATCTTGAATCTATCTCCTTGACGCAGGAGCGGCATAAAGAAAGAATTTCTTCCTCCTTGTATGCCGAAATGTCCGTTAGCTCACTGAGATAGTCCTTTACCTCCCAAATACTCATTCTGAAGGAATATCAGGCTCAGAGGTGCTGTCGGTTGTGAATGAGAACGGAACAAGTCTCATTGCCGCGCCCGGAAGAATCTTTGCGAAGCCTGTGATCGAGGTAATGGCGATCTGCTCAAGCTGACGGTCAACGAGCTTGCCGTAATCCGTCTCAACATCGCCGACCTTGACCATTTCGAGGGCACAGCTGTTATCAAGACCGATCATGATGTTCGGATTTGCAACGTGAGACGATTTGATGAGCTTTGCACCGAACGGAGTGATGAGCTTGCCCGTACCGTGGAAGTTAAGCCCTGCCGTAGCGTCTCTGAATTCCTTCATCTTGAGCACGGTTGCGGCTGTCTTAGGGGAAGCGATGATTGTGTTAAGCTCATACGGAGCAAACTCGTTCCAAAAATCAACAAGGTCGTCGTAGGTGTATTCGTCGCCTGCGGCGCTGAAGGTTCCTGCGGGGTTGTTTCCGCCGTCGCCGTTGATAAGAACATCAATAGCGTCCGCCATAAGGCTCTGAGCGAGGTATGAGCCGATTCTCTTGAGCGCGATAGAAACAACGTCAAGGCGCTGGAAACGGAGCACATCATATGATGTTGTGATCATTCTGCCTCTCTTCTTGAGACGGATGGTTCTGTCGCTTACCTTGAAATCGGCTGTTTCAAGGGTGTCGCCCTCCTTGAACACCTTCATCTCGGCGTTTGCCGAGGTCATTTCAAGGTTCATCGCACGGTAATCGAGCGAATCAATATTGGTCGTTGCGGCAACAACATCGGGGAGGAAGCTCGCCTCGTCCATGCCGTAGCGTACCGCTCTTGAAACGTACTCGGGGAAAAGCACGGCGGCGTCGCTTGTCTGGAAAAATTTGCCGACAACGGAGCTGTCGGAGCCCTGCGGCTTGATGCCGAAACGCTTGAGCTGACGCTGATATGCGTCAAGGCCCTCAAGCTCTGTGCCTCTGTAATTGTCGGAGGGGTCAAGACCCTCCAATACCTGTGTAAAGCTGCGGCCTGTGCCGTACATGCCCTTTTCAAGTCTTAAATTATCAAAACCCATTTCGGATCCTCCTTAGAATTTGAATTCGTTATTTGTGACTGTTGTCTTTTCTTTCTTTGCCTTCAGCTGGGGCACGAGGGGGATAATGTCCTCCGCCTTTTTTCTGAAAGCGTCTCTTATTCTGATCAGCTCGTCCGTTTCAACTCCCGAACACATTTTTGCAATGCTTTCGCCCGAAAGAGAGGGGACTGAGAGAACAGCGTATTTTGCCGTTTCCTCGGTCAGTGAGCGGCGGTATATCGCGCCGTCCTCAGCCTGCTTTTCAAGCTTTTTGATGTATTCGGAAAGCTGCTTTGCCTCGGCCTCGCTGAGCTTGACGGCATTGCCGTCCTTTATTGCCTTGATACAGTTTTCCATTGTTTCAATCTCCTTTGTGTAGCTTTTTGTCACTCCTGCATTGACCTGAGCGGGAACCGCGACAAACGACCATTCGTAGGCGTCGTTTATGTCGGAAAGAATACAGTGGCAGAGCTTTCCGTTATAGATCTCGCCCTTGACGTGATTGCACGGGTCATATCTCATGTCGCTTCCGCATACCGAGCATGTGAAGGCTCCGACAGCACAGCTGACGCTGACCTCCTTTTTGATCCCTGCGTTTATGTCGCAGATGAGGTCGGCATTTTTCTCGCTCAGGGGCATATAAGCCCTCGCCTTAACGCATTTGTAATCCTCGCCGATCGCGGTCTTTCTGCCCGGAATTGCAACACATTCCGCACGGTAGATTCGCGCGCTCTGGTTTGCGCTCTTTGGATCATGGTCAAAGATTCCCGTCACGCCGACAAACAGCTCGGCAAGCTGAACGAGAGCCTCGTTTGAAAAACGCTCGCCGTCACGGTCGATATCGTTGTCGCAGAGGATAACATTGAAGCTGTAAACCTCGTCCGCCGAAAGCTCCTTGACGGTGAATCGGTTGATCTGCGCAAGCTCCTCGGCTGTAACCTCGCAGGGAGAAACGCTTGATTTGAATTCCTTATTCAATTGATTTCAACTCCTGTTCGATCCTTTCACTCTGCGCACGGTAAAGCCGTGCCTTTGCAAGCTCAACCTCATCCTGAAGCGTGATGTCGTCCCATTCGACCGAAAAGCTCTCGCTTTTTCCGTTTGTTACCATCCAGAAGCGGCAGATTTTTTCTATCACTGGTGTGAGCAGGCGTCGGTATGCTTCAAGCTCGCTTGTCAGAACGTCCGCCTGCTGTGAGGACATTCTTTCCGTCGATGACCAGCTCAGGCTGAGCATGAACGGCGGAAGTCCCGTCTTGGCGACGATCTGCTCAAGCATCTGACGGACGGGAACCTCACTGTCGAGTATCTGATTGTCCGCGCCGATCGCTTTGATGCTGACATCGCCCACGGCAACGAAGTCTCTGACCTGATTGCCCGGCTGCATTGCCTCGCTCCATTCGCGGGCAACCTGCTGAGCTCTGTCCTTGGCATAGGCTCTGTCAACAACATCGTTCTGCGGCTTGTAGGTAACGGCAAACCTGACGTTGCCGACACGCTCCCAGTTGATTCCGATCGTGTTATAAATCTTCATCAATATGTTGCTGACAAACGGCAGACCCTTCAAAAGCGAATTGCCCGTGAGCTGTCCTGCCTCGGGATTGAGCACCGAAAGCAGGACTAGCTGAGGATAAGCAACGGGCTTTACCTCGGCAAGCTCGCGCACGCAAACGATGCCCGAAAAGCCGTCGTCGCCTCGCTTAAGCTCAACGTCGTCAATGCTTGCATTGTAAAGAGCCGCAAAATTGCCGCTTGAATCGGTGATCATCTCGCCGACCGCTGTTCCGTAGGTCAGAAGCTGTTCAAAATAAGCCGACATAAATGCGTTGATGCCCTGCTGATTCGAGCCGACCCTAACCTCCGAGAGAAAACGGCGAAGCTCCTTTTCGCACGATTTGCTTTCGCAGTCGATGTGGAATCCGCCCGTCAGACGGATGATTTTGTAGATCGCCGCGTCAACTATCGGAATTGCCTCGCGAAGCTCGCGGTAAAGACGGTTCTGCATGGATGAAAGAGGTGTGTAGCTGTCAAGCAGACTGAAAGGATTCTTTTTGTAGGTTTGCGGCGCTGAGACCGCAGTTTTTGCAGCGGATAATTTTTTGAATATTCCCACTGAAATTCTCCTTTCTTTTTGTGGTCGGCAGCCGTCGGTGCGGCGATATCCGTTCCCGACGGTGCCCGAGCGTTATCTTGAAACGCTCATGACGAAAAAGCTGTTTTCGGGCGCGTTCAGCGCTGTTGTGACGAAATATCTGAGATCGTCCATTGCATGGTCATTTTCCTTTCGCGGTGCGTCCCGAACCGCCTTGTCGTCCCACTTGTAAAGCGAAAATTCACGGAGTGTATCCCTGCACTCGGGCGAAAAATAAATCAGCCGTTGCTTCAGGGCGTCCGATACCTGCCTTATTCCGTCAACGACGTCATTTTTGGCGGGTATCACCGTGAATCGTCCTTTCCTGCGGATGCATTGGATAAAGCTTGCCGCCGAGGGGTCAACTATGACCGCCTCAATTCGCAGATCCCCGGCAAGCCTTTCAAGCTCCTCATAATGCTCGGCGTCCGTTCTCTGCTCTCCCTTTTTTCTGGAGTCAAAATAATACTCACGGATGCGGTACCATTTGCTCTCATATTCTCCCCAAAGACCGAACGAACACGGGTTGACCGTGCCGTAGTCGCAGGAGATGTAAAACTTTGAGAAGCAACACGTTTCGGGAGGAATGGTAACGTGTATTTCCTCATTGAACATGGGATAAACGACGCCCTGAGCCGCAACCCATTTGCCCTCGACAAATCTCTTGTAAAAGGCGCCCGAGTAAAGGCTCTCGTATCTGTGAATAATTTTCGGGGTGAGCGACGGATTGTCGTGCATCGTGAAGTGAAGATAAAGACAGTTCTTCTGCTTCGCCTTGAGTATCCATTCGCGGTAGAACCAGTGCATCGGATGCTCGGGGTTGCAGTTGAACCACAGCTTTGAGCCGTCAAGCGAGCACCTTGCGATAGCCTGTTCAACAAACGAGCGCGGCATAAGAGCCACCTCATCGAGCAGAACTCCGCCGAGCGTCATGCCTTGTATCAAAGCCGCCGAGCCTTCGTCCTTTCCGCCGAAAAGGTAAAAACGGTTTACTCTGTTTTGATAGGTCATTTCAATGCAATTCTGCGACGCTTTCATCTTCATGGAAAAACCGAGGGAGGCTAATATAGATTTCATAGGAACAATGACGTTCCTTTTTAATGATGCTATAGTTTTTCCGCATATTGCGAAGGATGTGTCGGAAAACTCATAGAATGACCAGGCAATAAAAGAAAGAGACATACATACTGTTTTTCCCGAACGCACAGCTCCGTCGCAGATGATCGCGTCGCATGAGCTCGTTTCCGAGTTCTGACACCACCATGTCATGACGCGAAGCTGTTTTTTGGAAAAATCCTTGAATGATGAAAGTGAGCTACTCATGCTTATCGTTCCTCACCTTTGCGGCGCTGTTTTCAAGCGCCTTATAGAAGGGGAGCGCATCGTCGTTATCTCCGCCCGAGCAGAGCTGTTCAAGATGCTCAAGCGCTTTCAGACGGTCAAAAAATTTGATCTCGAGACCGCCGCTCTTGGAACGTTTGATTTCGCTGACATTGAATAAGTCAAGCTTTTCGGTTCCGAGCATCGGCTTTTCGTCGGAATACGCCAGTCTTACGGCGTCCGAAATATTTCCGAACGCGAGCTGACGGTATCCTGCAATGATCTCATCGCGGTTGATGTTTCGCAGCTTATCAAGCCGTTCGATCTCCTTTTTGATGTCCTTGCGCTCAAGCATTGACGGACCTGCCTTTCTGGCCTTGATTCCGTAGCCTGCCTTTGCGGCGGAAGCACGCGCATCCCTTGTCAGAGAAAAGAATAAACAAAACAGCTTTTCTTTTTCCTCAAGTGCCATAAAAACTTCCTTTCATTTTTTACGGTATACCGTTCACTGAGGGTTTCCCCTCAACCTAAAAGTAAAAAACGGCGATCCATAACCTTTTCAAGTCATAGATCGCCGTCAACAATTGATTTGTTTACAGTTTGTTAATATTTACCCACCAAAAACCGATTGAGGAGTTTAGTAAAGAGTCTGCTGAAATTTATTTTGAACGTGGGCTCCTCCTTTGGGGTAGCGAAGTGTCGCGACGGTAGTGAATGAACGTCCGGTGGACGTTCAGAGCCGGAGCGTGACCGAGCCGCAGCGAGACGCTGTCGGCGAAGCCGACTGAGGGAGTAAGGTTTCATCATACTTAAATTTCTTCGTCAATATTTAAAGTTCACACAAATTGACCAAGGCTTCCACTTGAGGGGAAGCTCCGTCGTGAGACGGTGATGAGGTGGAAAATGTCGAGTTTGATTTCATTAAATAAATTATGATAAAACCTCACCACCTCATCCGAGCGGCGCAATCCGCCGCCCACCTTCCCCTCAAGGGGAAGGCGAAGAAGCGACTGAGGGAGAATGGTTTCATCAGACTTAAACTCCTTCCGTCACGACTTCATCGTGCAAAATAAAAAAATATAATATAACATAATGATGTTATTAAGCTTCGAATGAACAAAAAACAACCGCCTCGTCATTGAAGCGGTTGTTCTGTCAGTTTTAATTTAGCTTGCGGAGGAGGAGTTTGCATTGCTGAGCTCAACAAGATACTTGATCTTCTTGAGAACTCTCTTTTCCGCATAGTTCATACGGCGGGGGCCAAGGCCTACAACATAGTCCTTGCCTTCCTGGAGAGCCTTTGTCTCGGTCTCGATATCCGCACTTGCCTTCGATGAACGGATAGTTGAATCGTAGTAATCCGTGCCGTCCTTAGCAACAAAGTAGATGATGTGGTAGCCGTACTGAGTTTTAACGATCTCAACGTCGCCGGCCTTGCGGCTTGAGTCAAATACCCAGTCGTTAAACTTTGTTACCATCTGACCGGGATAGATGTGCTCATAAAGTCCGCCGTTTGAGGTTGAACCTGTGTCCTCGTTATACTCGTTTGCAAGAGCCGCAAAGCTGTCCTCGGACTTATCGCTCTCGTTGAACTTCTTGAGAACGTCCTCAGCCTTGGTCTTTTTCTTTGCGATTTCTTCCTCGGAAAGGTCACTGCCTGTGCTCTGATCCGTTGTCAGGAAGAGAATGTGACGTGCTGTAACTGTCTGCTCCTGATGGGGCTTCTTGAGAGCAAGAACAACGATGTACTTGCCGTTTTCTTCGTCTGAGAAGAGCTTCTTACTGCCTTCCTTTGTTGAGCTGTTAAAGAGCCATGTTGCGGCATCCTCTGAGAAGGTGCTCTGAGCTGTGCTCTTAAGCATAGAATACTTTGTCTCTTCATCAACGTCGTAGTTTTCTGTATCCTTATTGAGCTCCTTTGCCTTAGCGGTAAAGGTTGCTTCGTTTGTAACCGCATTGTAGAAGTCGTTTGCGTTCTTCTTAACCTCAGCGTCTGCCTTTGTCTGGCGAGCCTTGAGTGCGTCATCGGTCTCGTTATCTTCCTTGGTAAGCTCTGTTGTCTTGAAGGTATAAGCTCTGAAGGTTACGAAATCGTATGTTGTTGTGTCCTTCTTGTACTCTGCGTCAATGTCCTTCTGATCATAGCCCTTTGCGATCTCATCTGTTCTCTGTGTCAGATATTTCTGAGCGAGAGCCTGGATCTTAAGCTGCTTGCGAAGGAATCTCTCATTGATAGAACCGCCGTAAACCTTGCGGAGATAAGCGTTTAGAGAATATGTTACCTTGTTTTCGTCACTTGAGCTGGAGCTTGAACCCGCGTTCTTAGCCTCGTCGCGAAGATCCTCGATCTGCTTGTCGATATAAGCCTCGTCAGCCTTTGTGAGCTTAAGACCGAGCTTCTGAGCCTCGTTGTAATAAGCCTTATGAAGCTGGATGATCTCGAGCGTATCCTCGTGAAGCTTCTCAGCCCATGTTATCTCATTGCCGTCGGCATCCTTTGTGGTCTGAGTCTGCTCCTCGGGGGAGAGGGCGAGGTCATAGCCGTTGCTTGTCTGATAATAGTACTGATAGTACTGAGCCTGATAGCGAACCTGGTTGTAGGCGCGCATATAGTAGTATTCATACTCTGCGATTGTAACCGACTGGTCGGAGCCGACGCCGCCGATCTTGATCACTCTCTGAAGCGCTCCGTAGTAGTTGAGAGAAAATCCGACTACGCCCAGAACGATAACGGCGCAAAGCACAATGGAAATAACCTTATTGACAACTTTTTTTGCGGTGTTTCTCGCTTCCATGCTGTGCGCATTTTTCTTGGCAGATTTTGCAATACGAGCTTTTCTTTCGTCGCGGTACTGCTCTGCCTTTGACTTTTCGTTAGCCATTGTATTCATCCTTTACTTAATGAAATATCTGCCGATAACAAGTCAGCATAACAACAGTATTTTAATACATTTGCGTCTTTTTTACAAGACCTAAACCATAATTTTTTTGAATAAAGCATAAATTTTTACAATTTATTTATATTTTTCATTTCAAAATGTTTGGAAAATATACAATTATAATTCCTGATTAGCCTATTCTCGGCGCCCCTGTAGGGGAACAAGTAAGGTCAGCGGAAACCGACCAAGGCTTCCCCTTGAGGGGAAGGTTGACAAAATGTCAGCAGAAACCTATACTCGGCTCCCCTGTAGGGTAGCGCAGTGTCGGCGCGGTAGTGAATGACAGTCCGGTGGACTGTCAGAGCCGCGACGTGACCGAGCCGCAGCGAGACAGGGGGACCGCTTGCGGTGGAAGGGATAAAGATAATAAAAAGAAAAATCTCGATGCTCGGTCTGAAAACTCAAATTAAGAATAAAAAAGAAGCAGTCGATTGACTGCTTCTTAATTTTTATTTAGTTTCCTCAGATCTTCATTGCAACGTCGTATGCGCGCCATACAACGGAGCGGAGGTTACCGATCGCAAGGCAGTCACCGACAAGGTGAACGTTGCCAGACTTCTCGGCAAGAGGTGCGGGAATGTAGCCTGCACAGCTGATGACTGAATCGCAGGGAATCTCGATCTCCTTGCCGTCCTTCTGAGTGCAAACGATTGAGCCGTCCTTAACTTCCTTGAGGGTCGTCTCAAGATAAACAGGAGTCTTATTGAGTGCGAACCACTCTCTGAGGTATGAGGAGTTTGCAAGGCAAACGCCCTTCTGGCTTACAAGGTCGTCCTTCATCTCAACGATGATCGGATTCTTGCCCTTGAGCGCAAGCTCATAAGCGATCTCACTGCCCGTAAGTCCGCCGCCGATAACGGCAACCGTATCTCCTACAGGTGTGCCTGTAAGGAACTCGCAAGCCTCAACCATCTTCTCGTAGCCGGGAACTCTTCTGAGCTGACGCGGAGTTGAACCTGTTGCAACAATTACGGGTGCATCGCCGAATACAGCAACGTCCTTAACCTCGTCATTGAGCTTGACCTCGATGTTGAGCTTCTTCATCTGAAGTCTGTACCACTCAAGAAGCTCGCGAAGCTTGCCCTTGTAGCTCTCTGCGCTGGCAGGAATGAATGTACCGCCGAGAACGTCGCTCTTCTCGTGGATGATCGGGTTGTGGCCTCTGAGCTTGAGAACTCTTGCAGCCTCCATGCCGCCGATACCGCCGCCGATGATGTGAACGGTCTTGGGTGAATTTGTTTTCTTTATATAATGCTTGTTCCACTGCATTGTCTCTGCATTAACCGCACAGCGTGCAAGGTGGAGACTGTCGGAAAGCTCCTGATCGTTTGGAACGCCCTTGTAGTGGCACATGTTGAAGCAGCCGTTGTGGCAAAGGATACAGGGACGGATATCGTCCTCCTGATCGTTCATCATCTTGGTTACCCATGCCTGGTCTGCAAGGAACGGACGTGCAAAGCCTGCACCGTCAAGCTTGCCGTCCTTGATCGACTCTGCGGCAACTCTCGGGTCGAGACGTCCTGCGCAGATAACGGGGATATCAACAAAGTTCTTTATATGCTCAACATCTGCAAGGTTGCAGTTTTCGGGCATGTAAACAGGAGGATGTGCCCAGTACCATGCGTCGTATGTACCGTTATCGCAGTTAAGACAGTCATAGCCTGCATCCTGAAGGTACTTTGCAGCCTTCTCGGATTCTTCCATGTCACGGCCGACCTCAACATAGTCCTCGCCGGGGATAGCGCCCTGACGGAAGCCCTTTGTCTTGGAGATAACGCTGTAACGAAGCGAAACGGGGAAATCGTCGCCGCAAGCTTCCTTGATTGCCTGAACGACCTCAACAGGGAAGCGGTAGCGGTTTTCAAAGCTTCCGCCGTATTCGTCGGTACGCTTATTGACATACTTGAGTGTGAACTGGTCAAGAAGATAACCCTCATGAACAGCGTGAACCTCAACGCCGTCAACGCCTGCGTCCTTGAGCATCTTTGCGCTCTTTGCGAATGCTTCAACAAACTTGTGGATCTCTTCCTTTGTGAGAGCTCTTGACGGAACCTTATCCGACCAACGGTTCGGAGAGGGGCTTGCCGTAGCTGTGATCATATCAAGATCCATGAACGGCTTGCTGAGAACCTTGAGCACAGGATTGGTGAAAAGGCTCTCCATCATGGAGCTGATCGTGAACGAACGACCGAAGCCTGCGGTAAGCTGAACGAAAAGCTTTGCGCCCGTCTTGTGGAACTCGGGCATCCACTTCTTGAGGTCATCGTACATCTTCTTGTTCTTGTACAGCCACTGACCGAACATCGGGTTGTAAACGGGCTGACAGCCGGGGAGAATAAGTCCGACATTGTTCTTGGCGATTTCCATAATGAACTTTGCGCCGTCCTTGTCGAAATGGTTCTTTTCCATCCATCCGAAAAGGTCGGTGCCGCCCATGCTTGTCAGAACTATACGGTTCTTGATTTCGCAATTACCGATCTTCCACGGCGTAAATAAGGGTTCTAATTTCTGATCCATATTTTACCTCCTGAATTGATTTAAAAATCAGTTTCCGTTTAATTATAACACGTCAAAATTAAAAATGGAAGTAGTTAAGCATAAATTTTGTTAAATTTTTCACTTGTTTTGGAGCGGATTTTTAACGTCCTGAAATCTATTGTTGCAAATATGTTTTATATGTGATATACTAACTGTAACTGATTTGAAAGGTGATTGTATGGATTTTGAATATCAGGCATCGGTAATTGTACCGGTATATAATGTTGAACAGTATCTCAGAATTTGTCTCGATTCATTGGTGAATCAGACGATTGACAAGAGTAAAATGGAGGTTCTTGTCATAAATGACGGCTCGCCCGATAACAGCTGGGATATCTGCCTTGAATACAGTGAAAAGTATGATTTTATAAAGATTTTTTCAAAGGAGAACGAGGGACTTTCCGCAACGAGAAATTACGGAATCGAACGTGCCAAGGGCAAGTATCTCTTCTTCCTTGACAGTGACGATTATTTTACTCCCGAAACCGTAAAAAAGGTTACAGACTTCTTCGATAAGGTATACGATGAGGTCGATCTTGTTACCTACAACGAGACAAGATACAGGGACGAGGATATTCTTAAGCCCCATTTCCGCTTCAAGATGCTTGATCACGAGGGTGTGTACGACCTTAACGAATTCCCGTATCTTACCCAGACTCGCGTCAATGTCTGCGTAAAGAATATGGGCGAAAACAATATCCTGTTCAACACCACCCCCGGCTTTAAGCTTGAGGATCAGGAATACTGCAACCGTGTGCTCATGGCAAAGATGAAAATGGGCTACTGTCCGCACGGAACATATATGTATAATAAAGGAAACGAAACCAGCATCGTAAGAATGTATTTCCATGCGTTTTACCTTTTTGAGACTTCAATGAAGTATTTCGAGACGCTTTTTGCAACGTTCCCCGATAAGGTTCCGACCTATTTCCAGGCGATGTTTGTCAACGATATCAACTGGCGCCTTTCCGACGATATTCTTTATCCGTACCACTATGAGGGCGAAAAGTTTGAAAAGGCAATGCAGAGATTTGTTGACTTGCTGAACAGGGTTGACAGCAAAACGATCGTTGAGCATCCTATGATCGACATTTACCGCGCCTGCTACTGGATAAATAAAAAGGAAAATGCCGAGATATCGTTCGATTGCACGGACGAGGGAATATCGCTGATGATAGACGGCGAGGAGGTATATTCGCAGGAGGATATCGTCGTTATCGGACATAAGCCGAGGATCGAGGGCGATACGTTCAGACTGACGGCATTCATGAAATCGCCTATTTTCACCTTCCTCAACGAGGACGAGTACACGATTTACGCCGTTGAAAACGGAAAGAGGAAAAAGCTTGACCTCTTCATGTCGGTCCACAGCAATTACAAGGCAAAGACCGTAACGAATCCGTTCCCCGCGTTCCACTATTCCTGCGATCTTAACGAGAACAGAAAAATTCAGTTTGAGATCGACATAAAGGGACACACATATTCGAGCCATTACTGGTTTATGCCGTATTCGGGTCTCGGTCTCCGCTTTATGAACAACATAAACCGCGGAGCCTACATGATCAAAAACAAGAAAAAATATCTGAGTATCAAGCCCGCAACGCAGAGCGCGATCGACTTCAGCGCGGTTGTCAATACGGCGCGCTTCGCAATACATCCCAGAACGGCGATGCTCCGCCTTAAATCAATAAATTACAGGAAGAAGCACCGCATCTGGCTTTATTACGATTTCTATACCGTTGAAAAGGATAACGGATATTATCAGTTTGTAAACGACCTCAAGCATGACGACGGCGTTGAAAGATACTATGTTCTGACTCACGAATACGAGGATCTTGACAAGGTGTTCACGCCCGAACAGCAGAAACACCTCGTTAAGGCAGGCTCAAATGAGCACAGGCTTCTCTTTATCTGCGCCGAGAGAATTTTCACGGCATACTACGGACTTGCTCCCGTGAACCCGTTCGATACCGCCAAGATGGAGTATCAGTACAACGACCTGATAAGAAGCAGAACGATTTATCTTCAGCACGGTGTTCTTCACGCTTCGCTCAGATTGCAGAACTCCGAGGAGCGCAGTCAGGCGGAGGAGATAGTTGTTTCGTCGCCGTTTGAGATCAAAAACTATATGCAGAACTATGCCTATGAGGAGCGCGAGCTTATTCCGACGGGTATGGCAAGATATGATTATATTGACAGAAATCACGAGCCGAAAAACAGAATTTTGTTCGCTCCGTCATGGAGAAAATACTTAACCACCGAGGTCAAGGCTTCAAACTGGGAGGTAAATGTCGAGAAAATTCGCAAATCGGACTACTATAAGAATTTCTATGCTTTCCTTTCGGACAAGGAATTGCACAAAAAGCTTGAGGAAAGCAAGGTCTACCTTGACATTAAGCTTCATCCGATCATCGCAAGCCTGACGGATCTTTTTGACATCGACTGTGAGTACATCAACATGGTCGGAAATGTTGAAATTGCCGATTACAAGGCATTTGTAACGGACTTCTCGTCCTTTGTGTTTGACTTTGCCTACCTTAACCGCCCGATCATGTATTTTGTGCCCGACTATCCGCAGTTCAAGTCAGGCATGAACCATTACCGCGATCTTGATCTCCCGTTTGAGGACGCATTCGGTCATATGTTTACCGACACTCATAAGGCGGCAGAGTGCCTTTGCGGTATAATCGACCGTGACTTTGTGCCTGAGGAGCCGTTCGGCGAGAGAATGAAGAATTTCTATTTCAAGTTTGACGGAAACTGTGCTGAAAATCTTTATCAGTTTGTTGTTGAGCAGGATAAAAAGTTCGCAAAAAAATAATAATTAAACCTTTTCGGAGCCGCCGCATTTAGCTTTCTGCGTCTAAATGCGGCGGATCTTTTTTATTCAAGCGCCTTTCTCAGCTCCTTCAACGCTTTCTTTTCGATCCTCGAAACGTAGGAGCGGGAGATGTTCAGCTTTTTTGAAACCTCAAGCTGAGTCATCGGCTGAGTACCGTCAAGTCCGTAGCGCATCATGATTATTGATTTTTCTCTCGGATCCTTGATTCGGTCAACCTCCGCCGAAAGTTTTCTGAGCATTGTCATTTTGTAAATATCCTCAACAATTTCATCCTCGGTGGATATAATGTCCATCAGCGTCAGCGGATTGCCCTCGCTGTCGGTATCTATCGGCTCGTTTACGGAAATGTCCTGAGCCGTCTTTTTTTGCGCTCTGAACTGCATGAGTATCTCGTTTTCGATGCATCTTGCCGCATAGGTGGCAAGTCGGGTGCCCTTGTCGGGGTCAAAGGTGTTTACCGCCTTTATCAGCCCGATCGTTCCTATTGATATCAGATCCTCCTGCTGAACACTGCTTGAATAGTATTTCTTTATAATATGTGCAACCAGTCTGAGGTTGTGCTCGATCAGCTCGTTTTTTGCGTTCACGTCGCCGTTCTTCATTGCTTGCAGACATTCGCGCTCTCTCTTTGCCGAGAGGGGAGTCGGAAACGAGCCTGTGCCCGAAAGATGAAGCGCAAAAAAGAAAAGGTTTGATAATGCCCTTATGAGTAATTCAGCTATCATATAATCACCGTCCGTAGTAATTCATATGACGGAATTCAGAAATTGATAACGTGATATTTTTACAAAATGTTTTACAGCCATAGCGTTTTTATGGTATAATGACAGCAAAATGCACGATAAATTTTCCGAAATTATAAAAATACACAACATTTTTTAAAATTTTTAAAAAATTTATGTCACAAATCGAGTTTTCGCTGACTACTTAATGAAGGACAAAATAAAGGAGGGCTGCACATGGACGTTGACGAACGTTTGCTGACGAACAATACCGTCGGCGATTGCTATGAAAAATACTATCAGAGCATCTATAAATACTGCCGTGTGCGGCTCGGTGAATTTTCACAGCATGCCGAGGACTGTGTGCAGGACGCCTTCCTTGTTCTTTATAACAAGCTGACGGACGGAGAAACGATTGAACAGCCGAGAGCGTTCCTGTACAGGACGGCTGATAACTTCGTCAAAAGGACGGTTGAAGGCTGCCGAAAGCAGCAAAGCCGAACGGTCGATATTGACGAAGCGGCGGAAAAAATCGCCGCACCGCCCGACAGTGTACCCGATGATTTCGATTACGATGAATGTGCACGGCTTTTGATCGAAATGCTGACGGTTGAGGAAAGAGTTCTGTACGAGCTTAAATACACTCAGAGAAAATCATTAAAGGAAATTTCCGAAATTCTGAATATTACGCCGACTGCGACGGCAAAGCGTGTTTCACGATTGCGCAGTCGGATAAAAGATTTGATAAAAACCTACGGTATAACATGAAATGAGGTGAGAAACCGTGAATGATCTTAGGGTTACAAAGGAGATACTCAACAGCATATATGACAATGCCGGATTCAGGGCAGAGGTCGCAGAGTTCATCAATTCGCTTATCGACGAGGAGCTTTTAAAGAGTGAGCCGAACTGTGATTTTATTGATGAATGTATCAATACGCTCGATGAGCTTGAAAACGAAAATTATGCAAAGGTCATTCCGTTCGTGAAGAAGCACGCAGGTAAAACCTTCAGGCAGAAGCTTATTTCGGTTGCGGCGGCATGTGCGATACTGGCGGCGATCAGCTTCGGCGCAGTGGCGGTCAGCCATAATATAGAGCAAAAACGGGAATCCAAAACAACAACGACAACTGCTCGGATAACGACAGAGAGCACGACAGCGGAACGGACAACGGCCGAGGCGACAACGACAACGACAAAGCCGACAACGCAGGCGGCAGTGCCGACGGGAATTAGGCTCAGGTTCGGCGACGGCTTCAAGGACGAATACTACATCGGCGAAAAGCTTGACACGTCGGGCATAACGGCGATAGTCAGCTACACCGACGGCACTGAAAGAAATATTCCGCTTGCCGATTGCAGAATCACGACTGATGACGGCTTCGGCACAAGGGAGCGTTACGAAACGGTAAAGGTAAGCTGCGGCGATGCTTCGGAAACGTTCAGAGTAAGGGTGCTTCGCAAGGAGGACACAAAGGTGCTCAATTCCGTTTATGCAGCTTTCCCGGAGGGTTTCGACTTCACGGCGGAGGACTTGGACAACATTGACCTCAGTGGCATGGAGGTCTATGCGGTTTACAGCGACAGGAGCGAGAAGAAGCTCAGCGGCGGAGAATACACAATCAAAACAGAGAAGCTTCCTAACGGGACTGCTTTTATAACAATCACCTACGAGGGAGTTTACACGACCTTCGGAATCAAGGAGGAGACAAAATGAAGAAAACAATTTCTAAGATTTTATCCGTAATGCTTGCCATTATATCGGTTATAACCATGGCATCGGTTGCTCAGCCGGCAATGGCAATTGATTTCAGCGACCAAAAGACTGAGGATTTTCGCTATAATTACGGCTATGACGGAAAGCTTCGTATTCTTGAATATTTGAAGGATGAGGAAATCGTAACGATCCCGAATGAGATCAACGGAGTTCCCGTTTCTAAAATCGAAAAGGGTGTATTTAATAATAAAAAAGCACGCAAGGTGATTTTTTCGGAAAATATGCGTGAGATAACAAGAGAAACCTTTGTTGACTGTCCGAATCTTGAAGAGGTCGTTTTTAATGACGGCTTTGAATTTATGGCAATAAAATCATTCAGTAACTGTCCGTCGCTAAAGACGGTTCACCTGCCGAAAAGCTGTTACGATTTTCACCATACTTCTTTCTATAAATGTGGCGGTATCGAGAAGTTCATTATTGAAAATTCTTTATCGACGTCCTCGGGAGCATCGTTTTCAAAATTTTCTATGAGTGATAAAACTGTATTTATGCTCAAGGAATGGCCAAGTATTGATATTTATTGCAACCTTGCAAACGGCGGTTATTTTTACAGCGGAAAAGAGAACAGATACTATATTTTTAAGAGCAAGGAGGCGCAGGAGGAATATTCGTCGGGCTATTTCACCTATACGCTCGATGAGGATAACAATGCCGAGATCACAGGCTACACGGGACCTGCGGACGCTCCTCTTTTGGATATCCCTGCCGAGCTTGATTCTCACAAGGTCGTCAGCATCGGAATCAGAGCTTTTGAATGTACGGGCGAAGAGAGATACGAGACGGTATCTGAATACGATATCGGCAATTACACCTCAAAATATGATTTTCTTGCAGTCAAATTCCCGTCAACGCTGAAAAGAATAGGCGACTTTGCTTTCACGGGCTGCAGCTCGCTTGAATTTGTCAGCATTCCCGATTCGGTCGAGTACATCGGCTACGGCGCGTTTGCACTTTGCACCTCGCTTTTAAATCCCGATCTCCCGTCATCGCTGAAAATGCTTTGCGGTCAGGCATTCGCATACTGTCCGTTTGACGGTGAACTGAAGCTCCCAAACGAAATTGAATACATAGGCACGGAAGCCTTTATAAGAACATCAAGCAACAATATTTCCGATGACGTGGGAAGAATAAGCTCGGTTGAATTTCCTGAATCGCTAAAGTGTATCGGAGTGAAAGCTTTTGCATATAATTCGATCGAGTCGATAAAAATTCCGGGAACTATCAAATCATGGGACGGGGCAATGGCATATTGCCGACTGCTCAAAAATGTTGAAATTGCGGACGGCTTGACCTCAATCGCGGCGCAGGCATTTGATAACTGTGAAATTTTGGAAAGCGTCACTCTGCCTGACAGTGTAAAGAGGATTGAACGCGAGGCATTTCATGACTGCCTTGAATTGAAGGAAGTTATTGTCGGCGAGAACAGCAATATTGAATTTGTAGGTGCTCGTGCCTTCGCTTATACAAAGATCACAAACGCTGACTTTGCGCAAATGGCGGAACTGGGAAACGGTGCTTTTCGCAAGACCATGGTAACTTCATTTGCCTTTACCAAAAATCAGAAAATTATTCCCGGATATTTATTTACCGATTGTAAGAATCTCAGCGAGATAAGCTTTGAGGACGGCGTTATTACGATAGGCCCGGGTGCTTTTGAAAATACGGCGGTTAAGAATGTTGTCATGCCCGATTCGATTGTAGATTTCGGAGGCAGTACATTTGAGGACTGTAAGGAGCTTGAAACTGTAGTTATCTCAAAGAATACGGAATATATCAGGGAGTGGGCATTCTCACGTTGTGAGAAATTATATAAGGTCACATGGAACAGGATCGGAAACAAGGAAATATTATATCAGGCTTTCCAATACTGTACATCATTGAAGGACTTTACATTTGAGGATATAACCTGCATTGATGAGGGTGCATTTGACGAAACGGGAATTACCGATGTTAAGCTGACACTTTCAAACTTGGAATCTCAGGCGGTTGAAAGCGAGAGCTTCATGGCATTCGACAAGCTCAAAACTCTTGAGGTCGGCGGAAACGTTAAGGAGATCCGCACACTTGCATTTGCAGCGTGTGAAAATCTCGAAACAGCGGTCATTGCAAACTCAGTTGAGCAGATTGCCGACGACGCATTTGAGGCTTGCGACAAGCTCACGATTTATTGCAACGAGAATTCCTACGCAGAGAGCTACGCAAAGGCAAACGGCATAAAGGTAACGACGCTCATCGTTGATCCTATCGCAAATCAGAGCTACACGGGCAAGAAGCTTGAGCCGCAGGTTTCGGTCAGATTCTCCGACAGAAAGCTCACAAACAACAAGGACTATTCAACGGAATATATCAACAACGTAAACGTCGGCACGGCGAACGTTATTGTAACGGGTCTTGAGGATTTCTCAATGCTTGTGACAAAGGTCGATTTTGCAATCATCGCCGTTTCGATCGACAAGGCGGAGATCGCTTCTATCCCGACCCAGACCACAAACGGTCTGACCCCCTGCGAGCCTAAGGTCAAGATTAAGTTCAACGGCAGGACGCTCAAGGAGGGCGAGGATTACACCGTGTCCTATAAGAACAACGGTTCGGCAGGCACGGCGACCGCCACAATAAAGGGCATAGGCAATTTCAAAGGAACGGCAAGCGTTGACTTCAATATTGAGGTCAAGCAGGGCTTTAAGGATAAGGTTCAGGTGGCGTTCAATGCGGTGAAAGCGGCATTCGTTAAGGCTATCAACTGGTTCCTGAAACTGTTTAAGTGAGGTGCGGAATATGAAGAAGAAAATAGTTAAATTACTTTCGGCGGTTTTGCTGTGCGTTGCGCTCATAATACCCTTGGGTCTGACGAGCCTTGCGGGAAGCAGTACATGGGATGTTACCGTAGACGGCGTTGTATACTATATATTAATGAATGCCAAATATACGGATACCGGTATTGACGTTACAGCCTCAGCCCGTGTCAAGGGCTATGATAAAGAAACGGTCCCCGAGGACGTTGTTATTCACCCGACAGTTCAGAGCGATTCTGTTTACGGAATACTTGATTGCCCCGTAGTCGGAATTTTTCAAAAGGCTTTTAACGGGTGTGACGAAATGAAAACCCTTACGATCGAGGATAATCCGAATTTAAAATTCATAGATGAATTTGCATTTTGCTACTGCAAAAACCTTACGGACATAAAGCTCCCCGATGACTTTAAGGAAATATCCTACGGAATGTTTCACGGCTGTTCGTCATTGACCACGTTCAATTTCCCGAAATCGGTTGAGAAGATCGCAACAAACGGTCTGAGCGGCTGCGGCTTTGAAAGCTTTACCGTACCGTCTCAAATCAAGGTGCTTGATAAGTATGCCTTTGCGAATAACCAGAAGCTCAAGGAGCTCAGCTTTGAAAGCATTCCCGAATCGTTTGGAGAAGAAGTATTTGGAAATTGCAAGCTGCTTGAAAAGATAAATTTCCCGGAGGGTATAAAGGAAATTTATAACGGAATGTTTGCCGATTGCAAGGGGCTCAAATCAATCGAGATCCCGAACACGGTTGAAACTATCAGCAAAAATGCCTTTAATGGCTGTACCTCGCTCACGGACGTGAAAATACCAACCTCGGTTAAAATTATCGGCGAAGGAGCGTTTAGTAAATGTACCTCGTTGGCAGAAATAAATATACCGAACTCGGTAACTGAGTTAGAGGTGGGTGCTTTTGAAGGCTGTACGGCACTTAAAAATGTAAAGATGGCAAATTCGGTTAAGACCTTTGGCAACTCTGCATTTTCAGACTGTACCTCGCTCGTAAGCTTTACGATACCCAATTCGGTCACAACACTCGGTTCAGCTGTATTCAGCGGATGTACTTCGCTTAAATCAGTGGATATTCCTCCGTCGGTCAAAACAATGGGTTACGGCGTATTTATGAAATGCACAGCGCTGACGAAGTTTGAGATCCCCGATACCGTAACAAAGATGGGATACGCTATGTTCGCAGGCTGTACCTATCTTGAAAGTGTAAAGCTGCCCGATTCCGCAATCTCATATTATTTCATGTTTTATAACTGCAAAATGCTTAAAAAGGTTGATATCGGTGCGAGCGTTGAGGATATCAGAAGTGCTTTTAATGGCTGCACGGGTCTGCGTGAACTGTATTTGCCCGCATCTGTAAAAAATCTCGGCAGCAGCTTCATAGCCGGTTGTACGAAATTAAGTCAAATCACCGTTGACGAGAACAACCCCTATTATAGCTCCGACGAAAACGGAATTCTTTACAACAAGAACAAAACCAAGCTCATAAAGAGTCCGCAGGGCATCGGATACGCAGTATCTATCCCGAGGTCGGTTACCGAAATCGGCGAAAAGGCTTTTGAGGGCTGTACGGATATGAAGATGGTAAGGATCCCGAAGAATGTCACGACGATTCATTATTCCGCTTTCTATACCGTCACCAAGCCGTATAAGACCATGGAGGGCATAACATTTATCTGCCGAGAGGGCTCGGCGGCATATGAATTCGCTCAGAAGAATTCAATTGCAACGATTACAAAATGTGACCATTACGAGATCGAGCATATTTACTTTGCACCGACCTGCACGAAAAAGGGCTATCGCTGTGATATCTGCAAGGAGTGCCGCGAAAGGTTCACCGAGAGCGAGTATCTTCCCGCAACAGGCCATACGGCAGGGGAGTGGGAGCTTTCCGAGGACGGCAGAGAGGTAAAGAAGTGCAATGACTGCGGCGAAATCCTTGAAACAAGAGAGGCGCAGAAGCCCGAAACCAACGGCTCTGGTCATGGTATCTCGGAGGATAACGTTGCCGAAACTCCTGCACCGCAGATGTCCTTCTTCGCAAGGCTCACAAGCTTCTTCCTGAGAATATTTAAGCTTTTCAGCAAGTAAGCGTCATAAATATAAGTCGGCTTCGCTTTCGCGAAGTCGGCTTTGTCTTTTTGTTATTATAATTAACATGTTATTTCGCAAAAATAATTTTCATAAAATTACAAATATACTGTTGCTTATTTAATTAACAAGTGTTATTCTATATAAGGACTATAAAGCAGTCTTTTGGAAATAATTGTAAATTAAAATAACAAAATCGGGGATTTAAAGATAACAGAGGTAAAAATTATGAAAAAACTTTCAGCCGCCCTCCTTGCAGAGGTCGTTTCTTCAAGGCGCAAGGCGCTCAATCTCACTCAGCGCGAGCTTGCCGAGATGACAGGTATCAACCGCGCCCAGCTTTGCAGGCTTGAACAGCAGGACTATTTTCCCCTTATCCCTCAGCTTGAGGCGCTGGGAGACGCGCTCGGCTTTGAGCTTGACGATGTGTTCACAAGCGCAGAAAGCCATAAGCTTGAAAGCCCCGCGCCGCTCAATATTGCGGTAGCAGGAACGGGATATGTCGGACTTTCCATCGCAACCCTGCTTGCTCAGCATAACCATGTAACGGCGGTTGACATCGTTCCCGAAAAGGTGGAGATGATAAATAACCGCAAATCGCCGATTCAGGACAATTATATTGAGATGTATCTTGCCGAAAAGGAGCTTGACCTTACCGCAACTCTGGACGGAGAGTCGGCATACAGGGACGCTGATTTCGTCGTTATCGCCGCGCCGACAAACTATGACAGCAAGAAGAATTATTTCGACACCTCGGCGGTTGAAGCCGTAATCGAGCTTGTGCTTAAGGTGAACCCGAATGCCGTCATGGTAATCAAATCGACCATTCCCGTCGGCTATACCGGATCCGTCAGAAAAAAATACAACACTGATAATATTATCTTCAGCCCCGAGTTCCTGCGCGAATCAAAGGCGCTTTACGATAACCTTTACCCGAGCCGAATCATCGTTTCAACGGACGAGAGCGACGAGAGACTTATCAAAGCGTCGCACGACTTTGCCGCACTGCTTCAGCAGGGCGCGATAAAAGAAAACATCGACACTCTTTTCATGGGCTTCACCGAGGCGGAGGCGGTCAAGCTTTTTGCAAATACCTATCTTGCGCTCCGTGTGTCGTATTTCAACGAGCTTGACACATATGCCGAGATGAAAGGGCTGAACACTCAGGAGATAATCAACGGCGTTTGCCTTGATCCGCGTATCGGTACTCATTACAACAATCCGAGCTTCGGCTACGGCGGCTATTGCCTGCCCAAGGACACCAAACAGCTCCTTGCAAACTATGACGACGTGCCGCAGAACATGATAAGCGCCATAGTTGAGAGCAACAGGACGCGCAAGGACTTCATCGCGGAGAGAGTTCTCGAGCTTGCGGGAGCTTACGAGGCGAACAGCGAGTGGGATTCCTCAAAGGAAAAGGAGGTAGTCATCGGCGTGTACCGCCTTACGATGAAGTCGAATTCGGACAATTTCCGCAAGTCCTCTATTCAGGGCGTCATGAAAAGGATAAAGGCAAAGGGCGCGACGATAATCATATACGAGCCGACGCTGAAAAACGGCGAGACCTTCTTCGGCTCCGAGGTAGTCAACGACCTTTCGCTTTTCAAGAAAAGCTCCAAGGCGATCATCGCAAACCGATACGATCCCTGCCTTGACGATGTAAAGGATAAGGTTTATACAAGGGATATTTTTAAGCGTGACTGATATGAAAATAATGTTTGTTTGCCACGGCAATATTTGCCGCAGTCCGATGGCTGAGTTTATAATGAAAAGGCTTGTCATTGAGCAGGGGGCGGAGGAGAAATTTGAAATTTCATCGTCTGCCACAAGCACGGAGGAAATATGGAACGGGGTGGGGAATCCCGTTTATCCGCCCGCGAGAGCGGAGCTTGCAAAGCACGGGCTTTCGTGTGACGGCAAGCGCGCCGTTCAGCTTAAAAGGAGCGACTATGAAAAGTATGATTTATTCATCGGCATGGACAGCGCAAATATCCGCAACATGCTTCGGATCTTCGGCGGCGATCCCGAGAAAAAGGTGCACAAGCTGATGGATTATACCGAGCAGGGAGGCGACGTTGCCGACCCGTGGTATTCCGAGCGCTTTGACGTTGCATACCGCGATATTTATGACGGCTGTACCGCGCTCCTCAATAATATTTTGCAGAATGGCTGAATCGGCATATTTTGTATACTTGTATAAAAAAACAAACAATCCATTGTTAAAAATGTAAAAATAAGGATGGATAATGTTTTATACAGTTGACTTTTTTGAAAAATAAAAGTATAATACTAATGTATATAAGTGTGGACTTGTCTGCGCTTTGTATAGCATATTTTATGGGAGGAATATAAATGGCGAAAAGCAGACGTATTCTCAGCGTTGTGCTGGCTATCCTGATGGTACTTACCATTGTTCCGGCAGGATTGATCGGCACAGCCGGTGCTGTTTCAGATGATGAGATCAGCACTTCGTCGGTTGAGCTTAGCAAGAGTTTCCTTGAGAGACCCGAGATAACAATCAGCTCAACGGCAGTCATTCGTACAGCCGCAGCAGCAAATTCACAGGCTGCCGGCACAACCATTGTCAAGGCCACGGCTTCGGGCTTGCCTGAGCTTAACGGAACAAGGGCGGAAGCCTTCTACGCAGGTGAAACTCCGCAGGATCCGATGGTAGTTTTCACAACAGACAAGGCTTTGAAAGCTAACCCGACAATCACATGTTCAAATGCAAACCTTTCCTTCACAGCGGCATCGGCAGGTGCATATGCGGACGGTGTTTACACCTATTCGTGGAAGGTTGCTGGCTCCAGCATTTCCGTGAAGCAGCTCAACTTTGAAGTCGGCTATACATACGAGTACACCGATGCAAACGGCAAGGTCGTAACAAAGACCTATACCGCTTATACCACAAGTGCGGTTGAGAATGTTGCTCAGCCCGGCGGTATTTACGCATACAGATATCGTTCGAAGTCAGCTGATCACGGCTTCTACTGTGACAGAAAAGAGAAGGCTAATTACATTGCCCGTATTGTAGGTGCAAATACTTTCGGTACTTTTGCCGACAATACGCAGACCGGTTGGGACCGAGGCTATTGGAATTTTAATGATAAGTCATTTGTAAAAGTTGACGGTGTAGCAAGCGGTTACGGCCAGATCCATTTTGACGGCAAGAACGATAACGGAACTCAGTATACCGATACATCCAATGACTTTAATCGTCCTGTGACTGTAGCATATGTTGACAGAAGCATGGTTGCTTTGAGCAATTATAATCTTAGATTTACAATCACGGATATGCTCGAAAGAACTGATGACTACAGCGAATATGGTCTTAAGGTATTTAAGCTTGTTCCGGGTGCAGTTTCTTTTGACGGCAATACCCCCGATAACAACAGCGCAAATGAACAGCTTGTTCCAGTTAAGCCTGCGGAGTATAACGAATCCACCAAGGAATATGATACAGTTGCAGGCGGAACGATCACGATCCCGTTCGCAGGTACAACGTACGAAAAGAATGCAACAGCTCTTGCTAATGGTAATAAGAGTGTAGATTATACTATTATTTGTTCGTTTGGTGCAAAATATAATCATATTACAAGAGCTTGTTCGGCAATCAACCTCAACATCGTTACATACGATAAGTCCAGCCTCCGTTCACAGATTCAGGACCTTTACAGACTCTACACTCCGACCAAGCTCATGGCTTCAGAGTCAGAGATAGGCAACAGCCCGAACTCATGGTTTTAGTCTGAGGGCTGGGATCAGTACCTTGCGGCAATGAAGAACGCTCAGTACATTCTCAACGATCCCGATACCGATCAGCAGAAGATCGACGCCGCAACAGAAGCATTGAGATCAGCAGTTGCCGCTCTTAAGGTTGCTTCTGCGGATTACACAGAGGCTAACGTAGTCAAGGATCAGGTCAAGGCTCTCGATTCTTCGCTCTACACAGATGAATCATGGTCAAGAGTACAGACCGCTGTTGCCAACGTTAAGGACGGCATCAGCATCTTCTGCCAGACATACCTTGATTCTCTCGTTCAGGATGTTCGCGACGCTATCGCAAAGCTTCAGAAGAATCCTGCCGACTACACCGAGGTTAATAACATGGTTGAGATTTATGAAGGTCTCAATCCCAATCATTATACGGCAGAATCATGGAAGGTTCTCCGTGACGCTGTAAACGAGGTTGACTATACTCTCACAGTCGATCAGCAGGCACTTGTTGATTCCTTCGCAAGAAGCATCGACTCCGCAATTTCAAACCTTGTTCTTGCTCCCGCGGATTATACCGAGGTTGACAAGCAGGTTGATAGATACAACGATGTTCTTCCTGAAAAGGATTACTACACAGACCTTACATGGAGAGCAGTTCAGGCAGCATATAACAGCATTGACCGTACTCTTTCGTGGAAGAGACAGTCTGATGTTGATGATATGGCAACAAACCTCAGGAACGCAATCGATAGACTTAAGTACAAGGATGCAGATTACACTGCACTTGAAGAGGCAATCAATGCCGCAAACGGGGAGCAGCAGAGTTGGTACACTCCTGAAAGCTGGTCGCCGTTTGAGAAAGCTCTCAATGCCGCAAACGATGCATATGTTCTTTATGAGGACGGCACACCGACCGATATAAAGCATCAGAGCGATATTGATGCCCTCAAAGACGAGCTCATCAGAGCACAGAACGCTCTTGTACCCGCAGACGGCGACTATTCAAAGGTTGACGCGGCTATTGATGCGGCAAATGAGCTTGACGAGAGTCGCTACACTCCCGCTTCATGGCAGGTGCTTCAGGGCGCTATCAACAATGTTGAGTACAACCTCAGCGCTAAGGAGCAGGATAAAATTGACGGCTTTGCAACAGCTATCAATGACGCTATAAAGAACCTCAAAGAGGTTGGCGCGGATTATTCTGCTGTAAACGCAATCATCAAAGAGTGGAACAACATGGATAAGTCAAACTACACAGAGGCTTCTATCCTTAATGTTGCAAACGCAGTAAACTCTGTTGATTGGAACCTTCCCGTTAGCAAGCAGGCAACGGTTGACGGTTACGTTACAACGATCCGCGAGGCTATGAATAATCTTCAGTATAAGCCTGCAGATTACTCTGCTGTTGACGCCGCAATGAAGAAGGTTGAGGAAGCTAAGAATACCCAGGCGGCTTTCGCAACAACTCATAACGGATACCTGTATTATACTCAGGAATCCTATGACGCACTTCTTGCAACAACAAATTATCAGAAGGATCTTGACATCAGATATCAGGCAACGGTTGACGGCTTCGCCGCCGCTATCAATAAGGCTTATCTCGGTCTTAGAGCAAACGGCGCAGATTATTCCGGCGTAAACGCTGCTTTGGCTAAGATTCCCGCAGATTTCGAAAATGATGTTTACACAGATGAGACTGCGGCTGAGGTTATTGCGGCAAAGCTCGCAATTGATAAAACCCTCACAACAAAGGATCAGGATACTGTTGACGGCTATGCAAGAGATCTTGAGACCGCAATCGCAGGTCTTAAATATAAGAGCGCAGATTACTCAAAGGTTGAGGCTGAGAAGGCTCTTATCCCGTCAGATCTTACACCTTACACCAAGTCATCTGTTGAAAATCTCAATAAGGTTCTTGCAGGTGTAAACTATAACCTTGATATCAACCATCAGGCTGAGGTTGACAATTATGCAGCGGCTATCAAGGCGGCAAGAGAAGCTCTTGAGCTTGATAAGGCTGATTATACAAAGGTAAACGCTTCCAAGAAGGCGGCAGAAGAGGCTATCAAGGATACAAACTACACAGATGAAAGCATCAAGGCTGTAAGAGATGCAATCGGCGCTATCGTTCCCGATCTTCCGAAGGCAGATCAGGCAAGGGTTGACGGCTTTGCAACAGCTATCGATGAGGCCGTTTCACATCTTACAGATAAGCCGCTTGATCTTACAAGCTATAACAAGGCAATCGCAAAGGTTCCTTCAAACCTTGAAAACTACACTGATGAATCCGTAAAGCTTTACACAGACGCACTTGCCGCGGCTGATACATATAAGCTTACAAAGAATTCCATCAGAAATCAGACAGAGTTTGAAACTCTTGTATCCGCACTTGATAAGGCTATCGGCGGTCTTAAGCTCAAGGGCGCCGACTATACAGCTGTCAACGAGGCAAAGAAAGCCGCAGACGCACTGTATGTTTCGGGTCTTTATAAGGATGAGTCGCTCAAGGCTTACGATGCAATTATCGCCGCGGTCAACTGGAATCTTTCAATAGAGGATCAGGCGATCGTTGACGGCTATGCAAAGACTATCAGCGAGTTCGTATTCGAGTACAAGGATGCAGATTACACAGCACTTGATTCGGCTATTGCCGCTAAGAGAGAAGAAATTGCAAAGGGTCTCTTCACAGACGCTTCCGTTGCAGGCTTCAACAGTCTCGTAAACGGCTTTGACCGCACACTCAAGATCAACCAGCAGAGCACGGTTGACGGCTATACAGACAGCGTAAACGCTTATACATTCACTTATAAGTCGGCTGACTATACAAAGCTTGACGAGCTCATCGCAACGGTTGATGCTCTCGATTCATCGCTTTATACAAACTATGATGAGATCTACATCGGCTACATCTTCGACTATGTTACATCTTATATCCCCGCTCACAGAGATTACAACATCACAGAGCAGGATAAGGTTGACGAGATGCAGGCAACTCTCCAGAGCTACGTTGACATGCTTATCCTCAAGGATACAAAGGTAGCAAGATTTGAGCTTGCAAACGGCGCAAAGGAAAAGGTTTCGGGCGGCGTTAAGTACATTGTAGGTCTCAGAACAGGCCTTACGGACGCATCAATCAAGAGCGGCTACTTCATAATGGAGAACGTAACAGTAACCATTAAGAAGGTAAAGGGCAGAATCATCGGAACAGGCACAACGATCGAAGCAAAGTCAACGCTTGACGGCTCAATCGTAGCACAGTACACGGTACTCATCTACGGCGATGTAAACGGAGACGGTTCGATCACAGCGCTCGACGTATCAATGATCTCGGGTTCATTGAACAAGATCCAGACATTGACACCTGCACAGAAGCTTGCGGCAAACGTCAACGGCGACAGATATGTCAACAACCTTGACGTAAGATTGCTCAATAACGTAATCTTCAAGCTCGCAACGATCGACCAGCAGACAGGCCGAGCAAAATAAGCCAAAACAATAACAAAAGGGCACGGAGTGATCCGTGTCCTTTTTCTGTGCATATTCATAGACCGACCTTGTGCTGTTGCAGTTTTAAGGTTATTTAATTTTTAGAGCGTTAGAATCTTTGTGCTATTATTTATGCACTTAATTTAACCGATGGGAGACAGAAATAGGTAAAGTTAGTAGAAACTATTCTCAGCGCCCCTGTAGGGGAGCTGTCACGGCTCGCCCGTGACTGAGGGGTTTTGCAAAGATTTTGATGAAATTTGTTTTGATCGTGGGCTCCTCCTCTGGGGTAGCGAAGTGTCGGCGCGGTAGTAATAATGTCCTCCTCCTTTGGGGTAGCGAAGTGTCGGCGCGGTAGTGAATGACAGTCCGGTGGACTGTCAGAGCCGCGACGTGACCGAGCCGCAGCGAGACGCTGGCGGCGAAGCCAACTGAGGGAGTGGAAATAAGAGAAAAGATAAAAGTGAAGAGTGAAAAGAATCAGTGGCTTTGCGTTGCAAAGCATAAAGAATGATGAAATTGACCTTGATTTAGTAGGGGCGTGCATTGCACGTCCGCAAAATTCTGATGAAAATATAAGCGGACGACCAATGGTCGCCCCTACTAAAAGACAGGAAGTTTTATCAAACTTTAACCCCTCCGACTTCGGCGCAATCCGCCGAAGCCACCTCCCCTAAAGGGGCGGCAAGAAAAAGTCTGCACAAACTTCTCGGCACCCCTGTAGGGGAGCTGTCACGGCTTGTCCGTGACTGAGGGGTTTTACTGATGTGATTTACTTAACAATAAAAGTATATCAAAAAAGCACCCTCCGACAACGAATTTTCAATGTCGGAGGGTGCTTTGTTATTTATTATGGTTAATCAAGTGTGATAAGGTTGATACATTTAACAGGACAAGCCTCAGTGCATTTGCCGCAGCCTGTGCACTTGTTGTAATCTACCTTAGCGCAGAAGTCCTTGACCTCAACTGCGCCGAATTCGCACGCCTTGACGCACTTCATACAGCCGATACAGCCGTTTGAACATTCCTTGCGGGTGATTGCGCCCTTGTCGTGGTTTACGCAAAGGTTCGCCGCCTTTGCCTCGTGCAATGGCATCATCTTGATAATGTGGTTCGGGCAGGTCTTAAGGCACTGCTTACAGGCCTTACACATAACGGGGTTGACTCTTGCAACGCCGTCGCAGATGTGAATAGCGTCATACTGACAGGCATTCATACAGTCGCCGAGACCGATACAGCCGTAGATGCACTCCTTCGGGCCGCCGAAAAGCTGCTTCGCCATTTCACATGAGCTAACTCCGTTGTATTCCATCTTGGTTTCCGCCTTGCCGCAAAAGCCCTGACACATAACGACCGCCGCCATGGGAGCAACAGAGCCTGCCGAAAGTCCCGTAACCTCTGCGATAGCCTTTGAAGCGTCATTTCCGCCGGGGGCGCAGAGTGCCGTATTTGTTGTAATGCCCTTTGAAAGAGCCGCCGCATAGCCGTCACAGCCCGAAAATCCGCATGCGCCGCAGTTTGCGCCCGGGAGACATTCGCGGATAGCCTCCGCCTTTTTATCGACAGGAACAGCCATGACAATGGAAGCGACTGCAAGTCCGAGACCTGCGATGAGTCCGATGACCGAAACAATCAGAATTGCTAAAACAATAGGATTCATATTCGCGCCTCCTTATGCAAAGATCTTGTCAACAACGCCTGCGAATCCCAGGAATGAAAGGGAAACGAGCGAAGCGGCAACAAGTGTGATGGGCAGACCTTTAAGGAATTTCGGGATGTCGCAGGATTCAAGTCTTGAACGAACGCCTGCGAACATAATCATGGCAATCATGAAGCCGACACCGCCGCCGATAGCGCAGATGAGCGACTGCATAAAGTTGTAGCCGTTGTCAACGTTGAGAGTTACAACGCCGAGAACCGCGCAGTTCGTTGTGATAAGCGGAAGATAAATGCCGAGCGCATTGTAAAGAGCAGGCATATACTTCTTGAGGATGATCTCAACCATCTGAACAAGTGCGGCGATGACGAGAATGAAAACGATTGTCTGAAGATATTCAAGATTGTTGGCAACAAGCAGATACTTGTTTATCGGGTATGTAACAGCCGTTGAAAGCGCCATAACGAAGATAACGGCAAGCGACATGCCGACCGCCGTGTTCAGCTTCTTTGAAACGCCGAGGAACGGACAGATGCCGAGGAATCTTGAAAGAACGAAGTTCTGAGTGAGGATCATTGTGAGCAATATGCTCAAAAGGCCTTTTGTCATTTCCATTATGCTTCAGCCTCCTTCTTCTCTTCACAGCTCTCGTGGGTGTCTCTGATAGTGCAGGACTTAGCCATCGGGCAGTTTTCACAGCCGTGAAGCACAGCCTTAGGCTTGCCTTTTGACTCTGCAATCTTGTTGGCAAGAGCCATTACCATGCCGAATACAAAGAATCCGCCGGGAGCGAGAATAAATATAAGCATCGGGTTTTCGTTGAGGAAGGGGATAGAGAAGCCGTTGAAGCTTCCGCCGATGAGGTCGCTGATTCCGTTGAGGAATGTGCCTGCACCGAGAATTTCACGGATAGTACCCATGACGAAGAGTGCACCCGTGAAGCCGATTCCCATTCCGAGACCGTCAACCGCCGAGGCGAGAACGCCGTTTTTGCTTGCGAATGCTTCCGCTCTGCCGAGAATGATACAGTTAACAACGATAAGCGGAAGATAAACGCCGAGCTGCTCGTTGAGTACGGGAACAAATGCCTTGACAAGCATCTGAACGATCGTAACGAACGAAGCGATGATAACGATGTATGCAGGGATACGAACCTTCTGCGGAATAACCTTTCTCAATGCCGAAATAACGATGTTTGAGCAGATGAGAACGATCGAAGCCGAAACGCCCATACCAATCGCACTTGAAACGGAGGTCGTTGTTGCGAGGGTGGGGCAGGTGCCGAGTACAAGGCGAAGAACAGGGTTTTCGATAATAAAGCCCTTGGTGAGCTCCTTGCCTAAGGATTTCTTTTCAGCCATCAGTTAGCACCTCCGTTTTCTGTAATGGTTTTGTAGTTTGCGAGAGCCTCGTTGACCGCCGTTGTTACGGCGTTGGACGTAATCGTTGCGCCCGTGAGAGCGAGGATCTCGTTGTTGTCATGGTCAGCGCTGTTCTTGGCAACCTTGATTCCGTCAACAAGACCCTTGAACTGATTCTTGAAAGAATCTGTCTGAGCCTTCATGCCGAGGCCTGCGGTGTCGCTGATCGAGAGAATCTGGATTCCCGTGACCTTGCCCTCGTTGTCAACACCTGTCATAACGATAAGGTCGCCGCCGTAGCTCTTTGATGTGGTTGTGAAAACCATGCCGACTGTCTGCTTGCTGTCGTCAAGACCGACTGCGTAGCTGATGCCGTTGAGCGTTTTGTCCTCGAAGCTCTTTGCGTCTGCAAGAACCTCCATACGGGACTGAGCCTCGGACTCTGCCGAGTTCTTTTCGATTATCGGAGCGGTTACGTTATTTGCCAGCGCAAGCAAGGTTGTTGCGACAAGGCAGATAATAAAGAGCGCAACCGTAGGAATTATGATTTGCTTTTTCATTTTGCCTCAGCCTCCTTCTTTTCTTTTTTTGGAGTGCCGAACGGCTTGGGAAGCGTAACGTTTTCAATCAGCGGAACAAGAATGTTCATGATAATGATCGAATAGGAAACGCCCTCGGGAAGATTGCCGAAAATTCGGATAACCGAGGTGATAAGACCGCAGCCTATGCCGAAGATGATCTTGCCCTTGAAGGTGATCGGCGATGTCGTGTAATCCGTTGCCATGAAGATTGCGCCGAGCATAAGTCCGCCGCCGAGAAGCTCATATGCAACGAAGCTGAAATCGCCCTTGCCTGCGATGAGCATGATAACGGCAACCGTGCCGATATATGTAAGCGGAATTGTCGGAGAAATGACCTTACGGACAACAAGATAGATACCGCCGAGGAGGAGCGCAACGGCGCATGTCTCGCCGAGACAGCCTGCGCGCCAGCCGATGAGCATTTCAACGAGTGAAACATCGGGAGCGGCTCCGCCCGAAGCCATCTCATGAATTGAAGAGAGGGGAGAAGCGGAGGTGATGCCGTCAAGCTTTGACATTGTCCATGTGAGCGGCTGTGTCCAGGTTGACATTGCAACGGGGAACGAGGTCAGAAGAACGATACGTCCTGCAAGAGCGGGATTGACAAAGTTCTGACCGATGCCGCCGAAGAATTGCTTTGCAACAACTATCGCAACGAGCGAGCCGATAACTACCATCCAAAGCGGAATTGAAACCGGCAGGTTGAAAGCAAGTAAAAGTCCTGTGATAACTGCGCTGAGATCACCGATGGACTGACTGCGCTTGAATACGATCCTTGTGATGTACTCAAATATTACGCAGGTCGCAACGCTGACACATTCAATGAGCAGTGCTCTCGGTCCGTAGTAGATAACCGAAGCGATAAGCGCGGGAATAAGTGCGATAATAACGTCAAGCATCAGGCTCCTTACAGTCCTCGGACTGCGGTCGTGGGGCGATGCGCTGACAACGAGCTTGTTTTTTAATGTCATTTCTTTGCACCTGCCTCTCTGATGATTGATTTTGCAAGTCTCATGTGCTGGACGAGCGGCTTCTTAGCAGGGCAAGAATATGCACAGCTGCCGCACTCCATGCAGACCATAACGCCGTCCTTGGTGAGAGCGTCAACGTCCTTAGCCTTTGAATCACGGACTATCTTTGTCGGGACAAGGCTCATCGGACAGGCGGCGGCACAGCGGCCGCAGCGGATACAGTCTGTTTCTCTGAAAATCTTTGCATCCTTAGCTGAGAAAGCAAGCAAAGCGTTGTTGCTCTTTGAAATCGGGTAGTTTACATCGGTAATCGCCATACCCATCATCGGACCGCCTGCGATAATTTTAACGGGATCCTCTTTAAAGCCGCCGCAGAATTCAACAACGTCGGCAAAGCTTGTGCCAATCGGAACTCTGACGTTCTTCGGCTCGGCGATAGCCATACCGTCAACGGTCATTGAACGGCTGACAAGCGGCTTGCCTGTTTTGAGATAACGGGCAATGAATGCGATCGAAGTGACGTTCATAACGATACAGCCGACGTCTGCGGGGAGCTTTCCCGGAGGCACCTGACGGCCTGTTGCCGACTGAACCATCATTTTTTCTGCGCCCTGAGGATAAACGGACTTGAGCTGCATGATTTTGATTGAGCTGTCCGCGCCCGCTTCCTTATCAACAATTTGATGAAGAATTTCAAAAGCGTCGGGCTTGTTGTCCTCAACCGCTATAACAACATTCGGAATGTTGAGAAGCTCTTTAACCGTCTTGATGCCCGAACAGATATCCCATGAGTTGTCGATACATTCACGGTAGTCAACGGTTATGTACGGCTCACATTCTGCGGCATTGATGATAAGAG
>CAKSSJ010000002.1 GCA_934488615.1 uncultured Eubacteriales bacterium | reverse complement strand
ATTCAATGTCGCTAACCCTGAACGGCGGAGCTGTTGCTCCGAGGATGGAGAAAGGTCGGGATCATTACGTCTTTGCATATGGCTTTGACTATAAATCGGCGATGAAGGATTTCTACCGTATAACGGGAAAAACACCGCTTATTCCGCGATTTTGTCTCGGCAACTGGTGGAGCCGCTTCTGGAAATATACGCAGAAGGAATATCTTGAATTGATGAAGTGGTTTGCGGAAAAGGACATTCCGCTGACAGTTGCGTGCATTGATATGGACTGGCACTGGACGGATGTTGAGAAGCGTTTCGGAAAGGGCGTTTTTGATTATCCTCAGCCGAAAAATCCGATTTTGCGGATAACGGGCTGCTTTTGGAATCCGGGGTGGACAGGCTACAGCTGGAACACGGAGCTTTTCCCGAATCACGTTGAATTCCTCAAGACGCTTCATGAAATGGGGCTAAAAACAAACCTGAATATTCACCCGGCACAGGGAATACGCTTCTTTGAGGATATGTATTCCGAGCTTGCGGAATATATGGGCATTGACAGTGAAAGTAAAAAGACTGTTGATTTCGACTTCACTGACAAAAAGTTTGTCGAGGGCTATTTTAAATATGTCAACGAGCCTATGGAAAAAGAGGGCGTTGATTTTTGGTGGATAGATTGGCAGCAGGGGAACAGGCCGAAAATTGAAGGACTTGATCCGCTCTGGCTGTTGAATCATTATTATTGCCTTGACAGACAGTCAAAAGGGCTTCGTCCGCTGACGCTTTCACGCTTTGCGGGCTTCGGCTCTCACCGTTATCCGCTCGGCTTTTCGGGCGATACGGCTATTCGGTGGTCGGTGCTCGACTTTCAGCCGTATTTCACCGCAACGGCGGCAAATGCGGGCTATAGCTGGTGGAGCCATGATATCGGCGGTCACAATTTCGGTAATCTCAATGATGAGCTGTATCTCAGGTGGGTTCAGTTCGGAGTTTTCAGCCCGATAATGCGGTTCCATTCCGTCAACGATGCGCGCAAGAGCAAGGAGCCGTGGAAATTCGGCGCCGAAGTGGAAAAAATCACAAAAAAATTTCTGCGATTCCGACATCGCATGATACCCTATACATACACGATGAACAGGCTGACCGAAGCAGAGGGCAGACCTCTGCTTATGCCGATGTATTATGAATACCCGAACGATGCGGGGGCATACTCCGTCGGCAACGAATACTTTTTCGGAACTCAGCTGATAGTTGCGCCGATAACGCGCAGGGCAAACAAAAGGACGCACAAGGCGACAGTTGAGGTCTGGCTTCCTGAGGGAAGATACACGGATATTTTCACCGATGAGGTCTATAGCGGCGGCAGGATAGTGCTTCAGCGCGATATCACGTCTATTCCGGTGCTTGCGCCCGAAGGAGCGATTATTCCGCTTGACGGAAGAACAAAGGGCAATGAATGTAACAATCCCGATTCGCTTGAAATTCTGATTTACAGGGGAAACGGCTCGTTTAAGCTTTATGAGGATGACGGAGAAAGCCTATCCTATAAGGACGGACACTATGCCGAAACGGAATTTAAGCTTGAAGAAAACGGCGATGAGTTGCTCTTCTCGGTATACCCTGCCGAGGGCGATCTTTCGCTGATCCCGAAAAGCAGAAGATATGTTTTCTCTTTCCGCGACGTTGCTTTTGCCGAAAAAATAACCGCCGTTGCCGACGGCAGAGAAGTTAATTTTGCTCTCAAAAAGACGGGCAGAGGGCTGGCGGTAACGGTTGAAAATGTCGAATCGGATAAAGGAATTACAATCGTTCTTTGTTCTGCGAGGACGAAAAACAGCAGCCGACCTTAAGTCTTGAAATAATCTTTCAAAAAAAGAAAAAGCACAATCGGTTTATACAACCGATTGTGCTTTTTTGCTTTTAATCCTATTTATTATCAGTAATATCAGCATGAAAATGAGTATTCCAAAAGAGCTTCCGCACGAGTCGATTATGACATCCAGAAACTCGCACGATCTTTCGGGCACAAAAAGCTGATGTATCTCATCGCTTGCGGCATAGATCACACTGGGGATAAGCGGAATGTAAAATTTATTCTTGTTAAAGGTGAAGTATATTGCTCCGCCCATGCAGAATCCAAGCGCCGCATATTCCGAAAAATGCGCGATTTTTCGGAGCATGTGATGCGAAATGACGTTACCGAGGTGCTCAATAATGATATTGAGTACGCCTTGGCTGACCTGCTCGGATTCGGCAGCTGTTTCGCTTGAAAAGCCGAAAGCAATGTACATTATCGAAAGGGTCAGCGCCCAGAAAACCACTGCACCTATTATTCTGCGGGCTTTCATCAGCTGTGACCTCCCGATATCAAGCAGGCGCTTTCAAAGGCAGGGGAGAAATATATTCCGTCTACGCTTTTGTTGATTACAGCGTATGAATCGGCGCCGAACATCGGAATGAATACCGCCTTGTCAAGAATGTATTTTTCGGCATTGACGCATCCCGTGAGCTTTTCTTTTCCTGAATACTGAGAAATGATGGCATTTACAATGCTGTCGTATTTTTTATCGGTAAATCCGAAAATGTTCGAGGTGCTGTCGGACGTAAATTTTTTAAGCGTGTCCGTAACGGTTGACGAATCGGTAGAGATCTTGTGGTAGAGAATCTGGAAATTTGTATTATAAATCATTGTGCTTATTTGATCCTCGGTCTTGACCTCAACCTTTGCGAGGATAGAGGTCGAAAGAATTCTTTGCCAATGCTGAATTGTCTGCTGCATTATCGGCGCATTCTCCTCGGTGCAGGTGACGACCACCTCAGCGGTGGTGAGGTCAAGCTGTTTAAGTCCCTTTTTCCAAAGCGTGACAGCCTGCTTTTCGTTATAGGCTATACCGTTTACATTGCCTGCGACATCACGGTACGAGCTTTCGCCGTAGCGGACGCAGTCGGGGACAATGCCCTTATTGAATGCCGACTCCTTTTCTGTATCGGTCTGAGGCTGCTTTGTTATCATTGCGAGCGCTCTTCGCATGTCCTCGTTTGCGAGGACTGAATCGGTGCAGTTAAAGCAAAGTCCGTAAACGGTGTTATTGACCGAATAGTTTGTCAGCTTGTCGTTGTCGCTCAGCTCATTTTTTGCCGATTCGGAAAGGAACGCGCAGTCATATGTACGCTGACGTATTTTCTTGATAACCGAGGCTTCGTCCGTATTGACATAATAATATATTTCATCGGGTCTGACCTTGACGTTGCCCTTGTATTCATCATTTTTGTACATTGACAGAGTGTTGTCCTCAGCCCATCTGGAAAGGTAAAAAGGACCGTTGCAGAAGGTGTATTTGAGGTCAAGGCAGTATTTTGCATGCGTTGCCTTGAAGAAATCCTCGTGGCAGGGCATTGCGACGGGAAGCGTCAGAATTCTGAGGAAATCGGGGTTCGCACGTTCAAGGGTGATGACAAGCGTAGTATCGTCCTGCGCCGTTATTCCGAGTGCGGAAACGGGCTGCTTGCCGCTGTTGACCGCGACGGCGTTTTTTATGTCAAAGAGCTTCTCCGCGTCTCCTGCCTGGGTTGCGTGGTCGAGCGCACGGGTTATGCCGTAAACAAAATCGGCGGCGATGACCTGAGTGCGGTAGCTTTTTTTGTAGCCCTCGGGAAGAACGTCCTCAAAGGAGTTAAGCAGCTTCCAGTGCGTATCGTTTCTGAGCTTAAAGGTATATGTCAGTCCGTCGGCGGAAATTTCCCAGCTTTCGGCAACACCCGAAACGATCTTATAATCCTTATCCAGTCTGACAAGACCCTCAAAGCAGTTTGCTATCATCAGCTTAGCCTCTTTTGAGTCCGCAACCTGCGGATCAAGGCACAACGGGTCTGATTCAATCGGGAGTATGAGAACATCGGAGCTGCTGCCGCCGCATGCACAGAGGCTTATTACAGCGACAAGAGCGAGAAAAAGTGATAAGAGCTTTTTTAACATTATAGAGACCTCCGAAAAGGTAATTGAGTATTGTAATATATATTCATCATATATTATAGCAAATACATACAAAAAAAGCCAGTGATTTTTGAAAAGAAAATGAATTGTAAATACCTTATATTTTTGTTATAATTATATGAAAAGATTTATATTGGGAGTGGTAGTGTGCCGAACGCATTGATATACATAATTTCGGCTTTGCTTATTGCCGTAATCGGAATATTGATATACACTTTAATTCAGATAAAATCGCTGAAAAGTACCGATAAATCGGCTGAGACGGAAAAACAGCTTGCCGCAATTCTGATGCTCATGAAGCAGAATTCGGGAAGCAATGCGGAGGAGTTTGAACGCAACAGGCGTGAAACCGCGGAGTCGCTCGGCAGAATGACCGAGAAGCTCGACACGATGACGCGTCAGAACTACGAGACGCTTCTCAAGCTCAATAAGGATATGACGGATTCTCTTAACCTTATCAGAACCAACAGCATGGAGCAGAACGAGAAGCAGACAAGGGTAGTTGACGCCGCAATTGCTAAGATGCAGGAGAGCAACGAAAAGAAGCTCGACCAGATGAGAGCGACGGTTGACGAAAAGCTGACGTCCACGCTTGCAACAAGGCTTGATTCCTCGTTCAAGACCGTTTCCGAGCAGCTTGAAAATGTTTATAAGTCCCTCGGCGAAATGAAGGAGCTTTCAACGGGAGTTACGACGAACGTTACGGCGCTCAACAGGGTGCTCACCAATGTCAAGGCAAGAGGAACGTGGGCGGAAATTCAGCTTGAGGGAATTCTCGACCAGACCATTCCGAACATGTATGTTAAAAATTATTCGCCGGTGGCAGGCTCAAGAGACGTTGTTGAATTTGCCGTTAAAATCCCGTCGGGCGATGATTCCTCAAGGTATACATATTTGCCGATAGATTCGAAATTCCCGATGGAGGATTACCGCAGAGTTTGTGAGGCGGCGGACAATGCCGATGCGGCGGCGCTCGCGGCGGCGAGAAAGGCACTTGAGGACAGAGTTCTTCACGAGGCAAAAACGATCACAAAATATATTCATGTTCCCGATACAACACCGTTTGCTATCCTTTACCTTGCAACGGAGGGCTTGTATGCAGAGATAACCTCGTCAAATTCGGGCATTATGGATAAAATTCAGCGCGAGGGCATAATGATAGCAGGTCCGACAACGATAATCGCCCTGCTCAATTCTCTTTCAATGGGCTTCAAGGCGGTTGCGATAAATGAAAAGGCGAACGAGGTCAGGAAGCTTCTGGCGGCGGCAAAGGTGCAGTACGATAAATTCGGAGTTGTTCTTGATAAAGCCAAGAAGAAGATCGACGAGGCAGGAAAATCACTTTCCGAGGCTCAGGACAGAAACAGAATTATTCAGAAAAAGCTTAAAAATGTTGAAGAAATTGAGTCGGCTCAGGCTGACGCATTATTGGAAATAAACGAAACTGTAATAAATGATGAGGAGTGATTTCAGTGTTAAAGCATAAGGATCTGATTTCTCAGATGACACTTAAGGAGAAGGCCGCGCTTTGCTCGGGCAAGGATTTTTGGCATCTTAAGAGTATTAAGAGACTCGGAATTCCCGAGATCATGGTCTGCGACGGCCCTCACGGTCTCAGAAAGCAGAACTCCGAGAATAAGGAGATCGGAATAGGTAACAGCTATCCCGCAACCTGCTTTCCGACCGCTGTTACGACGGCTTGCTCGTGGGACAGAGATCTCATTTACAAGATGGGTCAGGCTCTCGGCGAGGAATGCTTACAGCACGGTGTAAGCGTGTTGCTCGGCCCCGGAGTAAATATGAAGCGTTCTCCGCTTTGCGGCAGAAACTTTGAATATTTTTCGGAGGATCCCGAGCTTGCGGGCGAAATGGGCGCGGCGTTTATTGCCGGTGTTCAGTCGATGGGAGTAGGCACATCTCTCAAGCATTTTGCAGGCAACAGCCAGGAAATGAAGCGAATGACCTCAAACAGCATAATTGACGAGCGCGCACTTAGAGAGATTTATCTCAGAGCCTTTGAGAAGGCGGTCAAAAAGAGTCAGCCATGGACGGTCATGAACGCATATAATCTCCTCAACGGCACCTATTGCTCGGAGAACGAATGGCTTCAGACCAAGGTTCTGCGTGACGAATGGGGATTTGAGGGTGTAGTAGTCAGCGACTGGGGCGCGGTCAACGACCGTGTTGCGGGACTTAATGCAGGCAACGACCTCGAAATGCCGTCCTCGGGCGGAATTAACGATGCAAAAATTGTTGAAGCAGTCAAGTGCGGAGTCATTGACGAGACAACCCTTGACGAAAGAGTTGATAAGCTCATCGACCTTATTCTCAGAGGCGAAGCAAATAAACGCAAGGGCTATAAGTACGATGTTAAGGCGCACAATCTGCTTGCAAGGGAGATTGCCGAGCAGTCAATGGTGCTTCTTAAAAATGATAATAACATTCTTCCGCTCAAGCGCTGTGACGGCGAATATGTTGCAGTTATCGGTGCATTTGCGGACAGCCCGAGATATCAGGGCGCAGGCAGTTCGATAATCAATCCGACAATGATCGACAGCGGCAGAAGAGCCTTTAATAATTCGCCGATCAATGTTAAATTTGCACTCGGATATGATAAGAGCGGCAAGAGAAAGAACGAGGACGCATACATAACCGAGGCATGCAACCTCGCAAAAAATGCTTCACACGCAGTTGTATTTATCGGACTTACCGACGATTGCGAGTCAGAGGGCTTTGACAGAAGTACAATGAAGCTTCCCGAGGGTCACAACAGACTTGTTGAAGCGGTCAGCCGTGTGAATGATAACGTTATAGTCGTTCTCGAGGGCGGTTCGCCTGTTGAAATGCCGTGGGCGGACAATGTCAAGGCAATTCTCAACGCTTACCTCGGCGGTCAGTCGGTTGCCCCTGCGGTTGTCGATGTGCTGACGGGCAAGGCAAATCCGTGCGGCAAGCTTGCCGAAACGTATCCGATCTGTCTCAAGGATACGCCGACCTCGTTCAGATATCCCGATTCAAACGAGGACGTTCAGTACCGTGAAAGCATTTTCATAGGCTACAGATATTATGATAAGGTTGAAAGAAACGTACGTTTCCCGTTCGGCTTCGGTCTTTCATACACGAGCTTTGAATATTCCGATATCAAGCTCAGAAAGAAAAACCTCACAAAGGGCGAGGGTACGAAGGTTACGTTCACAATAAAGAACACGGGCGATGTTGCAGGTGCGGAAATCGCTCAGGTCTATGTCGGCAAGACCGACAGCAGGGTTTTCAGAGCGCCGAAGGAGCTTAAGGGCTTCGTAAAGGTTCACCTTGAGCCCGGTGAGGAGAAGAAGGTCAGCGTTGAGCTTGACGACAGAGCTTTTGCTTTCTGGAACACGGCGACTGAAGCATGGTGCGTTGAGAGCGGAGCGTATAAGATCCTTGTCGGTGCGTCGTCAAGGGATATCAGGCTTGAAGCCGATGTCAAGATGAAGTCGGAGGACGACGCAACGATTGTTGATTTGAGAGATTCGGCAAGCGTTTACTTCGACGGCGATCCTGCGAGAGCAAGAGAGGACGACTTTAAGGTTATTTACGGCGGAGAGCTTAAGTTTGCCCCCGAAATAACGGCGGACAGCATGAATAACTCAATCGACAGGAGCAAGGGAAAAGGTCTTGCAAAGGTTATTTATAATGCCGTTGATATTGCCATGAAGCCCAAGGGCGGAATCGGCAGTTCGATGATGGCGAACACTATCATGCAGACCCCCGTCAGAAACTATGTAGCAATGAGCGGCGGACTGTTCAATGAGGAAATGGCTGACGGACTTCTCAAGGTGTTTGAGGGTAAGGACGTTGCAAAGGGTGTCGGCAAAATCGCCAAAGGCGTGCCGAACGCACTTGTTAATCTTAAGTCTTTGTTAAAATCCATATAATAAAGGCAATTCACAATTTGCCAAAAACATGAAGGGGGATTATTTGGAAAATGAATAAGACAAAGAAAGTAAGCAGAAAGATTATTGCGCTTGTGCTTTCAATCGTGATGATTCTTTCAATCGTTCCTATGAGCGCATCGGCTGCCGAGGCAATCAAAAAGGGACTGACAACGGACAAGGAAGTTAATTTTGCGGTTATGTCGGATATGCACTATTTCCCGGCATCGCTGGCAGGCAACTATAACGAGGCTTTCATGGAGAGCATCAAGACCGCTCTTGCGAGAGAGCCGTATCAGTCGGTCGGTATTCTTGAGTCGGCTCTTGCAGGCATTGCCGAGCATGCGAAAAAGAACGGCATGAAGTACCTTATTCTTTCGGGCGACCTCACCTCCAACGGCGAGTATGAGGCTCACAGACAGCTTGCCGCAAGGCTTGAAAAGTTCGAGAAGGATACAGGCATTCAGGTTATCGCAATAAACGGTAACCATGACATCAACAAGGCAAACGGCACTACATATGAAAACGGCGAGGCTGAGCCTGCAAAGCGCACAACGCCCGAGGATTTCCTTGAAATATACAAGAATCTCGGCTATGACCTTGCTTATCACAGATATACACCGTCAAAGGGCAAGGCAAATATGCTTTCATATTCCGTTCGTGCCGACGGCTACAGATTTATCGTTATGGATACGGGCAAATACAGCTCCGACGTAACGGAAAAGGGCAAGGACCTTGCCGAGACGGCAGGCTGTCTCACAACAGAGGCCACAAACTGGGTTCTCAATGAAATTGCCGACGCAAAGGCGAACGGCGAGACGGTTATCGGCGTCAGTCACCATAACTTTGTTCCGCATTTCACAGGCGAATATACTATCATCCGCGGCTTCGTTATCGACGGCTGGGAGGAGCTTACAGACAAGCTCGTTGACGCAGGTATGCACTTCTCCTTTACGGGTCATATTCATGACAGCGACATTGCTCAGACCGTTACGGACGACGGCGAAACGCTGACAGAAATCTGCACGGATTCGCTGACTGCTTTCCCGAACTATTTCCGTGAGGTAAGTGCAACGACCGACGTTAACGGCAAGACGACAATGAAGGTTGAGAGCAAGGATGTTGACTGCGTGCTTCCTGTTACAGTAAACGGCGAGACATACGCAACACCTTACAGAATCAAGTCACTCGGCGATTCCTTCTTCGGCGAGGGCGGACTTTCGGCCACGGCGCTCAATATGCTTTCGGGCTTGCTTGATGAATATTCGGAGAAAATCGCAGAGGACGGCATGCTCAATACGCTCAAGGGCATGGGTCTTGATATTGAGGGCATGATAAGCGGCTTTTTCGGTGACGGCCTCAAAATCGGCGATACCGAGCTTTTCACAACCAAGAACCTCATGGGCTTTATCGAGGATCTCCTCAACCAGATTTATGAGAACTATCTGACCGACCCGGACGCAACGGCCGAGTATCTTGTCAATTCAATCAATAAGCTGCTCAACGTTCAGGTTTCGGAGCTTCCGAACACAAGATTTATTGACGAATACGGCTTCGGTGACAGAACAAAGCCGGGCACATTTGAGGATCTTCTTGAATGTATAATTGTTTATAAATATGAGGGTAAGCTCCACATGAAGGACGATCCTTTCATGATGGATGCCATTGATCAGCTCAATAACGGCGATACGGTATTTGATATTTTTGATGCACTCATTGATATCGTTGCAAACGATCTTCTTCAGGACAAGATTCTCAAGGATCTTGATCTCAATCTCGGTGCATTCTTCCCCGAGGGAACGACGCTTGAGTGTGTCGGCAAAATTCTCACGGTTACAATGATGGTTCTTTTCCTTGGCGACACAAGCTATCTCAACGTTTCAAACAAGATTCTTGAGGCTGCAAATAAGCTCGGCGTTGTTGATTTCAAGTCGCTTTGGGGCATTGCGGAATACTACATGGGTGAATATCTCACCGATACTCAGCTTGAGGGCATCGGTCAGACGCTCGCAAATGTTGCATGCGAATTCGCATATGACGATAACTATATCGAGGATGTAAACACAACTATCGTTTACGACGGCAAGGTTACACCTACTGCAACAAGAGAGAACTACAGACTGCCGACGATCGTTTCGGCTACTCTCGGTGCGGACCAAAGCTCAAGAAACGTAAGCTGGTACACAAAGACGAGCGTTAAGGGCACGGATATCGAGATTATTCCGTATTCAGAGAACCCTGTATTCACAGGCAAGTCAATGGTTCCCTACGGCGTTAAGGTTAACGTTAAAACAGAGAGAACGGAAAGACAGTACCCGGGCGTTGACCTTGGTGTTATCGGCATCATGAACTACAAGTTTCCGATGAACAGACACATTGTTGAGGTTTCCGGACTTGAAGCAGGCAAGGAATATTACTACCGTGTCGGCGACGCTTCAAGAAATTGGTGGAGCGATATCGGCACATTTAAGATGGCTGACGGTTCGGACGAAACATCGTTTATTCATATCTGCGACCCGCAGTCACAGTCCGAACAGCAGTACGAGACCTTCGCAAAGGTTATCGAAACAGCCTATAAGATGTACGACAGCGATTTCATTATCAACACGGGTGACAACGTTGACCACGGCAATAACTTCAGACAGTGGCAGTGGCTCTTTAACACGGCTTCCGAGACGCTCATGAACACAACGATGATGTCCGCTTCGGGCAACCATGAGGGCATGGGCTCATACGCAATCGAGAAGAATTATTATTATTCAAATGTTCCCGAGCAGGATACGGAATCGGGCATCTATTTCTCGTTTGATTACAACAACGTTCATGTTGCGGTTCTCAACACAAATAATCTCAATGACGATAAGAGCCTCAGCGACGCTCAGGTTGACTGGCTTATTGACGATATGCAGTCGAGCGACGCCGACTGGAAGTTTGTTGCAATGCATAAGGCTATCTATTCAAACGGCTCCCACTATAAGGACAAAGACGTTTGCAAGATAAGAGATGAGCTTTGCAAGCTTATGCCGCAGCTTGGAATCGACATGGTATTCCAGGGTCATGACCATGTTTATCTCAGAACCGATGCTATGATCGACAACAAGGTAGAGAGCGTAACAACCTCTACAGCCGAATTCAACGGCAAGGAATACACCGTTAAGGAAAACCCTGTCGGAACGGTTTATGAAATCAGCGGTTGCTCGGGCGTTAAAATTTACAACCAGAAGGACGAGAGCCTGACGGATAAATATTTCCCGAGAGCCGAGGTTATCAAGAATGTTACAGCTTCAATGTTCTCCGGTGTCAGCATCGTGGGCGACACGCTCTATTTCGATGCTTACACGGTTGACACGGAAAACGGCGGAACGGAAAACATTGATTCATTTGCAATCAGGAAGGACCTTTCGGTTAAGAAGGGCACGGGCGTTAACCCGTCGATTGACTGGATGAAGATTTTCTCGCAGGTAATCGCAGTCGTTCTTCCTCTCGCTAAATCTATCATCAGCTGGGTATTCGATTTCGTAAGCTCAAAGATGTGGTAAAAACAGCATAAAAATATCCGGGCGATCCGATCGGGTCGTCCGGTTGCTTTTTATAATAATATTTCCTTGTTCGTTCCGTAGAATATGTCACTTCTGTTTGAGATAAATTTGCAGAAATCCTCGAATTTGTCCCATTCGTCATTGATGTCAAACTCGTAGGAATGACCCCAGATATAGAAAATCCTTTCGCTTGTCGGGTCAAGGTCAATGAACCTTTCCGCAAGACTGTAAAGCCGCTCCCAATCCCTGTGAAAAACGGACGGGTGAAATTCGTAGAGGTCACGCTGAGGCGAAAAATCATTACTGCATATCGTAGTCCGAGCATATTTAACACCCGTGCTGTTCTCAATTATCTGAGCGATCCTCGAATTATAATTCGGCTGCTTACCGGGGTAAGCGAATCCAACGACCTCATAGCCGGCAAGCTCGCTGAGATTTAGTCTGTCATGCTCGACCTGACGAATGACCTCGTTCGCCGCCATCTCCGTCATATCGGGGTGGGTGAGGGAGTGCGCCGCAATTTCATGACCCTTGTAAATCTCGTTGATCTCGCTCGGCTGAATTTTGTTGTGTGATATCTTCTTCCCGAGGATATCAAGACTGCCGCCCTTGCCGAGAAGCTCAGAATTGAGGTTAAACGTCGCTTTCAGTCCGTAGCGGTTGAGAATTTCAACCAATCGAATATCCTGCTTAACGCCGTCATCGTAGCTGAATGTGACGGATTTCATTTTGCCGTTAAACATTATTTTACCCTCTTGTAGGTCGTGAAGCGGAATTTGATCCCGTTGTTTTCATGAATATCCGATTGCTCCGTGATTTTCCATTCGTCGGCATTCAGTTCGGGAAGCTTTGAATCTGCCTCGCTTGCAACGGTATCAACATGTGTTATCAGCGCCGTGTCGCAATAGGGGAGAAGCAGAGAATAAATCTGAGCTCCGCCGATAACGTAAACATCGTCGGTGTCGTATTCCTTGAGCTTGCCGAGCAATTCGTCAACGCTCGTTACGAATTCTGCGCCCTCAACATCGTGATTGCTTCTTGAAAGAACAATGTTTACTCTGTTTTTCAGCGGCTTGGAATTAGGAAATGATTCAAGCGTTTTTCTGCCCATGACAACTATCTTGCCCGAGGTCGTCGTGCGGAAAAACTTCATGTCATCGGGCAATGAAAAAAGCAAGCCGCCCTTGTTGCCGATGTTCCATTCGTTGTCAACTGCCGCAATAAGCTTCATTTTGCCACCTCATATCGCAACGGGAATATTCTTTATCTGCTCATGTGTTTCGTAGTTATCAAGGCGAACATCATCGGTCGTGAACTCGTAGAAATCCTTGATTTCGGGATTGAGCCAGAAGGTCGGAGCGGGGAGAGGCTCGCGGGAGATAAGCTCCTTGACAAGCGGAATGTGCCTGTCATAGATATGAGCGTCGGCTATGACGTGAACAAATTCGCCGACCTCCATGTCGCAGACCTGCGCGAGCATGTGGAGAAGCACGCTGTACTGAACAACGTTCCAATTGTTGGCAGTCAGAACGTCCTGGCTACGCTGATTGAGAATTCCGTTGAGCACGAGCCTTCCGTTTTCACCCTGCGTTACGTTGAATGTCATTGAATAAGCACACGGATAAAGCCCCATCTCACTAAGGTCGTGATGATTGTAAATGTTCGTCATGATTCTGCGGCTGAACGGATTGTTCTTGAGGTCATATATAACTCGGTCAACCTGATCGAACATGCCCTCCTTATACTTGTGCTTGACACCGAGCTGATAGCCGTATGCCTTGCCGATAGAGCCGTTCTCGTCAGCCCATGAATCCCAAATGTGGGAGTGCAGGTCGTGAATGTTGTTTGATTTTTTCTGCCATATCCAAAGCATTTCGTCAACGCAGGATTTAAGCGCCGTGCGGCGAAGCGTGAGGGCAGGGAATTCCTTTCTGAGGTCATAGCGGTTTACAACGCAGAAAAGCTTCTGAGTGTAGGCAGGTGTGCCGTCCGCCCAGTGGGGACGTACCTTTTCCCCCTTGGTGTCGGTTCCGTTTTCAAGAATATTATTGCACATGTCAATAAAAAGTTTGTCGGCGTAGCTCATTTTGCAGTCTCCTTTTTTAACGTATTGGTGCTGTTTTTTTACGAATGATTGCTTAGTGTTATAATACATACCTCGGGTCGGTTGAGAAATCTCAGCGGGGCAGGGTAGTCGCCCAGACCTGAGGTAACAAAAATTTGCTTATCGTCAAAGGAATACAGTCCTTTGTCGGTCATTCTGTCGGTGTAAGTCAGCTTCGGCAAAACATAGCCGTTGTAGTAAAGCGGGCCGATGAACGGTAGGCGAACCATTCCGCCGTGGGTGTCGCCGCTGAACACTATATCAATGCCGAAGTCTTCGTAATGCTCTGTTTCGGGCAGATGAGCAAGAAGTATGTTCAGCCTGTCTGCGCTCGGCTCGTCAAACGCATTATGCAAATCAAAGCTCGGGCTGAAATAGACATTGTCAATGCCGTAAATCGTGATGCCGTTGCCTTTGATGCTTAGATCTTCCTCTTTATAGTTCATCAGATGAACTTTGCCGATTGATGAAAGCTGCTCGGTATATTTGCTGTCCGTGTCATGATCGCCTGTTACAACGTATGTGTCGGTGATTTTCGAAAGATTCTCAATAAGCTCAACGGCTGTATCGATCTGATTAAGGTGATTTTGCGTGTACATATCGCCAAGAACAAAAATCAAATCGGGGCTTTGTTCTTGTATCATTTTTATGATTCTGCTGTTTCCCTTGCCGAATTTGTCGCCGTGAAGGTCGGATATGACCGCAATTTTTACGTCATTATTAACCTTTTCGGAATATATGTTTTGCTTTGTCAGCTTAACGGAATAATTCCCGAAATACCAGCTTGAAATAATAATCAATAGACAAAGCAACAGAATTATAGTTTTTCTCTTCTTTTTCATATCGTCACTCCATATTTTAATGAAGCTATTATATAACAGTAAAGGTGCAAAAACAACATAAAAGAGTAACCGTTTGACGGATTCTGTAATAAAACCGTCACAGAAAAATTATATCTCTTCTCCGAGAATTTTTGCTTTTTTACAGAGCTTTCGGATTTTTATATATTCATTTTTGCCCGGGCAGATATCATATATTCCGAGCACGGAAAGAACGTACCATGCCGCTGTTGCTCCGTTATCCTCATCGCCGGGGAAACCGTCGTCTGTGTAGCTGAACGCTTCCTCGCAGAGCTTCTTGACCCAGTATTCGGTCTTTTCCTTTTCACCGAGCGCGGCAAACATGTACGGGAAATGGAAGCTAGGCTGATTGGAAATCGCACACTGACCGAAATCGACTGCCGCCATTTCCGTCATTTCGTGGATCTCAGAGCCATAGCCGCTTGTGCCGTAGATAGGCGGAGCGGCAAAAAGCTCGTCCAGCTTTGCGATTAGCTTATCCTTGCCGCCGTAAAGCTCTGCCAAGCCGTCAATGTCGTGCGGAACCGAGAATGAGGACTGCCATGCGCTTCCCTCTGTATATTCATCGCTCCAGTCGAAGCAGTCAAACGGCTCTTTAAATGTGCCGTCCGTGTTTTTTGCCCTCATGAAGCCCGTTTCGGGGTCAAAAAGATTTTTGTAATTTTTTGAACGCTTCATATATTCCTCGGCAATGTCGTTTTTGCCGAGAACCTTTGCAACCTGAGTGATGCAATAGTCTCCGTAAGCGGCATCAAGCGTAAGGTTGACATTGTTGTTTTCAATCATATCCGCAGGTACATAGCCGTATTTGACATAAGCTTCTGCACCCGTTCTGCCAAGATCGGGGTGGTGCGAATCGCAGTTTGCATGGTGGAGCATTCCCTCAAAGGCGGTTTCAAGAAGCTCGCCGCCGATTATTCCCTTTACCGCGGCGTCTGCAATAACAGCGTCAAGCAGGGTGGAGGGCATACAGCCGCGCTCGCCGATCGAGGGCCATCTCGGGAGCCAGCCGCCCTCGGTGTAATCAACGATAAAGCCCTCAAGCATTTCGGCGTATTCTTTTCTTGCTATCATTGCAAACAGCGGAAATTCCGTTCTGTATGTATCCCAGAAGCCGTTGTCGGTATACCGCAGTCCGCTTCTGATGCTTCCGTCAAACGGGCAGTAATGAAGCTTTTCTCCGCTTTTGCCGATTTCATATGCCTTGTGCGGGAACAAGCCTGTTCTGTACATGCATGAATAAAAGGTTTTCATCTGACTGTCATTTTCAGGCTCAATTTCAATTCTCGAAAGGTATTCGTTCCATATTTTTTCGCCGCTTTCGCGAAGCTCGTCAAAGCTCTTTTCGGCGCAGTCCTGCTTCATGTTCTCGAGCGCCTGCTCAAAGCTTATGTATGATGAGGATATATCGGCTTCGACGTTTGTATCGCAAAGTGCCGCGTGAATAAATTCACCGTCTTTTTTATATGATTTCTGAGCATCAAGCTCCGATTTAAACTGAATAACAAGGTAGGTTTTAAAGCCCTCATGGAAAGAACCTCTTGCTCCGTCGGTTGTGCAGAGAAGGCGGTTGTTATCAAAATCAAAGTCAAAGGTGTAGCTGCCGAAAACGGGAAAAACAGTAAAATACGGTGTTCTTCCCTCGGGGTAGCTGAGCCTTATTTTACAGCTTCTTTCGGCAGGAGTAAGCTCAAGATCCGTCCTTGAACGCAGAAAACGCAGCTTCATATATGTTGGAGTCATAACAGCGTCCTCGGGACGGTAGCCCGACCATGCACGGCTTGCGGAATCCCTTATTTCACCCGTCTGCGGAGTAAAAAGAAATGTGCCGTAGTCGGATATCCAGGGGCTGGGCTGATGGGTCAGCCTTACGCCCTCAAGGCTTCTGTGGGTCGGGTGGAAGAACCATCCGCCGTCGTCCTCGGTCTGAGCCGAATATCCTGCCATTGCAAACGGGAGCTGTACGAGCGGCAGGGTGTTCCCGTTTGAATATCTTCTTGCCGAAAACGTGCCTTGCTTTATATTGACATATTTTAAATAATCCATTTTAACCTCCGTGGTTTTACTTGAATTGATGCGTGCGCCTTGCTTGATTAAAAGAATCTGCGTCTTATTTTTTCGATTTCTTCATCGCTGATACCTGTCAGTTTGATGTACTCTGCGATTGAACCGTATTTTTCTTTGACGTATGAAATCAAGGCCCTCATGGTTTGCGGCAGGGAATAGTGCATTTCAGCGTTTGTATCCCAGAGAGAGTCGGCATGAGTGTGTATGTAATTTTCAAGATAGGTATAGGTAAGCTGATAGTCGGCAACGATGTCATCCTCGCTCACTCCTGCGATCGTCAGCAGAAGCATTGAAAGAATACCCGTGCGATCCTTGCCGAGAAAGCAATGATAGAATACGGCGCCCTCGGGAGCGTTTGCAACGGCTTTCAGCGCCTTGCAGATGTTTTCCTTGTAGTTATCGACAATGTACTCATAAACCTCGGTAATTGTCATTTTCATGTCCTTTGCCTCGGCAACATTCAGCTCATAGAGCGAAACATGATTGACATTATCCGTCAGGCGCTCCATACCGTTCGGCTGGTTGTTGAATTCAAAATCTCCTCTTAGGTCGATGACGGTTGAGATGTTCAGCTCTCTGAGCGTGCCGATATCGCTTTCTGTCGGTCTGTCAACCGTGCCGCCGCGGATAAAGCGTCCGAATTTTGTGCAGCCGTATTTTGAAGGGTAGCCGCCGATGTCACGGCAGTTGACTATATTTTCAAGTATATAACGTCTTTGTGCTTCCATTTTGCCTCCGTTATTTTGTTACGAAATAGGTGATAAGAACGATTGCACCGAGAATTATACGGTAAATTCCGAATGCGGTGAAGGTATGGTTCTTGATATAGTTCATCAAAAATCTGATAACTACAAGCGAAACCGCAAATGCGGTTATCATTCCTACAAAAAGTATGACAAACTCGGTCACGGTGAAGCCGAAGCCGAATTTCATTATCTTGACAAGCGATGCGCCGAACATTGCGGGAACGGCGAGGAAGAATGTGAATTCCGACGCAACTCTTCTTGAATTGCCGAGCATAATACCGCCGAGAATCGTTGAGCCCGAGCGTGAGGTTCCGGGGATAAGAGAAAGAGCCTGGAAACAGCCGATGAAAAATGCGTTTTTGAACGAAACCTCGGTGAGCTTCGTTACCTTCGGACGGCGCTTTCTGTTATATATCTCAACGATGATAAAGAGAACACCGTAAACGATGAGTGTTATTGCAACGGTGACGTAGTTGTAAAGATATTTGTCGAGCAGGTCATTGAAAAGAATTCCGAGAATTCCTGCGGGAATTGAGCCGACAATGACCTTGAACCAAAGCTCGATTATTCTCGGCTTGACGGCAACCTTACTCTTGCCGTTTTCAAGCTGCTTTTTCTTGAAAGGCCAAAGCTTATTCCAGAACATTACGACAACGGCAATGATTGCGCCGAGCTGAATAACAACGAGGTACATCTCGAAGAAATTCGGCGAGACCTCTTTGAACTTGCAGATTTTTTCAAGCAAAATCATGTGGCCCGTGCTGCTTATCGGCAGCCATTCGGTTATGCCCTCGATTATGCCGAAAAGAATTGATTTCAAAACATCAAGTATATACATAAAAAACCTCCGTCGGTGAATTACTTAAATTATATGCGAACATATATTATTATACAACATAGGGGAGGTGAATTCAATCATAAAAAGAAAAAATCGGAGCAGAATTTCTGCTCCGATAATTTTTTGTGATAATAACTTATGCAAGCTCTGCGAAGTACTTGATTGTACGAACCATCTGGCTTGTGTAAGAGTTCTCGTTGTCGTACCAGGAAACAACCTGAACCTCATAGAGATCGTCAGCGATCTTGGAAACCATTGTCTGAGTAGCATCGAAGAGTGAACCGTACTTCATGCCGATAACATCGGAAGAAACGATAGCGTCGGTGTTGTAACCGAAGGACTCAGAAGCAGCTTCCTTCATAGCGTTGTTGATGCCGTCAACTGTAACGTCTGCACCCTTAACAACAGCTGTAAGGATTGTTGTTGAACCTGTCGGAACAGGAACACGCTGAGCAGAACCGATGAGCTTACCGTTGAGCTCAGGGATAACAAGACCGATAGCCTTAGCAGCACCTGTTGAGTTAGGAACGATGTTAGCAGCGCCTGCACGAGCACGACGAAGGTCGCCCTTTCTGTGAGGACCGTCGAGGATCATCTGATCGCCTGTGTAAGCGTGGATCGTTGACATGATACCGCTCTGGATAGGAGCATAGTCGTTAAGAGCCTTAGCCATAGGAGCAAGGCAGTTTGTTGTGCAGGAAGCAGCGGAAATGATCTTGTCCTCTGAAGTAAGAGTCTTTTCGTTTACGCTGAAAACGATTGTCGGAAGATCGTTGCCTGCCGGAGCAGAAATAACAACCTTCTTAGCGCCTGCATCGATATGAGCCTGAGCCTTTGCCTTTGAGCAATAGAAGCCTGTGCACTCAAGAACAACGTCTACACCGATCTCGCCCCAAGGAAGCTCGGCAGCGTTAGCCTTAGCATAGATTGTAAGAGTCTTGCCGTCAACTGTGATTGTGCCTGCCTCATCATCAGCAGAAACAGTGTGAAGGCCCTCGCCGATTCTTCCGCAATAGCCGCCCTGAGCTGTGTCGTACTTGAGAAGCTGAGCAAGCATGCTGGGCTTTGTGAGGTCGTTGATAGCAACAACATCGTAACCCTCTGCACCAAACATCTGTCTGAATGCAAGACGACCGATACGGCCGAATCCGTTAATAGCAACTTTTACTGACATTTGAATTACCTCCAAATTTTAGGAAATGCCGACATCGGAAGCTCGTCCGATCAAAAATCAAATGAAAAACCTAAGTCGAAATTTCCTTAGTATTAAATTTTACCATTGATTATTTTATAACGAAAAATCAAAATATGCAAGTGGTTTGTTATATTTTTAACCCTTTTTTCAAACTTTTGTTATTATGTACAAAATAAAACGAATTATGCAAAAAAACAGGATAATTCTGACTATATAAAAATCGGGGTTTTGATAAATAAATTGACATTTTGTAAACGGTAGGGTATTATTTATTTGTTTAGGAGGCGATCGGATGAGTTTTGCATCTTTTCTTTTGTCAATTAAGAATAAAATTTTTCATATAGACCCGCGTTCTCAACTGGAGGTTGCGATTGACAACGGACTTACCGTCGGCAAGCATTTCCAGATGAAGGACGGCTGTATTCTTGACCCCGGGCATGTTTTTCTTATTACGATAGGCGATAATGTTACATTTGCTCCGAGGGTGCATATTCTTGCTCATGACGCGAGTACCAAGGAATTTACCGGCTATACAAAAATCGGTCCCGTTTCAATCGGAGACAACGTGTTTATCGGCGCGAATTCAACCGTTCTTATGGGCGTGCACATCGGTAATAACGTTATTGTCGGCGCAAATTCACTTGTTTCAAAGGATATTCCCGACGGCTGTGTCTGCGTCGGAAATCCCGCAAGAGTGATTTGCTCAACAGAGGAATATATTGAAAAGAATAAGCGCTTTCAAAGGGAAAAGCCCTGCTTTGACGAAAGCTATATTATTACGAATATAACCGAGGAAAAAAAGGCGGAAATGAAAAGAAAGCTCGACGAGGAAGGTTTCGGTTATCTTGTCTGATAAAATGAAAAGAACCATAAAATTTACGATTCCCGAGGATTTTGACGGCAAAAAAGTCATTGCATATCTTCGCGGAGAGGCGAAAATCTCGGCTCGGCTTTTAAAGAGCCTTAAAAGAATCGAAAACGGAATTACGCTCAACGGCGAGCATATAAGGACGATTGACCTTTTGCACACGGGCGACGAACTGAAAATCGAGATCCCGTGTCCCGACGGTGAAATTGAGCCGATGAATATTCCGATTGACATCATATACGAGGATGACGACCTGATTGCGGTCAATAAATCACCGTTTCTTGCCTGCCACCCAACGCATAATCACCAGGGAGACACGCTTGCAAATGCGCTTGCTTATCATTTAAAAAGCGAAGGCAAGCAGTCGGTTTTCAGAGCCGTGGGAAGGCTTGACAAGGGCACGTCGGGAATAGTTATCTGCGCCTTGAACAAGCACAGCGCTGCAAAAATTCCGAAAACGGCGGAGAAGGAATATCTTGCCGTTGTTTCGGGCAAAACGGAAAAATTCGGCACGATAGACAAGCCGATTTACCGACCCGACCCGATGAAAACGCTAAGAGCGGTCGGTGAGCAAGGTGACAGAGCCGTTACTCATTGGGAGACTGTCGCAACGGACGGTGAAAAATCACTGGTGAGAGTATGGCTCGAAACAGGCAGAACACATCAGATAAGAGTGCATTTTGCTTCAATAGGTATGCCGCTCGTCGGCGACAGCATGTACGGCACGGACGAAATGAACCTCGGACATCAACTCCTGCACTGCGCCAAGGTGAGCTTTGTCCACCCCGTAACAGGGGAGAGAATGACCCTCGAGGCACCCATGCCTGAGGATATGAGAAGAATTGCAGACAGTCTTAAATTGGTTGGTGATACAGTTGAAGCTGATAATTGAATTTACAGAATTTGATGTGGATATAGCGGAGGTTCCGCAGTCGGTAATTGATGATATTAAAAATATTGAAAAGAAGTTTAACAAATGGGTTTATGACAAGGATAACAAGCTTTCTTGGGACAGAGAGAACAGAGCTTTTTGCTTCAGGGGCGATTTGTTTGTTTATTGGCTGAATCAATATGTTTTATCGGACAATGAAAAAGCCGAATTAACGGAGTCACAGCCGGAGAGCTACGACCGAAGCTTACCAAAAATAATGTTTTGATTTGCCTTGTACCATATTATCGACCAAAGGTCAGCAGAGATTGTATTTGAGAGTGAGCTCATTCTCTGGGGTAGCGCAGTGTCGGCTCGTAAACCTCATCTCGGCTCCGCTAAAGGGGCGGCAAGAAAGCATATGCCAAAATTAACTTTTATCAGAAAATGTAGAAACACCGTTCACTTGATGTTCGGTGTTTTGTTTATTTTATGGATTTCCGTCAATCATATTATCGGTGATAAATATGCTTGTAACATTGGTTCGTGCGCTGATTTTATATGTTCTGATAATCATATGTATGCGCATCATGGGTAAAAGACAGCTCGGCGAATTGCAGCCGACGGAGCTTGTAATAACTATTCTCCTTTCCGAGATCGCGGCGATCCCGATGCAGGATAACGCACTGCCGCTCGGCAATTCCATCGTTGCGGTTCTGCTTCTCGTTGCGCTGGAAGTAATCAATTCCGTTGTGGTGCTCAAAAGCTCAAAATGCAGAAGCTTTTTGCAGGGCAATTCCCTTGTCGTTATCCGTGACGGAGTGGTTGACCAAAAGCAGCTGAAAAGACTTCGTTTTACGATGGACGATCTGTTCGATCAGCTCAGGCAAAAGGATGTGTTCGATATTTCTGATGTGCGCTATGCCATTGTCGAAACGAACGGTCAGCTCAGCGTTATGCTAAAGCCCGAAAAGGAAACGGTCACGGCGGAGATGGCGGATATCCCGAACGAGACAAAGGGACTTCTCTGCATGGTGATAAACGACGGAAAATTTCTTAAACGCTCATTTAAGGAATGTGACATGAACGAGGAAAAGCTGTATGGTATTCTTGACTCGGAGAACACGCAAATTGACGAGGTGCTTTTTATGGTTGCGGATAAAGAGGGGCATTATACAATAGTAAAGAAGGACGAGTATCAATGAGAAGAATAATAGCCGCTGTTGTGATTTTGCTCATCGTTTTCGGCTTGTCAGTCGGTATATATTTTAAAATAATCTCAGAGGTTGATATGCTGACCGACATTGCCTGCGAGATACGCGATTCCGTAAGGCAAAAGGAAAAGACTGATTTTTGGGAAACGAGGCGCCTTTCGGACGCATGGGATAAATCGGAGACGTTTATGGTGTCCTTCCTGCCGCACTCAGAGCTTGACGATATAGAAATCGGGATCAAAAATATTGAAAACTATCATGAGCAGGGCTTGACCGACGAATATCTGGAGGAAATGAACAACGTAATAAATCGCCTTGAACACATAAAGGAGACCGAAAAACCGACAGTTAAAAATATTTTCTGAGTTTATTGACATAAAAATAACAATATGATACAATCGAACTACAGACGGAGGTGATCGTGTGCTGTGGATATGGATTGGTCTTATTGTTCTTTTTGTCGTTGTTGAAGCGGCGACGGTTCAGCTTGTGACAATATGGTTTGCGCTCGGTTCAATAGCGGGTCTTATTGCATGTGCGTTTAAGCTTGAACTGTGGACTCAGATTTTGATTTTCGCAGTCGTTTCGGCAATTGCTCTTGCCGTTACACGTCCGCTTGTGAATAAATTTACCAAGGGGCGAAAACAGCCGACAAATGCCGACCGCTATATCGGTCAGGAGGCGATCGTTACCGAAGCCATTTCGAACGGTTTATCAAAGGGCGCGGTGAGGATCGGCGGACTTGAATGGACGGCGAGAACGGTGGATAACTCCGAGGCCGAGGAAGGCGAAAGAGTTACTGTTGAAGCAATCGAGGGAGCTAAGCTTTTAGTTAAGAAGGAGAGATGATTTATGGGTCCTGTAGGAATTGGTATTGTTGTTTTTTTGATTTTATTGGTGGTTCTTCTTATCGTTTCAAATGTTAAGATAGTTCCGCAGTCAAGAGCATATGTTGTTGAGCGTCTCGGCGCTTACCGCGAGACATGGCAGACGGGTATTCACTTAAAAATCCCGTTTTTTGAGAGAGTTGCGAGAAATGTTTCTCTTAAGGAACAGGTCGTTGATTTCCCGCCCCAGCCCGTTATCACAAAGGATAACGTTACCATGCAGATAGATACTGTCGTTTTCTATCAGATCACTGACCCGAAGCTTTACGCTTACGGCGTTGAAAATCCGATTTCTGCAATCGAAAATCTTTCGGCGACAACGCTTCGTAACATCATCGGTGAGCTTGAGCTTGACCATACTCTCACATCGAGAGATACTATAAACGCAAAAATCAGAGGAATTCTTGACGAGGCGACCGACCCGTGGGGCATTAAGGTCAACCGTGTTGAATTGAAGAACATTCTTCCGCCGCCCGAGATTCAGGACGCAATGGAGAAGCAGATGAAGGCAGAGCGTCAGAGACGTGAAGCTATTCTCCGTGCAGAGGGTGAAAAGGCGAGTAAGGTGCTTGTTGCCGAGGGTCAGAAGGAGTCTCAGATCCTTGCCGCCGAGGGCGACAAGAGAGCCGCAATTCTCCACGCCGAAGCAGTTAAGGAAGCGAAGATCCGTGAGGCAGAGGGTGAAGCGGAGGCAATTCTCAAAATTCAGGAAGCCGAGGCAAAGGCGATTGAGCTTATCAATGCTTCAAACCCGGGCGACGGCTATATTAAGATAAAGAGCCTTGAAGCCTTCTCAAAGGCGGCTGACGGTCAGGCGACAAAGATTATCGTTCCGTCGGAGATTCAGGGACTTGCAGGCCTTGCCGAGGGCGTTGTTGAGTCGGTAAAAAAGTAAATACAGCAATATAATTACTCCCGAAAGGTGCAATGCTTTTCGGGAGTTTTTTGACATATTTAAAGTAATGGGATATAATCATTCGGAGGTGATGAGATGGAAAGGTCGCTTGTGCACGTTGAGCATCCGTTTGACCCTGTGTGGAACAATGAAAGCAAAATATTGATTTTGGGCAGCTTTCCGTCGGTCAAAAGCAGGGAGCAGATGTTCTTTTACGGTCACCCGAGAAACAGATTTTGGACAGTTATTTCCGCTCTGCTCGGCGTTGAAACACCTGTTACAGTTGACGAAAAGAAAGCTATGCTTTTGAATAACCATATTGCGCTTTGGGACGTTATCGCTTCGTGCGATATATACGGCTCGGCGGACAGCTCTATTAAAAACGCTGTGCCGAACGATATCGGTTTCATCATAGAAAACAGCAAGGTCGGACACATTTTCACGAACGGTGCAACAGCCGATAAGCTATATAAAAAGTATATTTTGCCCTCAACGGGAATCGAAGCCGTGCGCCTGTCGTCCACCAGCCCTGCCAATGCCGCAAAAAGCATTGACGAACTTGTGAAAGAATGGGCAATTACGGTTGACAGCCTATAGCTCGGTGTGATAAAATTTATTAGATAAAGTTTTTTTGCATTCATTTGAAAGGTTATGGTTACAAATGAGTTTTAAAAATATTGTTGATATGCACGCACACACGATTCATTCCTTTGACGGACACTATTCCGTTGATGAAATGATCGAAAGCTCGATAGAAAAGGGCATAAAAATCGTTGCATTCACGGATCATGTTGAGATGGATCTGTTCCGTCAGAATCATTTTGACAAGACTGCCGATGAGGCTTTTGTTGACATTTCGAGAGCCAAGGAGCAGTACAAGGATAGAATCGAGGTCTGTGTGGGCATTGAGATGGGCGAGCCGACCTATGATCTTGCCGAGAGTGAGGCTCTTATCGCTTCCAAGGACTACGATATTGTAATCGGTTCGATTCATAATCTCAGAAAAACTCCCGATTTCTGTGAGCTGGATTATAACAGGGACAATGTTTATCCGCTTCTTGACGAGTATTTCCGTGAGATGAAAATGCTTGCCGAGTGGGGCAAATTCGATACATTTGCTCACCTTACATATCCCTTGCGCTACATCGTCGGCGAGCATCATATCGACGTTGACATGACGAGATATCAAAAGGATATCGACGAGATTTTCTCACTGCTTGTTGAAAAGGACAAGCCGCTTGAAATCAACACCTCGGGTCTCAGACAGCCTATCGGCAGAACCCTGCCCGATGAGAGCTATGTCCGCCGCTTCAAGGAGCTCGGCGGAAAGCATGTAACGGTAGGCTCGGATTCACATTTTGTTGAGCATATGGGCGCGGGAATCGAGCAGGGTATGCAGCTTGCAAAAAACTGCGGTTTTGACAGCGTTCTTATTTTCAGACAAAGACAGCCTGTCGAAATTCCGATAGAATAAGGAGGTACTCCTATGGAATACGATTCCTTCAGCGAAGGCATTGAGCTTGGCGGACTGAGGACGAAGAACGAGATAAAAATTCTTATCGGATATCTTCTCAGCCGTCTTGATACACCGCTTACAAGAGAACAGCTTGACGAGGTGATTTGCGGCGAGGAGATTGCGAATTATTTTGAAATGAGTCAGGCGCTCAGTGAGCTTGCCGATAACGGCAACGTGATTATAAAAGATAATGAGCTTTTTATCACCGATAAGGGCAAGAAAAATTCCGAGACCTTGGAGCATGATATTCCCTTTACGGTGAGAGAACAGGCTTTTAACGCCGCTGTCAGACTTCAGACGAGGCTCAGACGCGAGCGTGAAAATAAAATTCAAATCGACAGGGTGGAGAAGGGCTGCAACGTGACCCTTTCCGTGGTCGATGCGGACGACGAGATAATGAGTGTCAAGCTCTTTGTCGCCGACTACGACCAGGCGCTTGCCGTCAAGGAAAGATTCCTTGAGGATCCTGTCAGGGTTTATTCAAATATCGTCGCCTTACTTTTGGCGTAACGAAAATCGGAGGTTTATTATGGCAAAATATGCAATCGGCGTTGATTTCGGTACTCTCTCGGGCAGAGCACTGCTCGTTGACGTCAAAACAGGTGAGGAGCTTGCAACCTCGGTTCTCGATTATCCTCATTCCGTTATGGACGAAGAGCTCCCGAGCGGCAAAAAGCTCGGAGCGGACTGGGCACTCCAGGATCCTCAGGACTATCTCGACGTGCTCAAAACAACTATTCCCGACGTTATAAAAAAGAGCGGAGTTGATGCGGAGGACATCATCGGTCTCGGACTTGATTTCACCGCCTGCACGGTCATGCCCGTCAAAAAGGACGGCACGCCGCTTTGCTTTATTGATAAATTCAAGGACGAGCCGCACGCTTATGTTAAGCTTTGGAAGCATCATGCGGCGCAGGCTCAGGCAACGAAGCTCAATGAAATTGCCGAAAAGATGGATCAGGACTGGCTCAAGCTCTACGGCGGAAAAATTTCCTCCGAGTGGGCTATTCCGAAGCTTTGGCAGATCCTTGACGAAGCTCCCGAGATCTACGACGAAGCCGACCGTTTTATCGAAGCCGCCGATTGGGTCGTTTGGCAGATGTGCGGTCATGAGATACGCAACTCCTGCTGTGCAGGCTACAAGGGCATGTGGAACAAGAAAAACGGATATCCGTCGGACGAATTTTTCAAGGCTCTTGACCCGAGAATGGAGCATGTTATCGACGAGAAATTCTCAAGAGATATCCTTCCCCTCGGCTCAAAGGCAGGCGAGGTCACAGCCGAGTTTGCTGCAATGACGGGACTCAAGGAGGGCACTGCTGTTGCTGTTCCTATCATTGACGCTCACGTTTTCGTTCCTGCCGTAGGCATCACGAAGCCGGGCGAAATGCTTGCTATCATGGGCACCTCGACCTGTCATATGCTTCTGAGCGAGGAGGAGATTCCCGTTCCGGGCATCAGCGGTGTTGTTGCCGATGGTATTCTTCCCGGTCTTTACGCTTACGAAGCCGGTCAGTGCTGCGTAGGCGACCATTTCCAGTGGTTCATCGACAACTGCCTGCCTAAGAGCTACTATGATGAGGCTGAGAAGCAGGGAGTAAATATACATAAATTCCTCCGCCAAAAGTGCGAGCAGAAGAAGCCGGGCGAGAGCGGACTGGTTGCGCTTGACTGGTGGAACGGTGTTCGTTCCGTGCTTGTTGACGCAGACCTTTCGGGCATGATGCTCGGAATGACGCTCAGAACGAAGCCCGAGGATATCTACAGAGCCTTGATCGAAGCGACGGCTTACGGCACAAGAATGATTATTGACGTTTTCCGTGAGAACGGCGTTGACGTCAACTCCTTCTACGCCGCAGGCGGTATCAGTCAGAAGGATCCGATGACTATGCAGATCTATGCTGACGTTATCAATATGCCTATTAAAATTGCCGACTGTGAGCAGGGCGGTGCGCTCGGCAGTGCGATCTACGGCGCATGTGCCGCAGGTGCAGAGAAGGGCGGCTATGACAGCCTTTATGACGGTGCGGCGGCTCTCGGCAAGGTCAAGGATAAGGTCTACTATCCGATTCCCGAGAATGTTGAGCTTTACAACAAGCTCTTCGCCGAGTATAAAATTCTCCACGATTATTTCGGCAGGGGAGAGAACAACGTCATGAAGCGTCTCAAGGAGCTTAAAAAATCCTGATTGACAACGTCTTTATATAGTGGTAATATAATTTGAATTTTAAATATAGGAGTCTTTTAAATGAGCATTTTAGATCTTGAAGTAATCAAAAAATTTGCACTTACCTGCAACGACGGCTATGAGCAGGGCTGGCATGAGGGCAACGGCGGAAACCTTTCCTACCGTATGACTGCCGAAGAGGTTGAGGCCTGCAAGCCTTACTTTACATATGACAGACCGTGGTTTGACCTCGGTGTTCAGGCGGATAACCTCAAAAACGAGTATTTCATGGTAACGGGCACGGGTAAGTTCTTCCAGAACGTTATCAGAGACCCTGCCGCAAACATGTGTATCCTTGAAATCAATGACGCAGGCGACGGCTACAGAATCGTATGGGGCCTTGTCAACGGCGGCGGTCCGACAAGCGAATTCCCGACCCATTTCATGAACCACAGCGTTCGTGTTGCGGCAACGGACGGAGCCTGCAGAGTTATCTATCATGCTCATCCGGTCAATATTATTGCGCTTACTTTTGTTCTTCCGCTTACCTCGGAGGCTTTCTCAAGAGTTCTTTGGGAGAGCATGACCGAGTGCCCGATCGTTTTTCCGAACGGTGTAGGTGTTGTTGAATGGATGATCCCCGGCGGAGCCGAGATCGCTCACAAGACCTGCGAGCTTCAGAAGAAGTACGATGCTATCGTTTGGGCGCATCACGGACTTTTTGTATCGGGCAACACATTTGACGCCGCTTTCGGTCTTATGCACACGATTGAGAAGTCGGCTGAAATTTATTGCAAGGTTCTCAGCACGGGCAAGCCGATCGCTCAGACAATTCCCGATGAGGGTCTTATCAATGCCGCAACGGCTTACGGAAAGAAGCTCAATGCCGAGCTTTTGAAGTAATTACGTTTTGTAATGTTAATATTACAACTTGTCTGTTTACAAATCGACAAAAGTTTACTATAATGACTGCAATATTTGAAATGCGTTGAAGATATTAAGCGTTTTATTTCTGATTTCAGAGAGTCGGCGGCAGGTGTGAGCCGATATGGAAATTTAATTGCTGTCTCGTATCCGAGCAGAGCTCCCCAACCGTTTTCACTGTATAAGGAGCTACGGCAAGCACCGTTATCACAGCTTAGGATTTGTCAGAATCCGAAGAGGCCTTTTAGGCAATGCGGGTGGTACCGCGGTAAACATGTTTTATCGTCCCGGAAGTTTGAATACTTCCGGGACTTTGTTTTTTACATTGCAATACCGCACAAATTGCAGAATTGCAATACATAACCAAAAAGGAGAATCGTTATGAGAAAGGTTATTTTATCCGATGTGACACTCAGAGAAAGTGAGTCGTCAGCCAGCCATTCCTTAAGCTTTAAGGAGAAGATTGAAATCGCAAAGCAGATGGACAAGCTGCACTGCAATATTATCGAGATGCCGAAAATCAAGAACACCTCAACGGATGTTCTTCTTATAAAAACAATCGCTTCACTTATGAAACATTCGGAAATCGCCGTTGATGTAGGCTACGATGCAGCAGGCGTTGAAACGGCTTATAACTGTGCAAAGGGTGCAAAGAATTTTTCTCTTAAGGTTTCTCTCCCGATGTCGGCGGTTCAGATGGAGTTTAAGTGCGGCAAGAAGCCGCCCGTAGTTATGAGCATGGTAACGGAGCTCATCACCGAGTGCAAGAAGTACACCGACAATATTGAGTTCTCGGCCGAGGATGCGGTAAGAGCCGAAAGACCGTTCCTTTATCAGGCGATCGGCGATGCCGTAAAGGCAGGCGCAACGAGAGTTACGGTTTGCGATTCCGAGGGCACAATGTTCCCGTCGGAGTTCGGCGGATTTATCTCCGATATTTTCGAGAATGTTCCGTCGGCTAAGGACGTTACGGTCGGCGTTGAGGTCGTTGACTCAATGAACATGGCTTCGGCTTCCGCATTCGCCGCAATCGAGGCTGGCGCTTCGCAGATCAAGGTCACGGCAGATAACTTCAATTTCCCAACGGTTGAAAAAATCATGAAGATATTCACCCTCAGAGGTGATTCTATAAAGGTATCGAGCAAGATAAGAACGACCGAGATTCAGCGTGTAACCGGTCAGATAAAGAGAATGCTCAACACCTCCAAGAGCGAGAATACACCGTTTGAAACAGGCGTAAATGAGGACAGCGAGACACTCACCCTTGATAAGAACGACACAATCGCAACAGTTATAAAGGCGGTCAAGAAGATAGGCTACGACCTCTCTCCCGAGGACAATGCAAACGTTTACGAAGCCTTCAAGCGTGTTGCCGTCAAGAAGGATTTCGTCGGCACAAAGGAGCTCGAAGCTATCATCGCTTCCTCGGCTTTGCAGGTTCCGTCGATCTATTCGATCGGCAGCTACGTTATCAACAGCGGCAACATCATCACCGCAACGGCTAATATTAAGCTCGTCAAGGACGGTACGGAAATAAGCGGTGTGAGCGTCGGCGACGGTCCCATTGATGCCGCATTCCTCGCAATCGAGCAGATAATCGGTCATCACTACGAGCTGGATGATTTCCAGATCAAGGCGGTTACAGAGGGTCGTGAGGCTATGGGTCATGCGCTCGTTAAGCTCAGAAGCTCAACCGGCAAGCTCTATTCCGGCACAGGTATTTCAACAGACATCATCGGCGCAAGTATCCGTGCATACGTCAGCGCACTGAACAAGATAGCATACGAGGAGGGTTAATTGTGAAATTAGCTTTTTCTACAAAATTCCATAAAAACAAGAGCTTTGACGATTTCCTCGGCATGGCGGACGAGCTGAGATACGGCGGAATCGAAATTCACGATTTCCGTGACCCGATGTTCTCGGGCAGAACCTCTCCGTTCAATCCCGACATGGCTTCGGCTACCAAAAGAAAGCTCATCAATTCAAAAAAGAGCATTGTTTGCATAAATTCAAACTGCAATGCCGCCGACACCTCGGATGAGAATGTTGAAAAAATGAATTCGGCAATTACCGTTGCAAGCAACATCAACGTTCCTTATGTTAAGCTTTATGTTGAGGGCGGTGAGGACGCTTACGACAAGGCGATAGAGTTCATTGGCAAGGCTATCGCAGAGGGCGAAAAGCACAACGTAATCGTGCTTGTTGAAACCACGGGCATCTTCGCCGACACGACAAGACTTTGTGATTTGATGAACTACTTCGCGAGCGACTTCATCGGCGCAGATTGGAACATGTATGAAACCTACTTCGTCGGCGGCGAGGAGTCGGAAAAGACTATCACCAATCTCGGCGCATATGTTAAGCTCGTTCATCTGACCGACGCAGAGAAGGCAGGGGAGCATACCCTCATCGGTGAGGGCACAATGCCTATCAAGGATATGATGAACGCTCTCGGTTCGATCAACTACAACGGCTTCGTCTCGGTTGAATGGAACCCCGAGTGGTTCGAGTCGATCGACGATCTCGAAATCATTTTGACCCATTATGAGAGCTTCATGGAGACCGTTGAGGACGATACCAACAAGAAGAAATATTACTACAACAAGACCCACACGGGCAAATTCGTATGGAAAAAAGAGGAGCTTATCGAGGAGACATTCCCGCAGGTTCTTGACAGAATGGTTGAGGAATTTCCCGATCAGCTTGCTTTCAAATACACAACGCTTGACTACACGAGAACTTACTCACAGTTCCGTGACGACGTTGACACCTTCGCAAGAGCGCTTATCGCAATGGGTGTAAGAGCAGGCTCTCACGTTGCCGTTTGGGCGACGAACGTTCCGCAGTGGTACATCTCATTCTGGGCAACGACAAAAATCGGTGCCGTTCTTGTTACAATGAATACAGCCTATAAAATTCATGAGGCGGAGTACCTGCTCAGACAGTCCGACACTCATACGCTTATCATGATCAAGGGCTACAGAGATTCGCACTATGATGAGATCATGGCTGAGCTTTGCCCTGAGCTGGAGCACACCAAGAGCGGCGAAAAGCTCCACGCAAAGAGACTGCCGTTTTTGAGAAATATTGTCACGGTCGGCTATGAGCAGCAGGGCTGTATGACATGGGAGCAGGCGGTTGACAAGTCCGGAGAGATTCCTGTCGAGGAGGTCTACAGAATGGCTTCTCTCGTCAGAAAGGACGATGTCTGCAACATGCAGTACACCTCGGGCACAACGGGCTTCCCCAAGGGCGTTATGCTGACGCACTATAACGTCATAAACAACGGCAAGTGCATCGGCGACAGAATGGATCTTTCGACGGCGGACAGAATGATGATTCATGTTCCGATGTTCCATTGCTTCGGCATGGTTCTTGCTATGACGGCGATCATGACCCACGGCGGAACAGCGCTTCCCTTGCCTTATTTCTCACCGAAATCGTCGCTTGCATGTATCAATTCCGAGCGAATAACGGCTTTCCACGGTGTGCCGACAATGTTTATTGCAATGCTTCAGCACCCCGACTTTGAAAAGACGGATTTCTCATACATGAGAACGGGTATCATGGCAGGCTCACCGTGTCCTATCTCAAAGATGCGTGAGGTTGTCGATAAGATGCACATGACCGAAATCACCATTGTTTACGGTCAGACGGAATCCTCGCCCGGTTGTACAATGAGCAGCACGGATGATCCCTTGGAGGATCGTGTTGCGACGGTCGGACATCCGCTTCCGAAAATCGAATGTAAAATCGTTGACCCCGATACGGGTCTTGAGTGCCCCGACAATGTAACGGGCGAGTTTGTTGCCCGCGGCTACAATATCATGAAGGGCTATTATAAAATGCCTAAGGCGACGGCAAGCGCAATCGACAAGGACGGCTGGCTCCACACAGGCGACCTTGCATGCCGTACCCCCGAGGGCAACTACAGAATCACGGGCAGACTTAAGGATATGATCATCCGCGGCGGCGAGAATATCTACCCCAAGGAGATCGAGGAGTTCATCTATACTCACCCGAAGGTCAAGGACGTTCAGGTCATCGGTGTTCCCGATGAGGGTCTCGGCGAGGAGATCATGGCTTGCATTATCCTCAAGGAGGGCGAGACCATGACCGAGCAGGAGATGAAGGACTACGTTCTTTCGCACATGGCGAAGCATAAGGTGCCGAAGTATATCGACTTTGTGACCGAGTTCCCGATGAATGTTGCCGGCAAGATTTTAAAATACAAGATGCGTGAGGACGCTATCAAGAAATACGGTCTGCAAAAGGCAAATTCCGTTGTAACGGCGTAACATTACAAAACGTAATGTTGATATTACAAATAATCTCTTGAAAAATCAAGAAAACTATCTTATAATGTACCGCAACAGGTACAAATAACCTGTTGAAACAAAGGCTGTGACGAAGACGGTTGCGTTTATGTCCTTTCAGAGAGTCGGCGTTTGGTGTGAGCCGATAGCGAGATGAATGTAAAACCCATCACTTCCGAGCCGGAGAGATGAAACAACAGTAGTTTCTCCCGTGACAACTGCGTCAGTGTTGAGGGATTGTCAGATCCTGCAGAGAGGCGAGAAGCAATAGCAGATCGCAATTTGAGTGGTACCGCGGATTATCAAATCCGTCTCAAAGTTCTAAGGACTTTGGGACGGATTTTTGTTTTTATCCTAAATCCGGTGCCGGTACATTACGGAGGTAAAAATTATGTCAAATCAAACAGAAACAAACCAGCTTTATGAAGTGGCGGAACGAATCCACGAAATGAGAGACATATGTGCCTTTACCGTTGAACAGATGGCGGAAAAGACCGAGGTCTCTGTTGAAACCTACAGACTTTATGAGAGCGGAACGGTAGATCTCCCGTTCACATTTATTCACAAATGTGCGCTTGCGTTTGACATCGGCATTACGGATCTTCTTGAAGGTCACAGCGCCGTACTTTCATCATATACCGTTACAAGAAAGGGCAAGGGTCAGGTTACCGCCAGCGAGAACGGAATCGAGATTCAGAACCTTGCGCCGAAATTCAGAAAAAAGCTCTCCGAACCGTACTGGGTTAGATATGAGTATGATGCGGAGCTTGAAAATAAACCGATTCACACTACAACTCACGGCGGTCAGGAATTTGACCTTGTTATCAGCGGTACTCTTAAGGTAAGAGTCGGCAATCATGAAGAGATTCTTCACGAGGGCGACAGCATCTACTATAACTCGTCAACTCCTCACGGAATGATAGCCATTGACGGCAGAGACTGTCTTTTCCTTGCAATGGTTATGGCAAGTGACGAGCCTGTTCAGAATATTTTGCATGAAAGAGCTGTTATGGGCGTTAAGGCTAAGGGCAGCTACGTTTGCGAGAAGTTTATCGACGCAACCGAGGACGAGAACGGCAACCTTGTTTCAATCGACTTCAATCACGAGGACGAATTTAACTTCGCATTTGATATCGTTGATAAGATTGCTAAGAAATCACCCGATAAGCGTGCTCTTGTTCATGTTGACCGTGACAAGACAGAGAGAATCTTCACATTCAAGGATGTTAAAGAACATTCGGCTCAGGCGGCTAACTACTTCAAGTCGCTCGGTATCAAGAAGGGCGACAGAGTCATGCTTGTTCTCAAGCGCCACTATCAGTTCTGGTTTGCGATCCTCGGTCTTCATAAGATAGGCGCAATTGCAATTCCTGCTACGAACCTTCTTGTTGACCACGATTTTGAGTACAGATTTGAGGCGGCAGGCGTTACTTCAATTCTTTGTACGGCTGACGGCGACACAGCTCATCAGGTTGATATCGCCGATTCAAAGACACATACTCTCGTCAACAAGATCATCGTCGGCGGCGAGCGTGAGGGCTGGCACAACTTTGACAATGAATACTGCCTGTTCTCAAGACGCTACAGACGTGAGGAGGACGCACCGTGCGGAAACGACCCGATGCTCATGTTCTTCACTTCGGGCACAACGGGTTATCCGAAAATCGCAACTCATTCCTACAAATATCCGCTCGGTCACTATATCACAGCTAAATATTGGCACTGCGTAAGCAAGGACGGACTTCATCTTACGATCTCCGACACGGGCTGGGGCAAGGCTCTTTGGGGCAAGCTCTACGGACAGTGGCTCTGCGAGGGTGCCGTATTTGTATATAACTTCGACCGCTTCGACGCATCGGATATCCTTCCGATGTTCGCTAAGTATCATATAACCACATTCTGTGCACCTCCGACAATGTACAGAATGATGATCAAAGAGGATCTCGGCAAGTACGATCTTTCCTCTATCCGCCACGCAACCACAGCAGGCGAGGCACTCAACCCCGAGGTATTCCGTCAGTTCTACAATGCTACGGGACTTGAGCTTATGGAGGGCTTCGGCCAGACGGAAATGACCCTCGGAATCGCAACCCTTACGGGTATGACTCCGAAGCCGGGCTCAATGGGCAAGCCGACACCGCTCTACGATATCAAAATCCTCCGTCCCGACGGAACGGAAGCGGATATCGGTGAAACCGGTGAAATCTGCGTTAACACCTCCGAAAAGGTACCGTGCGGTATCTTCCTCGGCTACTACAGGAATCAGGAAAGAACCGACGAGGTTTGGCACGACGGAGTTTATCACACAGGCGATATCGCATGGCGCGATGAGGACGGCTACTTCTGGTATGTCGGACGTATCGACGATGTTATCAAGTCGTCGGGCTACCGTATCGGACCGTTCGAGATCGAAAATGTTATCATGGAGCTTCCTTATGTTCTTGAGTGCGGTGTTTCCGCCGCTCCCGACGATGTAAGAGGACAGGTCGTTAAGGCTTCGATCGTTCTTACCAAGGGCACAGAGCCTACTGAGGAGCTCAAGAAAGAAATTCAGAACTACGTCAAGAAGCACACCGCTCCTTACAAGTACCCGAGAATCGTTGTATTCAAGGATGAACTGCCAAAGACTATAAGCGGCAAGATCATCCGTAACCAACTCTAAAATTGCTCTCGGCACATTGCTTTCTTCGTTGGTGAGCCTCGAAATACACATAGTATTGCGTCGGCCTGTCGCCTTGAACTCGACGCACCCTGAACGATTTAATTTAAGGTGCGGCACGCCGATTCGGTGGTTGGCAGGTTTGGCAATACACATAGTATTGCGTCAGCCTGTCGCCTTGAACTCGACGCACCCTGAACGATTTGATTTAAGGTGTGGCACACCGATTTCGGCGTTGACGGGTCTAACAATATACATAGTATTCCGTCGGCCTGTTGCCTTGAGCTTCTTTACGATATTTTATCATTTAATCATAAAACTTTCCGAGGTGAAAATATGAAGCGCATAACGCTTTTTGCCGGTCATTACGGCAGCGGAAAAACGAATATTGCCGTCAATTACGCTTTCAAGCTGAGACAGCAGGGTCTTGAAGTGGCGGTTGCCGATCTTGATATCGTTAATCCCTATTTCAGAACCAAGGACAGCGAAAAGGAGCTTAAAGAGGCCGGAATCAGGCTTATATGCTCTGAATTCGCAAGCTCGAATGTCGATCTTCCGTCGCTGCCACAGGATATTTATTCCGTCATTGACGACCGTTCCGAATACGCTGTCATGGATATCGGCGGCGATGACAGAGGTGCATATGCACTCGGCCGCTATTCGGAAAGCATAGTCCGTGAAAACGACTATGAAATGTATCTTGTTATAAACATGTACAGACCGCTGACGAGGGACGCTTACAGCACCCTTGAGGTCATGAATGAAATCGAAAAAGCCGCTTCAATGAAATTCACGGCTATAATAAACAACTCAAATCTCGGCGAGGAGACGACCGCCCAGGACGTTCTCGATTCACTCAAATATGCCGACGAGGTTTCAAAGCTTACGGGGCTTCCCGTTGCGATGACGACCGTTAAGAAAACACTCTATAAAGAACTGTACGGAAAGGTAGACAATCTGTTGCCTCTCACCCTACAGGAGAAAATAAATTAGGAGGAATGTCAAATGGCTAAAGTAACATTCAAAACAGACCTTTGCAAGGGCTGCGGACTTTGCGTAAATGCTTGTCCCAAGGGAATAGTTCATTTGTCAGAGACGACGTTGAACAACAAGGGACATCATCCCGCAGTTGTGACAGAGCAGGAAAAATGTATAGGCTGCGCATTCTGCGCAACGATGTGTCCCGATTGTGTTATTACGGTAGAGAGGTGAAAAAAATGTCAGATAAAGTACTTATGAAAGGTAACGAAGCAATTGCCGAGGCTGCTATCAGGGCAGGCTGCCGCCATTACTTCGGTTATCCTATCACTCCGCAGACAGAGGTTGCGGCTTATATGTCAAAGCGTATGCCGAAGATCGGCGGAACCTTCCTCCAGGCGGAGAGCGAGATCGCCGCGATCAACATGGTTATCGGCGTTTCGTCAACAGGCAAGAGGGTCATGACCTCATCTTCCAGCCCGGGAGTTTCGCTTAAGAGCGAGGGTATTTCATATCTCGCAGGCTGCGATCTTCCTGCACTCGTCGTCAACGTTCAGCGCGGCGGTCCTGGACTCGGCGGAATTCAGCCCTCACAGTCGGATTACTGGCAGTCCACAAAGGGCGGCGGACACGGCGATTACCACAATATCGTCCTTGCTCCCGCATCTGTTCAGGAAATGGCAAGCCTTACCGTAAAGGGCTTTGAGCTTGCAGATAAATACAGAATGGTTGCGATGATCCTTGCCGACGGTACTATGGGTCAGATGATGGAGCCTGTTTCTCTCGATGTTGCCGAGGTCACTCCGGTTGAAAAGCCGTGGGCGCTCACAGGCACAAAGTGCGAGAGAGAGCACAACATTGTAAATTCGCTTTACCTCAAACCTGAGGAGCTTGAAATTAAGAATTTTGAGAGATATCAGAAGTACAAGACGATTGAAGAAAATGAAACCATGTACGAGGAATATCTCATGGAGGACGCCGAGGTTTGCGTCGTTGCGTTCGGCATCACAGCCCGTGTTGCAAAGAATGCGGTCAACGAGGCTCGCAAGAGAGGCGTCAAGGTCGGCATGATAAGACCTATCACACTCTGGCCGTTCCCGACAAAGCCGCTCAAGGCTGCCGCCGAGAAGTGCAAGAGATTTATCACAGTTGAAATGAACATGGGTCAGATGATCGACGATGTAAAGCTTGCAATCGACTGCAAGAGACCTGTTGATCTTTGCAACCGTGTCGGCGGAATGATCCCGACTCCCGAAGATGTTCTTTCGGCTATCATGTCAAACGGAGGTGCAGAATAATGTCAGTTGTATTTGAAAAACCGAAATCATTGACAGACGCAACGCTTCACTATTGTCCCGGCTGTACTCACGGTATTATCCACCGTCTTGTTGCCGAGGTAATTGATGAGCTTGGCATCGAGGGCGATACGATCGGTGTCGCATCGGTCGGCTGCTCTGTTATGGCATATAACTATTTCACATGTGACTTTGTTCAGGCGGCTCACGGCCGTGCTCCCGCCGTTGCAACAGGCGTTAAGAGAAGCGACCCGTCAAAGATCGTATTTACATATCAGGGCGACGGCGACCTTGCCGCTATCGGTACTGCCGAGACGGTGCATGCCGCCGCAAGACGTGAGAACATCACCGTTATCTTCGTCAACAACGCTATTTACGGTATGACAGGCGGTCAGATGGCTCCGACAACGCTTCCCGGTCAGGTCACTCAGACCTCTCCCTACGGCAGAGACGTCAACACAGTCGGCTATCCCGTTAAGGTCTGTGAGCTTCTTTCAAACGTTGACGGTGCAGCATATCTTGAGAGAGTTGCCGTCAACAACGTTAAGAATGTCAAGAACGCAAAGAAGGCTATCAAAAAGGCTTTCAAAAACCAAATCGAGGGCAAGGGCTTCTCGCTCGTTGAGGTTATTTCAACCTGCCCGACAAACTGGGGCATGACTCCGCAAAAAGCTCTTGATTGGGCTGAGGAGAACATGATTCCTTACTATCCTCTCGGCGTTTACAAGGATATCTATGCAAAGGAGGAAGAAAAATGAGCAACACTTGCAGAATGTTATTCGCGGGCTTCGGCGGACAGGGTATTCTGTTCGCAGGCAAATTCCTTGCATATAAAGGACTTATCGAGGGCAAGCAGGTAAGCTGGCTCCCGTCCTACGGCCCCGAAATGAGAGGCGGCACGGCTAACTGCTCCGTAATCATCAGCGACGAGCCGATAGGCTCTCCGATCGTTGACAAGCCCGACGTACTTGTTGCAATGAATCTTCCGTCACTTGAAAAATATGAAAACGAAGTGGTCAGCGGTGGAAAGATTTTTGTTGATTCTACAATGATTGACAAAAAGGTTGACAGAACCGATGTAGACGTATATTATATACCTGCAACAAAGATGGCGAACGATAACGGAACGCCGACGCTTGCCAATATGATTATCACGGGCAAGATTCTCAAAGAAGTGCCGCAGTTTTCAATTGACTACACCGATGACGCACTCAAAAAGGTCGTTTCCGCCCGTCACCTTGATCTCCTTGATGTAAACAAGGGCGCTGTCAAGGCAGGCTATGACTATGAATAATAAGATGAGAGTTTCCTGTATTCAGCTTGATATGAAGCTCGGCGACGTTGAGTATAACTACGCCGAGGCTCTCAGGCTGATAAGGGAGACAGTTAAAAAAGAAAAATCCGACGTTGTTGTTCTTCCCGAGACGTGGACAACAGGCTTCTATCCCAAGGAGAACCTTGCGAGCTATTGCGACAGGGACGGCGAGAGGGTCAAAAAGACCTTTTCCGCTTTGGCAAAGGAGCTTAACGTCAACATCGTTGCAGGCAGTGTTGCAAACGAGAAGAACGGCGGGATTTACAACACGGCGTTTGTTTTCAGCCGTGAGGGCGAGGTCGTTGCCGAATATGATAAGACGCACCTTTTTACACCGATGGACGAGCACAAGTTTTTCAGCTTCGGCAAAAATCTTGTGACCTTCGAGTTTGACGGACATAAGTGCGGAATTGTCATTTGCTATGATATCCGCTTCTGCGAGCTTATCAGAAGCCTTGCACTCAAGGGTATTGACATGCTCTTTATGGTGTCGCAGTGGCCGCTTGTGAGAACATCTCACATTGTTACGCTCACAAGGGCGAGGGCAATTGAAAATCAGATGTTCGTTGTCTGCTGTAATTCCTGCGGCAAAACACCCGATGCGATTTTCGGCGGTCATTCGCAGATAATCGACCCGTGGGGCGAGGTTCTCGGTGCGGCAGGTGAGGAGCAGGAGGTTATAACAGCCGACTGCGATTTCGGTGTAATTAAGGATATAAGAAATTCGATCAACGTTTTCAACGACAGAAAACCCGATCTCTACGAATTATAATAATGCTTTGAAAGGAGCGACAGAAATGTATAAATTTCCCGTAACAAGAACTACACATCCAAAGGAGAAGCCCGATCAGAAGAAGCTCGGCTTCGGTAAGTATTTCACAGATCATATGTTTATGATCGACTATGATGAGGGTCAGGGCTGGCACGACGGAAGAATTGTTCCGCATGAGCCGATTGCCATTGAGCCTGCATCATGCGTGCTCCACTATGCCCAGATGATGTTCGAGGGCATGAAGGCATATAAAACTCCGTCGGGCGAAATTCAGCTTTTCAGACCCGACCAGAACTTTGAGCGTATGAACAGAACCAATGACCGTATGTGTATCCCTCATATGGATAAGGATATCTTCTTTGACGCTATCAATCAGCTTATCTCTGTTGATAAGGATTGGGTTCCCTCGGAGCCGGGCACAGCTCTTTATATCAGACCGTTCATCTTCGGTGACGAGGTTTCATTCAGCGTTCTTCCCGCAAAGCATTATCGCTTTATCATCATTCTTTGCCCTGTTGGTTCATACTATGCCGCAAACGACGGCGGACTTCACACAACAAGAATTTATGTTGAGGACGAGTTTATCCGTGCGGCTGTCGGCGGTACAGGCTTTGCAAAGTGCGGCGGTAACTATGCAGGCGGCATGAAGGCTTCGGCAAAGGCTATGGAGCATGACTGCAAGGACGTTCTCTGGCTTGACGCCGCTGAGCATAAGTATGTTGAGGAGATCGGTACCTCAAACGCATTCTTCGTAATCGGCGACGAGGTTATCACTGCTCCGCTTATGGGTACGATTCTTCCGGGTATCACAAGAAAATCCGTTATTGAGCTTCTCAAGAAGTGGGGAGTAAAGGTTTCCGAGAGACGTCTTTCAATCGACGATGTATGCGCCGCTTCAAAGGCAGGCACTCTCAAGGAGGTATTCGCCAGCGGTACTGCCGCGGTTATCTCTCCGATAGGAACTCTTTACTACATGGGCGAGGATTACAAGGTTGCCGACGGCAATGTAGGTCCTATCGCTCAGAAGCTTTACGACACGCTTTACGGTATGCAGACAGGTCACGTTAAGGACGACATGGGCTGGACATACAAGGTACAGCTTGACTGATTTTTGATATAATAACGGCGGAAATCGTTCATCGGTTTCCGTCATTTTTTATTGCCTTTTTTCGTATATTGTAAAAGGTGATTATGTGAGACAAAGGTTAGAAGAAATTTAACTTGGCTCTCTTTTAGGGGAGCCGTCAGCGAAGCTGACTGAGGGAGTAATGTCTTAGCAAATTTTAATCTTTATCCCCTCCGTCGCTCAGGCGACACCTCCCCTTGAGTCAACCAAGGGGAGGCTGAAATGTTTTCTACACCTAAATCAATTTTTATCAGATTTTTTCACTGTGATGAGATTCAGAAAACGTACATTCCGTAGGGGTCGATGCCCACATCGACCCAAGGTTAGAAGAAACCTATTCTCGGCGCCCCTGTAGGGTAGCGAAGTGTCGCCGCGGTAGTGAATGACAGTCCGGTGGACTGTCAGAGCCGTGGCGTGACCGAGCCGCAGCGAGACGCTGTCAGCGAAGCTGACTGAGGGGTTTGTTGAAAGTTTGATGAAAGCTTATTTAACCCCTCCGTCGTTCCTCTCAAGGGAAGGCTGATAAATGTCAGCAGAAATTTAACTCGGTAAAATTTTGCAATAAAATTGGAGTGGTTATATGGGAAAGCTAAGAAAAAAATTCAGCATGTTTAATTACACAAAGAAGTGGACGTCGGTTATTCTCGTGTTCTGCCTGATATGGATTTCCGCAAGCTATATTCTTGCCGCACTCGACAGGAGTGAGATCGCCGAAACGCTCGGCGGAGCGGTAATTGATCTGACAAAGGCGATATTCTGTACCTATATCGTCAGAGCATTTTTCGATACATACTGTGAAAAGAATTATTACCTTAAAATGTACCGCGAGTGTCGCGGCAAGGTGCAGGACAATACCGAAAACGGTGCCGAGGAAAACAGCCGTGACGGCGAAAATACGGATTTATAAAGTCCGAATAAGAAGTATAACAAAAAGCTTAGTTTGTCGAAATTGCAATATTATTTTGAGGTAAAATACTACAAAATGTGCCTTGCTTTGTCTAAATAACATATATATTGTGATGAAATTGTATTAAAAATTTGACAAAGCAAGTAAGGTATGATACCATGAGAACAGCAAAGTAACGGAAGTGAAGTAATGGCAGAGGAAAACAAGAGCTCGTGTAAAGACTGCACATATTATTCCGACGGACTTAGTGAAAACGGCTATTGCAAGCTTTATCATCACAACATAAACATGCCCGAAAGAATTTGCAGCAGGTTCGAAAAGAAAGAAGAAAAGCAAACTGTTTCACAGAGCAGTGATTGCTATAAAAAATCTGCACGGGATAAAGCGCAGTTCAAATACAAGTACAATAGGCGGCTGTCGTATTTTATCGGCATAGTTTGCTCTTTTATTCTTATTGTTGCGCTTTTGCTTGTGGATATCGTTTTTGCAGTTGAGCTTCATCCGCACAGTATATCGTTGCCTGTAAAAATCGGTACGCTTTCGGTCGTTATGGCAATATTCCTTTTCTTCTCGTGGCATACGCTGATGCTTCTGAGGCGATACAGGTGGATGGTCATTCCATATTTTATCTTGGCAGTGTCGCTTGTTGTTCTCGTTTCCCTCGATTTCGGCAAGGTATGGCTTACGCTGAATAATTTGCTGAACGGAATAATTGATTACATTTTCTATGATTTGCATAGGGGCTGATTGAATAAAAATCGGAACGTCGGAGATATCCGACGTTTTTTCTTTAATTTTTTTGAAAAAACTATTGGAAGATGACAATAAATATTGTATAATAAACCATGTATGGAACAAATATGCTTTACGGAGTGGTTTTATGGCAACAAAATATACCATATCACTTAAAAAAATAATAGAAGTAATCGGCTTTGATATCGAATACACTCCCGTTGATCCGTCGGAGATTCTTGTTTCTTCATCCGAAATCAACCGACCGGGACTTATGCTTTCGGGATTTACAAAGTATTTTGACCCCGAACGTATTCAGATAATGGGTGTTTCCGAGATCGAATATCTCAATTCATTCAAGCCGGACGAAAGGCTCAGAAAGGTTAAAAGGCTTCTTTCAAAAAAGCCTGTTGCAATCATTCTGACCCGAGGACAGGATTATCATGACGATACGATCGAGCTGGCAAAGAAATACGGCGTTGCGCTTCTCAAAACGACCGACGGCACATCAAGCTGTATGTCAACGCTGATATCCTATCTGAGCGTTGAGCTTGCGCCGAGAATTACGCGCCACGGCGTTTTCGTCGAGGTTTACGGCGAGGGTGTTCTGATAATGGGCGAGAGCGGCATGGGTAAGAGCGAAACGGCTCTTGAGCTTATCAAGAGAGGTCACAGGCTTGTTGCCGACGATGCCGTTGAGATACGAAAGGTTTCGCATAAAACGCTTGTCGGCTCGGCTCCCGAGAATATCCGACATTTCATCGAGCTGAGGGGAGTAGGCGTTGTCAATGCAAGGAGGCTTTTCGGTATCGGCTCGGTCAAGGTTTCCGAGAAGATAAACATGGTCATTCAGCTTGAGCCTTGGAATGCGGAGAAGAATTACGAGCGTCTCGGACTTGAGAACGAAACGATTGATATTCTCGGAATTGATGTTCCGATATGCGTTGTTCCCGTTACCCCGGGACGTAACATTTCAATCATCATTGAGGCGGCGGCGATGAACAACAGGCAGAAAAAAATGGGCTATAATGCCGCAAAGCAGCTGCTTCACAACCTCGGTATGACGGACGATATCAAGGTTGAGGAAAATGAGCTTGAAATTTGGCATAACTTTTAATAACGGAGGAATTTACAATGTACAAGGTTGGAGTTGATCTCGGCGGAACAAATATTGCCGTCGGAGTTGTTGATGAAAAATACAACATCATAGGCAAGGGCAAGGTTAAGACCAATGCGCCCCGTCCGGCAGAGGAGATTTTTGCCGATATCAAAAAGGCGATCGACATGGCGGTTGCCGATGCAGGACTTACGATGGCTGATATCGAGAGCGTAGGCGTCGGAACCCCGGGCTCTGTCAATCAGGACACGGGCATGATCGAGTTTTCGAATAACCTTGCTTTTAACAATGTTCCTGCCAAGAAGATGCTTGAGGAGCTTACGGGTAAGCCGTGCTATTTTGAGAACGACGCAAATGCCGCCGCTCTGGGCGAGGCATATGCAGGCGCAGGCAACGGTGCACAGAACTTTGTTGCCGTAACGCTCGGAACAGGCGTCGGAAGCGGAATCATCGTTGACGGCAAAATCGTCAGCGGCATGAACTTCACTGGCGGCGAAATGGGCCACACGGTTATCGTTGTTGACGGAATTCCGTGTAACTGCGGACGTAACGGCTGCTGGGAGAGCTATGCTTCGGCAACGGCGCTCATTGCTCAGACAAAGGCGAAGATGAAGGAATGTCCCGACAGCAAAATGTGGGAGCTTTGCGACGGCGATATAAATAAGGTCAGCGGAAGAACTGCCTTTAATGCCATGTATGCAGGTGACAAAGCAGGCAAGGAAGTTGTTGACAGATATTGCTATTATGTTTCTGTCGGCATCACGAATATAATCAATATTTTCCAGCCCGAGGTTCTTTGCGTCGGCGGCGGAATCAGCAATGAGGGAGATAATCTTCTTGACCCGATAAGAGGATATGTTGAAAAGGAAAGATACAGTAAGTATGCAAAGAAGCAGACAAAGATCTGCAAGGCAGTCCTCGGCAACGACGCCGGCATCATCGGTGCGGCGCTGTTGGGATAAGACTCAGTAAGTAGCAGAGGTTATTTAGCCCCGCCTTGAAGAATGTGCAATGTTATCTGCTTTAAAAAACTTGAAGGCAGATGCCGTTTGACAGCCTTCCCCTCAAGGGGAAGCCTTGATAAATTTCTTCTATCGGCAAACATGCCAAGTCGATGATATTGACCGTAGGTGAGGCGTCACAAACCAACCAAGGGAGACACAATGAGCTTCGATAAGATTTTTGAATACGCAACGGGCATCGGCTGTAAGGCCGAGCGTGAGGTTCCGATGAGCAAATACACGACCTTCCGCATCGGCGGAAATGCGTCGGTTATGCTCACTCCGCTGAACGATGAACAGCTCGTTTCGGTTATTAAAGAATGTAAAAAAGAGAATATCAAGCCGTTCATTCTCGGCAACGGAAGCAACATGCTTATCTGTGATGCGGGGCTTAAAACGGTTGTTATAAATATGTGCCGTCCCGAGCCGAAAATCGAGCTTGTGAACGGCGATACGATAGTCTGCGACGCAGGTATGACGATGAGCAAGGTCTGCAATTTTGCGCTTGAAAACGAGCTTACGGGCTTGGAATTCGCATTCGGGATTCCGGGCAGTGCAGGCGGTGCGGCGTACATGAACGCAGGCGCTTACGGCGGCGAAATGAAGGACGTACTCATTGAGTGCCGTCACATTGACTCTGACGGAAATCTCGGCTCGCTAAAGGGCGACGAGCTCGGACTCGCATACAGAACGAGCGCTTACGAGCACAACGGCTATATTATAACAACGCTCATCATGAAGCTGAAAAAGGGTAACAAAGCCGAAATTAAAGCCAAAATGCAGGAGCTTTTGCAGCGCCGCAAGGATAAACAGCCGCTCGAATTCCCAAGCGCAGGCAGTACCTTTAAGCGTCCTGTCGGTTATTTCGCGGGCGGTTTGATCGAAGAATGCGGTCTTAAGGGCTGTTCCGTCGGCGGAGCGCAGGTCAGCGAGAAGCATGCAGGCTTTATCATAAACAAGGGCGGAGCGACCGCGCAGGACGTTATCGACCTTATCAAATATGTACAGGACAGGGTTTATGAAGAGAAGGGTGTACATCTTGAACCCGAAGTGCGTTTAATTACGGTTGGCTGATCTTTTTCCGTGATACGAACCAAATCCCTCTCGGCATATAAGAATATAGCCTTCGAGAAATTTGCTCCGTCTAACGAAAAAATCTCATGCCTTGATTTTATAATGTTCATACAGCACCCAATCTGCAAAATGCACTGTGAACAATTTTATCACAACCTCGGATTGGGGACTGGTTGGCGCTGTATCACCTTGCCTCCCATGCAGGGGAGGTGGCGCGACGAAGGAGCGACGGAGGGGTTATGTTAAGATAATATAGAAAAAAGAAAAGGTTATTATTTTAATGCTTTACATTGCAAAGCCACCGCTTCTTTTCACTATTCACTTTTATCTTTTCACTTGAATTTAACCCCTCAGTAACGGGCAAGCCGTGACAGCTCCCCTACAGGGGAGCCAAGGCAGGCTTCTTCTAATTGAGAATTACACACTGTTTACACCTCGAAAGGAATGGTATTTTTATGGAATTGTTAATTGTTACAGGAATGTCGGGCGCGGGCAAGTCTGCCGTTGTTGACGCTCTGGAGGATCTCGGCTATTTCTGCGCCGATAATCTTCCGCCTGCAATAATTCCGACCATTGCTCAGTTTGTAAGCAAGACGGATAACACGCAGAAGATCGCGACCGTTACGGATATCCGCGTCGGTGAAAAGATGTTTAATGAGTTTCCGCATGTTCTTCAGCTTCTTGAAGAGCAGAATTATAACTATAAAGTGCTCTTTGTCGATGCAACCGAGGAGGTTCTCGTCAGAAGATATAAGGAGACAAGAAGAAAGCACCCTTTGCTTGATAAGTGCGACGGCTCACTTCATGCGGCGATCGCAATGGAGCACGAAAAGCTTCTTAATATCAGAATGAAAGCCGATTACATCATTGACACGTCAAAATCGAGCGTTGCCGAGTGCAAGCAGAGAGTCAATGAGCTTTTTCTTGACAATCCCGACAGCGCATTGAAAATTCGCTGTATGTCGTTCGGCTTCAAGTACGGAATCCCGAGTGACGCGGATCTTGTTTTTGATGTTCGCTGTCTGCCGAATCCGTTCTATGTTCCGTCGATGAAGTACAGAACAGGCCTTGAACAGGATGTCAGCGAATATGTCATGAATTCCGAGCATTCGGTCAATGTGCTCAATAAGCTTAACGATTTAATTGACTACACGGTTCCTCTTTATATCGAGGAGGGCAAGAGCCAGCTCGTTATAGCGATCGGCTGTACGGGCGGCAGACACCGTTCGGTTTGTTTTGCCGAAAAGATAAGAGAAAATCTGCTGAAGCACGGTTACAGCGTCAGCGTTAAACACAGAGATATAGAAAAATAACAGGGGTATAAACAGATGTCATTCACTGCAGGAGTGAAAAATGAATTATCGGAGCTTGAGTTTACGTCAGATTGCTGTAAACGAGCCTTTGCGTACGGCTTTTTGCTTTACGGCAAGAGCTTTACTTCAAGGTCGGTATCGTGTGCTACTGACTATGCCGAGGTTATGTCTGCCTTTGAAAAAGCAATTGCGGAAACCTCGGGTGTCGAAACTACCGTCGGTCAGCTTAAAAGCGGAAAATACACACTCAAGGTGCCGACAGCGGAGGGCAGAAAGCGCATTATAGAATACTTTGACCATTCCGTGAATTCCGTTTCGCTCAGGGTGAACAGGGGCGTTTTGGAGGACGATGAATGCTACGGCGCATTTCTGAGAGGAGCTTTTCTTTCCTGCGGTTCAATAGGCAATCCCGATAAGGGATATCACCTTGAATTTGTTGTGCCTTACCACAATCTCAGCCTGGATCTTCTGAAAATCCTCACAGATTTCGGACTTAAAGCGAAGCATATCATCAGAAAGTATTCGCATGTTATTTACCTCAAGGAAAGCGAGAGCATAGAGGATCTGCTGACGCTTATGGGTGCGATCAACTCAAGCCTTGAGCTTATGGGAATAAAAATTCAGAAGGATGTCAGAAATAAGATAAACAGGCAGATGAATTTTGAATCTGCCAACATGAGCCGCTCGATCGAGGCAGGACTGGCGCAGGTTGAAGCGATAGAGATCATCGAGAAAAAGCAGGGGCTTGACTCGCTTTCGGACGAGCTTAAAGAGGTCGCGGTTTTACGCAGAGAAAACCCCGATATGTCTCTAAAACAGCTCGGTGAGAATCTCACGGTGCCTATCTCGCGCTCGGGAGTTAATCACAGGCTCATGAAAATAATGGAAATTGCGGATAAGTACAGGTAGGGATTAAATATATAAATTTTGCTGTAATTTAACAGCTAATAAAGGAGGCGGCGTGTTGAGTTTTACACATCTTCATTTACATACGGAATACAGCTTACTTGACGGAGCATGCCGTCTTGACGACCTGCTTGACCGTGCGGTTGAGCTGGGCATGGATTCCATGGCTATTACCGACCACGGCGTTATGTACGGCGCTGTGGATTTTTATAAAAAGGCGAAGGCGAGAGGAATCAAGCCGATTATCGGCTGCGAATGTTACCTTGCTTCGCGAGGACGCAAGGATAAGGTTCACGCTCTTGACAATGAGAGATACCACCTCGTTCTTCTTTGCAAGAACGCAACGGGCTATCAGAATCTTATTTCAATGGTTTCAAAGGCATGGACTGAGGGCTTTTACACAAAGCCGAGAATCGACCGTGAGCTTTTGGAACAGTACCACGAGGGTATAATCGCTCTTTCGGCATGCCTTGCGGGAGAAATCCCGAGGGCGCTGATGGCTGACGATTACGAGAGGGCAAAGGAAAAGGCTCTTTGGTATAATAATGTTTTCGGTCAGGGCAATTTCTATCTTGAGCTTCAAAATCACGGAATCCGCGAGCAGAAGCAGATCGAACCGATGCTCATAAGACTTTCAAAGGAAACGGGAATTCCGCTCGTTGCGACGAACGATACGCACTATGTCCGCAAGGAGGACAGCAAGATTCAGCAGGTGCTCATCTGCATTGCGACCAATACTACACTTGGTCAGGGCAACGGGCTTGAATTTGACAGCGACGAGTTCTATTTAAAGAGCGAGGAGGAAATGTACGAGCTTTTCTCCCATGTTCCCGAGGCGATAGAAAACACGCAGATTATCGCCGAGCAGTGCAGTTATGACTTTGAATTCGGCAACACGAAGCTTCCTCATTTTGAGGTGCCCGACGGCAGGGATCATTTTGAATGGTTCAAGGAGCAGTGCTACGCCGGAATGTACAGAAACTACGGCGAAAATCCGCCGAAGGAATATTTCGACAGGCTCGACTATGAGCTTGACGTTATAAATAAAATGGGCTATGTCGATTATTTCCTGATAGTCCATGACTTTATTAGATATGCAAAATCCAAGGGCATTCCCGTCGGTCCGGGCAGAGGCTCGGGAGCAGGCAGTATTGCCGCCTATTGTATAGGTATAACAGGAATAGACCCGATGAAATATAATCTTCTCTTTGAGCGTTTTCTCAACCCCGAGCGTGTCAGCATGCCCGACTTTGACGTTGATTTCTGCTACGAGCGCAGGGGAGAGGTAATTGACTACGTTATCGAAAAGTACGGTGCAGACCATGTTGCGCAGATCGTAACCTTCGGAACGCTTGCGGCGAGAGCGGCTATCCGTGACGTCGGCAGGGCGATGGGAATTCCTTATAATGTTGTCGATAACGTTTCAAAGCAGGTGCCAAGAGAGCTGAATATAACGATTCAAAATGCGCTTAAAAAATCGCCCGAATTCCGTTCGCTTTATGAAAGCAGTGACGAGATAAAGAACCTTATTGACACCTCAATGAAGGTTGAGGGTATGCCGAGACACACCTCGACCCATGCGGCAGGTGTTGTTATAACGAGAGACCCCGTGGCAAGCTACGTTCCGCTTGCGCTCAACGATAATTCGCCTGTCACTCAGTACACGATGACGACGCTTGAGGAGCTGGGACTTCTCAAGATGGATTTCCTCGGGCTGAGGACGCTGACCGTTATAAACGATGCGGTCAAGATGATAAAATTAAAAGACAAGAGCTTTGATATAAACAAAATTGACATAACCGACAAGGCGACCTATGAGATGATGGCTTCGGGTCAGACCGAGGGCGTATTCCAGTTTGAATCGGCAGGCATGAAAAGTGTGCTTGTCGGACTGAAGCCCGTCGATATTGAGGATCTGATAGCTGTTATCTCGCTTTACCGCCCCGGTCCGATGGATTCGATAAACACTTACATCGAAAACAGGCATCACCCCGAAAAGACGGTTTACAAGACCGAAAAGCTCCGTGATATTCTTGAAGTTACCTACGGCTGTATGATTTATCAGGAGCAGGTCATGCAGATATTCCGTTCGCTTGCGGGATATTCCTACGGCAGAGCCGATATTGTCCGCCGTGCGATGTCCAAGAAAAAGCACGACGTCATGGAAAAGGAACGCAAAAACTTCATTTACGGTATGGTGCGTGAGGACGGAACGGTTGAATGTGACGGCTGTGTGAAAAGGGGAATACCTGCCGAGGTTGCCAACGATATATTTGACGATATGTCATCGTTTGCCTCGTATGCGTTCAATAAGTCTCATGCAACGGCATATGCCTACGTCGCATATCAGACTGCATATCTCAAATGCCATTACCCGTGCGAATTCATGGCGGCGCTTCTTTCAAGCGTTCTTGACAATACGGACAAGGTAACGGAATATACTGATGAATGTAACAGGATAGGTATTAAGATCCTGCCGCCGAACGTCAATGAGAGCTATGACAATTTCACCGTTTCTGACGGAAATATCCGCTTCGGAATGTTAGCAATAAAAAATCTCGGCAGAAGCTTTATTAAGAATATCATTTCGGAGAGAAATGCAGGCAAGTTCACCTCGTTTTATAATTTCTGCTCGAGAATGCACGGTGCTGATTTTAATAAAAGAGCGGTCGAAAGTCTCATAAAATGCGGCGCACTCGACGGTTTGGGCGCAAACCGCCGTCAGATGCTCATGGCAATGAACGAGATAATTGACGAGCTTGACTCAAAGAAACGCAGGAACGTTGAGGGTCAGATAGGTCTGTTTGATTCCGTGGGCGGCGAGTCTCATTCTGAGTCGGCATTAAAATTCTTCGACGAATTTCCGCAAAGCGAGCTTCTTGCAATGGAAAAATCGACAACGGGCTTGTATCTCTCGGGTCATCCCATGGCGGCTCATGCCGAGCTTGCGGCTTCAATGGGCTGCGTGAGAATAGCCGAGCTTGCAAACAGCGGCGAAAATATACATTCTTCGCATAAGGACGGAGAAAGAACCAAGATAATGGGCATAATAACCGATGTGAAGAAAAAAATCACAAAGAGCGACACGACGATGGCGTTCGTCAACGTTGAGGACACCTCGGGCTCAATTGAGGTTATCGTATTCCCGAAGATTTTGATGGAAAACGCAATGATGCTTGAGGAGGGTAGGGTGCTCGTATTTTACGGACGGCTCGATGTCCGCGATGAGGAGCCGTCAAAGCTGATCTGCGAGCATATTTACACTGCTGAGACGGCGAAGGATTATTATGCGAAAAAGGGCGGACAAAGCCCGACACAGTCTGCCGCTCCCGCTAAGAAAAGGCGAAGCGGACTGTTTCTAAAATTCCCGACGGAGGGTACTCCCGAGCAGGCTCAGGCGGAAAAGCTTCTTGCGATTTTTGACGGCAGAGTTCCGCTGTACTATTATTTTGCTGACACGGGAAAATATGTTCATCAGCCGTATGAGCGCAGTGTTGACGTCAACGAACCGCTGATAAACGAGCTTAAACGTGTTCTCGGCGAAGAAAATGTAGTTTTTCAGTAAATATTTTTCTGTTTTATTTGACATTTTTTTTAATTAGGTGTATCATCATATAGAATTTTTTAGTGAATCCTTAGGAGGAAGTTATAATGAAGACAATCGGAGTTTTGACAAGCGGCGGAGACGCCCCGGGAATGAACGCTGCCGTTCGTGCAGTTGTTCGTACAGCATGCGAGAATCACATCAAGGTTTACGGTATTGACCGCGGCTATAAGGGCCTTATGGAGGGCTCTCTCATCCCGATGGAGATTCGCACAGTTTGCGATATTATCCACAGAGGCGGCACGATGCTCCATTCCGCAAGAAGCAAGGAATTTGCAACTGAGGAGGGTATGCAGAAGGCTATCGAGATCTGCCATGCATACGGCATTGAGGGCATCGTTGTTATCGGCGGCGACGGCTCGTTCAGAGGCGCAAGAGACCTTTCCGAGCGCGGAATTCCATGTGTAGGTATTCCGGGCACTATCGACAACGATATCGCTTGCTGCGATTATACAATAGGCTATGACACATGCCTTAACACGATTATGGAAATGGTTGACAGAATCCGTGACACATCGGCTTCTCATGATCGCTGTTCTGTTATTGAGGTTATGGGCAGACGTGCAGGCTATCTTGCTCTTAACGCAGGTATCGCAGTCGGCGCAACGGCTATCCTTATCCCCGAGGTTGAGTTTGACCTTAAGAGAGACGTATTCGACAGAATCCGCCGTACTCAGAAAACAGGTAAGAAGCACTTCCTTGTTATCGTTGCCGAGGGCGTAACGGCTGACGGAAACATCACCGTTGACGAGCTTGCAAAGGCAATCGAGGAGGAGACGGGCGTTGAGTCAAGAGCAATGGTTCTCGCTCACGTTCAGCGCGGCGGCTCACCGACAGTAAGAGACCGCGTTGTTGCAAGCCAGATGGGCTACAGAGCAGTTGAGCTTCTTATGGACGGCATCGGCAACCGTGTTGTTGCAATGCAGAAGGATCAGATCGTTGATTACGATATTTTCGAGGCTCTCAACATGAAGAAGCATATTGACATGGATCTTTACAAGATGGCAAACATAATTTCAATCTAAAGGAAATCAAATTATGCTTAAAGACGAATTTTTAGAACTTCGCCGCCGTATAATTGCAAAAGATTTTGAAAGAATGAATGACAGGCAGCAAGAGGCTATCTATGCAGTAAATGGCCCCTTGCTGCTTCTTGCAGGTGCGGGCAGCGGAAAAACAACGGTTTTGGTAAACAGAATCGCTAATCTTATTAAATACGGCAATGCTTACAATTCAGACTATTCCGAGTTTGAACCGACCGAAAACGATATCGCTATCATGAGGCAGTACCTTAACGACCCGACAACGGATCTGTTCGAGGTATATGATCTCTTGACAGTCAATGCTCCGGCTCCGTGGGAGATACTTGCCATTACGTTCACCAACAAAGCGGCTTCGGAGCTCAAGAGCAGACTTGCCGCCAAGCTCGGCGACGCCGCAAACGATATCTGGGCGAGCACGTTCCACTCCTGCTGTGCAAGGATATTGAGACGCTACGGCGATCTTATCGGCTATACGAACCGCTTCACGATCTATGACACGGACGATTCAAAGCGTGTTATGAAGGAGGCGCAGAGACTTCTCGATATCAATGATAAAATGCTTTCGCACAAGACCATTCTTAAAGAGGTCAGCCGTGCCAAGGATCAGCTTATAACGCCCGATGAGTACATTGCTCAGGCGGGCGGAGATGTTCGCTTAAAGGCGATAGGCGAAGCGTACAAGTGCTATCAGAAGCTTCTTAAAAATGCCGATGCAATGGACTTTGACGATATGATTTTCAGAACCGTCGAGCTCTTGCAGAAGAACGAAGAAGTCAGAAATTACTATCAGAATAAATTCAAATACATATTGGTTGACGAGTATCAGGACACCAACCATGCGCAGTATGTGCTGACAAGCCTGCTCGCCGAGAAGTACAGAAATATCTGCGTTGTCGGCGATGACGACCAGAGTATCTATAAGTTCCGCGGAGCTACAATTCAGAATATTCTGAGCTTCGAGGAGCGCTATCCCGACGCAAAGACGATTAGACTTGAGCAGAACTACCGCTCAACTCAGACTATCCTTGACGCGGCAAACGCCGTCATTGCCAACAACAGTCAGCGCAAGGGCAAAAACCTTTGGACGGCTAACGGCAAGGGCAACAAGATTACCGTCAACACCTCATATGACGAGAGAGAGGAAGCACGCTTTGTTGCAGACACGATAATGAAGGACGTTGCTGCAGGCAAGAAGATGTCCGACCATGCTGTACTCTATCGAATGAACGCACAGTCGAGCACGATTGAAAATGCGTTCGTCCGTGCAGGTATTCCGTACAGGATTATCGGCGGTCTGCGCTTCTATGAGCGTAAGGAAATCAAGGACGCTCTTGCGTATCTTACACTTATCAACAACACGGCGGATAACGTCAGACTTCGCCGTATCATAAACGAGCCCAAGAGGGGAATAGGCGATACAACGCTTAACAATGCGTCGGAAATCGCCGCAGGACTCGGTGTCAGCATGTTTGAGATCATCTCGAATGCGGATTCCTACCCGTCACTTAGCCGTGCATCGTCGAAGCTTTTGCAGTTCAGCGCTATGATCAAGGAGCTTATCGAGGCGGCACAGGAATTGAAGCCTCATGAACTGCTTGAAAAAACCTTAAGCATGACGGGCTATTATCAGTTCCTTGACCTTGATAAGGACACGGCGCAGGACAGAAAAGAGAACCTCAACGAGCTTAAAGCGAACCTCATGCGTTACGAGGAGGAGAGCGACGAGCCTACGCTCAACGGCTTTCTTGAAGAAATTGCCCTCATGACCGATATCGACAACTACAATGCCGATTCAGATACCGTCGTTATGATGACTCTTCACTCGGCGAAGGGACTTGAATTCCCCGTTGTATTTATAATCGGCATGGAGGACGGAGTTTTCCCGGGAAATCAGTCGATCTACAATCCCGACGATATGGAGGAGGAGCGCCGCCTTGCATATGTCGGCATAACGAGAGCAAAGCAGGAATTGTATCTGACGAATACAAGAACGCGCCTTATGTTCGGCTCAACGACACATAATGCGCCGTCGCGCTTCCTCGGTGAGATTCCCGATGATCTGACGGAAAAGACGGGTGTTACCTCATATTCTTCATACAGAAGAAGCGCCGAGGACGAGCCCTACAGGGACTTCGGCGAGGATTTCACAAGCGGCAGACCTATCAAGCGCGGCTTCACGGCTCAGACTGCGGCGAAGAAGCCTCAGCCTGCCGCCGCAAGCAAGGAGACCTACAAGATCGGCGATACCGTCACCCACAAGGTGTTCGGACAGGGCGTTATTCTTTCTGCCAAGAGCATGGGCAACGATACGCTTTTGGAAATTGCCTTTGAAAAATCGGGAACCAAAAAGCTTATGGCGAACTTTGCAAAGTTAATCAAAAATTAAAAATTGAAGTATTGATTATTTGTTGCTTTAATGTTATAATCTGCTTAAAGAAAATAAATTTGAGGTGATTATCATGACAAAAACAGCAAACAAATTTTTAGCCGTTCTTCTTGCGATTGCTATGATCTTCAGCTTCTCCGTTATCGGCTTCGCCGAGACGGGAACATTCAGTCTGAAGTCAGGCAGTGCGGTTGCGGCATCGGGCAATTTTAAGGATAAATATGTCAGCGATCTTAAAATTACGGTCAAGTCAAACAGTGAGCTGGTTCTCGCGGATGGCTTTTCCGTCAATGTAAAGGGCACGGACGGACAGAATAAAACATACAATTCATCAAATGCAAAGAAAATCGACATAAACGGTAAAACCGCAACAATAACCGTTTCATATGAAGCGGGTATGGCTCATGAGGCGGAGTATACGGTTACGGTTGCAGAGGGTTCGTTTAAGACGGCTGACGGTAAGCTCAGTGCAGAGTATTCGTTCACAACAACGGGAAATCTCATTCTCGAAAAGCTGAACGGCGACCGTCCGACAACTACGATGCAGAAGTTTATCAGATGGCTTTCGGGCTGGAAGTATGCAGATATCATAAAGCCGATAATTGATCTTCTCAAGTGGCTTGATTCACTTTAATATCAACGATTTAAGCCTCTCCTTGATTTTTTAAGGGGAGGCAAATTTAATTTTAGGCATCGGATAATTTATATGCAAAACATAAAAGATATGAAAAACATTGATTACGCGATTTTTGACATGGACGGCACACTGCTTGATTCCATGCACATATGGGACACAGCCTCGGGCGCTTTCCTCATGATGAGAGGCATTATCCCGAGGGAATTCGACCTTTTTCGCAAGCAGGGATACAAAACGGGAATAAGCTACATGATTGAGGAATACAACCTCGATATGAGCTTTGACGAAGTGCTCGAAAGCTTGCAGGAGATTCTGTGGTTCTACTATTCAAACATTGCTCCTATCAAGGACGGAGTAAAGGATTTTTTGCAGTCGTTCAAGGATAACGGCGTCAAAATGGTCGTTGCAACTGCGACTGAGAGCAGAATGGCAAAAAAGGCGCTTGAGCGCAACGGCATACTCGGCTATTTTGAGGATGTTATTTCAATGCACGAGATAGGTATTCATAAGAATGACCCTGCGGCATTTGAATACGTGAGAAATGCCATTCATGCCGAGGGTGTCGGCTATGTTTTTGAGGACGCTCTCTATGCAATCGAAACCGCCAAATCGGCAGGCTATAAGGTCATCGGCATTGAGGATTATTCCAATGAGGACGACAGGGACGAGATAAAGAAAATCGTCGATTTCTATGCCGAAAATTACGAACAGGTGAAGGAATATTTTGAATTTTAACTATGGGGAATAAAAATGAACATCTATCCTTTCTTTAAGAATTGTATTACCGTCGGCCTGCCGAAAGAGGAGATTATCGGTATCTTTGAAAAGAATGATATAAAAACGGACACCATGGCTTATAATTTCAAGTTTGATAAAGAGAAAAGCTATTACATTCCGTATAAAAATCCATACGGTTGGGGAGTACGTCAATCGTTTGTTCCCGAAATACATATTGCTCTTTCGGAGCAGGGCACAGAAACGAAAATCACATTGCATTTTTGCCTTGAAAGAATGTGCGAAGAGGTCATTACCCTTGTGTTTGCGATCGTTTTGACGTTTTCGATTTTCTTATTTGCTACAGGCTTTATAAAAGAATTTATACCCATAATGCGCCCAATCCCGTTGATAATGCTCCTGCTAACATATTTTATGCCGTTGTTTTATATAGGTAAGTATCGTTCAAGAGCAGTAAAAGAGATACAAAAAATGGTCGGGAAAGAAAAGTCTGAATCGTATCAAGATTAACAGAAACATTATTCGGCTATACGACAACGAAAATTATACAAAATAATTCAATAAAACCCTTGACATTATCGGCATTAGCTGATAAAATATTAAGGCTGTAAAATATTGATTACAGCTATCCTTGCCGCTGAATAGGCGGCCGGAATGACCAAAAGGAGGTGCTTTTAAATGGCAGTAGAGAACTATGAGGCAATGATCGTTTACTCCGTTAAGGAGAGCGAGGATGCAGCTAAGGCTTTGGTTGAAAAGTTCAAGGCTCTTATGGAGAAGCATGGTACTGTTGAAAGCGTAGATGAGTGGGGTAAGCGCAAGCTTGCTTATGCTATCAACTACGAGACAGAAGGCTACTATGCTCTTTACAATTTCTCGGCTGAGCCGGAATTCCCGGCAGAGCTTGACCGTGTCCTTAACATCACGGACGGCGTGCTTCGTTCACTTATAATCAAGAAGTAAGGGGGACGCAACATGATTAACAATGTAGTATTGATGGGTAGACTTGTTGCAACTCCCGAGTTGCGCAATACCCAGACAGGTCTTGCCGTAACGTCCTTTTCGCTTGCTGTTGAGCGTTCATATGCTCGTCAGGGCGAACAGCGTCAGACCGATTTCATCAATTGTGTCGCATGGAGAAACACCGCTGAATTTATCTCAAGATATTTCCAGAAGGGCTCTATGATCGCTGTAACGGGTTCGATTCAGACCCGTAACTATGAGGACAAAAACGGTAATAAGCGCACAGCGGTTGAGGTTCTTGTTGACCAGGCAAGCTTCTGCGGCTCAAAGGCAGAAACAGGCACAGGCAACAACAATTACAACCAGAGCTATTCGGCTCCCGCGCAGCCTGCCGCTCCTTCATTCTCAACCGGTTCCGACGGTGACTTTGAGGAGATTTCAGGAGATGACGATCTGCCGTTCTGAGCAGATGTCACCCGAATTTTATAAGGAGGTATTTTGTAATGGCTTATGATAAGAACAACGGCCGTCCTAACAGAAAAGGCCGCAAGAAGGTTTGTTCCTTCTGTGTTGATAAAGTTGAGAGCATTGATTACAAGGACGTAAACAAGCTCAATAAGTACACTTCCGACAGAGCGAAGATTCTTCCCCGTCGTGTAACAGGTACTTGTGCAAAGCATCAGAGAGAGCTTACAACAGCTATCAAGCGTGCCCGTCACGTAGCTCTTATGCCCTACACATCTGACTGATTTATCGGTTATCAGACTGTCGCTTTCGCGGCAGTCTTTTTTGTTGGAATAAAAGCGATATTAAAATGACTTTATAATTTAACGCTATTGGATAATTGGTAAAAAATAGAGCTTTTTTACTTTTTATATTCAGAGACTATTCCTGTATTATCTTGTTGCAAGGTGGGAAGAAAATAAATCCGGACGCCCCTTGAATCATTCAAGGGGAGGCTGAACAGAGCGTAAATTCCTTGATTTTATTTCAAGTAGGCAGAAACTAAATAAGCCTCACCTAAAGGTGCGGCATGAATAGTTCCTGCCGACTTTCTTACAAAAATCTCCTCTTGACATATTCCGAAAATGAGTTATAATATAGGTGAACATTTGTTCGGATTTTAAATCGGGAGGTCAGATTATGTATGTCAAATACAGCCGCGAATATGTGACAATGTATATAGAAGTGCTTCCCGAGGGGCAGGTCGTGCCGCTGAGCATACTCTGGAAGGACGGCAGAAAATTCACCGTTGAGCAGGTCATAAACATCAAGAATAACGCGCCTGTCCGTTCGGGCGGCAGGGCGACAAAATACACCCTCATCATTCAGGGGCAGAGCCGCGATTTCTTCGTTGACGATGGCAAATGGTTTGTCGAGACACGGGCATTTATATAAAAAATAACCGCCGACTAAATCAGCGGTCGCAAAAGGGATTGCCGCACCGAAATGTGACAATCCCTCTTTTTGGCAATACCGCATAATTGAGATATGCGGCATTTTCTTAAACATTTTTATTATAACTTTTGTCCGCAGTTTGAACAGAACATGCTCCCTTGAACGACTTCGGCACCGCAATTAGGGCACGCATTGCCCAGCTTCTCTCCGCATTGATTGCAGAACTTTGAACCCGCAGGCAGCTGTGCGCCACACTTCGGACAAGCTATTGTCTCGACTGCGGCAGGTGCGGCATGCTCGAATCCGCCGTAAACCGCCGAGCGTCCGCCTGTCATAATGCAATTCTCAACGGTTCTGAAAATCTCATCTGGCAGCTTTTTCTGCTTAAATGCACCCATTCCCGCAGTGATCGCCAAGGGCCATGCTATGAACAAGCCCAACGCGCCCGCTCCGATCTTATCCGCCCACTGACCCTCGCCGACGGTTACATTCAACTGACCCTCAAAAACAGTCAGCTGAACGGTAACGGCAAGTCGCATACCCGTAAGGGTTTTCCAGCCGTCCTTCGGCTGACTTGCCTGCATAACGTATCCGTCCGCCGTCTTTGAGCTTTGAACCTCCATACCCTTTTCGGTATGCAAAAAGACCTCAAGTCTGTCAACAACTGCCTGCGCCTCGGTGCCGTTAAGCATAAACACTCTTGATTCCGACATTTACAAAACCTCCATTTTATAATTTATTAAAATGTTTGATTCATGATTTTCGTCAATACCCCTGCAACGATTATAGCATGTGCATAGGCTATAATTAAGCCGCATTTCCGAATAGTCAAATGCCAATTTTGAAATTTTTTGGTTCAAAAGTCTTTTAATGCTTGATAAAATGCTGTATAATAGCATTAAACATTCTGTACGAGGTATTGCAAATGAAATTCTGTGATAAACTGAACGAATATATTGCTATGCTTTCCTGCACGGCTAAGGAGCTTTGCGCCCTTTCGGGAATATCCGAAGCGACACTGAGCCGTTACAAAAGCGGAGAGCGCGTTCCCGAGCTTGGAACAAAAGGCTTTGACGGGCTTTGCCTGGGAATAGCGCAAATTGCCAAGGATAAGGTTCCTGAGCTAACCCTCGAGAAAATCAAGGAGGAATTCTGCTCTTGCTCCGATTTTGATTCTACCGACAAGGAGCTTCTCCGTCAGAATTTCAACACTCTTCTTTCCGCTCTCAATATAAATATTAACCGCCTGTGCAGATACATAAATTATGACGTTTCGACGGTTTTCCGCATCAGGAACGGCACAAGAAATCCTGCCGATTTTGAGAGCTTTTCCTCGGCTGTTGCGTCCTTTATTGCAGAGGATACGAAGTCGCCGTCCGAGCTGACAGCTCTTGCGGAGCTACTCGGCTGTAACACAGATGAAATAACAGGCGCAACAGAGGTATACACAAGGGTAAAAAATTGGCTCGTCAAAGAAAAAACACCGAAGCCCGACACCGACACGATCGGCGGATTTTTGAACAAGCTTGACGAATTTGATCTGAACGAGTACATCAAGGTAATTAAATTTGATGAGCTTAAGGTTCCGACAGTTCCGTTTCAGCTCCCGTCGTCAAGGACATATTTCGGCATAGAGGAAATGAAAGAAAGCGAGCTTGATTTTTTAAAAGCGACTGTCCTTTCAAAATCAATGTCACCCGTAACAATGTACAGCGATATGCCTCTAAAGGAGATGGCTAAGGACTCGGATTTTTCTAAAAAATGGATGTTCGGCATGGCAATGATGCTGAAAAAAGGACTTCATCTCAACCAAATTCACAACATTGACCGCTCCTTTGACGAGATGATGCTCGGCTTGGAAAGCTGGATACCGATGTACATGACGGGTCAGATCTCGCCCTATTATTTAAAGGGCATACAGAACGGCGTTTTCCACCATTTCCTTAAGGTATCGGGTTCCGCCGCACTCACGGGAGAAGCTATTGCGGGCTACCACAGCGACGGCAAATACTACCTGACGAAATCCAAAAAGGAAATCGCATACTATGAAAAGCGCGCGCAGGAGCTGATCGCAAATGCTTTTCCGCTCATGGAAATATATCGAAGCGACAAGGAAAATGAGCTCAACGCATTTCTGCTCTCTGATTCGGGCAAAACGGGCAAGCGCAGGAGCATTTTGTCCACGCTTCCGCTTTATACTGCCGACCGTGAGCTTTTGAGCCGAATACTTAAAAGAAATAACATTTCCGACGAGCGGCAAAAGGATATACTTGAATTTGCCGAAATGCAGAAACAGCGAGTGCTCGGCATACTTGAAACGGAAATTATCGAGGACGAAATTCCGACCGTTACAAAGGAGGAATTTGCCGCTCATTCGCAGGTTTTGGAGCTCTCCGGCATATTCTGCGAAACGGACATCACCTACAGCTATGAAGAATACATGTCCCATCTGGCAATGACCGAGGATTTTGCCGCGAGCCATTCAAATTATAGGCTTCTGAAAGCCTCGATCCCTGCTTTCAGAAATTTGCAGATTCTTATTCATGAGGATCAATGGGTCATGGTTTCAAAGAGCAAAGCCCCTGCCATTCATTTTGTTATTCGCCACCCCAAGCTCAGAAGGGCGATTGAGAATTTCATTCCGCCTGTAATAGATAACTAATAGTAAATACCCCTCCGCGGAAAACAAACCGTAGGAGGGGTATGTTGATTTTATTTGATTTTTTATGCTTTGCAAAGCAAAGCCGCCTTTTCTCTTCACTCTTCACTTTTATCTTTTCACTTGTATTTACTCCCTCAGTCACAGACAAGCTGTGACAGCTCCCCCATGGGAGGAGCCACACTCAAAGTGAATTTCATTAGACCTTAGAAAAGTGTTTTATTTCAATGCTTTGCAAAGCAAAGTCACCGCTTCTTTTCACTCTTCACTTTTATCTCTTCACTTAAAATAAACCCCTCAGTCAGCTTCGCTGACAGCGTCTCGCTGCGGCTCGGTCACGCCACGGCTCTGACAGTCCACCGGACTGTCATTCACTACCGCGGCGACACTTCGCTACCCTACAGGGGAGCCGAGATAAGTTTCTGCTGACTTTAAATATAATAATTAAAATTTACGTTACTGTTCAGCCTCCTCTTGATTGTCTCAAGGGGAGGTGTCGTCCCTGACGACGGAGGGGATAAAGATTAAAGTCTGATTAGACCTTACTCCCTCAGTCAGCTTCGCTGACAGCTCCCCTAAAAGGGAGCCAAGAATGTTTTCTTCTTACCTTGGGCCGATGTGGGCATCTACCCTTATGGATTGTGCCCTTATTATAACAGACAGCACTGCAAAAAATTTTTGCGCTTTAATAAAGCTCATCAAGAATCTCAATCGCATGTGCGATACAGCCGTCGTCATTCGTTCGTGTGATGTAATCGGCAACCGCCAGCGCTTCCTGTGAGCCGTTCTCGGGAACAAAGCCCTTTGCCGACGCTTTGAGCATATCGACATCGTTATAGCCGTCGCCTGCGGCATAAATATCGCAGGACTTGCAGCCGAGTATTTCTCCGAGCTTCAAAAGTCCCGTGCCCTTGTCAACACCCTTTTTAAGTATTTCTATGTACTCGCCAGTCGTTTTCAGGTAATTGACTTCCATGTGCTCATCAAGAAGCCTTTGTACCTCGGCGGAGCAATCGGGAGCATGAACCATAACCTTTGTCCACGGTCTTTGTGCCTGCTCGGGAGCTTCAACCTCCGTGAAGTCAATTCCCATGCTTGTGAAATGATGTATACTGCTTTCGCCTGCATTTATACTGCAAACCTTGTCAAAATTATACGTTTCAACCGCCACACACGGAAAATGTGAAATAACATCATTGATTGCCGCTAAGCCCTCGCCGCATATCGCATCATTAAAAACAATCTCTTTATTTTTATAATCATACGCCATTGCGCCGTTGCCGAGAAGCACGGGAGCGTTGATATATTCCTCACTGTAAAGGTGAAAGCCTTGGAAAATCCTGCCCGTGCAGACGGTAAATCTTCCGCCCTCGGACATGAAATATTTTATCGCCGAAATAACGCTCTCGGGAATTTTACCGCCGCTGTCGGCAAGCGTTCCGTCAAAGTCGCTCGCAAGCAAAACATTTTTGAATTTCACACTACCACCTCTTTCGTTTGTCGGGTTATTATATCATTTATGCGCCATTTTATCAATACTCACCGTAAAACAAAACGACAGCCCTCTTGAGCTGTCATTTTTTATTTTTCTTTGATTTGATTATGCCGTTAGGGTCTTTTATCAAGAGATAAATTATCCAAACAGTCATTGCCAGCGCCGCGACGGAAAGTCCGAGGAACGCATCATTGAGCATATCTGACGGCGACGGCGTGAAATACTCGGCTTTCAGCTCTCTAAACTCAAATACCGCGTCAACGAGCCACATGACCGATGCACCCCAAAACATCCAGCAAAGCATGCCGACCTTCATTCTGCGTGCTTTTTCGCTCGCATACCAAACGGCAGTTGAAATGACCGCCGCAAAGATTGAAATGAGAAGCGTCATATTAAGCTTCCTCAATTTTCTGCACGGCTTCAACGTTTCTTCTCTCAACAAAATAGGAAATAACGACCATAGCCGCCCACAATGCCGTTACGGAAACCGCCATCATAATGCCGACGGTTGACATCTCATGGAGCATCTGTGCTCTGTCCCCCGGGTCAGCCGCCGCAGTCAGGAAAGGTGCCCACGGAACAATTTCGCCATGCCACAAATGCTCAAACGCAAGCAGGAACGAGCCGCCGAAAAGGAGCTTCATAAGCCAGGCAAGCTTCTTGGAAAACATGCGTTTATTCTCCGTTTCAAAGCGCTCTGAATTGTCTGCATGCGCAAGTGTGTATTTATTTTCCTTAACTCTAACCGCCGCATAAACAGCCGACACTACGACCGCTTCGACAACGGGAACAACAAAACAAGCCATGATATCTACCTCCGTGCTTTTATAAATTAAGTATATACGATAATAAAATAGAAGTCAACAGCCTTTTTTCTCTACAAAATATACAAAAATTCGTCAGAGTCTAATTCTTTCCGATTGACTACAGCTCCATAAATATGTATAATAAAATTATAATTATAATTGTCGGGAGTGATAAAATGGACAATTACAGGATCATTGAAGTTAAGCAGAGCGTTTTTGAGGACAACAACAAGGACGCCGAAAAGCTTCGTACACAAATGAAAGAAGAAAAAACGCTTCTTGTCAATCTTATGTCCTCCCCGGGTTCGGGAAAGACATCGACGCTCACAAAGCTGATTGACAACTTGAAAACAGATACAAAAATCGGGGTTATGGAGGCTGATATCGACTCCGACGTTGACGCAAAAACAATATCCTACACAGGTGCAAAGGTCATTCAGCTCCATACGGGCGGCATGTGCCATCTTGACGCAGAAATGACACGTCAGGGCATTAACGAGCTCGGTACAGACGGTCTTGACCTCGTTGTGCTTGAGAACGTCGGAAATCTTGTTTGCCCTGCCGAGTTCGATACGGGTGCGGCGCTCAATATGATGATCCTCTCGGTTCCCGAGGGACACGACAAGCCGCTCAAATATCCGCTTGTTTTCGAGGTTTGCGACGTTATGATAGTCAACAAAATCGACGTGCTACCATATTTTGATTTTGATATGGAGAAGGTCGAAGAATACGCTCGCAGGCGCAATCCGAACATCAGAATTTTCCCGATATCGGCAAAGACGGGCGAAGGAATCGACGCTCTCGCCGATTTTCTTAGAGAAAAGGTCAAAGCTTGGCAGGCTTGAGTCGGAGGGAATCTGATGCACGAATTAGGGGTTGTTTTTCACATTGCCGACAGCGTTGAAAAAATCGCCGTCGAGAACGAGGCGGAGCACATTCGCAAGGTCGTTCTTGAAATCGGCGAGGTTTCAACGGTAATTCCCGAATATCTTGCCGATGTGTGGAAATGGAACTGCAAAAGAAATGAAATGCTGACCGACTGCGAGCTGGTTATCGAGAGAATACCTGCCGTCACGTTCTGTCAAGACTGCGAAAAGAATTATCCGACAGTTGAATTCGGCAAGATTTGCCCCAACTGCGGAAGCGAAAATACTTACCTTATCACGGGTAACGAAGTGAATATCAAAGAAATTGAAGTTGATTAGCAAAGAGAAAGGAAGTGTCCGTATGCCTGAAATGAGCAAAAAATATATCCCTGCTCATATGCACGATAAAGACCCGAACCCGAAGCTTCTGAAATTCGTCAGACGAGTTACAGACCGATTTGACGGCAAGCTCAAGGGCGTTAAGGTCGAGGACCCCGAATATTGGGGATTTGCGTGCATTTTCGAGGACGAAATGATTGCAAGCGAAAGGGAAAATTCGCTTGATCTTCTGCTTGAAATGAAGGTCAGAAAAAAATATCCCTATTCCGATATGCTCGCCATGTGTGCAAAGCACGGAATGACTCAGAAAACAGCCGACGAGATCATGGATAAGCTTTCATTCCTCGGAATGATGGAATACGATTACGGCGACAAATACACAAAAGACGGTCCGATTCCCGGCACGACCTACAACAAGGAGGATCGCCATTATTGGATCCCCCTCTTTGTTCCGGGCTCTGCCGAATATACGAACATGAACACAAAGCTCATGGACAAGCACCCCGAGCTTGCGATGTTCTTTGAAAGAATGACCTTCCTGCCGCTCGCAGGAATCACTCAGATGGTTCCCCCGGGAGGCGCAGGAATCGGTATGCACGTTATCCCCGTTGAGCAGGCTATCTCAATGGAGAACACAACGGCTGATATCGAGCACCTTTCCTATTGGCTCAAGAAATACGAGGGTCACCTCGGCGCATCTATCTGCTCCTGCCGCTACGGCAGAAAGAAGCTCGACGAGGGCTGTGCCGACGATTATGACGGCTGGTGCATCGGTGTCGGTGATATGGCTGATTATTGCCGTGAAACAGGCAGAGGCCGTGACATAACCTATGACGAGGCTATGGAAATTCTCAAGCGTGCCGAGGACAACGGCTTTGTTCATCAGGTCACAAACATTGACGGCGAGAACAAAATCTTCGCTATCTGCAACTGCAACGTTAAAATATGCAATGCGCTGAGAACATCTCAGCTTTTCAACACGCCGAACCTTTCCGCTTCGGCTTACAGAGCGCACGTAAACAAGGCTGACTGCGTTGCCTGCGGTCAGTGCGTCGAATACTGCCCGGCAGGTGCTTTGAAGCTTGGTCAGAAGCTCTGCAAAAAGGACGGCTCCGAGGTTACATACCCGAAGCAGGAGCTTCCCGATGCCACCAAATGGGGCGAGGACAAGTGGGACGAGGATTACCGAGACAAGAACCGTATCAACTGTCACGATACGGGAACATCGCCGTGTAAGACCGCGTGTCCTGCTCATATCGCCGTTCAGGGCTACCTGAAAATGGCTTCGCAGGGCCGCTACAAGGACGCACTTGCGCTTATCAAGAAAGAAAATCCGTTCCCCGCAGTCTGCGGCAGAATCTGCAACAAGCGCTGTGAGGACGCATGCACAAGAGGCATGATTGACCGTGCCGTTTCGATTGACGCGGTCAAGAAGTTCATCGCCGCAAAGGATCTTGAGTCCGAGCACAGATACGTTCCCGAAATCGTTGTTGCGTCGAACAGAGGACGCTGGAAGGAAAAGGTTGCTATCATCGGCGGCGGTCCCGCAGGTCTTTCTTGTGCATTCTATCTCGCTCAGATGGGCTACTATCCGACAGTTTTCGAAAAAAACGAAAAACCCGGTGGAATGTTGACATATGGAATTCCTTCCTACAAGCTTGAAAAGGACGTTATTGATGCCGAAATCGAGATCATGAAAGAAATGGGCGTTGAAATCCGCACAGGCGTTGAGGTCGGCAAGGACGTGACTATCCCCGAGCTTCGCAACGACGGCTACAAGGCGTTTTACGTTGCCGTTGGCTGTCAGGGCGGCAGATATCCGAACATTCCGAACGATCACGCCGAGGGCACTCAGACGGCTGTTGAATTTCTTAAAGAAGCCAACACGGGCAAGTGTCATTTTGAGGACGAGACCGTGGTTGTCGGCGGCGGTAACGTTGCAATTGACGCCGCAAGAGTCAGCGCAAGAAGCGGAGCGAAAAAGGTTACAATGCTCTGCCTTGAAAGCAAGGACATTATGCCTGCCTCGGACGAGGAAATCCGTGAGGCTGAAGAGGACGGCGTGGTTATAAGCTGCGGCTGGGGTCCGAAAGAGGTCGTTGTCGAAAACGGAAAAGCCACGGCTGTTATCTTCAAGAAGTGCACCCGTGTTTACGATGAAAACAAGAAATTCTCACCGCTCTACGATGAGAATGAGACAATAACCGTTCCTGCAACAAAGATAATCTTTGCAATAGGTCAGTCGATCGAGTGGGGCAGCCTTCTTGAAGGAACAAAGGTTGAATATTGGCACGGCAATTATCCCGTTGCCGACAAGCTCACCTATCAGACGGCTGAGGAAGATATCTTCGTCGGCGGCGATGTTTACACAGGTCCGAAGTTCGCCATTGACGCCATTGCGGCTGGTCATGAAGCCGCCGAATCGCTCCACAGATACGTTCAGCACGGCCACATGACTATCGGCAGGAACAGACGTGAGTTCATCGAGCTTGACAAGAACGATTTGAAATTTGACAGCTACGACACGGCAGGACGTCAGGAGGAGGGCATGAGAACGGACATTGATCCGCACTCATTCAGTGACGCTCACGCAACCCTCACCGAGGAGCAGGTCAAGAAGGAGACATCAAGATGTCTCGGCTGCGGCGCAACGATCGTCGATCAAAACCGCTGCATCGGCTGCGGACTTTGCACGACGAAGTGTAAGTTTGACGCGATCACGCTCCACAGGGATCACCCCGAGGCAAGCAAAATGGTTGTCGCCGAGGATAAGTTCAAGTACATTCTTCCCTACACCGCCAAGCGCGCCGTAAAGATCGTCAAAAAAAAGAAAGAAAATAAATAACCCGAACATAAAAACAGTACAACAAAAGCCATCGGTTCCCCGATGGCTTTTATGTTTAATAGCTTCTTTAAAATATCAGTAAAGTAGAATCCTCCATCAAGGGGAGACCACGGGTATTTGTCTCGTAATTATCATTTGTCGAAACTTTATTTATCCCGCTAAAGTCGGCGACGTTAGAGAAGCGCCAAAGTTTCAAGAGAAAATTATTTAGTTAATTGCGTGCCTATATGCGCACTTGTTACGTTTGTACCATACCTTTTACTCAATCAACCCGTTGTATCTCAGCGTGTAATCGATTTTTTCTTTTGCTGAGTCGCTTGGGCGGGTGAGGGGAAGGCGGCAAACTCCGCTGTCCATGCCCATTTGTGCCATTGCATATTTGACGGGCATCGGATTCACGTCGCAGAAAAGCACGTCGCAAAGCCCGAGATATCGAAGTTGGAGAGCCGTTGCGTAGCCTGCATCGCCGTCGAGTGCCGCCGACACTATGTCATGAGCCGCCTGCGGCATTATGTTTGAGAGGACGGAAATCGTTCCTTTGCCGCCGAGCAGGGTAAAGGCGGCGCTTTGATCGTCGTTGCCGCAGTATATGTCCAGCTCGTCGCCGCAAAGCATAAGCGTTTTCATCAGTGCGGAGAGGTCGCCGTTAGCTTCCTTGGTCGCCACAACATTTTCAATCTGACTGAACCGCTTGTATGTCTCAGGCTTTATGTTCACTCCCGTTCGTGACGGTACGTTATAGACGATTATCGGCTTCGTTACGCTGTCGCTTATGCGTGAATAATGCTCGATCAAGCCCTCCTGTGAGCACTTATTATAGTACGGCGTAACTATCAGCAGTGCGTCTGCACCGAGCGATTCTGCCGATTGGCTTTTCTTTATAACGTCCTGTGTGTTGTTGCCTCCCGTACCTGCGATAACGGGAACTCTGCCGTTTACCTGCTTGACCGTTGTTTTGATGATTTGACGGCGCTCCCTTGAGTCGAGGGTTGCGCTTTCTCCCGTTGTGCCACAGACGACGATTGCGTCCGTGCCGTTTTCAATTTGAAAATCAATTTGTCTTTTGAGAGCCTTGTAATCAACCTTCCTGTTTCCGTCGAACGGCGTGACTATTGCACATGCCGCACCCGTAAAAACCGTTTGTTTCATTAAAACGCTCCTTATATAAAAATAAAGACAGGAAAATGAATTCCTGTCTTTTAAACGAATTAAGACCATTTTATACCGCTTTTGATTACCCTCGCAGGCACTCCGCCAACCAAGCTGTTGGGCGGTACGTCAGACGTTACAACGGCGCCTGCGGCAACAATACTGCCTTCGCCGATGCGTACACCCTTGAGTATCGTTGCGCCCATGCAGATCAAAACATTATCTTCAATAATAATAGGGGCGCTTTGCGATTTACTGCTGTTAATGGTATGATTATCGCTGTCGCGTATTATTACGTTTTCGGATATCGAAACATTGTTGCCGATGGTGATTTCATCAAAACAGTAGATTTTTGAATCATAATTGATGTATCCGCTGCCCAAGGTGAGCTTAGCTTTTTCCATAACTCCGATCCTGCATCCCGGGAAAACGGTGAAATCATTTTTACAAATAAGCTTCGCGCCCGATGCGATACTTAAATAACCGACGGATCTATTCTTTAAACGGCTGTTCAAAGACGTGTTAAAGCTCAGGCTTCCGTCAACGGAAATATCGGCTTTGTCGGAGACCGAAATGCTGTATGGCCTATATGCAAAGAAGTTTTCACGAATCCTTTTCCTGCTGAGGTGAAGTCGGATCTTTTCAATAACGGTCATAATTATCAGTCCATATATCCCTTTGCGCAAAGGAGCTCTGCAAGGAGAACTGCGCCGCCTGCGGCACCGCGAAGGGTGTTATGTGAAAGACATACGAACTTGTAGTCATACTGAGTGTCCTCGCGAAGTCTGCCGATGCTGACTGCCATGCCACCCTCAAGGTCACGCTGGAATCTCGTCTGCGGCATATTATCCTCTGTGAAATAGTGGAGGAACTGCTTCGGTGCGCTCGGAAGTGCAAGTCTCTGTGGCTCGCCCGAGAAGCTTTCCCAAACCTTGAGAATCTCTTCCTTTGACGGAGCCTTGTCTGCGAATCTCATGAATACTGCGCCCATATGGCCGTTTGAAACGGGAACACGGATGCACTGAGCCGTGAAGTGCGGCTCGGAGGCACAAACGATCTCGCCGTTTTCAACCTTGCCCCAAATTTTAAGCGGCTCCTGCTCGCTCTTTTCTTCCTCGCCGCCGATGAACGGGATAACGTTATCTACCATCTCGGGCCATCTCTCAAAGGTCTTGCCTGCGCCCGAAATTGCCTGATATGTGCAAACGAGAACGTCCTCAACCTTGTAGCCTGCCTTGTCGAGCGGATAAATTGCCGGAACGTAGCTCTGAAGCGAACAGTTCGACTTAACTGCGATGAAGCCTCTCTTTGTGCCGAGACGCTTTCTCTGATCGGCAATTACCTCAATGTGGTCTGCGTTAAGCTCGGGAACAACCATCGGAACGTCGGGAGTAAATCTGTGAGCGCTGTTGTTTGAAACAACGGGGCACTCAGCCTTTGCGTATTTTTCCTCAAGAGCTCTGATCTCGTCCTTCTTCATGTCAACCGCGCAGAAAACGAAATCAACGAGTGAAGCGATTTTCTCAACGTCAGCCGTTGCGTCGTAAACAATGAGATCAGCCATGCTCTCAGGCAACGGAGTGTCCATGCACCAACGGCTGCCGAGAGCCTCTTTGTATGTCTTGCCCGCCGAACGGGGACTTGCTGCAACAAGAACAACCTCGAACCAAGGGTGATTTTCAAGCAAGGTCGCAAATCTCTGTCCAACCATGCCGGTAGCTCCGATAATACCTACCTTGTACTTTTTCATTACAAATTCACCTCTTAAATAAAATTTTAAAAATGTGTTGCCATTCGACCGATTATGCAATATAATAATTAGTTGTCAACACGTTAGAAGTGATGATACCATTTTTTATTATTCAAGTCAAGAGCCAAATGGCTGAAACAGAGGTTTTACGATGAAAAAAAGTGATTTTTATTACGATCTTCCCGAGGAGCTGATCGCGCAGCACCCGATTGAGCCGAGAGACAGCTCAAGGCTTATGCATCTCGATAAGAAAACGGGCGAGGTCGAGCATCTTCATTTTTATGATATAGTCGATCTTCTTCATGAGGGCGACTGCCTTATACTCAACAACACAAGGGTTCTTCCCGCGCGTCTTTACGGTGTTAAGGAGGAGACAGGTGCAGTCGTTGAATTTCTTCTTCTCAATCAGCATGACGCTCATACATGGGAGGTCATGGCAGGACCGGGCAAGAAGGCGAGAGAGGGCGCAAAATTTACCTTCGGCGAGGGCATACTCAAAGCTGAGATAAAGGAAGTTCTCGAAAACGGAAACAGAATTGCCGAGTTCACTTACGATGGCAATTTCTATAACGTGCTTGACAAAATCGGTGAAATGCCGCTTCCTCATTATATAAAAGAAAAGCTCGAAAACAAGGAACGCTATCAGACGGTTTATTCCAAGGAGCTGGGTTCAGCAGCCGCACCGACGGCAGGCTTACATTTTACTCCCGAGCTTTTGCAGAAAATCAAGGACAAGGGCGTTAAAATAGGCTTTGTGACGCTCCATGTCGGCATAGGCACCTTCCGTCCCGTTAAGACGGAGAACATTGAGGAGCACAAAATGCACTCCGAGCATTATATGATACCTGCCGAAACAGCCGATATTATCAACGAGACAAAGAAAAACGGGGGCAGGGTCATCGCAGTCGGCACGACCTGCTGCCGCACGCTTGAATCCGTATGCCAGGCAAAGGGCGGTGTCTGTGAGTATGATGACTGGACAAGCATTTTCATTTACCCCGGCTATGAGTTCAAGTGCATTGACGGACTTATCACGAACTTCCACCTGCCCGAAAGCACGCTTATTATGCTCGTCAGCGCATTCTGCGGCTATGAGCACACTATGAACGCTTATAAAATTGCCGTCAACGAAAAATACAGATTCTTCTCTTTCGGCGATGCAATGGCTATTCTTTAAGGAGACGGAAAATGGCAGAATTTAAAATAATAAAGCAGTGCGGAGCGGCACGTCTCGGCGAGTTCAAAACGGTTCACGGAACGGTCAAAACGCCTGCATTTCAGAATGTTGCAACCTGCGGAGCGATAAAGGGTGCGCTTGACGCTTACGACCTCAAGGACGTTCACGCTCAGGTTCAGCTTTGCAACACCTATCATCTTCATGTTCGACCCGGTGACGAGCTTATCAAGGAGCTGGGCGGACTTCACAAGTTCACGGGCTGGGACGGTCCGATTCTGACCGACAGCGGCGGATTTCAGGTTTTCTCACTTGCAAAGCTCCGTCAAATCAAGGAGGAGGGTGTAACCTTTGCCTCTCACATTGACGGCAGACGCATTTTCATGGGACCCGAGGAGAGCATGAGAATTCAGTCAAATCTCGCCTCGACCATCGCAATGGCTTTTGACGAGTGCGTTGAGAATCCCTCGACCTACGAATACGCTAAAAAGTCCTGCGAAAGGACAACAAGATGGCTTGTAAGATGCAAGGAGGAGATGGAAAGACTCAACGCCTTGCACGACACTATAAATAAGGATCAGCTTCTTTTCGGCATCAATCAGGGCTGTGTTTATGACGAGCTGAGAATTGAGCATATGCAAAGAATTGCCGAGCTTGACCTTGACGGCTATGCGATAGGCGGACTTGCGGTCGGCGAGCCGAAGGAGGATATGTACAGGATAATTTCCGCCGTTGAGCCGTATGCACCGAAGAATAAGATTCGCTATCTTATGGGCGTAGGAACCCCAGGAAATATCATTGAGGCTGTCAGCAGGGGAGTTGACCTTTTTGACTGCGTTATGCCGTCGAGAAATGCCCGCCACGGACATCTTTTCACGATGAACGGAATAATCAATATCAACAATGCCAAATATATGAAGGACGATACACCTATCGACCCCGAGTGCGACTGCCCGACCTGCCGCAGACATTCAAAGGCATATATCAGACATCTTTTCAAGGCTAAGGAAATGCTTGCGATGCGCCTTTGCGTAACTCACAATCTTTATTTCTATAATACGCTGATGGAGAAGATTCGTGACGCTTTGGATAACGGAACCTTTGAGGAATTCAAGGAAAAGTACGTCGATTTGCTCGATACGAGAATTTAATTTTTAAAATTAACAGAATATACACAAATAACGCTTGCAAAAAGTGACAATCTAATGTATAATACATGCGTTATGTATAAATTAGGAGGATAACCAATGAACTATTTAACTTTATTAGCAACTCCGGCAACAGGAACCGGTAAGATGGGCGGCAACTGGACAATGATTCTCATGATGGTGGGCGTTTTTGTCATCATGTATTTTCTCATGATCAGACCGCAGAAGAAAAAGCAGAAGGAAGAGCAGGCAATGCGTGACAACCTTCAGATCGGCGACGAGATCACAACGATCGGCGGTATCGTAGGTAAGATCGTAACCGTTAAGGACGATTCTCTCATCATTGAGACAGGTGCCGACAGAAACCGTATGAAGATCACACGCTGGGCTATCAGCCAGAACAACACAGCTAACGAGAAGCTTGCGGCAGAGCGTGCGGCGGCTAAGGAAGCGGCTGAAAAGGAAAAGGCGGCCCGTATGGAAGCTAAGGGCAAGACCCCGAAGAAAAAGAACAAGGAAGAAAAATTCTGATTGAATTTTAATTATCGTACTCAAAATCCCGACTCGCAGGAGTCGGGATTTTTTGCGTGGTTATAAGGTTTCTACTGATTTTTCTTGCCGCCTATGTAGGGGCTTCGGCGGATTGCGCCAAAGTCGTAAGGAGTTTAAGTCTGATGAAACCTTACTCCCTCAGTCGCAGACAAGCTGTGACAGCGTCTCGCTGCGGCTCGGTCACGCTCCGGCTCTGAACATCCACCGGACGTTCATTCACTACCGTCGCGCCGCTTCGCTACCCCAGTGGAGGAGCCTACGGTTAAAGTAAGTTTCATTAGACTTTAAGAAAACCCCTCAGTCAACTTCGCTGACAGCGTCTCGCTGCGGCTCGGTCACGCTCCGGCTCTGAACATCCACCGGACGTTCATTCACTACCGTCGCGCCGCTTCGCTACCCCAGTGGAGGAGCCTACGGTTAAAGTAAGTTTCATTAGACTTTAAGAAAACCCCTCAGTCAACTTCGCTGACAGCGTCTCGCTGCGGCGACACTACGCTACCCCAAAGGAGGAGCCTACGCTTAAAATGAATTCAATCAAAGCCTTTACAAACCCCTCAGTCACGGACAAGCCGTGACAGCTCCCCTACAGGGGCGCCAAGATGGGGCTTACCGCGCCGATACTTCGCTCCCCTAAAGGGGCACCGAAAGATTTGCTGACCTTACTTGTAGCTCCTGTAGGGTAGCCGAAATGTTCTGCTATAAAAACACGGGTGCCCTTTATCGGACACCCGAAATTTATTTTATTATATTTGCCGTTGAGTTTGGGTCGAAAAGGTGGATTCTGTCCGTAAGTATTCCGAGCTCGACGGTTTCGTTTATCGTGGAATCGGCGGCTACTCTTGCCGTCAGCTTCTGACCCGAATAGTCAAGATAAAGGTAGCTTTCGCTTCCCATAAGCTCGCTGACCTCCAGCTTTGCCGTCAGCACCTTATCGGGATTTTGCGCGATAAATTCACCGTCAACCGTAACATCCTCGGGTCGGATCCCGACCTTGACGGGCTTGTCAAGATAGCCTGCTATCTCTTTTTTGCCGCCAAACGAGTCGGTTATATCAAGCTCGTTTTCGGCGAGCGAAAGAATGAGCTTGCCGTCACGCTTGCATAATGTCGCATCGAGAAAATTCATCTGCGGCGAGCCGATAAAGCCTGCAACAAACATATTCTGCGGATGCTTATATAAATTCTGCGGCGAATCGACCTGCTGAATAATGCCGTCCTTCATGACAACAATTCTGTCGCCCATTGTCATTGCCTCGGTCTGGTCGTGGGTGACGTAAATAAACGTTGTGCCTAAGCGGCGGTGAAGTTTTTTTATCTCCGTTCTCATGTTCGTTCTCAGCTTTGCGTCGAGGTTAGATAGCGGCTCGTCGAGCAGGAAAACAGACGGGGAGCGCACCATTGCTCTGCCGAGCGCAACACGCTGACGCTGACCGCCCGAGAGAGCCCTCGGCTTTCTCTTTAAAAGATGCTCAATGTCGAGTACCTTTGCCGCCTCGCGAACACGTTTATCGATCTCGTCCTTAGGAACCTTCCTCAATTCAAGCCCGAATGCCATGTTTTTATATACCGTCATGTGCGGATAGAGGGCGTAGCTTTGGAATACCATTGCGATATCCCTATCCTTCGGCGCAACGTCGTTTACAATGCGGTCGCCGATTTTCAGCTCACCCTTCGTGATGTCCTCAAGTCCTGCAATCATTCTCAGCGTTGTTGACTTGCCGCAGCCCGACGGACCGACAAGGATAATGAACTCCTTGTCGGCGATTTCAAGGTTGAAATCATTGACCGCCGTTGTACCGTCGTCGAATATTTTATATACATTTTTCAAACTGATACTTGACATAATTTATCCTTTCACGGCTCCTGCAACGATGCCCTTGATAATATATTTCTGACACGAGAGATAGAAAACGACGATCGGTATGATAGAGAGCACAAGCATTGCCATCATTGCGCCCATATCGACCGAGCCGTAGCCGCCCCTGAGATACTGAACGGCGATGGGAATGGTTTTGTATTCACTGCCGATGAGAAGATAGGGGAGCAGGTAGTCGTTCCATATCCACATTGCGTCGAGAATTGCAACCGTTATCGCCGTCGGTTTCATTATCGGGAACACGACGTAAAAGAAGGTCTGTAACGGACTGCACCCGTCGATCATTGCCGCTTCTTCAATCTCGAGCGGAACTGATTTTACGAAGCCGCAGAACATGAACACCGCCAACCCTGCGCCGAAGCCGAGGTAGACGATTATCAAGCCCCACGGCTTGTCAAGTCCGAGGTCGGCGACGGTTTTCGTCATCGTGAACATGACCATCTGGAACGGAACTATCATTGAAAAAACGAAGATATAATAGAGTGCTTTGGTGAATTTATTCTTCACTCTGACAATGTACCACGCCGTCATGGACGTGAAAAGGACTATTGCCGCAACCGAGAACACCGTTATAAACAGCGACCAGCCGAAAGCGGCGGGAAAGCCTGTTTTTTCGATTCCGTTGACGTAGTTTTCAATTCCCGAAAAGGTCTCGGCATTGGGAAACGCAAACGGGTCGTCGCTGATAAAAAGCTTGCCCTTGAACGAGTTGTAAAGAACAATTATTATCGGGGCAAGGAACATTGCGCCTATTGCGATAAGGAAGATATAGAGCAGAGCTCTGCCTGCCTTTTTTGCCGTTATGCCGTTCATTGCTCCACCTCTTTGTTCCTTGTGTAAATAAGCTGTGCGAAAGAAATTGCCGCAACGATGATGAAGAATATTACCGCCTTAGCCTGACCGACGCCCTCCCAGCCGATTTTTCCGTAAAATGTGTTGTAGATATCCAGGGCGAGCATTGCCGTCTGTTTCGACGGTGCGCCTGCCGTAAGGGCTAAGTTTTGGTCGAAAAGCTTGAATGAATTCGTAATCGTCAGGAAAAGGCAAATCGTGATCGACGGCATGACGAGCGGCAGGGTAACATGCCTGAGCGTCTGACGTCTGTTTGCGCCGTCAACCTTTGACGCGTCCTGCAAATCCGAGGGAATGTTCTGAATTCCTGCGATATAAATTATCATCATGTAGCCTATCAGCTGCCAGTTCATCATAAAAACGAGTCCCCAGAAGCCGTATTTTGCGTCATAGGTGATCGTCACGCCGATGTTTTGAAGAATTCCGTTAATGATAAGCTGCCATATATAGCCGAGCACGATTCCGCCGATGAGATTCGGCATGAAGAATACCGTCCTGAAAATATTCGTGCCCTTGAAGCCCTTTGTCAAAAGAGCGGCAAGCCCGAATGAAATAACGTTTATCGTGATGACCGATACGACCGTGAACTTGACGGTGAACCATAGAGCATTGAGAAAATCCCTGTTGGAGAAAGCCTTGACGTAGTTCGCAAAGGCAACCCATTTTGCGTCAAGCACGGTCGTGAACTCCGTAAACGAAAGACCGAGACCGAGGATAAACGGCACGGCAAAAACAATCGTAAATGCCGCAAGAGTCGGTAAAACGAATACCGGAAACCATTTTTTCAGTGCCATGTTATCCTCTCCACATTTATGATTTTGCAGCCGCCCAGCTGTCAATTGTTGTTTTCTTAACGTCGTCCCATGATTTTGAACCCTGAACATATTCAAGCAGAGCGTTGCCGACATCGTCCTTGAAATCAAGGCTCGGGAACGAGTTGAACACCCATTCTACCGTTGTTTTGTCGCTCTCCATCCACTTGATGATCTCTCTTGCGAGCGGATCGTCAGGCTTTTCGTTATCGTTAAAGGTGTTGAACGGGGAAATAAATTTAAGCTGGTTGACAACATAATCCTTGCCCGTGTCGCTTGAGAAAAGCCATTCGAGGAACTCGACCGATGCCTTCTGTTTTTCCTCGGAAACGTTCTTGTTTATCGCAAGATAATTTTCCGTGCCGATGCAAAGGCCCTGCTTTTCCTCGCCGTCAACGCCGATATAAATAGGAAGATACTTGATATCGTCCGCCTTGACCGTGTTGCCGCTGACCTTTGAAATCTGATCCCACGCCCAGTTGCCGTTCTGAACCATCGCAGCCTTGCCGAGTGCAAATTCAGACATTGAATTTTCAACCGATTTACCCGAGAGCAAACCCTTTTCGGTTGTTGAATTGTTTACATAAAGGTCAAAAATGTTTCTGAAATTATCGGAATATTTAAAGTCAATCGTCTTTGCGTTGTATGCCGAGGTTATCGTTGATTCGTCGCTCTTGTCCTTCATTTCGTAATAGATAGGCATATTCAAAAGGTGGGTCGTCCAGCGCCACTGCTCGCCGCCCGACATTGAGGTTGAAGCGAAAACGCCGTCAATGCCAAGCTCCTCTTTGTGCTTCGTCATGTCCTCGGCAACCTCTTTGAGAAGCTTGAAGCTTGTGATTTCCTCAGCCTTTGAAATGCTCACGGTCTTGTCCTTGAGGGCAAAGTATTTTTCCATGATAGCGTTGTTATAGATAATTCCGTAGCCCTCAACGACGTAGGGAATTCCGAAAACTCCGTCGCTGTTCTTGATTGCGAGGTCCTTATCGGAGAGATAGTCATAGAGCTTTGTATTCTTTAGATCCTTGCAGTATTTTGACCACGACTGATAGCCGACGGGTCCGTTTATCTGGAAAATCGTCGGAGCGTCGGATTTTGCAATCTCCGATTTAAGCGTTGTTTCGTAGGTGTTGCTTGCGGCTGTAACGACCTTGACCTTTACTCCCTTTTCAGCCTCATATTTCTTCGCTATTTCCTTGTAGATATCCGCAATTTCGGGCTTGAAATTGAGAAAATAAACCGTGTTGTCCGCCTTTGCGTTGTTCATGTCCGTTTCGCTCTTTTTGCCGCATGCCGAAACGGTAAACAGAAGCACGGCGGCAGTCAAACAGGCAATGATTTTTTTCATCGTATGTTCCTCCTTTTTCTTTGGTAATCATTGATTACTCTTTTATAATCTTTAACACAAAGGTGCGCCTTTATTCAAAAATAATACGAATGATTGTTGACTAATTTCAAATGTTTGATATAATTAAAATAATAATTAACGGGAGGTTTTACCTATGGTTAAGCACATTGTTTTTTGGAATGTCAGAAATGACGATCAGAAGAAGCACAACATGGAGGAAATGAAAAAGCGTCTGACTGCGCTCGTAGGCAAGGTTGACGGACTTATCAGCGCCGAGGTCGGCTTCAATTTCAACGAAAAGGGCTACGATCTTGCTCTTTATTCGATTTTTAAGGACAAGGCTGCTCTTGACGGCTATCAGGTACATCCCGACCATCTCAAGGTCAAGGAATTCGTTCATTCGGTAATCACCGACAGAGCGGTTGTTGACTTTGAATTTTAAGAGGTAAAAACAGAGAAACAATACACAGTTGACAGTTCGATAAATATAAAAAGGTTTTCAAAGCTTCAACTAAGATAATTACACAGCATGCAATTACCGAAGGAGGCGGATAAAATGAAAACTTCCAAAAAGATTATTTCCGTAATTTTGTCGGTTATCATTGCGATTTGCATTTTGGGCGGAATATTTTATTCCGTTGATAAAAAGCGAATCGGCAGCAACGAAGAACCGATTTTCGCCGTTAAGGTCTTTACTCTAAAGGACGGCGGAACAAAGGAATATTATGGCTTGGGCTACAAAATAATCATTTACAACAAAATGGGCGAAAACGGCGAGATTGAAAAGGATAACCGAGAAATCGGCTCGTTTATGCTCAAATATGAATAAAAACTGACCTGAACGAAAGCTTTATCTGACGCTAAGGTTAAATAATAAAAATTTAGCTGTCGCATAAGGCTTGCGAATAAATGCAAAATTGAACAATCTGTTTTAATGTTTCAGACTCGTTAACTCGCTAAATCAGCCTCCCCTTATTGAGTAAGGGGAGGGGGACCGCTTGCGGTGGAAGGGATAAGACTTTAAAGCCTTTCTTTATCCCCTCCGTCGCTCATGCGACACCTCCCCTTGATTCAACCAAGGGGAGGCTTGATACTAAAAAGTTAACGTCATGTTCTGCATATTCACATTGTCAATTGTTGCTTTATTTATGCCATATGCGGCAGCTTTCTATGAGGTGATAAATATGGGACTTAATGACACTGTTTCGGCGGAGAGGGTGCACATCAGCTTCTTCGGCATGAGAAACGCAGGCAAATCGAGCCTTGTCAATGCGGTCACGGGGCAGGAGCTTGCCGTCGTTTCCGACGTAAAGGGCACAACGACCGACCCCGTTCGCAAGGCGATGGAAATTCTTCCGCTCGGACCCGTTGTTATAATCGACACGCCGGGTATCGACGATGAGGGCGAACTGGGCGAAAAACGAGTACAAAAGGCTAAGCAGGTGCTCACAAAGACGGATATTGCCGTTTTGGTAGTCGATTCGACAAAAGGACTCGGCAAGTTCGACAACATGATGATCGACTTCTTCAAGGACAAGAAAATCCCGTTTGTCATCGCTTATAATAAATCCGATCTGCTCGAAAGAGTGCCCGATGCGGCGAAAAACGAGATTTACGTCAGCGCAAAGGACGAAAGAAACGTTTATGAGCTGAAAGAAAAAATTGCTTCATTCTGCAAGGTGAAGCAGGTCGGCAAGAACATTGTTGCCGACGTTCTCGAAAAGGGCGACACTGTTATTCTTGTTATTCCGATTGACGAATCGGCACCCAAGGGCAGGGTCATTCTTCCTCAGCAGCAGGTGCTCAGAGAGCTGCTCGATAACAACTGCACGGCGGTCTGCTGTCAGGTGTCCGAGCTTGACGCAACGATTAAAAACCTCGTCAAAAAGCCGAAGCTCGTTATCACAGATTCGCAGGCTTTTGAACAGGTTTCCGCAATTGTGCCCGAGGACATCGGACTTACCTCGTTCTCGATTCTTTTTGCACGCTATAAGGGCGATTTGAAGCAGCTCATCGACGGCGCAAGACAGCTAAAGAAGCTGAAGGACGGCGACACAATTCTCATTTCCGAGGGCTGCACTCACCATAGGCAGTGTAACGACATCGGCACGGTAAAATTACCCGGCTGGATTCAGAAATATTCGGGCAAAAAGCTCAATTTTGAATTCACCTCCGGAACCGAATTTCCCGACGATCTGAGCAAATATGCCCTTGTTGTCCACTGCGGCGGCTGTATGCTCAACGAAACTGAGATGAAATACAGAATCGCTCATGCCGTTCAAGAGGGCGTCAAGATAGTCAATTACGGCGTCGCAATCGCCCAGATGAACGGAATCCTTGACCGAAGCATCGCTCCGCTGAAATTTTAATTAAATAGTTTAAAGGCTGTGATGATTTTTTCGTCACGGCCTTTTTGCATATGGAAATTTTTTTAAAAGCCAGAAGAAAATTATTCTTGTTGCCCCTTTAGGGTAGAGACGTGACCGAGCCGCTGCACGACCTTGTGTCGTGACTGAGGGGTTTGCAAAGAGTTTGATGAAATTCGTTTTGGGTGTGGGCTCCTCCTTGGGGGAGCTGGCGGCGAAGCCGACTGAGGGAGTAAGGTCTTATCAAACCTAAACTCCTTCCGTCACGACTTCGTCGTGCCACCTCCCTCAAGAGGGAGGCCACAAGATCTCTGCTTCAAAAGTAATTTTTTCTGACCTCCTTGGTTAGATACAAGGTAATATGAAATTAAATTTTTGTAATGACGTGCACATCATCCCAATGCGATGAAAATTGCCGAAAAATTCAATAATTTATTATACTAAAAAACACTTTTATTTTCAGTTATAATGTGTTATACTAAATACTGAATTTTTATATTGAAAAGGGTAGTGAACTTATGACAACGCAAAATATTGCGGAGGGTATCCGCTTTTGCTCGGTCAAAACCGATAAATTCAAGACCTGCCGTGTGAATGTGAGCTTGGCGATGCCGCTTGACGAGAGCGCTTCGGCAAGGGCGATTTTGCCGTTTATGTTCTCACGCAGATGTGCAAAATATCCCGATTTTACTTCTCTTAACCGTGTGCTTGACGGGCTTTACGGAGCTTCGATTTCGGCAGGCGTCCTTAAAAGGGGAGAGGCTCAGGTGCTTTCCTTTAGTCTGACCGCAATTGACGACCGCTTCGCTCTCGACGGCGACAAGGTTGCCTTTGAGTGCGCTCAGCTTCTTGCGGAAATGATTTTTAATCCGCTGGCGGAAGGTGAAAGCTTCCCCGAGGATATAGTTGAGCAGGAGAAGCGTCTGCTTGTTGAAGCCATCGAGAATGAGCAGAATGACAAGCGCCGCTATGCCATGCTCAGATGCGAGCAGCTCATGTTCGCCGATGAAGCTTACGGAATCAACCGTCTCGGCTCGGTCGAGGACGTTAAGGCGCTTACGCCCGACAGGATTTATGCCGCTTGGCGCGACGTGCTTGAAAAAGCGACCGTTCAGATAACAATGGTTTCAAGCATGGATCCTCAGCCTGTTGCCGATCTTATTAAGGATAAATTCTCTAAAATTGAAAGAAATCCCATTGAAATAGAAACTCAGTTTGTTTCGGGACTTCCGAAGCCCGAATATGTTTGTGAAACAATGCCCCTTAAGCAGGGCAAGCTCGTTATGGGCTTCAGAACAGGCATGAGAAGCGAGGACGACATGATGCCTGCGATGAAGGTTGCCGTTGATATCTTCGGCGGCGGAACCTATTCAAAGCTTTTCTCCGTCGTTCGTGAGAAGATGAGCCTTTGCTATTATTGCTCGGCGGCGCTCTTTAATTCAAAGGGTGTTGTTATGGTGCAGAGCGGAATTGAGGATGCAAACGAGGAAAAGGCAAAGAGTGAGATAGTCAATCAGCTGAGATTGACCGCTGAGGGCGAGTTCACCGACGAGGATTTCTCATCTTCGATCAAGAGCCTGACAGACTCTATTCTCGGTAATTCCGACACGCCCGAGGAGATAACAGCATGGTACGCTTCGCAAATTCTTCGTAAGGAGCTCAAGGCTCCCGAGACCTATGCCGAGGAGATAAGAAGCGTTGATAAAGCCGAGGTTGTCAGAGCGGCAAAAACGATCATGCTCGACACAATATTTATGCTTAAATCAAGCGGGGAGGCAGAATGATGAATATTAAAGAAGTCAGAAACGAGCTCCTCAACGAAAAATATTACGATATAGACCATCCGTCGGGACTGAAAATTCTCGTCATGCCCAAGGAAAATTATTCGAGCACCTATGCGATTTTTGCGACAAAGTACGGCTCGATCGACACGATGATCCAGATGGACGACGGCTCGTTTAAGGAAATTCCCGAGGGTACGGCTCATTTCCTTGAGCACAAGCTTTTTGAAAGCGAGGATCTTGACGCATTTGAGCGCTTCGCAAAAACGGGCGCTTCGGCTAACGCATACACAAGCTTTGACCGAACGGGATATCTTTTCTCCTGCTCGGCAAACTTCAAAAAAAATCTTGAAATTCTTCTTGATTTTGTTCAGAATCCGTATTTCACACAGGCTACGGTTGAGAAGGAGCAGGGCATTATCGGTCAGGAGATCGACATGTACAAGGACGCTCCGGACTGGGAGGTTATGTTCAACTGCCTGAGAACGATGTACCACAATCTGCCTGTCAGAATCGACATCGCAGGCACACAAGAGTCGATCGCTCAGATCACAGCGAAAACACTTTACGGCTGCTATGATAATTTCTACAATCTTCACAACATGGTTCTTGCGATTGCGGGAAACGCCGATGTTGACGAGATAATCGAGGTTGCCGATAAGGTGCTCAAGCCTGTTGAGGGCAAGATGGCTCAGCGTAAGGTTATCGACGAGCCGAAAGAGGTCATTGATAACTATATTGAGGAAAAGCTCTCGGTTGCAACGCCTCAGTTCATGTTCGGCTTCAAGGAGAGCTGGGACACTCCCGAGCGCACGACCAAGGAAGAAATTTCAATGGAAATTCTTCTTGACATGATTTCGGGTCAGTCCTCGGAGCTTTATAAGAGACTATTTAACGATAAGCTTATCAACAACAGCTTCGGCTTTGAATATTTCACCGGCTTCGGCTATTCGTGCGTACTCTTTGCGGGCGAAAGCAACGACCCGAAAAAGGTTGCCGAGGAGATAGTTAAGGAAATTAAAAAGTTCAGAGAAATCGGCTTTGACAAGACAGCCTTTGACAGGACTAAGAAGAAGCTTTACGGCAGAATGATAATGGGCATGAACGATGTTGACGGACTTGCAAACAACATGGCTGTTTCATACTTTGCAGGCGAGGATATCTTTACTGATTTTGAGATTTTCAAAACCGTTACCCTCGACGACGTGAACGATATCTTCGAAAAGACGCTTGACGAAAACTACAGCGTTCTTTCCGTAATTAAACCCAACTGATCGGAGTTGATACTATGGACACCACAACGGTGTATTTTAACGGCATAGAGCATGGATTTGAGGTTTCCTCGATCCTTGCTCAGTTCTCCGTTTTCGGCCACGAGATAACGATTCGCTGGTACGGGGCGATTATTGCTTTCGGCTTTCTGCTTGCCGTGCTTTTCGGCGGCAGAATGGCTTACAAATGGAAGATGAGCATTGATAAAATGCTCGATGTCCTCATCTATTCGACAATTTTTGGTATTCTCGGCGCAAGGCTTTATTATTGCATCTTTGAATGGGACAGATACAAGGATAATCCCATTGAGATTCTGTACATTTGGAACGGCGGACTTGCGATTTACGGCGGAATAATCGGCGGAATAATAGCTGCATATGTCGTTTGCCGAGTGCGTAAGATGAATTTCTGGAACCTTATGGATATTGCGTCCATGAGCCTTTTGATAGGGCAGGGCATAGGCCGCTGGGGCAATTTTGCCAACCAGGAGGCGTTCGGCACAAATACGGACATGCCCTGGGGCATGTGGAGCGAAAAGACCGCCCGTTACATAACGGAGTATTCTTACAAGCTCAGCGCAAACGGAATCGCTATGGATCCCGAAAGGGCGGTTCACCCGACGTTCCTTTACGAGTCGATTTGGTGCCTGCTCGGCTTTGCCGTGCTCTATATCATCACGAGAAAGGCGAGAAAATTCAGCGGTCAGATCTTTTTGACCTACGGCATTTGGTACGGTGCGGAAAGAGCGGTAGTTGAGGGCTTCAGAACCGACAGCCTTTATATCGAAGGCACAACAATAAGAGTTTCTCAGGTGCTTTCGGCTGTTCTTGCTGTCGTTTGCCTTGTTATTCTCATCTGTTTGCTTGTAAAGTACAAGAAGCACCCGAAGCCTATTGACGGAATAGATTATTTCCTCGTGGACGAGTTGAAAAAGCGGGCTGAGGAAAAGGAAGATAAAGAGGAAGAGAAAGAAGCGGAGGTCAGCGATGTACAAGATAATCAGCGGTAAAGAAATCTCGCAGGCGGTCAAAGAGAGAACTGCCGCACAGGTGAGCGAGATGAAAAAGGACGGCATTGAGCCCAGCCTTGCCGTTATCCTTGTCGGCGACGATCCGGCTTCAAGAGTTTATGTCAACAACAAGAAAAAGGCTTGCGAATTCTGCGGAATACGTTCGCTCGAATATCTTCTTCCTTCCGATGCAACGCAGGAGGAGCTTAATTTACTCGTTGAAAAGCTCAACGGTGACGACAGCGTGAACGGAATACTTTGCCAGCTTCCGCTGCCGAAGCACCTCAACGAAAAAGAGGTACTCAATCTCATCAAGCCCGAAAAGGACGTTGACGCTTTTCACCCCGAGAATGTGGGTCACATCATGATAGGTGACTACAGCTTCCTGCCGTGCACGCCTGCGGGAATTATGGAGATGCTCAAGTATGAAAACATCAGCCTTGACGGCAAGCACTGCGTCATAATCGGCAGAAGCAACATTGTCGGCAAGCCGATGGCGATGCTCATGCTTAAAGAGAACGCAACCGTAACGGTTTGCCATTCTCACACGAAAAATCTTAAAGAAATCGTATCTCAGGCGGACGTTGTCGTAGCCGCTGTCGGCAGGGCAAAGTTCGTCACGGCGGACATGATAAAGGACGGCGCAATCATTATTGATGTCGGCATAAACCGCAACGAGGACGGCAAGCTCTGCGGCGACGTTGACTTTGAAGCATGCAAGGAGAAGGCGAGCTATATTACGCCTGTTCCGGGCGGAGTTGGTCCGATGACAATAGCGACACTTATGCAAAACACAATAACTGCGGCTAAGATTCAGAAAGGATGATCAATATGAAAGACAAGAAGCTTTACAGAAGCACAAACAACAAAATGCTCAGCGGCGTATGCGCAGGCTTTGCCGATTTTATCGGAATCGACCCGACGATCGTAAGAGTGATTTATGCTCTTGTGTCGTTCTTTACGGGCGGCTTTGCGGGAGTTATAATTTATATCATTCTTGCAATCATCATTCCCGAGGATAACGGTATGATCGACACGGACGCAACAAACCATGACGAGGAAGAAAAGTAAGCAATCGGAGAGTGAAGGGCTTGAAACAGCTTATTATCAAGATAATTGATATACTTGTTAAAATATGGCTCAAAATCAAGGATACATTCTGGCGCGTAAAGGACTTTTTTTACAGAAAAATAACCGAAGTTCCGCATATTGCTTCCGTTGACGACACGATTGATGAAATTGTCGATAACAAAAGGTCAATTGCACGCTTTGGTGACGGAGAGATAAAGCTCGCGGCAGGAAAAAACATTTCGTTTCAGGTGAATTCAAAGAAGATCCGCGATAAAATGCGTGAGGTTCTGTCGAGCGATGTTGACGGGCTTATGATAGGCATTGCCGATATCTTCGAAAACAAGGAAAGATACGATGACGCGACCAATCAGCATTGGAAAAAGCATCTTGCCCGATTCAGAGGCGTTTGGTACAAGTATCTTATAAAGGGCAAAAAGTATTACAACGCTTCCATGACGCGCCAATATATCGGACTGCGCCATAAGGAGGAGAGTAAAGATATTTTTGAGCATATCAAGAAGATATGGGACGGCAGGGATGTTGTTATAATTGAGGGCGAAATGAGCCGCCTCGGTGTCGGAAACGATTTGCTCGATAATGCTAAGTCAATTAAGCGTATCCTCGGTCCGTCCAAGCAGGCTTTTTCAAAATACGATGAGATTCTTGAAGAGGCTAAAAAGCTCGATAAGGACGTTCTGATTCTTTTGGCTCTCGGTCCTGCGGCGACATGTCTCGCCTATGATTTACATAAGCTCGGTTATCAGGCGGTCGATATCGGTCATGTTGACGTTGAATACGAGTGGTACCGAATGAAAGCAAAGAGAAAAATGCCGATTCACAACAAAATGGTGCAGGAGACTGTAAATAATGATCTCGGCGAGCTGAACGACGAGGAATATGAAAAGCAGATCATAGCAAAAATACTTTAACGCAATACTGCAATTGCTCGGTATGCATAAAAAAGACGGTACACTGTGAAAAGTGTACCGTCTTTTCGTTATAAATTTAAATAATCAGTCTCAGATTTTAAATGTTGAACCGACCGCGGTTTAAATGCGCGAAGCACGATATTTAAATACGGACTGTATGTCACGAACGGAGTTTACACTGAGAAGCAGGCATATGATGCAGCGGTCAAGGACTTTCTAAGCCGTGGAATTAACTGTATTGAGTACAAGGACGGGCGCAGGGTCAACATTGCCGATTACACATCAATGGCAATCAGGACAGTCAATCAGCGTGCATATATGGCAGGCGAGGGCGAATTCCGAAAGGAGCTCGGCGAAACGCTTGTTATTATATCCAGTCATGCGACGTCGTGTAAGCTTTGCAAGCCGTTTGAAAACAAAGTGTTGATTGATGATGTTTATTCGGGCGGAACGCCTGATGACGGAGATTATATGCTGCTCTCTCAGGCTATGGCGGAAGGTTTATTTCATCCTCGCTGCCGTCACGGTCTCGGAACATATTATCCCGAGCTTGAGGATATCGTCCATTATGAGACGGAAGATAACAAGCTGAACGAGTACGGCACGGAAGAACTAAATCGGGCGCATGTTGAGAACATGATCCAAAAATACAAACGGCTGACAGTCGGAAGCATTGACCCTGCCAATATTGAGAAATATCAGGCAAGGCTCAATGAGTGGGAGCGTAGAAAAGCTCAATTAGGTATTGCAAATTCCGAAAATAGTGATACAATAAATTTACAAAGTTTAAAATCAATTTCAACGTCAATTGATTTTTCTGATTTGTCTCAAAAGATAAAGAGCAAGTACGGCGTGACTTTAGACACTACGGTTCAGAGTTTGGACTTTGACGGAGTACGCGGTGCAATGATCGGAGTTGAATCAGTTATAAAGGATTTCCCAGATGTCGGAAATTTCCTGAAAAAGATTGAAACTTGCACAAGTGGTGTAATGTCATGCTCAGGTGATAAAATCACTTTTAACCCTAAATATTTTACGGATATAAAAGGGTTAAAAGAAGCCTGCAAGAAATCTTCGACAAGTAGATGGTGGATTCAAAACTCAAGTATCGAGTCGATAGGAGCTCACGAAGCAGGGCATGGTGTTGAATGGGCGTTGATTCAAGCGAATCCAGCGTATTCTTATGGCATTGAACGAACTCTTGCCTGGAATAATTGTACTGAAGCCCAAAATATTGTTTCACAAGCATGTAAGAATATAAAAAAGACTCCATACGGAAAAGGAAAGAAAAAGGCAGAATTGATTGAATCAATTTCACGATATGCTTCTAGTGATGCCTCTGAAACATTGGCAGAGGCTTTTGCTGATTTATATGCGAATAAGTCAAAAGCTAATCCATTATCGCAGGAAATATATAAATTAACTGTTGAACAAATGAAAAAATATAAAGGAGTATCGCCATGATATTAGAACCAAGTTTTTGGAATTATTTGGTTTTTTTCCCTTATGAAGATGAGCAAGGATACGATGGTGTTCATGATGGGGGAATTAAATGTATTAAAGATAATGCTCCCGAGTGGGCGAAAAAAGCATACGTAGAATATTTAAATGAGCGAAAAAATTTAAAAGAGCAGAATATGAAAGCGTAACTAAGCACCCTGAGCAATCAAGGTGCTTTTTTCATGCCTATAATTTCAGCGTTGCCGTAATGGTGACGCCGTTTTTATATCAAAAATACAGTTTGCCCGTATCTGAAACAACGGGGTGCGGATGTCCTTATCCGTAAAAAAAGGAGAGTATATGGCTGAAGAAGTCAACAACACAGAGAATACAGAAAACGGTAATGTACAGCAGGACACAAATACAGGTGCGGCGAATACGGAGCCGGAGAAGAAGTATTCCGAAGAGGAGATGAACAATTTACTTATGTACGTTTATATGTTTGAAAAGTGTTAGAAACGCACTTCGGACAAAAAGAAAAACCGTTGAAATAAAGCTAAAAGCCCTATTTATCAACGGTTTCTATGGTCCGAGTGGCGAGACTCGAACTCACGGCCTCTTGAACCCCATTCAAGCGCGCTACCACCTGCGCTACACCCGGATACCTGAGTTATTCTACCACAAATTTTGAAAAAGTCAAGCCTTTGTTTAAATAATCTTATAAAATCTTTAAAAAATTTTGTTTTTAATATAAAAAAGAAATATTATGTATACTTTAACCGAATTCGGATACAATAGGGTAGAGGTGAAAAGAATGATTGAACAGGACACTATACGGCTTCTCAGGGAATGTGACGCAGGGGTAAAGATGGGGGTTGCGGCAATCGACGATGTGCTTTCTGACGTTAAAAACGAAAAGTTCAGAGCAAAACTTATTGATTTGAAGGACGACCATCAGCAGCTCAATGGCGATATTCAGAAGCTCCTCGGCAAATATCATGATGACGGCAAGGATCCCAACCCGATCATAAAGGGTATGTCGCAGATCAAGACAAATTTCAGAATGGCGGTGGAAAAATCCGACGCGACCATTGCCGATCTGATGACCGACGGCTGTAATATGGGCGTAAAGTCACTGAGCCGATACCTTAACCAGTACAAGGCCGCCGACGAAGCGTCAAAGGAACTGACAAAAAGACTAATCAAAATTGAAAGCGATTTTACCGCAGAAATCAGACCTTATTTATAACTTTTTGCCTGCTTTATTGCAGGCTTTTTCCTTTTTATTCTCTGTATTTAGACAATCAAAATGTATTGTACAAACAGATGTATAACAAAATGTCTTGATAATTGTATGATAGTGTGTTATAATTTTAACAATATTTAGATAGGAAGTGATAAAAATGGCGAATCAGCGCTCAGGAGAGAAAACAAAGCTTATGCTTGCGGAATCATTGAGAAGTCTGATGAAGAAGAAGTCCCTTGACAAGATTAAAATTCATGAAATTGTTGATGCCTGCGGGGTGAACAGACAGACATTTTATTATCATTTTCAGGATATTTATGCGCTTGTCGAGTGGATGTATCAGCATGATGCAATGGAGCTTATTGAAAGAAACAATAAAGCTTTTTTGCAGGGTGAGATCGGCACGAGAGATGATTGGGAGGGCGTAATCGAGGCTCTGTTCAGCTATATTGAGGAGCACCGCAACGAGATCCTCAGCGTTATCAATTCAAGAGCAATGGTTTATTTCTCAAACTTTGTATACGAGGGCTTGAAGTCGAGCATCAGGCGCATCGTTGATCTTCAATCAAAGGATCTCGACGTTGACGAATACTATAAGAATTTTATCTCTAATTTCTATGCTATAGCGCTCGGAGGAATGGTGCAGAGCTGGCTTGAAACGAGCGGCGCGGCGCGAATGTCAAGCAAGGAGCTGATACATATGCTCAATATAACCGTTACGGGAAATATTGAAGCGGCTCTTGTTCGTGCGGCTAACGAAAAAAAGTGAAATTCTATTGACAAAAATCTTCCGTGATGATAAAATACATTCAATACAAAAAGGCAATGACGGAGAGTTTTCGAGTTGTTCGGTTTTCAGAGAGACGTCGGCAGGTGAGAGACGTCAGCCGTTATTCGGACTGTAGCTCCCGAGCCGGAGGGAAGAAAGCGCTTGCCGTAGAACCCTCCCGTAATTCTGCGTTAAGGTTTTGAGTGGTATTCTTTGAATACAAATTGAGTGGTACCGCGGGTTTTATCTCGTCTCAAGGTTTTCCTTGAGGCGAGTTTTTTTATTTTGTAAATTAACTGCATTGATATAAGGAGGAAAATTCAATGGCAAAAGATCTTGCTAAACAGTACGATCCCAAGGACGTTGAGGACAGAATATATAAATTCTGGCTCGACGGAAAGTACTTTCACGCAAAGTGCGACCCCGAGAAGAAGCCGTATACAATAGTTATACCGCCGCCGAACATTACAGGTCAGCTTCACATGGGTCATGCGCTTGACAACACACTTCAGGACATTCTCATCCGTTACAGAAGAATGCAGGGCTATGACGCTTTGTGGCTTCCGGGAACGGATCACGCTTCAATCGCAACCGAGGCTAAAATCGTTGAGGCTATGCGTCAGGAGGGTATCTCAAAGGACGATATCGGACGTGAGGGCTTCCTCAAGAGAGCTTGGGAGTGGAAAGAAAAGTTCGGTGGCAGAATCATCGAACAGCTCAAGAAAATGGGTTCCTCCTGCGACTGGGACAGAGAGCGTTTCACAATGGACGAGGGCTGCAGTAAGGCTGTTAAAGAGGTTTTCGTCAACCTTTACAATAAGGGACTTATTTATCGCGGCGAGCGCATAGTCAACTGGTGTCCGCATTGCCTTACTTCAATTTCGGACGCCGAGGTTGAATACGAGGATCAGGCAGGTCACTTCTGGCATCTTCGCTATCCTTTCAAGGACGGAAGCGGCTACCTTGAGCTTGCAACGACAAGACCCGAGACAATGCTCGGCGATACTGCAGTTGCGGTTAACCCGAACGATGAAAGATATAAGGATATCGTTGGCAAAACGCTTATTCTCCCGATCGTTCACAGAGAGATTCCCGTCATTGCCGACGACTATGTTGAAATGGATTTCGGAACGGGCTGTGTTAAAATTACACCTGCTCATGACCCGAACGACTTTGAGGTCGGTCTCAGACATAACCTTGAGGTTATCGACACATTCACCGACGATGCACACATCAAGCCCGAATGGGGCAAGTATGCAGGAATGGACAGAATGGAAGCTCGCAAGGCGATCGTTGAGGACCTCGAAAAAGAGGGCGCTATCGTTAAAATTGAGGACTATTCGCATAACGTCGGCGTTTGCTACCGTTGCCACAGCTCGATTGAGCCGAAGGTTTCAAAGCAGTGGTTCGTTAAGATGGAGCCGCTCGCAAAGCCGGCTATCGACTGCGTAAAGAACGGCGAGGTCAAGTTCGTTCCCGAGCGTTTCGACAAGACATATTATCACTGGATGGAGAACATCAAGGACTGGTGTATTTCACGTCAGCTTTGGTGGGGTCACAGAATTCCCGCATGGTACTGCGATGAGTGCGGCGAGGTCGTTGTTTCCAAGGAGACACCGACTGCTTGTCCGAAGTGCGGCTGTACGCACCTCACTCAGGATCCCGATACGCTCGATACATGGTTCTCGTCCGCTCTTTGGCCGTTCTCGACTCTCGGCTGGCCGGACAAGACACCCGAGCTCGCACATTATTTCCCGACAAGCACGCTTGTTACGGGCTATGATATTATCTTCTTCTGGGTTGCAAGAATGATATTCTCATCTGTTGAGAATATGCACGAGAGACCGTTTGACACGGTATTCATTCACGGTATTGTCCGTGACGCACAGGGCAGAAAGATGTCCAAGTCGCTCGGCAACGGTATTGATCCGCTTATTGTTATTGACGAGTACGGCGCAGACGCGCTCAGATTTACTCTTGCAACAGGTAACAGTCCCGGAAACGACATGCGTTTCTCTGATGAAAAGGTTGGCGCAAGCCGCAACTTTGCTAATAAGCTTTGGAATGCGGCGAGATTTATTCTTATGAATCTCGGCGAGGACGAAAAGGCTCCGCATATCCCCGATGACCTCGCACTTGATGACAAGTGGATCCTCAGTCTTTTCAATAAGCTTACAAAGGAAGTTACGGATAACCTTGACAAGTTTGAGCTTGGTATCGCTGTTCAGAAGCTTTACGATTTCATTTGGGACGTATTCTGTGACTGGTATATTGAGATTTCAAAGATAAGACTTAATTCGGGCGATGAAAAAGCGGCTCAGACGGCAAGAGATATGCTTGTTTACATCATGTCGAACACGCTCAAGCTCCTTCACCCGTTTATGCCGTTCATCACGGAGGAAATATGGCAGACCTTGCCTCACGAGGGCGAGTCCATAATGATTTCGGAGTGGCCTGTTTATAAGGACGAGTACAACTTCAGCATTGAAGAGCAGGAAATGGACAGAATTATGGAAGCAGTTCGTGCTATCCGTAACCGCAGAGCTGAAATGAATGTTCCGCCGTCAAAGAAGGCAAAGTATTATATTGCCACGGCTCATAAGGAAACCTTTGAGAAAGCCGGTATCTTCATGCAGAGACTTGCTTCATGCTCCGAAGCCGAGATAGGCGACAGCTTTGAAATTGATGACGCCGTTTGTATCGTTACGACCGACGCTAAGATTTATATCCCTCTCGGTGAGCTTGTTGATTTTGAAAAGGAAATTGCAAGACTCAATAAGGAGAAGGAGAAGGTTCTCAAGGATCTTGAATTTATTGACAAGAAGCTCAATAACGAAAACTTCGTTGCAAAAGCTCCGAAGGCTGTTGTTGACGGTCAGCGTGAAGCCGCACAGAAGCTTCGTGACAAGATTGCCATGATCGACGAGAGCATCGAGAAATTCCAAAAGTAATCATTTAGTTAAGCCTCCTCATGTATATCTTGGGGAGGTAATGATTTAGTGGGTTAATCTATTTCATAGAAGACTACCAAGGCTTCCCCTTGAGGGGAAGCTGTCGCATAAGCGACTGATGAGGTGGAAAAGCTAAGGTCTAATTTATATGAAATTTGGTGAAAAACTCACCACCTCATCCGAGCGGCGCAATCCGCCGCCCACCTTCCCCTCAAAGGGGAAGGCTGATTAAATTCAGCAACAAAATAATTTTATCAGACTTTCTCAGCCTCTTTGCAGGGAAAGCAAAAAACATAAAAGAGTGATACAATGAATTATAACGAAGCATTGAATTTCATACATTCGAGGGATAAATTCGGCAGCCGCCCGGGCATGGAACGTATTGAGGCGCTGTGCAACGCCTTTGATAATCCTCAGGATAAGCTTAAATATGTTCATGTTGCGGGAACGAACGGTAAAGGCTCAACCTGTCATATGATTGCTTCCGTTCTCTCGGAAAGCGGATATAAGGTCGGACTCTTTACCTCTCCGTTTGTTGTCGATTTTCGTGAAAGAATCCAAATCAACGGCGAGATGATTTCGCAGGAGGATTTGGCGGAAATTATTTCAGAGGTCAAGCCCGTTGTCGAAAAGCTTTCAAAGCAGGGGATTGAACCGACCGAGTTTGAGATTATTACAATCAGTGCGTTTCTTTATTTTCTCAGGCAGAATTGTGATATCGTCGTGCTTGAGGTCGGTCTCGGCGGACTGCTTGACTCAACGAATATCATAAAGAAATCCGAGGTCAGCGTTATTACTTCAATTTCGCTCGACCATACGAACATTCTCGGCGACACGCTTCTAAAAATAGCCGAGCACAAATGCGGAATTTTCAAGGAGGGCGGTAATGTTGTCGGCTATCCTCAGCCTGATTTTGCCGTTGAACGGTTTATTAAGGATAAGGCAAAGGAGAAAAATTGCAAGTATTATCCGCATGAATTGAGCAAAATCCGCCTCGTGAGAGAAGAAATCGACGGTTCGACGATAATTTATGCAGGCTGTACGTTCAAAATTCCGCTGACGGGCAAGCATCAGCTTTATAATTTTGCGACCTCCGTTGCGGCAATCAATGTTCTCAAGCAGAACGGATGGAATGTTACATATAAGAGCTTGATTGACGGAATTTCAAAGGTGAAAGTTCCTGCGAGGACGGAGATTATTTCACACTCACCGCTGACGATAATTGACGGCGGACACAATGCCGAGGGTGTGGACGCTCTTTGCAATACGCTTGTTAAGTTCTGTGCCAACCGGAAAATCATTGCTGTTTTCGGAATGATGAAGGACAAGGACTACGGCTACGCTGTCAAGAAGCTTGCTCCGCTTTGCGAGAGAATTTATACGACAGAAGCGTCGAATCCGAGGACTCTTGACGCAAAGTCGCTTGCCAAAGAAGCGAAGCAATATTGCAAAAAAGTCCGCCCTGAGCCGAACCCCGAAAAGGCTTATAACAAGGCCTTGAAAAAGGCGAAGGACGATGATGTTGTTTTAGTCTGCGGCTCGCTTTATCTCGCTTCGGATGTTAAAAAGTTTATTAAGTGACACGGCTTTACAAAAAGAAATTATTTTCTTAACCACGCTTCAACAAAATATTTTCGGACAATCCTTTATCCTATTGGGTAAGGGATTGTTTTTTATATAATTTGATATGCAGGTTGAAAAAAATTAAAGGTGCAATAAATGTATAATCCGTAGGTGTCGATACCCACATCGACCTAAAGTCAAAAGAAACTTCCGCATAGCGTGGGCTCCTCCTACGGGGAGCTGTCAGCGTAGCTGACTGAGGGGTTTGTTAAAATTTGATAAAATCTTATTTAACCCCTCCGGCACTCCTCCGTCGTGCCACCTCCCCTGCAGGGGAGGCAAGAAATGATGTAAATCTATACGATTACAAAGAAGCAGAACCTTTCCAAGCCACCCTTGATTGATTCAAGGGGAGGGGGACCGCTTGCGGTGGAAGGGATAAAGAAAGAGATGGAGAAATATTCTTGAAACTATGAAAAATTGATGAGAGATTTTTAATACAAAAATAAATCACAAGCATTAAAAAGGGGGGTATTCTTATGCCTGTAAAAATTATAGCGACAGAGCAGAGGGTGACGGCGTTCCTCGAGGGTGAGATCGACCACCACACCGCCTCAACGCTCAGAATGGAGATCGACGATGCTATTCAGACCTACAAGCCGAAGGTCTTGAAGCTTGATTACGGCGACGTTACGTTCATGGATTCGTCGGGCGTCGGACTTGTTATGGGGCGCGTGAGAACAATGTCGCCGTTTGGGGGAAGGATAATCGTTTCAAATCTTTCGCCGCAGACCTATAGGGTAATGCAGCTTGCAGGGCTTGAGAAAATTGCAAAAATCAGCAAAAGGGAGGATGTTTCCAATGAAGGCAAAAAATGATTTCAGAATGACGATTGATTCAAGGTCGATCAACGAGGCTTTTTCGCGTTCAACCGTTGCGGCGTTTGCCGCTCAGCTTGATCCGACGGTTGACGAGATAACCGATATCAAAACGGCGGTGAGCGAGGCTGTCACAAACTGCATTGTCCACGCTTACCCCGACTGCGTGGGAAAGATTTACATATACGCCGCAGTGTACGAGGATAACTCTGTCAAAATTTCGATAAGAGACAGGGGAGTGGGAATCCCCGATATCAAAAAGGCGATGGAGCCGCTTTTCACGACTCTCGGCGGCGAACGTGCAGGCCTCGGCTTTGCCGTTATGGAAAGCTTCATGGATAAGGTCACGGTCAGGTCAAAGGAGGGCAGAGGTACAACGGTAACGATGCTCAAAAAAATCAGCGGGCGTGAGGACAGATGATCCTTTCTAAAGCCAACAGAGACGGGATGATCGAAAAAAACATGGGCTTGGTTCACTCATGTGCGCATAAATTCAGCGGAAAGGGTGTCGAATACGACGACCTCTTTCAGGCAGGCTGTATCGGTCTTATCAAGGCTGTTGACAACTTCAAGGAGGAGCTCGGATTTTCTTTCTCAACCTATGCCGTGCCCGTTATTCTCGGCGAGATAAAGCGCCTTTTTCGCGACGGCGGAACGGTCAGCGTCAGCCGCTCAATCAAGGAAAAGGGCAGAAAAATTTCGTATGAACGGGATAAATTCATAAAAAAATACGACCGTGAGCCGACGGTCGGTGAGCTGAGCAAAATTCTCGGTTATAATGAATTTGAAACGGCGCAGGCGATAGCGGCTTCAATGCCCGTTATCAGTCTGACGATGAACGATGATGAATCCGATTCGCAGTTTGATATTCCTGTGCCCGACCACGAGGAAAGTGTTTCAATGAACCTTGCCGTGCATCAGGTCATGGAACGGCTTGAAGAAAGAGATCGGGAGCTTATTAAGCAACGTTACTTTGCAGGAAAGACTCAAACGCAGACCGCACAATCGCTCGGAATGACGCAGGTGCAGGTCAGCCGCAGAGAAAAGAAGATATTGAAACAAATGAGACAAAAACTGATATAAAAAAGGGTTGCCATATTTAGCGCTTTCTGCCTCTAAATGTGACAACCCTGTTTTTTCTATATGTTATTAAAGCTCCTCAACGGAAATAACTCCGTCCGAGGTTGAAACGATAGTCATTATTTTATCGTGCGAAAGCTTCTTCGGCAATTGAAGCTGGAATATTGCGCATGAATTCTGACCCGATTTTGTAATCTCAAGGTCGAGAATGATAACGCGGTAGGTTTTTAGCGTTCTTATAACATTATCAAGATTATCCGTTCCCGAATATTCGACAAAAATGTTGATATTTCGCGCATTGTCGAGAACCCAGTATTCAAAACGTGAGAAGAATATCTCGGCAAGAAGGATTACAACAGTTGATAAAACCGCTGCTTCAAAATAGCCGGCGCCGATAGCGAGGCCGATTATCGCACACGTCCAAAGACCGGCAGCGGTGGTGAGACCCTTAACCTGACGGCGCTTTGTAACGATAATCGTACCGGCACCGATGAAACCGATACCTGCAACAACACCGGCACCGAGACGTGAAACATCGGTATATAAGTGAAGATAAGAGAACATGAAGTGGCTTACCATCGTTGTCATGCATGCACCCAAACAAATCAAAATATGTGTTCTGAAACCGGCGGTACGGCGCTTATGCTCACGCTCAATTCCTATTGCTCCGCCGCAAAGTATAGCCAAAAACATTTTGATGAAAACCGAAAGGGTGGTTATTTCTCTTAACGGATCTAAAAACTCAAACATAATAAATTGCCTCCCTTTTTATATTTCATCAACAACGGTTACAAAGTCAAATTTTGATATTTTTGACATGACGTTTGAATGGGTTTCCTTTTTCGGAAGTCTCGAGGAGATAACGGCACCGATTGTGACGCCGTTTGATTGTTTTTCACGCTGAATATCAACATCAAAAATTTGAATATTCAGTTCTTTAAAAGTGTTGATTATTTCTCCGAGATTTTCGATCTTTTCAAATTCAACGTAAAGATCCATGTTTCGTGCATTTGAAATAACCCATGAGCTGATTTTTTCAAAAACAACGGTAGTGAGAAGAATAAGCAAAAATCCGAGAATGGCGCACTCATAATAGCCCGAACCGATCGCAAGACCCATACAGGCCGAAGCCCAAAGACCTGCGGCGGTCGTCAAGCCTTTGATTTCCTGACGTCCGGTAACGATAATAGTTCCGGCTCCAAGGAAACCGATACCGCTGACAACTTTTGCACTATATCTTGAAACGTCAACCTGTTTATCAAGCATTCTGGCAATTTCTTCCCATAAATTTCTCATAATATATGTTTCGTAATGACTCAAAATCATTGTCAAAGCTGCACCGAGACAAACTATCATGTATGTACGGCTTCCGGCGGCACGGTGTTTATGTCCGCGCTCAAGTCCGATTAGTCCGCCGAAAAAAACGGCAAGAAGAATTTTGATCACCAGCGCCGGCATTGTTACGCCGCGAATCGGATCAAAAAAGGGGATAAGTGAATCCATTTGCTTTACCTCCGTTATGATTTTTAGTTCTCATAATAAATAATATGGGCGGACGTGAATTTTGTTCCACGCCCGCTGGTCGAATATGATGTTAAATTATACTACAAATAATCAGAAAAGTCAAGAATTTTTGTCTGAACTATTACCAAATAAATGTCGGAATTATTGTAAAATAAGGTGCAAGAATACTAATGAGGTGAATTTATGAAAAGTGAAAAAGAAAAAGTTTATTTGCCGATTGATGAGCCGGTTTTGAATGACCCCGAAAACTGTGCCGATATACTTCATAAGTACGGAACCTATGAGATCCAGCCCACAGCCGCAACCGAAAATAAATACCCAAAGGTCGCTCAGGGCTTGCCTAAAAAGAAGAACAGGAAAAAAGAACATTAAATCTAAAGGCAATACCGTGCAGCTCAATTGTGCGGTATTGCCTTTAGATTGTGCGAGCGCGACAGCCTGGTTTTTACGCTTTTATTACATTTAACATGTTTTACATATTATCAAACCTATTTACAGAACGGCTCAAATGTATTATAATCTAATAAAAGAATGAATTATCAGAAAGGGGTAGTTCTATGCAAAATTTAGCTGCTTCGTCCGCAAATATTCTCGGTCAGCTTAACAGTACGCCGATGTATTTGATCTGCGGCGGAATTGTTGCTTTCGTTGCAATTATCTGCGTTATTTTCCTTGTGCGTGCCTATAAGGCAGGAGTTGCACTCGGAATGGACACCACAAAAATGAAAAGAGTTATCGTTTCAAGCGCAACGTTTTCAGTTCTGCCGAGCGTAGGAATTCTTCTCGGAGTTATCGCTCTTTCGGGCAGTCTCGGAATTCCGTGGCCATGGCTCCGTCTCTCGGTCATCGGTGCATTGCACTATGAAACGCAGGTCGCTCAGGCGGCGGCAGAGCAGGTCGGAATGTCAAAGCTCTCTGCGGCGGAAATGACGCCGAAATCCTTTGCCACGATTGCACTGCTCATGAGCGTGTGCATCATGTGGGGCATGATACTTTCGATATTCTTCAATAAAAAATATTCAAAGAAGCTCGGCACAGACGGCGGAAGCACAAAGGCAGGCTTCGGAGACAAGGCTATGACCGCTATGTTTATCGGTCTTGTCAGCGCATACATCGGCAGCTACCTCGGTTCGTTTGTTTCGGGCGACGGACTTTTCACCTTCACGGGCGATTGGCTTCCGTTGGCTGTTGCGGCTATTTCCGCGTTGGTTATGGCTTTGTTCGTGTTCCTGGGCGAAAAGAAAAAGCTCGCATGGGTCGATAACTTCTCGATTGCAGGCAGTATGATCGTCGGAATGGCTTCGGCTGTTGTTATCGGCTTGCTGATTAAATAAGGAGGTGCAATGATGGATAAAAACAACAACGCTGTATGGGAAAAATACAGTAAAACAACTCATTTGCTCGGCAGATTGGTCAGCGCAATAACCGTTATTATGCTCGTCGGTGCACCGTTTTTGATCGGTAAATATCTCGGCGCGTTCCCCGATATCGGAGCGGTCGGCAAAGCATTCTTCTCTGTCGGACTTGTCTGGACGGTTTCGAGCGTTGCGGAATTTCTTATTTACACTCCGATGCTCGGCTCTGGCGGCGGTTATCTTGCATTTATTACGGGTAATCTCATCAACATGAAAATTCCTTGTGCCGTTACTGCGAGAGACATGGTCGGCGTAAAGAGCGGCACAAAGGAAAATGAAATTATTTCAACACTTTCGATTGCTACCTCGTCGCTCGTGACAATACTTGTGCTTGCGATAGGCGTGCTTGCGCTTACTCCGCTTCAGCCCGTTCTTCAAAGCCCGACACTTCAGCCCGCGTTTGACAATGTTGTTCCGGCTCTCTTCGGCGCAATGGCATATAAATATTACCGCAAGAACATGAGCATTGCCGTTGCTCCGCTTGTTGTGATGAGTGTTCTGTTCATGCTCGTTCCGTCGCTTGTCAGCTCAACAAGCTTCATGATTATTCCTGCCGGCGCAATTGCCATCGGAATTTCCTACTTCATTTATAAAAAGGGCAAGGAGGCTTAAAAATGAAGTATTTGCTTATTATTCCTGCCGTGATCGTACTTTTACTGCTTGTTGCCGTAATTCGCACGCTTCTCATGCCGAAGAAGAAATCCGACTACAAGGCTAACGAGGACGAACAGGAGTCGCTTCGCCTTGCTGAAAAGCTCTCGGAAATGATTAAATATGACACAACCTCTCATGCAAATGTTCATGAGGTTGAAAAGTTCCTCGGTTTTCATAAGGTTCTCGAAAAGCTCTTTCCGCTTGTTCACGAAAAGCTCGAAAAGACCGAGATCGACGGAAATTTGCTTTTCTATTGGAAGGGCGAAAGCTCTGAAAAGCCGATACTTCTCATGAGCCATCAGGACGTTGTTCCTGCCGAGGGCGAATGGTCGCACGAGCCTTTCTCGGGCGATATTGAGGACGGCAAGGTTTGGGGCAGAGGTGCCGCAGACACAAAATGCTCCGTCATGGCTTTCTTTGAGGCGGTTGAGGAACTGCTGAAAGAGGGCTACACTCCGCCCGTTGACGTTTATCTTGCATCGTCCTGCACCGAGGAATGGGCAGGCGACGGCGCACCGAAAATCGTCAATGAGCTTAAGCGCCGCGGAATTGAGCTTTTCCTTGTCTGCGACGAGGGCGGCTGTATCATCACGAACCCCATCGGCGGCGTAAACGGCAATTTTGCGATGGTCGGCGTTTTTGAAAAGGGAAAGGCGGATGTTAAGTTCACCGCTCACAGCACGGGCGGTCATGCGAGTGCTCCGACAAAGAATACTCCTATTGCAAGGCTTGCATCATTCGTTGACGATGTTGAAAAACATTCACCGTTCAAAAAGAAGCTTCTTCCCGAGGTTGCGGCAATGTTCACGACCCTTGCGCCCTACGCATCGTCGTTCGGCATGAGACTTCTTCTCGGCAACATTTGGCTGTTCAAGCCGCTGATTATCGCCGCTTTGCCTGCAATCAGCGCACAGGCAGGCGCAATGCTCAGAACGACAATTGCATTCACAACTCAGTCGGGCTCGGACGCATATAACGTCATTCCGCAGGAGGCAACGCTCGGCGCAAACATGCGCTTTATTCCTCATCAGGGCGAAAAGGAAAGCCTTGAAATCATCGAAAAGCTTGCAAAGAAGCACGGGCTTGATACCGAGGTCGTACATTCAAACGACTACACTCCGCCCGTTGATATCAACGGCGAAGCGTTCAAGCTTTTTGAGGGAGTTATTGCTGAGACCTTCCCGGGGCTTGCTTCAAGTCCTTATGTTATGACGGGCGCGACCGACGCACAGTTCTATCAGCCGATATGCAAGAATTGCATCCGGTTTGCTCCTGTTATTTACGGTCCCGACCAGATGAAAGGTATGCACGGACTCAACGAATGTATTGAATACAACTGCCTGCCGGGTGCGGTAAGATTTTATCAGAATCTTATTAAGGCTCAGGGCAGAAAATAAAGGACGTAGAAAATATGAAGGTTACAAATTGTGAGGATTGCAACAACTTCGTCTATGACGAGGAGATCGAGACCTACTATTGCGAAATGGAGCTTGACGAGGACGAATACATGAAATTTGTCAGCGCATCGTTCTATAACTGCCCGTATTACGACCCGTATGACGAATACAAAATCGTAAGAAAGCAGAACTAAATACACATAAAATTTACTTATAAAGCAGGGATTTTGTTGACAAATTCCTGCTTTTTGCTATAATGAAATTGAAAACAAATATGAGGAGGAATGATTATGAAAAAATTTTGGCTGAGGACGGCGGCACTATTTGTTTCAATTTGTCTCATTTTGTCAGTGAATATGTATTCTGTCAGTGCTCTCAGAGATGATTTACCCGATGCGGAAGCTTGCGGATATTGCATTATCCCGGACGGAACCAAGGAAATCCCCGACGGCAGATATACAGAGAATGACTTTGATTATCTTGTTCTCAACGAGGGGCTTGAAAGCATAGGCAGTGAAGCATTTGTAAACGACCTGTGGTATTTTACAACAGTGTATGTTCCCGCTTCGGTCAAGTCAATCGGTGAAAAGGCGTTTGGCTACAGAGCTAACGGATATAAAAATGACTTTACAATATACGGCTACAGCGGAACGGAAGCTGAGAGATATGCCAATGATAACGGCTTTAAGTTCGTTACGATAAATTTCGACAATTCGACGGGCGAAAACATCCTGACGATTGATGACAGTATGACAACAAGCTACACTTTTGGCAGAACCTTTGATAAGGTTATTGTTAATCCGGGGGCATCTGTTCACGATGAGGATTTTTTATATGCAACTGTCTATAACGTTATTTTTAACGATGACGGTTCGGACAGAAAAATTACGCTTTACGGCGGCTCTTTCTCGGGAACGGAGATAGAGACACTTTATGTTCCGTCAAACGTTGAATTTAAGTCGGATAATTCAGGCGGTCTCGGCGGTACTTTTGCCGTATGCAAAAATCTGAAAACAGCTTTTATTGCAAGCGAAGTTTGTCGAAGCATGTTTTCGGGATGCACTGCGCTCAAGGAGGTATATTTTACTCCCGACAATATTGCAACGGAAGTAGATGATTATGCTTTTGAAATCTGTACTGCGCTTGAAAAGATTGATTTCACAAGAAAAAGCAATAACAAACTGACAATAGGTTACATGGTCTTTGATAACTGTCCGAGTCTTAAAGAGATTATTTGGGGCACTAACGTGGAATGTTATTCATATTTTCATAGTTCTAAAAATCTTGAAAAAGTGATGATCTTCGGTTCTCCCGATCCCTCAAATTTAATTGATTGCAGTTTTAGTTCAAATGCTAAAATCTATATGTTTAAAAAGTATTGTGATTTATATGGAGATCCGAAATCGTACTTTTATATACAAAATGCCGTCCCTCTTCACACGATTTATGAAGTAGACTACACCCTGTCAAACAGCAGTATAAATGATTATAAATTCCATGTTGACGACAGAGCGGATAAGCTTCAGGTCATTGAAGAAACGGGCGCAACGAGAACCTTTAACCGTCATGCAGGCAATGTCAGCATTGAATCTTACAGTGCGAACGGAGAAAGGGTAAACGATATGTCTGCCGACCTTGCATATGAGGTATGGACGGTTCATACAAGGCTGACACCAGGCACTAATTTACAGG
>CAKSSJ010000001.1 GCA_934488615.1 uncultured Eubacteriales bacterium | reverse complement strand
CGGCGGTCGTGCTCCTCGTCCTTCTGCGCCTGTGCCGCGATGAGCTCGTTCTGCGTTGCATCTCTGCTCTCTGCTTCTGCAAGGCGGCGGTCGTGCTCCTCATCCTTCTGAGCCTGTGCCTTGATGAGCTCGTCCTGCATTGCGTCTCTGTCCTCTGCTTCTGCAAAGCGGCGGTCATGCTCCTCGTCCTTCTTCGCCTGTGCCGCGATGAGCTCGTCCTGCATTGCGTCTCTGTCCTCTGCTTCTGCAAAGCGGCGGGCTCTATCCTCTTCCTTTTCCCTAAACGAGCTTATTTCCGCCTCTGCATCAATAAGTCTGTCATCGTGATCATGAACGATTTCGTTCATCTGCTCCTGCTTATACATCACGTCCTGACCCGCTTTAAGCTGGTTAATTACATTCTGAATTTCCTGCATCTGGAACGAATCGAGTTCTTCCTTGCTTGCACCTTCAAGCTTCATTTCAAGCTGTCTGACAATAGTTCGGCTCATTACAATGCTCTGCGTTCCGAGCATATATAATGACTTCATTATGTTTGCAATTTGCTGCTGATTACGGAAAACAAGCTCGTTCGCTTCGTTCAGAGCTTTCTGCACTTTAACGGTTCCCTCAAGCGCATAGCCCATCTGCTGCATGGTTTCTGCCTGACTGACATTATTATCGGCAAGATCCTCTGTTCTCTGACTGAGAATTTCTATCGCCTCTTTTTTATGTCCAAAGCCTGCGTTAATATAGCTGCTTATGTCATTTGCCATATCTTCGGCATTTTTGGCACTTTCCATCGCCTTAACCCGTGCTCTGCGCGCTTTCGAGCTGGCATCGGCGGCGGCTTTTTTAGCCGCTTTCAGCTTTTTACTGATTCCATCCGAAAGCGTAAGCTGCTTTGAAACGTATTCTGCACATTCTTCAGGCGACATCGGGCTGTTATCGGTTATCTGCATCAAATTGTTGTCTGACATAAAACTTCCTCCGTTAGAATTTAAAATTCAGTTTTTTTATCAATTCGGGATTTTTCTCTTCTATCTTGTCCCTTAAAAATCCAATATTGTCCGTCATACGATCAATCTCTTTCTTTGATTCAACGGCAATTATTCCTGCTTTTACTGCTGTTTCATACATATCAATTATCGCTTGGTTAGCGTCCTCGGCGGCGATCCACACCTTTTGCTCCGCTTCAAAAACATCAACCAGTCCCGATTCCGCGCGGTTGATTGTAAGCAACGTATCGGCATTTATGTAATAAACCTTTGCATTAAGCAGATTAACCATCTGTGCCGAAACAATAAAACGCTCTTTTTCAAGCTTCGATTTTTTGAATCCGCCCGAAATATCAGAGCCCAAAGCAACTGCAAACCTTCCGATACCGACAAAGTTGATTCGCATTACAAAACCGGAAGCAAAGCTTGCCACATTTCCGCCTGATTTTGCCCCGCTTATCACGGCAGCCGCCGCAAGATTCGTTGCGGAGAATGAACCCGTTGCAACCGTCAGCATTCTGATAACCGTTCTGTTCTTAAACGGCAAAATCTTATCGGGATCAATCCTGTTAAGCTCAGAAAAGCTCTTTATGTTGTTCACCTTTATCTCATTGACCAATCTTCTGACAAAGTAGAAGCCTCTTACAATGAATTCATTGAGTATTACAGGAATTGCCTGATCCTTCAGCTCCTTAAAAAGTCCGACCTCCGTACGAAGATCAATTTTTCTTGCAATCTTTTTTCCGTTTGCATCTGTTTTTGCGAATAAAGTTCCGTTATAAAGCTTCGAAATCCAAACAGAAAAAACCTTGTTGCCGTCCTTATCCGTCTTTCTAAAAATCGGAAGAGCCGAAAGCTCTTTGGCAAGGGACATTATCGGTCCCGGGATGCCCATTCCTGCTCCGGGTGAGTTTGTACTGCCTGCCATATCGCTGACAAGATGAAAAAACCAAAACACAGTTCCAAACAGAATCTTTTCGCCGACATTTTCGCCGATAACCTTTACTCCCTTTTTACTTTCGGCTATTCTGCCGTCAATAAGCTTCAGCTTTTCCGTTTTGAATTTTCCCGAAGTATCTGTGCCGTAACAAACCAGAGTAAACTGCGTGAGCAATGAAAAAATCAATCCGATAATCGAAGGATGATGTGAAAAATCTCTCAAATGATGTTGCCTTGAGCCTCCGAACTCTGAGGTAAGCGAATCCGACGGGATATTAAACTTATCTTCAAGGAAAGAGATTACTTTTTCCAATCCATCTCCGCTCGGCGTACCCGTTCCTTTTGCTCCGCCGCCTCTTTCGTTTGACTCTTTTGCAAGCTTTTTTGCTAAATCGCTGTTGCCCGTCTTTTGCACAAAATCATTTACGGTTTTTGTTCCGCTCTCATTAAAGAAATCCAGAAGATCCTTACCCTCTAAATTGCCGCCGAATGTGTTTTTCAGCCTGATTTCCTTAAGCACCGCGTCGAGCAATGCGGTAACAATTCCGCTGGCTGCGGAAACTATTATGTCCGTTTTATCGGCATGGCTTGTATAAAAATCAATCTGACTGTCAAGCTCGTCGATACGGTCCCGACACTCATCAATTCTTTGATCCAGATCTTGCAGTGCGCTGTTTATTTCCGCTTGCAGTGAGTCGTTTTCGGGATCCGCCTCTACAACATCGTAAATAATTTCACAATCGTCCTGCGTTTCAATCTTAAATGCGGAAATACTGTTCATTCAATCAACATCCTTGCTTCAACCGTAATACAACAGATTTTTACAAAATAATATAATAAATATGATACACCATATTCAATTTACTGTCAACAAAACAGCCCTATCCATTTTAAAATAATGCTTCTTTTACGGCGAAAATGTACAAATAAATTTCTGTATTTGATGAAAAAAATAAATATAATTGTTTTATAAAAACAGTAAATCCGAACGCATCACCTTTTACGGTAATGAAGTCCGGATTTATTGCGTTTAATATGTGCCGAAGCTATTCTCGCCCGCAGGCAAGCAGTTCGGAATAAAAATCAAGAGCTATTAAGCGTATATTTACTAATTCAAATATATTTCATATGTATCCTCATCAAGCAAAGACGCTGTCCTCGTCTTTTGAATCAATAAATTATTTAACAGTCTTTAAGCTCCGATCGCCGATTGCATTAACTTATGCAAGCTCCTTCGCAATAACAGCATAAAGTCTCATTGAAGCCTCAACAGCATACCAATTCATTCTAACTACGCTGTCCTCATATTCGCCTTTATTCTCATAGTCGATAACTATTTCATCAATAGTATCTCCGTAAATTTCATAGTAATCATATCCGTAAGCGATAATATAGAGCAGCTTCATGTTTGCCTCGTTGCAATACCACGTTAATCTCGGAACGCTGTCCTCATACTGGATTCTTTTGTTATACTCGTCCAAAATTTCGGATACGCTTTCAATGCAATGACCGTATTCATCTACTTCATCTATAAATTCGCACAATAATTTCATGCAAGCTTCTGATGCATACCACGTCATTTTGGGAACACTGTCCTCATCTGTATTGCGGCGATCATATTCATCAACAATTCTATCAAGCGTAGTTCGGTTCAGATTCATCGGATCCGCCTCAACGGCAAGCACATACAAAAGCTTCATGTTCGCTTCTGTCGCATACCAGTCCAGGCTCGGAACGCCCTCAGCATATTCTTTATTTGCTTCGTATTCTGATATGATGTCATCTATAATTTCAGTATTTAAGCCTTCATAATCATATTCATTTGCTATGATTTTCAAGATTTTCATAGTTGCTTCCGAAGAATACCATGTTGAACTTGGAACGCTATCTTCATACTTGGCTTTACTTTCATAATTGCTGATAATGCTGTCTACCTTAACTTCTACATCGGAATCAGGAATTTCTCCCGGCTCGCTGTTAAGGTCACGAACATCAACCGAAATATTCTGACAAATCTGCTCGGGGGTATCGGTAAAGTAGATTTCTATTGATGTTGTTCCCTTTTCTGTTGCAATAACATACAAGGGACAGCTCATATCATCTATCCATGAACCCCATTCGCAATGGCAATATGTTGTATCATCAATCTCATAAGTAACCGAAAAATCGCCTGCAACACGATGAGCCGTAATTATTAACGTATACAAGTTATTTTCGCCGTCAAATACGATCTCGTTTGTGCTTACAGATATATAACGTCTGCCGACATCATGTTCAACGTTTTTCTCATTGGCATTAAGCTTTCCTGCTTCTACATACCAATAGCCATACTGATTTTTTGCAATTCCGTAGTATGTTTTATCAAGTCCGCCGTTTGTAATGTACCACCAGCCATACTGGTTCTTTGCAAGTCCGTTAAATGTTTTGTCAAGCTTGCCGTTCTTCATATACCACCAGCCGTATTGGTTCTTCGCCATGCCTGTATATGTTGTGTCAAGCTTGCCCTTCTTCATATAAAACCAGCCATACTGGTTCTTTGCCATGCCTGTATATGTTGTATCAAGCTTGCCCTTCTTCATGTACCACCAGCCGTACTGGTTCTTCGCCATACCTGTGTATGTTGTATCAAGCTTACCGTTTTTCATATACCACCAGCCGTACTGGTTCTTCGCCATGCCCGTATATGAGGTGTCAAGCTTACCGTTCTTTATGTAAAACCAACCGTACTGGTTCTTTGCCATACCTGTATAAGAGGTATCGACATTGCCCTTTTTTACATAATACCAGGTAATTTTATTCCTTGCCATACCCGTAAATGTGCTGTCAAAAGCATTACAGATTTCGCAATAGTGGTTCGCATCATACTGATGTCCTTTGTTGCAATTCGTTGCCGCAAAAGCTGAAACGGCACTGCTCAGGATTACAATAACCGACAACAAAGCGGCAAGTAATCTTGAAAAATTTTTTCTCATAAAATTTCCTCCAATTGTTTTATTTTCTCCGTTTTATTTACAGACCCTGTTTATCAATCTCTTCATAAGCTTATCGTAGCCCGAATACTTTTTTAAAAGGTCGATGACAACGGACAGCAACACCGACAAAGCAAGAAGTACGATAAATATTACAATCGGATATTTGAATCCGTAAATAAAATCCTTTAAGTAAAAGCCTCTGAGAAATGTGTGCGAAAGAAAAATGTTATATGAATGTTTTCCGAGGAATTTTAAAATTCCGTTGATGATCGGGATATCGCAAAGTATTACATAGCAGTACAAAACAACATATGCAGGCACAAATCCGTCTCTGATATAGCTGACTGCCCATGTGCTTCTCTGCCTTAAATACAAGCAAAAAGCAAGCCCTGCCGTCATTATGATAAACTTTATAATAAAATCTAATGCTTTACTCTTTTTCACAATGCGGAAAGTCTTAATTCTTGCGAGCAGATTTTTCTCTTCGCAGATCATTCCGAGCACGAGTGTAAATGTCCATCTGACCATATCAAAGTTTATAACCTTGTCGTTGTATGCCTTATACACGATACCGCATATAAAGAATGTCAGCATAAGCAACGGGAAGCAACCGAATTTCTTATACAAGCGGTACAATAACGGCATGACCGCAATAATCAGCAGCGCAAGGCTCATATACCACCATGTTCCGATCAACGTAGGTGTGCCGAACAATTCCGAAACGCCCATAAAATCAAAAAATGCAAAAATTATAAAATCTACGTCAAATGTGCCCTTGTATACTTTCAGCATTGACGGCATAATAATTGCAGCTGATATCAGACCGAGAATGTAAATGAACCAAAATGTTGACATCAACGAAAAATATCTGTGCTTGAGCTGACGTTTATATCCGTCAAAATCATCCAATCTGATTTTCGACAGACTGGCGGAAATTCCATAGCCCGATATAAAAACAAATATCGCTACACAGATTTTAAAAAACGAAGCAATCTCTACCGTAAGCCCTTCGCTCAACGGAGAAAAAACAATATCATAGCCCGCGTATCTTTCCGCACTTGTAAATAGGTGATGAAAAAGCATCATAACGATAGCGACACCCTTTACGACCGCGGTATCATTTTTTGAAAAGACAACTTTATCGCTCAAATATCCGTTGACTTTTTCAGTCTTTGCAGGCTTATTTGCGTGCGATCCTGCCGTTTTGTCTTTTTTGAATATATTTTGCATTTGGTTCCTTCCTTTTTTCCTGCACACATTATCGTGATACTTTTTCAAACTCAAATTTTAGAGCATACAATGCTTAAAATCTTTTCGTTATTCTCTTCGCTGAATATATATTATCATACACAATTCATAAAGTCTACTGTTTTTACCGTTTTTGTTCTCAAAAAAGGATTATTTTTTGTAACTGTATTTAGTTAATATGACCTATACCTTCAAAAAGACGAACCCACTATCTCGCCCCGTGGCTTAATGGTATAATGTCCGTCTTGCTTCATATTTCTAAAGTCATAATAAAATTCATGCAATTCAATAGGTTGTTTTTCTTTTATCGTTCACGCTGAAATCTCGTCATCCGTCGAAGCCATTGGTTTATATCAAATTTTTATTTTGACGAATTATTCTGTTATAAAAAGCAATATAATTTTTTAAAAAACAAATCCGAACGCATCACCCTTTACGGTAATGAAGTTCGGATTTATTGCACTTGGCAGGGGCAGAAGGACTTGAACCCTCGGCACGTGGTTTTGGAGACCACTGCTCTACCAACTGAGCTATACCCCTATATTAAATTGGTGGGCCATCAGGGACTCGAACCCCGGACCGACCGGTTATGAGCCGGTTGCTCTAACCAACTGAGCTAATGGCCCTCGTTGCTTAACAACGCTTAAATATATTAACAAAAATCAATAGAAAAGTCAATAGATATTTTTTACTTTTTCTTATTTCTTTTTTGAATTGCAGAAAAAGCATTTGTTAAACAACAGCTTTACACCATTTTGTTTTATAACAGGGCTTGATCCGGACCTCATCCCATTGCAACGTCCAGAAGCATCATCAGCGCAAAGCCTACAGCGGTGCCTGCCGTGCCGATTCTGCTTTTTGCCTCGGGAATCAGCTCGTACGAAACAACGTATACCATCGCCCCTGCGGCAAACGACAAAACATACGGCAATATAGGCGCAACAAGCCATGTAAGCAAAACGGTTATTACCGATGCTATCGGTTCGACCGCTCCCGAAATCACTCCGTAAGCAAACGCTTTCTTTTTATCCATGCCGTCCGTTACAAGCGGCGCGGATATGATCGTTCCCTCGGGGAAATTCTGTACGGCAATGCCGATTGCAAGCGTCAGAGCCTCCGAAATCGGCAGAACACCGCTCATTGCGCCCGAAAACGCTACGCCGACAGCCATACCCTCGGGAATATTATGCAGGGTAACGGCTATAAAAAGCATCAAATTTTCGCCGAGCTTAGGTGTTTTTTTCGCATCAAGATCAAACTCGGGCACGAGCGTATCCAAAGCCATCATTGCCGCCGTTCCGACAAGAAACCCTGCCACAGCAGGGATCCACGACCCCGCCGTTTCGATCGACGGCAGAAGAAGCGACCAAACCGATGCCGCAGTCATAACCCCTGCCGCAAAGCCGAGCATAGCTCGGTGAAAACGCGGGTCTGCTTTTCCTTTTATAAAAAATACTGCCGCCGCACCGATCGTCGTCCCGATAAACGGCAGTAATATACCAATGACTGTTTCAGTCAGAAAATTCATCTAAATCACCGATTTCACAAAATATTTCTACTATCAGAAATATTCGTTCAGTCAATAAATGTTCGTCAATACGGTTGTTTTTTTCTCGTGCGTGTATTATAATATTTTTCATGAACGGAGGGATATTGATGAAAGAAAATCGCTTTGACTCCTTTTGCGAAAAAATTGCTTTAAAATGGAAAATCTTTTCAGGCAACGCATATTCCTGCCTTTGCCGAGCCGACAACAAAATAAACAAAAAGCAGAGGCTTAACATTATAATTATTGCGGCTGTCTGTGCGATTCTTTTTGCGGTAATGCTCTACCTCAATTATTGCACACCGTACCTTAATGACGACTATATTTATTTCAATATCTTTTCGGGAAAAGGAATCGGAGATTTTATTCTTCTCTCAATCAAGGATCAAAAGGTTGCGAACCTCTCCGACATTGTTGAATCCATGAAGGCGCACTACAACGTCATGAACGGACGAATACTCATTCATTCAATCGTTCAGGCAATTTTGCTTTTGCCGAAGAGCGTTTTTAATGTGCTCAACTCTGCGGCATACGTTGCTCTGATGCTTCTGATCTACAAGCACTGCAAGGGAACCGACAAGGAGCATAAGGCTGTTTTGTTTGTTCTCATCTGCCTTGCGGGCTGGACCTTTCTGCCAGATTTCGGCAAGACGGCGCTGTGGCTCACGGGCAGTATAAATTATCTTTGGAGCTCGGTTTTTAGGCTCGCCGTTCTGCTTCCGTTCAGGCTCTATGCCGACGGCAAGGACGACAAAATTCCGTGGTTGAAAACAATTGTCATGACCCTTGCGTGTCTTGCGGCAGGCGCAACCAACGAAAACACAAGCGCCGCATTCATCGGCGTTACAGTGCTTTTCATGATTTACTGCCGTGTTCACAAACGAAAGCTTCCTGTCTGGTCTTTCACGGGTCTCATCGCCGCGCTGTGCGGATTTTTCTTCATGGTTTCGGCACCGGGAAATTCAAGACGCGTCGGGATCGGCGATGAAGTCGGAAATTCGATTGCGGCAAGGCTTGTAAATATTCCTGCAAACATGGTTCTTTTTCTATCCGTTTTTGTCGGAGCATTTGTCATGTGCGCTGTCGTTCTTTATACATATGACCGCGAAAACAGCAACAAAAAGACAGGAATCGCATTTATCGCTTTACTCGGTGCATTCGGCGCGGCGGCGGTCATGGTCGCTTCTCCCCAGTTTCCGACAAGGGCATGGTTCGGCATTTATGTCTATGCCATGACGGCGGTAGGAATTCTCGTTTACAGAATTCTTCTCAGCGAAAATCTTACGCGCAGACTGATTCTGCTTTCGGTCGTGTTCTGGTCGGTATGGAGCATGATGTCATGTATTCACACGGCGCAGGATATGAAAAGGCTTCATGCGTTCAACGTCAAACGCGACGCGTATATAGAAGAACAAAAGGCGCAGGGCAATTATGACCTTGAGCTTGAAAAATACTACACTACGGATAAGCACGCCCCATCAATGGACGGCGCAGATATAACCGATGACCCCGAGCATTGGCGAAACATAACGTTTGCAATGCACTACGGTCTTGACAGTGTTAAAGAAAAGAAGTAACTTGACCCCGAAGGGAGCGGCATATATGAAAATTACAGAAATTCTTAACAACGGAAAGATGTCTTTGTCTTTTGAGGTTTTTCCTCCAAAGACCGACACCGCCTTTGAAAGCGTTCGTGAGGCAACTCACGAGATCGCGAAACTCAAGCCCTCTTACATGAGCATAACCTACGGTGCAGGTGGCGGAACGAGCAGATATACGCTTGACATTGCCGAGGACATCATGAAGGACTACGGTGTGCCGACGCTCGCCCACCTGACCTGTGTTTCCTCATCAAAGGCGACAGTCCGTGAGCGAATCGCCGAGATGAACAAGCGAGGAATAAAGAATGTTCTCGCCCTCCGCGGCGATATCCCCGAAGAAATGCGGAACGAGGACAGAAGCGGCTGGGATCATCAATATGCTGTTGACCTTATCCATGAAATTAAGGAAAGCGGCTTCGATTTCTGCATCGGAGGCGCATGCTACCCCGAAATTCACCCCGAAAGCCCCAATCAAAAGGAGGACATCAAGCACCTCAGAGAAAAGGTTGAGGCAGGCTGTGAATTTCTGACGACGCAAATGTTTTTTGACAACAATCTTTTATATAATTTCCTTTATAAAATCCGCGAGGCAGGCATCACCGTGCCGATCGTTGCGGGAATTATGCCGATAACAAATGCAAAACAGGTTGACCGAGCGATAAAGCTCTCAGGCTCATTCATGCCGCAGAGATTCAAGAGCCTTGTTGACAAGTTCGGCTCCGATCCTCTTGCAATGAAACAGGCAGGCATCGCCTACGCAACGGATCAGATCATCGACCTTTACGCAAACGGGGTTGAAAACGTTCACGTTTATTCGATGAACAAGCCCGATGTTGCGCAGAAAATACAGTCCAACCTCTCCGACATTTTAGGCAAGTGATGTTATGGAAACGGTTTACACTTTATTCTTTGACGAACCAAATGTAAACAAGCGTGAAATCATGCGATACATGGCGTCTCTCGGCGGCGGTGACGAAATTCTCGATCTTATTGACGAATGTCTCGCCGAGGTTCGGGAAATGCTTCAATATAAGGTTTGCTATACCGTTCTGTCGGCTGAGATCGACGGCGATATTATCTCTCTGCCGTGCGGACAAATCGAAAGCAAAAACCTTGCGAAAAATCTCAGCGGATGCGATAAAGCGATAGTTTTTGCCGCTACGATCGGCATCGGCATTGACCGACTGATTTCAAAATATTCAAGACTTTCTCCGACAAAGGCGCTCTGCTTTCAGGCAATAGGTGCCGAAAGAGTTGAAGCTCTCTGCGACAATTTTTGCGAGAAAATGAAATCGGAATTTGAAAAAAGCGGAGAAAGGCTCAAGCCGAGATTCAGTCCCGGCTACGGAGATCTGCCGCTTGAAACACAAAAATTGATTTTCTCGTTGCTCGACTGTCCCAAAAGGATAGGCGTAACCCTCGGCGACACCCTGCTGATGTCACCGTCCAAATCCGTAACGGCATTTGTCGGAATAACCCGATGACAGGAAGTGTCTCAATGAACATTCGTGATTTTATTAAAAATAATATAGTTTACCTCGACGGCGGCATGGGCACGCTTCTGCAAAAGCGCGGCTTGCAGCCCGGCGAATTACCGGAACGTTGGAACATCTCCCACCACGAGGTAATCCGTGAAATACACAAAAGCTACTACGACAGCGGCAGTAATATCGTAAACACCAATACTTTTGGCGCAAACACGCTCAAGTTCGGCACCGATGAGCTTGATGAAATTATTCGTCATGCCGTGCAAAATGCCGATGAAGCGAGGAAAGCTTCTTCGGGAACGCAGGAAAAATTTGTTGCGCTCGATATAGGCCCTACGGGCAAGCTGCTTAAGCCTCTCGGCGATCTTGACTTTGAGGATGCAGTTAAAATCTTCGCCGAGACAGTCAAGCTCGGCGTGAAATACGGTGTTGACCTCATCACGATTGAAACGATGAACGACAGCTACGAGACGAAAGCCGCCGTGCTTGCCGCAAAGGAGAACAGCGACCTACCGATTATTGTAACAAACGCATACGGCGAAAACGGACGTCTTATGACAGGTGCCGATCCTGCCGTTATGGCGGCTATGCTTGAGGGAATGGGTGTTGACGCAATCGGTGCAAACTGCTCACTCGGTCCGAAGCAGCTCATGGGCGTTATGGACGAGCTTTTAAAATACTGCTCCGTTCCCGTTGCGTTCAAGCCGAATGCAGGCCTGCCGAAAAGCGACGGCAAGGTGACATACTACGACGTTGACGCAGAAGAATTTGCACAGGATATCAAGCTTGCTGTTGAAAACGGAGTGAGAATTGTCGGCGGCTGCTGCGGCACTACGCCCGAATATATCAAAAAGGTTTGCGAGCTTACCAAAGGCATGAAGCCGAAAGAAATTAAAAAAAAGACATATTCGGTCTGCACTTCCTATAACAAGGCTGTTTTCTTCGGCGAGAAGCCGATTTTGATAGGAGAAAGAATCAATCCTACAGGCAAAAAGCGTTTTAAGCAGGCTCTTTTGGAGAATGATATCGGATATATTCTTCAGGAGGCGGTAAATCAGCAGGCAAAGGGCGTTCATGTGCTTGACGTCAATGTAGGTTTACCCGGAATTGACGAAGCTCAGATGCTGACCGATTCCGTCTGCGAGCTTCAATGCGTTACCGACCTGCCCCTGCAGATAGACTCCTCCGACCCCGTTGCCATGGAAAAAGCCCTCCGCCGATACAACGGCAAGGCGATGATAAATTCTGTCAACGGCAAAGAGGAAAACATGCATGCGATTTTTCCGCTCGTGAAGAAATACGGCGGATTCGTTGTAGCTCTTACGCTTGACGAAAAAGGAATTCCGCCAACGGTCGAGGGCAGAATGAAAATTGCAGAAAAAATTCTTCTGACCGCCGCCGAATACGAAATAAGCAAAAAGGATATTATATTTGACCCGTTGGCAATGACTGTCAGCGCGGACAAAATGTCTGCCGTTACAACGCTTGAAACCGTTAAAAGAATCACCGAACAGCTCGGCTGCAACACCTCGCTCGGCGTTTCCAATGTCTCGTTCGGTCTGCCGTCGAGGGAGCTTGTCAATGCGGCATTCTTCACCACGGCGATGGAAAACGGACTTTCCGCCGCAATCATGAACCCGTACTCTGCAAGAATGATGGAGGCTTACTACAGCTTCAACGTTGTTAAAGGTCTTGATGACAACTGCATGGACTTCATCAATTTCGCTTCACAGCAGGAGGTTCAGCCGACAGCTAAACAGGAAAGCTCACTTACCCTTAAAGAAGCGATTGAAAAAGGTCTTAAAGAAAAAGCAAGCGAGATAACAACGGCTTTGCTCAGCGAAAGCGCGCCGCTTGATATAGTAAATACTCACGTTATACCTGCTCTTGACGATGTCGGCAAGCGATTTGAAGAAAAGAAGCTTTTCCTACCCCAGCTTTTGATGAGTGCGGAAGCGGCGAAGGCATCATTCGAGGTTATAAAGTCAACCATATCGGCAGACGGCAGCAGTGTCAAAAAGGGAAGCATCGTGATTGCGACCGTTCACGGCGATATCCACGACATTGGCAAAAACATTGTAAAGCTTCTGCTTGAAAACTACGGCTACAATGTCATCGACCTCGGCAAAAATGTTCCGCCAGAGACTGTTTTGGACGCAGTTATCGAGCATCACGCTCCCCTCGTTGGATTGAGCGCTCTGATGACAACGACAGTTCCTGCGATGGAGGAAACCGTCAAGCTTGTAAAGGAAAAAGCTCCGTGGTGCAAATCCGTTGTAGGCGGTGCAGTTCTCACACAGGACTATGCCGATAAAATAGGCGCAGACAAATATGCTGCCGACGCAATGGAAACCGTTCGCTATGCTGAATCGGTAATAGGTTAAAATCAAACAAAATGCTCTCCGACTTTTTACGGTCGGAGAGCTTATTTTTATATTCGGATTTATCAATCGTCCTCAAGGAGCTTTGAGTCTGCGATAACCTTTTCCGCAACGGGAACGGGAGCGTCCTCATAGCGAGTGAACTCGAATGTGAACGATCCTCTGCCTGCCGTAACAGAGCGGAGAACTGTTGCAAAGTTAGCCATTTCAGCCATCGGAACCTCAGCAACAAGCTCCTGGAGACTGTGATCGTCCTCTGACGGACCCATGCCGAGAACACGGCCGCGGCGCTTTGTAACGTCGCCCATAATGTCGCCGAGATATGCTTCGGGCATGAGAGCCTTAAGTGTTCCTATCGGCTCAAGAATTGCGGGACTTGCCTGCGGAATACCTGCCTTGAAAGCAAGGGAAGCGGCTGTCTTAAATGCCATTTCCGATGAATCAACGGGGTGATAAGAACCGTCATAAAGAACAGCCTTGAGACCAACCATCGGGTAGCCTGCCATAACGCCCTTCTTCATGCACTCGCGAAGTCCCTTTTCAACTGCGGGGAAATAGTTCTTCGGAACGGAACCGCCGACAACCTCAGATTCAAATACAAGATCGTCGCCCTCTGTCGGCTCAAAGCGAATCCAAACATCACCGAACTGACCGTGACCGCCCGACTGCTTCTTGTGACGACCCTGAACCTTAACGGTCTTGCGGATAGCCTCTCTGTAAGCAACGCGCGGCGGAGTAAGCTCAACGTCGATACCGAACTTGCTCTTGAGCTTGGAAACGATGATATCAAGATGCTGTTCGCCGAGACCCGAAAGAATCTGCTCCTTTGTCTCATGGTTCATCTCAAACTTGATCGTCGGATCCTCTTCAAGAAGTCTGTTTATACCCGAAACAACCTTTTCCTCGTCGCCCTTCTTGCAAGCCTTGACAGCCATTGAAAGGCACGGCTTCGGGAAGTTGATTCCGCTGAGCTCTATAACGTTCGATGCCGAGCAGATCGTATCGCCCGTCTTGACGCAATTGAGCTTTGTTACAACGCCGATATCGCCTGCAGGGATGCACTTGCAATCCTCGGACTTGTTACCTCTTATTGTGATGATCTTGCCCATACGCTCCGTCTCGCCTGTGCGTGCGTTATAGACGGGAGTTTCGGGGGTGATCTTGCCGCTGTCAACCTTGAAGTATGACATCTTTCCTACGAACGGGTCGGCAACAGTCTTGAAGCAGAGAGCCGCAAGAGGTCCGTTTTCGTCACATTCAACGTCCTTACCGCCTGCATAGGAAGCGGCATCGGGAGCAGAGTATGCCAGCTCATCCATGAGAAGATCTACGCCGTCAGTCGTGTAGCCCGAGCAAGCATATACGGGATAAACGGAGCTGGTATTAACGCCGTCGTTAAGAGCCTTGATGATCTCCTTACGGGTGAATTCCTCGCCTGCAAAGAACTTCTCCATAAGCTCATCGCTTGCCGTTGCAACAGCTTCGGTGAGAATGTCGAGCATTTCCTGAATCTTGTCGTCCTCGGGCATCGGGATCTCAACAGCCTTGCCGTCGTGATACTCATAGCCCTTGCGAGCGGCGAGGTTGACATAAGCCTTAACCTTACCGTCAACTATGTAGGGAACGATAACGGGGCAAACAGCACCGCCGTGAACAGCCTTGATCTCTTCAAAGGTCTTGTAGAAATCGGCATGCTCCTTATCACAACGGGTGATTGCAAACATTTTGCCGCGCTTCTTGGCTGCCTTGAAAGCCTTTTCAGCGCCAACGTCATACTTATGACCTGCGCCGAGAACGATAAGCACGCACTCGGAAGCGGCGATGCCCTCGCACATTTCTCCCTCAAAGTCAAAAAGACCGGGGGTGTCAATTATATTAAGCTTGCAGTCCTTCCACTCAATCGGAGCGACGGCTGCCGAAACTGAAACATTTCTTCTTTTCTCCTCGGGGTCAAAGTCGAGAACGGCTGTTCCGTCATCAACTCTGCCGAGTCTGTCTGTCAGACCTGCGATATAAAGCATAGCCTCAACGAGGGTAGTTTTGCCTCGTCCTGCATGACCTGCAACAGCGATATTTCTGATATCCTTAGCGTTATAGTATTTCAAAAGATAACCTCCTTACGTTCTACATTGATTTCAGCGCACCTTAAATGATTTTGAACGCAGAATTGCAACAATTAACAGAGTTCCTATCAATGTATCAACGCTCTAACTATATCACATATTAACATAAATTTCAATAGGTTTTTAAAAAATATGTTAAATATTATTAAAAACAGAGCAAAAAATATGGACGCAGTTTTTCTGCGTCCGATATTTGTAGATTATATTCGTTATGCTTGCGAATCAGCAGGCTGTTCCGACTCTGTAGACTTGTCCGAATCGGTAGGCTGATCGGGGTCAGGAGTATCGGGATCAACTGGCTGATCGGGATCCGGTTTGTCGGGATCAACTGGCTGATCGGGATCCGGTTTGTCGGGGTCAACAGGCTGATCAGGATCCGGTTTGTCGGGGTCAACAGGCTGATCGGGATCGGGGTTATCGGGATCAACAGGTGTCTCTGCCTTTGGATAGAAGCTTATAAGCTCGTCGAGACCTACGGAGATTCTGAGTATTACCAATGCGTCAGCTGAATTGATGCTCTTGCTTGCGTCAATGTCGGCGGCAGCATATTCAGCTCCGGTAAGCGTTGAAAGTGATACAACATGCCGAAGCACACAGAGTGCGTCCGCCGAGTTCACCTTACCGTCGCTGTTTACATCGCCCATAAGAACGAGCGTATATTTCTCGTCAACGGCTGTTTCGCACCTTGTTTCAAGCTGTTTGCCTGTTGCTATCTCTTCGGGCTTTATAACCTCAAGATCCTTGCCAACCACAAAGTCCTCCAGGATTTTATCCGCCGTTGCGTTCTGATCAAATATTCTGATTATTTTTTCTTCGCCGTCAAGGGTGCATATCGTTGCCTCGTCGCTGAGCTTAAATGTTGTGTCCTTTTCAACGGGCGGTTCTTCCTCAGGCTCAAGCTCGGTAAACGCTATACTGTTTTCCGTTGCATATTTCTGAGCCGCAGTATCGGCATAGCCCTCGATCACGCAGTTGGGGTCAGCCGCGAAAATAAGCTCAAGCTCCTCATTCTCGTCAAGTCCGTAGCTGAGGGAATATCCGATTGCATGCTCGCCAATGGTGATTACGCTCTTCGGAATGCTGAATGTTATTTTATTCTCGCCGTTTGAAATATCAACAAATGCATTTTCAGCGATTTCGGTTATTCCTTTTTCTATCACTATCCTGTCGATCGGGCAATCCTCAATGAAGAAGCACGGCATTGCATTATCGTCAAAGTACATGTCTGCCTCGCCTTCACCGCTGACAGTCAGCGTTTTGGTCTCAGCGTCATACTTCCATGTTGATTTCTCGCCGCAGATACCCTCGGAAACTATCGGAATAAACATAAAGTCATTTTCCTTGGCATATTCTGCCGCCGCAGTATCATTATAGCCGAGAATATAAAAATCGGCATTCTTGACTATCTTTCCGTTCTCGTCGAAATGATATCCGACCGCCTTTTCTCCGACAGCCGCAATTCCATCGGAAATATAGTAGCTTTCGCAATCGACAAACATCGAATATGCGCCGATTTTTGTAATCGCCTCATCAATGCTGATGCTTGCAAGCTCGCTGTTTAGATAAACGGGCATATCATAAAGCGAATAATCAGCCATCTCGCCGCTTCCGATGATGAAAAAATTATTTTCCTCGTCAATCTCCCACGAAATCGTTTCACTGATCGTTCCGCTTTTTGCAAGCGGATCGCCGAGAGAATCAAAGCTCATTTCATTTTCTTCCGCATAGGTCTTAGCCGCTGTTGTGTCATATCCTGTAATTGTAAAGCCCTCAACAAGCGAGCCTCTGTTTCCGTAGCCGAAAGCCTTTTGTCCTATCTCCTTTACCGAATACGGAATACGAACATTCTTCAACGATGTGCAAAGAGCAAACGCGTTATCCTCAATAGTCTGTATGCCCTCCGGAATAAGCACCTTGCTAAGCTTTGAGCAACCTGAAAATGCTGCATCCGAAATTTTTTGTATTCCGGCAGGAATTACAATTTCGGTAAGCCTTGCACAGCTGTCAAATGCCTCAGAGCCGATATAATCCATACTCTCGGGGAGCGATACGGTTCCGAGCTTTTCACAACAGTAAAACGCTCTGTCGCCGATTGATACAAGCAACTTTGGAGCTGTAAATGCTTCAAGCGATGTGCAGGAATTAAAAGCGCCCGTTCCAAGTGTTTTTACTGAGTCGGGAAGCTGAATCAGCTTGAGCGAAGAGCACTTATAAAAAGCGTATGCTCCGATATCCGTCAAGCCCTCGGGAAGCTCGACCATTGCAAGGCCTGTACAGCCTGAAAAAGCCGATTCGCCTATGACGGTAGCTCCGCCTGCCTCAATTGAAACGCTTTTGAGCGCGAGACAGTTTGAAAAAGCGCCCTTGCCGATTTTAGTTATAGTTTTAGGAATTGTAACTGCAACGAGCTCTGCGCTCTTTCTCAGTGCATAATTGCCTATACCCGTGATACCCTCACCGAATTCAACCGTGTTGTAATCACAGTCTGCCCAGGGAATCAAGGAGTTTTCCTCCTCGTCCTCGTATGTATCGTAATCGGGTATATCGCCCGTACCGTCAAAGGACAGGGTTTTGCTCTGATCGTCAAAGCTCCAGGTTACCTCCGAGCCTTCAATTGTTTCGGCGGCGAAAGCGGTAACCGTACCGAAGCCCGCAACGCATGCAGTCATCAGCATACAGAATGCCAACGCAAATGATATGATCTTTTTCATTATATTATTCTCCTCTTTACTAAATAAAGTAATCCATTTTAACTATGGATTTATAGTATAATTATAAATCATTTTCCTTTTGGTGTCAATACACGCAGGATACGACAAAATATGTAAAATGGCTGTCCCGAGCTCTCTCGGAACAGCCGATATCATATAAAATTATGACAAAAAGGGGGAACGGCCCGACGTGTGCAACATCGAGCCGTTCAAGGGAAAGAGAAAATAAAAATGAAAATAGAGATAACTATCTCCATGAGTATAATATCTTATATCTTCGAAATAATTGTTGCAAAAGTATGAACAAATTATTAACAATTGCAATTTTATAGCAATTTTATGACTCTAATGCATTGAAATCACCTCATTCACAACTGTTTTCCGCACATAAATGTCTATTGACAACGATTCCCTACGCTGATAGAATATACATATATTATATAGATGAGGAGCGGTATATATGCTGAAAAAGGCATTGGCGGCAATTCTTTCTGTTACCCTTATTTTCAGTTCTTCCTTTGTGCTACGAACCTCTGCGGAAAGCAAGGAGAGCAAAACAGGCTTTGCCATAGCATCCGATGTACACTATGTACGTCCCGTAAAGCAGGTCGGAACATCCCTTAAGGACGAGGGACTTGAAACCACCTTTAATTCCGAGAGCGAACTGCTTACCAATCAGAGCGGATTCGTAATTGACGAATTTCTCAGGCAGTGCGCCGAAAACCCGGACTGTCAGTTTGTACTTATCTCGGGCGATATTGCAACACACGGCAGAGATTATTGCGAAGAGCACGAGACGGTCGCCGCAAAGTTCAGAAAATTTGAACAGGAAACGGGCAAGCAGGTTTATGTTATCAACGGCAACCACGACAACGCAAAAGACATGCCGATTGACCACAAAAAATTCACTGAAATCTATCATGAATTCGGCTACGATGAGGCACTTTCAACCGATGAAGGTACATGCTCATACAGCGCCGAGCTTAACGATGAATACATTCTTGTTGCGGTCGATACCTGCGACGAAAGATACAGAGTAGTTCCGAACAATGACGCTTCAAGAATGGATTGGACTGTCAAGCAGATCAAGGCGGCTAAGAAGCAGGGCAAAAAGGTTATCCTCATGATGCACCACAACCTCATTGACCATGACCCGTATCAGAAGCTTCTCCAGAAAAACTATGTTGTAGATACTCCGTATTCCTACGCGGGACTTCTTGCCGATCTCGGTGTAAAGCTTGTATTTACAGGTCATACTCACAACAATGACGTCAATTATTACACGAGTCCGCTCGGCAATACGATCTATGACTTTTCCTCCTCCAGCATGGGTAATTTCCCTGCCGAATATAAATTTATAAGTATGACGGACAGCGAAATCAAATATGAAACGAAGCAGATCAACCGTATTGACGCAGACAAGCTCGCCGAGGTCTGTAAGGGCTATACACAGGAAGAGCTTGAACTGATGAAAACCGACCTGCAAGCCTATGTATGGAACGGCAAATACAAAGAAATGTCCGAAAGCATAAGAGAAGAAATAAGCCCTGAGCTTCTCGGTATCAAAGAATCAAGCGCCTTGTACTCTAAAATCAAGCCTGTTACCGATATGATAAAGGAAATGGCGGACACCCCGCTCTACGGCAACGGAGGAATAAAGGAGCAGGCCGCCGCATACGGTCTTGACATTCCCGACAGCGAATACTCAACACTCATTGATGCGCTGACAATGCTGGGCCTGAGATATAAAATCGGAGAAAAGATCTATACTCAGGATTCAACCGATTTTGCGGTCATAGTCAAAGCTCTCGCCTTTACGATCCGCAAATCCGCCGCCGCAACGGCAGACAGCGGTACCCTTGCGAATGCAAACGCTCTTCTTAATAAAGTCGGCTACAAGGGCGGTATCGCCGATAACACCTTTAAAGCGTTCTGCGAAAAATACGGTTTTGCAACTCCTGCCGAAAAGGAAGCTCTCGGCATTGTGTTCAGTCTCTTCGGCGGATACATCGCAGACAAGGACGGCGTTGATAACCGCAACGGCACGATCCCCGGCTACGGCGTAAAGGAAGAATACACAAACAAATTTGTCGAGCTGTTCAAAAAGCTTGTTAATATCACAATTGAGATAATGAAGAAGCTTTATGAGACTGTTTCTCCGATTATAGGAAAATAATTTTATAAAAAGCAAAAATTCTATTGACAAACCGAAAAACGTGTGCTATCATATATAAGCTGTTCTTTTTCAAAGACAGCAGGTGCAATCAGCGTAATGGTTTTAACAAACCGCCTGCCGAGAATGGGAGCATACGATATCCGATTTATCGGGTCAATATTTGTATGTCAGAACCCTGTTCACGGTAAGTGGACAGGGTTTATTTTCGTTTATAAGCACCTATTTCATTGCATGAGAGGTGAAAAAAATGCCAAGTGCAAGCGTATTGGAACAGAAGAAGCAGATAGTTGCTTCCGTTGCAGACAGAATCAGCAATTCATGTGCAGGTGTAATCGTAGATTACAAGGGAATTTCCGTTGCCGATGATACAGCTCTTCGTAAGGAGCTTCGTGAAGCAGGAGTTGAGTACACTGTTGTTAAGAATACTCTCCTCAAGCTCGCAATCAACGGTACGTCTCTCGAAAGCATGGGTGAGGTTCTCGACGGAACAACAGCTCTCGCAACTTCCAAGGACGACTATGTAGCCGCAGCCCGTATCCTCAACAAGTATGCAGAGGATCACGAAAACTTCAAGCTTAAAGCAGGTTACCTCGACGGTGAGGTAATGACGATGGAGAAGCTCAAGGATCTTGCAAACCTTCCCTCGAGAGAAACATTGCTCTCTATGGTTGCAAATGTATTCAGCGCACCTATCGCAGGCTTTGCTCGTGCTGTTCAGGCTATCGCCGATAAGGCAGAGGCTCCCGCTGAGGCTTAATTTTCAGCGAAACTAATTTAAAAATTACAAAAACTTTTATGGAGGTAAATTACCATGGCATCAGAGAAAATTAATGCTATCGTTGAAGAGTTGAAGACTCTTTCAGTTCTTGAGCTTTCAGAGCTCGTACACGCAGTAGAGGATGAGTTCGGCGTATCAGCTGCAGCAGCAGTTGTAGCAGGTCCGGCAGCAGCAGGCCCGGCAGTTGAGGAAAAGACAGAGTTTGACGTTATCCTCAAGAGCGCAGGCGCACAGAAGATCAAGGTTGTTAAGGCAGTTAAGGACATCACAGGTCTTGGACTTGCTGAGGCAAAGGCACTTGTTGACGGCGCACCGAAGGCAGTTAAGGAAGGCGCTTCTAAGGACGAGGCTGAGGAAATCAAGGCTAAGCTCGAGGAAGTTGGCGCAGAGATCGAACTCAAGTAAGTTTGACTTTGAAAATCAAAAAGCAGTCGCTTTACGGCGGCTGCTTTTTTGTATATACAATAGGGGTTAAAGGAGACGAAGCAAAACATGTTATAAGCCTATCCTGTAGCGGCTGATTCTCTTACGTTACATTCGTTAAATATAACGAGCATAAAAAAGGACAGCCGAAGCTGTCCTTCAATTATTCATTTGAGATTATTTCATAAGGATCTGCTCAAGAGCCTCAAGAACGACCAGGAAGAATCTTACGAAAAGAAGTGCCTGACCCTTTGCCCACTCTGTGAGTCTCTCCTGCCATGTCGGAACCTTGGGAGCATGGTAGAAGCAAGCTGTGTCAGCATTGAAATCGTCTACAGAGATATCAAGTGTGCAAACGAAGCCTGTGAAGTTGCCTTCTGCATCTACATAACCTACAGAATAGCCTATTGCATCAGGATTGGAAACAGCACCGATCGGGTTGCCTTCTTCATCTTCCTGATAAAGCTCACCAAAGAGATCGAAGTAAATGTTACCGAAGTCAACATCATACTCTTCAGGAACGTCCTCTGTTGTTGCAATGTCAATGTAAGCAATTACGATGCCCTCGTCGGAGGTAGCAAAGAACTTGTTAAAGTCAGCCTTCTCTAACTTGAAGATGATTGCACCGTCTTCTTCGCCAACCTGTGTTATTGAAATACGGTTAGACTGAGCAACATCGTCAGCAAATCTGATGTTCTTGATTGTAACATATGATGATGTTGAGTAGATGCTTGCAAGATAGAAATAGAATGTCTCTGCATCAGCGGGAACCTTGTCAAGATAATCCGACTTCATTACGAGAGGAATCGAATACTCTTTTGAGGGCTCGATGTATGTATTTTCGATTGAGAAAACAACTTTGCCCGGCTGCTTTGCAATGTCAGAGGGCATACCCTTCGGCTCTTCTGTGCCGTCACCTTCGGCAAATGCTGCAACACCGAGTGTAAAGAGCATGATAACCGAAAGAAGAATTGCTAAAAACTTTTTCATTGGAAAATCTCTCCTTTTGTTTTCTGCATTTTCATGCGTTTATTATGCGAAGGAACACTTCGCTTTTTTATTATAATATCACGAAAAAATTTTTTATAGTTCTAATTAAGAATAATAATAACATTTTAATAAAAATTCGTGAATTATTTTTTTGTTTTAGTGTAAATTGTTTTTTCGTTCACAATATATTGTGTTAATTGCAAATTTCCTGCATTACTTCATTTACGACCTCACCTGCAACAGAGAGTCCCGAGCCTGATTTTTCAACAACGCAGACCACTGCATACGGAGCGTCCTCGCGCTGAGAAAATCCTACAAACCATGCATGCGAGCCGCCCTCAACCTCTGCCGTACCCGTCTTTCCGCACATTTCAAGTCCGGGGAAGAAAGAGTCGGAATAATAGTTGACAACATTGGAACGCAGAAGCTTTTTCATCTGCGAAGCAATCTCGGGGGTAATGTTTACGGTTTTATTGACCTCTGTTTTGCCGATCACAGTCACCTTTCCATCGGGTGAAACCATGTTCTGAACATAATACGGCTTTGTCGCAACGCCGTTGTTTGCAATTGCGCCAAGGACGGTAAGCATATGATAGGGATTGACCATTGTTGTATACTGTCCGATTCCCGCCCATCCGAGGTCGGTTTTCGTTGTTTTGCTGACATCAAATCTGCTTGTTGAAACGCTGATCTGACCCATGTCCTCCTTTGTATTAAAGCCAAGCTCGCCCGCTGTCTGCATCAGCTTCGACTGTCCGAGCTGAATCGCAATCTGAGCAAAAGCGGAATTGCATGAATGGTTGAGAGCTTCCTCAAAATCAACCGTTCCGTGAACTCCGTTACATATTATTTTGCCGTCACCCGTTGCATACTCGCCCGTACATTCAAAGGTCTGGGAATATATATCGGGAATATTTTCGATCGCGCTGACAGCGGTCACAATTTTAAATATCGAGCCCGGAGTATAAAGTCCCGAAACAAAGCGATTGAGATAAACACCCTCATATTTATCGGGGTTTTCGTCAATATCATCGGGCTTGTCCTGCGGATCATACGACGGGGTGGACACCATACAGGTTATTGCCCCCGTTTTATAGTTGTATACGGCGATCGTACCCTTTCTGCCGTCCATTGCCTCATATGCCGTGCGGCATATATCCGCGTCAAGGGTGAGATTTATGTCGTTACCTCTATTGTATTTCTTGAGATTATAAACACCGTTTACAAAATCATAGCCCGAGAGCTTTGCGCTGTAAACATACTGAACTCCCGTTGCAATGAATGATGAATTATCGCCGACGGCATGAAGCATCGCCTTGCGCACGGTTCTGTCGTCGTTGTATATTCTTACTCCGTCCTCGGAGTATACCAGCTTTGTGCCGTTGCAGTCAAAAACCGTGCCGGCGCTTGAAATCTCGCCGTTTCTGTATATATGCTGATTAACAAGATTGGAGGTCCATTCGGCTCCGTGGACAAAGAAATTATACATCATAAATCCGAGCCCGCCGAAAAACGCTACTATTACAAAATAGAGAACAAAGGCTCTTCTGGTGGTGTTTCTCATTTATCAGCCCTCCCGTTCCCGTTCTTTTTCCGCGATATCGGAATATCCTTGGGGGTCTGTGTCTGACCTGTACGTTTTCTGCTTATCGGCACATCTCCCTTTCCCGTCTGCGGGGTTTTCTTCTTGCTGATCGGCACATCCGCCGCCGAGCCTTTAACTCTTACAGGCTGATTGACAACAGGCGGAACATATACCTTCTTCTTAGACCTTTTTCCGATCATTATATTCGGCGGATAGAGCGGATGATCGGGAAGAATTGTCTGCGAAAGCTTCGGATATGTCCGTATATCCGCGCATTTTATCAGCGCCAGCATACCCCACGAGGAGATTATGCTCGAACCGCCGCGGCTGATAAAAGGAAGCGTAACGCCTGTGAACGGAAGAACGTCCGTTACACCGAAAATATTCAGTGAGGTCTGGAACAAAAGCAGTCCTGCCGCCGCGCATGCCGAAATTGCATAGAATGCCGAGCGCGTGTTTCTCGCAACCTTTATGGCATAGAGTAAAATGAAAGCATATGTAATAACGATAGTGAGCGCGACGATCATTCCCCACTCCTCGCATATCATTCCGAAAGCAAGATCAGTCTCAGAGAAAACAACATTTCGCAGCTCGCCCCTGCCGATTCCGAGTCCGAAAAGTCCGCCGCTTGCGGAATAAATCAGTGTTCTTGTCTGCTGCATGCCCTCGTCATTGATCATTTCCCATATGTGGCGGTATGCCTTGAATCTGGCGGCAACATGCGGCTTGAAATAAACAATCATTATTGCACCGAGCAATGCCGCAACGCAAACAAGAGCAATTGTTCTGACATCGCCCGAACGCATGAATGCGATTATTATAAACATGAAGAAGAAAATCAGCGCCGCGCCGAAATCCTTCATAAGGAACATCGCGCCTACACAGCCAAAGGAGAAAATAAGGTACTTTGTAAGGCTTCGCGCGCTCTGAAGCTTGTCCAGAGATGCTGCTCCGACAAAGACAAATGCAAGCTTTACGAATTCTGACGGCTGAATCGAAATTCCGCCTATTGTTATCCAGTTAAGTGCTCCGTAAGTGTACTTTGCGAGCGCAAGATTGGCAACGAGCAATCCGACCGCCGCAATCGCAACGGGCATTCTCAGCTTCATTACCACGTCCGTGCGGCGCATGACAACAAGCATGAATATAAATAGAACCAATCCGAGCATTATTGCAACAACCTGTTTAAGCGCATATCCGTTGTCAACAGTTGCAACATTTGTCAGTCCGATTCCCGAAAACAGGAATCCGATTATCTCAAGCTCAAAGTTGTTCTGCCTGCAAAAGGTTGAAGCGATTACAAAATAGAGCCATTCCAGGACTATATAGCCGCCGAAAATCAAAAAAAGCGTACTGTTAAAGCCGTCGGCGGTAATCACCACCGTTGCGGTCAATATTTGAAATATCGTAACGAGGATAAGTGCAAATCCCCAGTGAAATTTATTGTTCAGCTTTTCGTTGCTCACGTTATTCCCCCTTTAGTAACCGACATTCACGCAAAAGCGGTTACATCAAAACATTTTTTCAATTTATTATAACGCATAAATCCAAAAATCTCAATATATTTACTATTTTTTTACATTTATGAACGAATCATCTTTATTTTTTCATTCTGCTATTTATTTTGTATAAATAAAGTAGTATAATATATTTTTAAGTGAGGTGTCGAATCATGACAAAAAAGCAAAGAGCGCTTCATTGTGTTGAGGCGCTGAAAAAGGAATACCCTGACGCTGTTTGTTCGCTGGATTGCAAGACGGATTTTCAGCTTCTTGTCGCAACCAGGCTTTCGGCGCAGTGTACGGATGCCCGTGTGAATATTGTCACGCCTGCACTTTTTGAGAAATACCCTACCGTTGAAGCCTTCGCCGAAGCTGATGTTGCCGATATCGAGGAGCTAATACGCTCCTGCGGATTTTACAGAACAAAAGCTAAGGATCTCATCGGCATGGCTCAAAAAATCCTCTCCGATTTCGACGGAAAGGTTCCCGATAACATTGAGGATCTAACCTCGCTCCCGGGGGTGGGCAGAAAAACCGCCAATCTCATTTGCGGCGATGTTTACGGTAAGCCTGCCGTCGTTGCCGACACTCACCTTATTCGCATAAGCAATCTTCTCGGTCTTGTTGATACAAAGGACCCCTTCAAGGTCGAACTTGCACTGCGCGAGCTTCTTCCGCCCGAGGAAAGCAATGATTTTTGTCATCGCTGTGTTCTCCACGGCAGAGCCGTATGTATAGCAAGACGTCCTGCTTGCGAAAAATGCTGTATGGCGGATTTCTGCAAATCGGCAAAAAAATAAGACAGCAACGCACGGTCATCGTGTGCGCTGTTGCCTTTAAATTGTATTCACATCGACTTTTACGTTCAGAATAAAAATCGACTGACTGCCAATGCCGCTGCCGCACCGACGAGGGCGGCACCCACCAGTTTTGCAATAAGAATTGCTCGGTTGCGTTTCAGCTTTGTCGGCGGCGGTGCTCCTGTTTCCCCTGCGATTTTCCCGGCGCGCTCTCTCAGCGTTCCTTCGCTGACCTGAGAGAACTCGGGCTTTACGAAAAATATTACACGTTCAAAATATTCACAGGTCGGTTTGGTGACCTCAACGACCTGATGGTTTACTCCCTTGATCAAACTATCCCTGCTTTCGATTGTTTTTGTCTCTTTTATTGTTGTCTCTGCGGTTGCTTTTTATGCAGGACAAAGTGAATAAAACACGACCGAAAACGACAGCTTGTAACATTTTCCACGTTTTCTGTGGAAGTGTGGAAAACTTTGATTTTTTCAGAAAATCGGTGGAAAACTATGTGGAAAGTGTGGATAACTCCCTTTGCAAACGTTGATTTTACGCATTTTTCCACATTTTGACCCGTTGAAAACACGGTTTTCGTTAATTATTTAACAATCTGCGTTATTCTTTGTCAAGTATTTTTTTGTTATAAAAAACGGGAAATTTTGCTCAAAATTTAATAAATCTTTGTGCAAAACAGAGTTTAAAAAAAGCTTGACAAGTAATTGGTAACAAAAGGTTACAAAATGAATATTTTTACAAATCCCAAACTTTTCATTGTATGAATACAAAGGAGATCTTGCATGAAAAGCTATATTAAAGACAACAGCATAGTTTTTGACGAGGTTGACAACCTTGACATCGCCCTGACCCTCGACTGCGGACAGGCTTTTCGCTGGGTTCAAAAGCCAAACGGAGCTTGGCACGGAGTTGCGTCGAGCCGAGCGGTAGATATAATGCAGGACGGCGAAAAAATCACCGTTATCGGCGACACCGACGAGAGCTTTTGGCGAACCTATTTTGACCTTGACCGCGACTACGGCGCAATCTGCGAAAAGCTGAAAACAGACAATTGGCTCAACAGGGCAATCAGTGAATACGGCGGAATACGGATTCTCCGCCAGGACACATGGGAGGCGCTTTGCTCATTTATAATCTCGCAAAACAACAATATCCCGAGAATAAAGGGAATTATAGAAAGGCTTTGTGCAACCTTCGGTGACGATCTCGGAAACGGCGATTTCAGTTTTCCGACCGCCGAAGTGCTTGCAAAATGCAACGTTGACGATCTTGCGCCTTTGCGTTCGGGTTTCAGAGCGAAATACATAATCGACGCCGCTCAAAAGGTTGCCTGCGGTGAGGTAAATCTTCATATGCTTGCCACGGAGGATATGGATGTCTGCCGAGCCGAGCTGATAAAAATCAAGGGAGTCGGTGCAAAGGTTGCCGAATGTACTCTTCTCTATGGCTGCGGAAGAATCGAGGCTTTTCCCGTTGATGTATGGGTCAAGCGCATAATGGCCGAGATGTATCCCGACGGTTTACCCGAATGTACCTCGGGTGTTGAAGGAATAGCACAGCAATTTCTATTCCACTGGCGAAGAAATACGGAAATAATATAATTAACATAAACAGGGAGACAATATGAAAGATCTTATAAAGTATTTGCGGCATTATATTAAAGAAAGCATCCTTGCGCCGCTGTTCAAAATGCTTGAAGCGAGCTTTGAACTGTTTGTTCCGCTGGTAATGGCGGCGATAATAGACACAGGCATCAAAAACTCGGACAAGCCCTACATTTTTAAAATGGGAATGGTTCTTGTCGGATTGGCGATTGTAGGCTTCATCAGTGCGCTGACTGCTCAATATTTTGCCGCCAAAGCGGCAGTCGGATTCGGCAAGGAGCTGAGAGGTGACCTTTACCGTCACATCAACACGCTGTCCTATTCCGAGATCGACAAAATCGGAACATCAACGCTTATCACCCGTTTGACGGCGGATGTAAATCAAATGCAAACAGCGGTCAACCTTTTTCTGCGGCTTTTCCTGCGTTCACCGTTCATCGTTATCGGCGCAGTCGTCATGGCCTTCACGGTTGATCCGAAAACGGCTATAATTTTTGCCGTTTCGATTCCTATGCTTGCGGTTGTCGTTTTCGGCATCATGTTCTATTCTGTGCCGATTTATAAGAAAGTACAAAACAGGCTTGATTCCGTAATGAGGATGACGAGAGAAAATCTTTCGGGCGTGCGCGTGATTCGTGCATTTAACCATGAGCAAAGGGAAATCGAGGACTTTGACAAATGCTCGGAGGAATTGAAGGATATGCAGCTTTACGGCGGCAAGATCTCGGCATATCTCAATCCGATAACCTATGTTATAGTCAATCTTTCAATCGTGCTCATTATTTACGTCGGCGGACTTCGTGTTGACACGGGCAGACTGACGCAGGGCGAGGTTATTTCACTCATCAACTATATGTCGCAGGTTCTTGTTGAGCTTATTAAGCTATCAAATCTCATAATCAACCTTACAAAATCCGTTGCATGCGGAAACAGAATCAACGACGTTTTCAAGATAAAACCGTCAATCAACGACGGAAGCGGAATAAAGACCGAGAACGATACGGCGGTCGAATTTGACCATGTAAGCGCAACATATGCAGGATCAAATGAAAAATCGCTTGACTCGCTCACGCTTAACGTTCCGAGAGGCTCGACGGTCGGCATAATCGGCGCAACAGGCTCGGGCAAAACAACTCTTATCAATCTTATACCGAGATTTTACGATGTCAGCGGCGGCTCGCTCAAGGTCAACGGAACGGACGTTCGCAATTACAATGTTGACGAGCTTCGCAAGCTGGTAGGCGTTGTTCCGCAAAAGGCGGCGCTTGTCAGCGGAACGGTTCGAGACAATATGAAATGGGGAAAGCCCGACGCAACCGATGAGGAAATAAATGCGGCACTGAAAACTGCTCAGGCTCTCGACTTTGTTGACGAAAAGAATGGACTTGACAGCAAAATTCTTCAAGGCGGCAAGAATCTTTCGGGCGGTCAGATTCAGCGTCTGACAATTGCAAGAGCACTTGTCAGGAAGCCCGAAATCCTTATTCTTGACGACAGCTCGTCGGCTCTTGACTTTGCGACGGATGCCGCACTCAGACGTGCGATAAAATCCGACACGGACAACATGACAGTTTTCATCGTTTCTCAGCGTTTTTCGACGATAAAAAATGCCGATATGATAATTGTGCTTGACGACGGCAAGGTTTGCGGAATCGGCAAGCATGACGAGCTTTTTGAAAGCTGCGAGGAATACCGCGACATTTGCGAATCTCAGCTTTCGAGTAAGGAGGCGGTATAAATGAAGAAAAATAATAAAGGAACATTCCGCCGCCTGCTCAAGCTTATTGAAAAATATAAATTTCTTGTGCTTCTCTCTTTGCTTTTGGCTGTTGTTGTCGTTGCAACTCAGCTTTATGCGCCGATACTTTTCGGCGATGCAGTCGATCTCGCTCTCGGCAAGGGTCAGGTCGATATTGAAGGAATTATTGCAATCCTCGTTAAAACCGCCGTTGTAATCTGCATAACGGCTCTGGCTCAGTGGATAATGAACATCATAAACAATCGCATAACATACAGGGTTGTTAAGGATCTGCGTGTTCAGGCATTCCGCCATTTGCAAAAACTTGACATATCATATATCGACTCTCACGAGCACGGAGATATCGTCAGCCGAATTATTACTGATATAGATCAGCTCTCGGACGGTCTGCTGATGGGCTTTACCCAGTTTTTTACGGGTGTTATAACAATTCTCGGTACATTGATTTTTATGTTTTCCGTCAATGTAAAAATCGCGCTTATTGTCGTTCTCCTCACGCCTCTTTCTCTTTTTGTTGCTTCGTTCATTGCGAAAAGAACCTACTCGATGTTCCAAAAGCAGTCAGAAACAAGAGGCGAAATTACAACGCATATCAACGAGATGGTCGGCAATCAGAAGCTTGTCAAGGCATTCAGCCGTGAGGACGCTTCGGAAGAAAAGTTTGACGAGATAAACGACAGACTCACAAGATACAGTCTTAAAGCGTCGTTCTTCTCCTCAATGGTCAATCCGTCAACAAGACTTATCAATGCCCTTGTTTATGCGGGTGTAGGCGCCTTCGGTGCTCTCTCAGCCATTGCAGGCAGACTTACGGTCGGTCAGCTTAGCTGCTTCCTCAGCTATGCAACGCAGTACACGAAGCCGTTCAACGAGATTTCGGGCGTTGTCACGGAGCTTCAGAATGCCCTCGCTTCGGCGGCAAGAGTCTTTGAACTCATTGACGAAAAGGAACAGCTTCCCGACTGCTACAATGCGAAGGAGCTTGAAAAGGCAAACGGCGAGGTTGCGTTTGAAAATGTTTCTTTCTCATACGATAAGAGCAAGGAGCTCATCAAAAATCTCAGCATCAGTGCAAAGCCCGGTCAGCGTGTTGCAATCGTCGGACCGACGGGCTGCGGCAAGAGTACGCTTATCAATCTTCTTATGCGTTTCTATGATCCCGACAGCGGAATGATCAAAGTTGACGGCGAGAATTCAATGGATTTCACAAGAAAATCCTTGCGTAAAAACTTCGGCATGGTGCTTCAGGAAACATGGCTGAAATCGGGCACGGTCAGGGAGAATATTGCATATTCAAACCCCGACGCAACAGATGAAGAAATCATCGCCGCCGCAAAGCTTACGCACGCTCACAGCTTCATAAAGCGTTTGCCCGACGGCTATGATACGGTTCTCGGCGAAAACGGCGGTTCTCTCTCTCAAGGACAAAAGCAGCTGCTTTGCATAACGAGAGTTTTGCTCAATCTGCCGCCGATGCTTATTCTCGATGAAGCGACATCGTCAATCGACAGCCACACCGAGATTAGAATTCAGAAAACCTTTGCACGAATGATGAAAGGCAGGACGTGCTTTGTTGTTGCTCACCGACTTTCGACGATCCGTGAATCGGACATCATTCTTGTTATGAACAAGGGTCAGATCATCGAGCAGGGCACGCACGAACAGTTGCTTGAAAAGCACGGCTTTTACTATGACCTTTACAACAGCCAGTTCGCCGTGACAGAATAACAAAACAAAAATTTAACCGTTCTTTTTTGTGCGTGGCTTCGGCTGCGCACTTTTTGTTTTACGTTACAAACAGTTGAAAAATATCTGTCAATATGATATAATACAGCTACCACACAAAGTTCATATAGAAGCTAAACCAAATTGCGTAGCCGGAATAGATAAAAATACCGGCTTACTTTTCTATGCTTTTGGTTTAGAACTGTAACTTTGTGTGGTAGCAATCAAGCCGTGTATTTTTTGTGCGTGGCTTCGGCTGCGCACTTTTTATTTTTCGGGGGATAATAAAATGATTGATCTCTATGACTATGCCTTTAATTCAGATGAGGACATTCCGGACAAATTTATCGACGATACGGGAGCGATTCTGACTCCCTGTCACCCCGAAACCTGCGAGGGCAACGGTACACATCCCGACCATGAAATTTGTTGCGACGAGTGCAATTGGTTTCTCGGCTGTTTCCCGGAATTCTGCGATCCCGATTACTACCCGACAGAAGAATAAAACAAAAAAGCTATAATTCACATTCAGCTTGTTGAAATCGCTGATATGCGGATTATAGCTTTTCGCTTTGTTATGTCGGACTGTTCACATTAAGGGTGAAAGTCGTTTTATTTAACCTTATTTTTGCTTGTTAGCAATGATATCCTTAATGAACTTCGGGCAAACGATATCAATAATTCTGCCGATCCATGTTGCGATAACAGGTGAGAAGAGATCCATGATGTAGTAGTTTATCGGCTTAGATGCAACATCATTATATGTTACAAGATGAGTTTCGTAATTTCTTACATCGTTCTCGTCAATCTCAAAAATTCTTGCCGAACGGTCGCCGCCTCTGCCGTATGTGCTGAAGCCTGAACCGCCGTTGTAGCCGAGAGTGATTCCCTCGTCCGTAACGCCCATGAAGTTGTTAACGTGGTCATGTGCGAAGAAAGCACCGATAATCTCTTTATGCTCAAGCCATGCTTCATACTCGCCTGTGTTGCCGTTTACGGATTCCGAACACGGAACCTCACCGAGAACGCCGCTTGTAGCTTTATCGTTGAGCTTGTACCACTGACCGTCGTCAAGACCGAAGATACAGTCTGTATGATCTGCATTGAACGGAACCTTATCAACAAACTGATAGATTTCCTTAACGGGAACATGCTGGAAAACAAGAGAAGGAACATAGCTGCCTGTAGATGCCTTGAGTCCGTCACGGGTATCCTTATACCACTGAACCTGCTCTGGCTTGAGTCCCTGATAACCTGTAAGCAGTCCTTCGCCCTTAGCCTTATTGTTGGAGTCCATAACATAGATGTTAAGAGGAATTTTCTTGCCGTCGGACGACTTAACGGGAATATAAAATGTACCTACATCACAGCCGTTATTAACGATAGCGCAATTGGAGTATGACTTGTAAACCTCCATCTGCTCCTCAAGCGGGAAGATCTCCTCCCAGTCATGGTCGTGGTTGCCGAAGGTAGCTACGAAAGGTACTCCGAGAGCGTTGACGCCGTCAAGAGCCTGAGTAAGGCACTTCTTGAGCTGATCCTTGGTTGCGCCCGGGAAGAAGTCTGTGAGAAGGTCGCCTGCCATAACAATGAGGTCGGGCTTTTCCTTTTCGGCAATCTTCTTGAGGTAGCTTGCCTGGAGAACGTCCTTGAGAATAACATCCTGTGTGTCGTTGATCATCATGATCTTAAATTTTCCGTCTGAGTTGAACTTGAATGCCGTGTCGGTGCTGATCGCCGCAAAGCTCGGGACAGCAAGGAGGACAATCATAACAACCGAGAGAAGAATACTTATGACTTTTTTCATTGTTTTAACCTCCGAAAAAAATAATTTTGTAGCTTAATTATACACCAACAAAAATTTAAAGTCAACAGAAAGGTTCCAATACTTTTGGAAAAATATGACAAATCCTACAAAAGCATTATATGAACAACCTCGGCAAACTGCCTTCAACATACCGATATTATTGTCCGATACCGCCGTTGTTTGGATTTTCTCTGTAAGCAAAAATTTTATTAAATTACGGATTTAATGTCAACAATATGGAAAAATACTTTTTGAAACGGTATGTTATGTTGTATGAATGACGGGCAAGAAGCAGTATGATTGACAGATTATAGACAAAGTGTCGAATAAGTTAGTTTTATTGCTAATCTCGGTTGACTTTATAAGGAAAATATGAGAAAATAAATATCAGTTTTTAGTAGTGAGGTACAGCGAAATGTTACTGAAAGAAAATATTCAGCGTGCGGGCGTGGGATTTCTGCTTGACCGTTTGCTGAAATACGTTGACAAGGACCCGAAAAAGAATATCCTCAAGCTTATCGGTCTTGCCGAAAAATTTGCTGGCAAAACATTTCCCGAAAAAACCTTTGCGGGCTTCCGCAATGCGATAAGCGATGACGACAACGTTTGGAACACCTATGCGATGAATTTGCTCAAGGATATCGACAGGGATTATCTCAAAAAAATGTTCCTGTCCTTTGTTCTCGGCGCGGGTCTGCACGGAACGAGAGCCGTAAGAGCCAACCGCGAAAAGTATAAGTGCAACATTCCTTGGCTTATGCTCATCGACCCGACGAGCGCATGTAACATGAACTGCAAGGGCTGTTGGGCGGCTGAATACGGTCACAAACTCAACCTCACATATGACGAAATAAACAATGTTATCAATCAGGGTGTGGAGCTCGGAACTCACCTTTATATGTTCACAGGCGGCGAACCGCTCATCAGGAAGGATGATATTCTCCGTCTTTGCCGTGAGCATAAAAACTGTACATTTCTCGCTTATACAAACGCAACGCTGATAGACCAAAAATTCTGCGACGATATGAAGGATGTCGGCAATCTCACACTTGCGCTCAGCATTGAAGGCTCGGAGGAATCGAACGATTTCCGCCGCGGTGAGGGAGCCTATGAGAGAACCATGAAAGCGATGGAGCTTCTCAAAAAAAATAAGTGCATTTACGGCCTTTCGATCTGCTACACTTCGCAGAATGTTGATAAAGTAACGAGCGACGAATTCATTGATCTTATGGTTGAAAAGGGTGCAAAATTCGCGCTTTACTTTAACTATATGCCTGTCGGTACGGGAGCCGTTGAGGAGCTTATCCCCACCCCCGAGCAGAGAACGCACATGTACTTCTGGCTCAAGAAAATGCGAAACGGCAAGACGGGCAAGCCGCTGTTTGTAATGGACTTCCAGGATGACGGCGAATATGTCGGCGGTTGTATTGCAGGCGGCAGGAACTATTTCCACATCAATTCCGCAGGTGACATTGAGCCTTGCGTATTCATTCATTTTTCAGATGCAAACATTAGGACGCATACGATTCTTGAGGCTTTGAGAAATCCGCTGTTTATGAGCTATTATCATAATCAGCCGTTTAACGACAACCATCTGCGTCCGTGTCCGATGCTTGAAAATCCCGAATATCTCAGGAAGATAATCAAGCAGACAGGCGCAAAATCGACCGATCTTGAAAATCAGGAGGGTGTTGAGCATCTTTGCGCAAAGTGCGATAAATTTGCCGCCGCATGGAGAGAACAGGCGGACAAGCTTTGGGCGGAAAACAAGCACCCGAATCCGAAAACGCAATATTACCGTGACACCGAGCAGGCAATGAAAGAAAAGCTTGACGATTTGGTAAGGTAAAATAAAAATCGTCCGTTTCATACGGGCGATTTTTTAAATCATAACAAAATTGAGGTGTGGAATTATGTTCAGAAAAGCAACCGAAAAGGATATTGACCGTATAAGTGAAATTTACGATGAAATCCATGATGCCGAGGAAGCGGGACTGGTTACGATCGGCTGGATAAGAGAAATCTATCCGACCCGCAAAACCGCGGAGACAGCTATCGCGTCAGGAGATATGTTTGTTGAAGAAATTGACGGAACAATCGTTGCCGCCGCAAGAATAAATAAGGAGCAGGTGCCTGAATATGCCGATGCGGCATGGAACGTTGATGCACCTAACGATGAAGTCATGGTGCTTCATGCACTTGTTGTTTCGCCGAAAATCAAGGGCAAGGGCTACGGAACAGCGTTTGTCGATTTCTATGAAAAATATGCACTTGAAAACAGCTGTCCTTATCTCAGAATGGACACAAATGCAAGAAACGCTGCCGCACGCAGCCTTTATAAAAAGCTCGGCTACACCGAGGTTTCGATCGTTCCGTGCGTGTTCAACGGTATTGACGGCGTACAGCTGGTCTGCCTTGAGAAGAATTTATAAATCATTTGAATATTGACAAAGCCAACCACGGCAGATATAATTGTCCTTGTGGCACTACCATTGCGGTAGGCGGTTACACTCTTTGCCCTCGTCAGGGGGTGATTGTATGGAGTATCTTGTCATAATGGCTGTTATTCTGCTTTTTGCAACAGGTTACATATATACAGTAAAAAAGAAATAACCGCCCCACGCCAATGAGAACGGTTATTCTTTAATAAATAACTTTTCATGAGGGCGTAACCGTCTATCGGTAGTGCCACCCTTTGTATTTTTATTATACGCTGTAAAATTTAATTTGTCAACTGCGATTTATCAAGTCATCGGACGTTTTTTCCGATGGCTTTTATACTTTTGTATTCAGCAGTTTAATCAGTCTCGGTCTGAAATGCCTGTGAAAAATTATAAAGCACAGATCAAACAGCGCCGTAACGATTCCCGAAACGAGAAAAATCCACTCGTAGCTGCTGTAAAAGAGCGAAACTATGAACGGCGCAAAGCTGAGCACAATGTTAATTTCGTGTATTACCTCAACCGAGCATGTCTCGTCAATAATCGTTTCGACGGGGAAGCTCTTTGCCGAAGATGTCTGAGGCAGGAGATTCGGAAGCTTTTCTTTCCAGCGTTTTACTCTGAGCGCTTTAAAAATCGGTTCTTCAAACTTTTTCGGCGCAAACCAACCGTTTTTGTAGTTATATTTTGCCTTTCTTTTGGATACCGTTTCGGAAACAAGAATTCTATAGGCAAAATGATAAAAACACGTCAGAAAAGTAATAAAGCATGTAAAAGAATAATGATTGTCGTGATGAATATGTGAAATCAGGAAAATAACACTGAGCACGGCAAACAAGCCTGCCGCAGTATACATGAATTTCCGTAAATTTTTCATTGCTTGATTTATCCCTCAAATTCGGGCAATCGACTTGCCCGAGAGAACGTCGGACTAATGACGTTCCCTCAGTTATAATTTATCAGCCGACAAATTTTATTGTAAGAATCTTTTTACCTGTGATTTCGAACTCTGCAAAGCCGTTCTCGTCAACCGTGAGAGGAGCAACATCCTTTTCTTCAAGGCTTACGAGCTTGACCTCGCTCCACTTCTTGCCCGAATACGGCGGAAGCTCAAACTCCGTCTGCTGTCTTTCAACAGGAGACTGAGCCTTTTCGATTGGAGCGATACCGCTGTTGAGACGGATATTTGTCTTTACGGTCTTATCCGACGGGTTAAAGAGACGAACAACATAGCCTGTACCGTCCTCGCTCTGCTTGATACCGCTGACATTGAGCTTCTCGGTGCCGAGCTCGAGGAACGAATGTACAAGACCGTTCTTGCCGTGGTCTGTCGGAGCAAGCTGTGCTACGCCGAAAGCAAGGTTGAATCTCTCGCTCTCGCCCCAAACATTGCCATCCTCCCAATCGCCCTTATGCGGCATGAAAGCATAACGGTAGGTGTTCTTGCCGATGCACTGTGAGCCCTTGTCGCTTGCGCTGTAATCCTGCATATCGCTTGTAACGCAGATGCGAAGCGGGAAGGCGCGAAGAAGCGAAAGATAAACCGTGCCGCACTCGTCGTCGGAGGCTTCGTATGCCTTGAGACCCGTATTGAGGAGAGCTGCGCCGACCTTACCGTCTGTTACGTCAACAAAGGAGTTCATCGGCTGCTCGGTCATCGGGATCTCGTCATAAAGCGAATAGTCAAGCTTTGCAACGGGACGCTTAACGACGTCAAACTGACCCTGTGCGTAGGAGAATTCCGACTTGATATCGGTCGGGAATGCTACCTGGAGGTAGTGATCCTCGCTCTGATTGTCGATAGTTGTTTCAACCTCAAGATAACGTGAGCCCTTCTTCAATGTGATAATGCTCTCGATCTTGCAGGGATTGAGGTGCTTTGAACGTGTCTTTTCGTCCGGGTTTCTTCCCTCGGGAAGTGCCCAATCAATTGCAACCTTGTATGAAACGGCAAGCTCGCCCTCATGGAGAAGGGTGATTTTTGCGTTCTCGTTAAGAGTTGTAAAGGTTTCGTCGTTCTCCGGGGTGAAGTGCTCCCACGGGTTGCCGATCTCGCCTGTATCCTTGAAATAGCCAAGGCCCTCGTAGCTCTTGCCGTTCTCCTTATCAAGAACGTTATAGGTACCGTTGGAGTTGAACGAAACTCTGAGGTATTCGTTCTCCATGACCTGATTTCTCTTGAGCATGGTCTTAGGAGTTGTTGCACGAACATGATAGAGAGGCTGAAGCTTGAGCGTTTTATAGCCCATAGCAGGAACGTCCTTAACGTCAAGCTCAATCGTGTACTGCTGAGTATGAAGAACGTTAGCAACATCGTTCGGATTCTGAATGATCTGAGCCGAGTTTTTATTGGTCGTGATTACCTGATATGTAAGAACCGTTCCGTCGGGATCGGTGATTTTGAAGCTGTCTGCTTTCCACTCCGCGGGAAGCTCGACCGTCATTCTTATTGCTTCGCTTCTCTTGAACGGAGCAGGGTTGAATACGACAATTGCCGCGTCGTCACGGCTGAAGCCGTCAAGCTTAATATCGCCCGCAACGTCCATGAATGCACGCTCATAAACACAGCTTGAAAGCTCTCTTGACTGTCTGTAACGGTAGATAACGTCCTCATAAACTACGTCACGTCCGCATGCACCGATGCTGTCATGACCGTGGTTCTGAAGAAGGTAGTTATATGAAAGGTCGATGAAATTCTTCTGATACGGTGCTCCGCTGAGTGCGGCGAAAACCGCCATCGGCTCGGCATAATTCTGGAGCTGAGTCTCCGTCTTGAAGTTAGCCTGCTTAACATAGGTTCTTGCGGAAATGATCCAGCCCATCATGCTGCTGACGCTTCCCTTTGTGTACGGGTCGCGCATCTCGCCCTTGAGGACAGGCGAATTCGGGTCGAACTCGTCAATAATGCCCTGCTCCATCTCTTTAAGCGAGCTGTGATAAACAACTGCGTTCGGGAGAGCCGCGTCAAGGTCTTTGATCATCTCGACCTCACGGGCATCGGGGCACGATGAGTCATGACCGAGCGACCAGAAACGGTGAGATGTTGTCCAGTCGTTGTCCTGCTCCTTTATCGCCTGCTCTGCGCGAGCCTTGATATTCTCCTTATGGTACTCATAGAACGGGTGAGCATACTGGTAATCAAGGTTCCTATTCTCGGAATCAATGAACTTGAATATACCGTTGTTGTCGTTCCATACCATGTCACGGTTGTTCTCATTCTGCTGATTGTAATAAACAGGGCGCTGAACGATGTACCAAATATTATAACGCGGACGCTTGCCGAGACGCGAAGCGTAAATTCTTGTTCCGTCGGGGCTTTCCCAATAGAATTCCGACTTCGGAGCGCAATACTCGTTGATTCCGCGATAGAATGAAGCAAAGTGAATATCAAAGCCTGCATAGATCTGCGGAAGCTGAGAGATCTGACCCCAGCCGAACGGTGAATAGCCCGTCTTGCTTATGCCGCCCATTTCCTTGCCGATTCTGTGACCGAGCAGGAGGTTACGGATAAGCGATTCGCCGCCGACGGTGAATTCGTCGGGCAGGCAAAACCAGGGGCCTACACCGATGCGACCCTCGGATATGTATTTCTTCATAAGCTCTTTCTTCTCGGGATATGCCTCAAGATAATCCTGAATCGGCATAGTCTGAGAATCAAGATGGAAATGTCTGTATTCGGGATATTTTTCAAGTATATCCGTCAGCATGTCGAGCATGTAGCCGAGCATGTACTGTGTTCTTCTTGCCGAAAAACGCCATTCTCTGTCCCAGTGGGTGTTGGAGATAAAATGGCAGTTAATCTTCTGCGGTTTGTTGTCCATCTGTCTGTTCTCCTTTTTCCGAAGCTTCCGACTGCTCGGAGGCTTCGGCTTCATTTGATTTGTTTTTATCCTCGAGGATTGATTTGAGTCTTGCAAAGCTTTCCTTAATTTCGTCCTCGTGATTGAGGTAGGCCTCCGTCAGCATAAGGACAAAAAGTGCAAAGCTTACTGCATGGACTATTTTTTCGGAAGTGATCTTTTTCTTCAATTAAATCATCCCTTTATGATTTTCAATATATCTGCAAAGCTGTTTTCATAATAGTTGCAAACAGCCTTTGTGCCGCTGTCAACGATGTTGCCGCCTGCGATACCGATAGTCGTGTAGCCTGCAAGACGGACAGAGCAAACGCCTGCGCCGCTGTCCTCAATGCCTACAACATGGTTGCGGTCTGCAAATGCCTCGCCGAGACCTACGATAGAGGTTTCAGAATAGAGCCACGGGTGTGGCTTCGGAGAAAGCTCGCCGAGGGTACCGACAGAGCCCTTTCTGAGAGGGAAGCCTGCGGAAATGATTGCGTCGTAGAAATCCTTCGGGTCGCCCATGCCGAGGGTCTTGAATGCCGAAAGAATTTCAGGCCATGCCTTTTCGTAAAGACCCGAGGTAACAAGTCCGATCTTTACGCCCATGTCCTTAAGCTCATAGAGGAAATCCTTAACACCCTCGGTCGGGGTAAATGCGCCGTCCTTGCCTCTGCCTGCCATGATCTCTTCCATCTCTCTGTGGGTATGCTCAAAGTAGAAATCACGAGCCTTATCGAGCGATGCACCCGGGCAGTATTTATCAATACAATACTGAAGATGCTCGGAAACCGAGTGACCCGAAACAAACGGAAGGTCGGCCTCTTCAAGTTCAAACTTCGGATTGCCGAGGAGACTTGCAATGCTCATCTGAATAATCCAGATCCAGAACTCCTCACTGCGAACCGTTGTTCCGTCAAGATCCATGAGAACAGCCTTAACGGGCTTCTCAAGAGTAACGGGTGCAACGGGATAATAAACGGGATAAGCGATTGCCGATTTTACACAAGCGAGAGTGTGCGAGCCGAATGAAACGAACTCAACCTTGCTGTCGCCTGTCGAAACGATATCGACAACGCCGTTTTTGCCGACGGAAAACTTTCCGTCCTCTGTAGCGTTCAAAACGTGAAAGCCGCTGTCTGCGCCGATATCTCCCAGATCGGGAATATGAATTGTTTTGTCCAAAAGCATATGATACTTCCTTTGCTTTAAAAAATCTAAATCAATTTATACTATCAAAATCAATTGGAAAAGTCAATATATTTAGCGGCGTATTATTTATTTTTTTAAAGGTTTACGCGTTGTAATACAATCAGTTGCAATAAGGCATTGAAAATATTATTAAAGTATGGTATTATAAAGGAAATCCATTAAGGAGGAATTGATATGAACAGATATAAAATAATCGCCTTGTTGCTTATATTGGCAATGTCGGTTTGCATGTTCACCGCATGCGGTGATTCCGCAACTCCGGGCGAGAAGAACGACAAGCTTATTTCCGAAACTCCCGATGATATAGACATCGTTGACGATGAACTTAAAAAAGGTGCTCAGGAGGTTACCGCCATTACGGGCGCAACCGATCCGAACGGCAAGGTTACTGACTCAACGGGAATCATCGACAAAGAGGGTCACAGGATATATTCAACAGGCCTCAAGGACAGCTACGGCAAAACGATATACACGACAGGTAAGAAGGACTCAAAGGGCAACATTCTTTACACAAAGAATGAGACCGACACCTTCGGCAACATGATCTACTACACAGGAAAGTATGTCAACGGCAAGCTTGAGCTGGAGCAGACCAATGAATCGCCTGACTACACAACAAACGAAAAGCCGACGACCAAGGTATCTTCTTCGGCAATCACAACCTCAACAACGGTCGGAGTTAATAATCCCTCCAAGAAGAAGATTGAGGAGGTTAAATGTGAGTATACGAAATATTTTGGCGGCTCGGGACTTGACGCTTTCAGAAAGGTGACGGCCTGCAAGGACGGCGGATTCGTTGCCGCAGGAATCTCAGGCTCCAAGGACGGCGACTATAAGGGCGTTTCGGGCGAATGGGAAATTCAGCACACCTCGCTGGTCAAGTATTCCTCGGACGGCAAGGTAGCATGGAAATATATTGTCGGCGGAGACAACGCTGTTGCCTTTAACGATGTTATTGAGCTTAAGGACGGAACGATCGTTGCGGCAGGCTACACTGCGGCAAAATCGGGTGATGTTGTTAAAACAGCTTCAACCAACTCGGCATTTATCGTTCGGCTTAAGGCAGACGGAAGCTTGATGTGGAAATACATTTTCCCGTCAGACGCTTCCTCGACAGGCGAATACATCAGCTCCCTCGCCGCAACCCCTGACGGCGGATTTGTTGCGGGCGGTAAAGCAGTCTCCGAATCGGGATTTTTCACAGGCACCCAAAAGGGCGGCACAAAGGCATTCATCTTTAAATTTGATAAAAACGGAAACATAAAGTGGAGAAAGGTTCTCCAGGGCTCAAAGTCCAATAACATTTCGGCGATCGCAGTAAACTCAAGCGGCGACATTTTCGCAACCTGCGTTACAATGTCGTATGACGGAGATTTCTCGGGAATCAGATATCATAAGATTCAAACCTCAAACACAGTTCTCCTCAAGCTCAGCAAAAAGGGTAACCTCGACTGGGCAGAATATCTTCAGGGCTCCGGCATGAGCGAATATAACGCCATTGCCGCAACTGATGACGGTGGTTGCGTTGTCGGCGGAACATTCACGATTTACAAGAAGGCCGACGGAATCTACACAACGAATTACGGCAAGCGTGACGGCTATGTGCTCAGATATAATTCAAAGGGTCAGGTCTGCTGGTCAAGGCTTATCGGCGGCGCGGACAACGATTCTGTAACAGGAATTGTTTGCGTTGAGGGCGGCTATGCGGTGGTCGGACAGTCGCAGTCCGCAACCGGTGATTTCCAGGGATACAAGGTCGGCGGAGGTGCTGACGGCTATATTCTCTACCTCAACGAGGAGGGCAAAACCACCTATACCGTAAGACTTAACGGCGCAGAGGACGACGGAGTTATGGACGTTGCGGTTCTTGACGACGGTTCAATCGCTATTTCGGGTTGGACAAAGAGCAACGACCAGGCATTCAACGGTTCAGGCGCAAAGAAGCAGTACATGGGCTTTGTAAGCAGATATACTGCGACGGTAAAATAAACTGATACAACAAACCGTCGTATTAAAGCATTTCGGTTTTAATACGGCGGTATTTTTAATTTAAGAGGAAAATATGAAGCACAAAGAAATGTTTTCAGATGCCGTATGGCTCAGTCCGCGTACTCCGTCGGATGCATGTCTGTTCCGCTCCGAGCTTGAAATACACGGCGATTTTTCAAAGGCAAAAATTACGATCTGCGGACTCGGCTGGTTTATTCTTTATATAAACGGGAAAAGGGTCGGTACAGACGAATTTGTTCCCGCCTATTCCGATTATCATGAGCGCCCTGACATGAATCTTGTTTATCCGCTCAATGACGAATGGAATCATCGAATCTATGTCATGGAATACGATGTTGCGAAATACCTGCATACGGGACATAATGTTCTCGGAATAACGGTCGGCGGAGGATATTATCATCAGCTTGAAAGAAAGGCCGAGGGCAACATGAACTACGGCAACATCAAGCTCTGTTACAAGCTCGATGTTGATGATAAATCGTTTTTTTCAAATCGCCATGATGTCGTTTGTTCTTCTGGATTTTTCAAGAAATCAAATCTTTTTCACGGGGAGCATCTTGATTTTACAGGCTTTGACCGCAGATGGAACACCGAGGACGGAACACTTGTAAACAGCGAGGAGCCGTTTGAGGTCGTTCCGCCGAAAAGCGATTTTTATGTTCAGACTTGTCCGCCCGATAGGGTTATTGAAACACTCAAACCGAAACTTATTAAGGACTTCGGCGAATATTCCGTATACGCCGTTGAACGAAACATTACGGGATACCCTGTTATTTTCTGTGACAGACCAAGTGAAACGGTAATAATGGAATGTGCGGAAAATCTGAACGACGACCTGACGCTTAACAACCGCTCGGTCGGCTTTAACGAACAGCGCCAGATCGAAAAAATAATAACAGACGAGGAAAAGCTGTATCACCCGTATTTCTGTTGGTTCGGGTTCAGATATTTCACTCTTACGAATAACGCAAAGCCCGTTGAGGTTCGTGTGATTCACTCCGATATTAAGGTAACATCATGCTTTGAGTCCAGTGACGAAACTCTTAACTGGTATTATAAAACCTTTGTGAACACTCAGCTTTCGAACATGCATTCGGGTGTTCCGTCGGACTGTCCCCACCGTGAACGGCTCGGCTACACGGGCGACGGTCAGCTCACCTGTAATGCGGTAATGACCGAATTTGACTGTGAAGAATTTTACAGAAAATGGATAGCCGACATATGGGACTGTCAGGATAAAGCAACAGGCCATGTTCAGCACACAGCTCCCTTTGCAGGCGGAGGCGGCGGCTCTGCGGGATGGGGCGGAGCAATAATCAACGTTCCGTATCAGTTCTACCGCCATTACGGAAATATCGGCGAGCTTGAGTTTATGTTCCCGTCAATGGAGAAATTCGTTGACTACATGGAAAGCCGCACGGAAAACGGACTTATCGTCCGCGAGGAAAAGGACGGTTGGTGCCTCGGCGACTGGTGCACACCCGAAAGCATAAAAATTCCCGAGGCTTTTGTAAACACGACAATGTTTATTACTCAGCTCAGACGAATGATTTTCTGCGCGAAAGCTCTCGGCAAGCCGTATGAAAAATACGAGCAGATGATAAACGAATACTCTGCCGCCGTGGTCAAAGAATATTTTGACGAAGCCACGGGAGACTTCTTCGGCAACATTCAGGGCGCAAACGCATTCGCACTGGATTGCGGACTGGGGAACGAAAAAACGCTTGAAAATATCATAAAAAAATACAGCAAAAAGACGGAATTCGACACAGGAATTTTCGGAACCGAAATTCTTCTAAGAGTTTTGTACAAAAGCGGCAACGGAAATCTTGCAACAAGGCTCCTTGCCAACAAAGGAGATGTTTCCTTTGATTTCATGCGGCGCTCGGGAGCGACAACGCTCTGGGAAAACTGGAACGGCGAAGCGTCGCACTCTCATCCGATGTTCGGCGCAAGCACGGAATTCCTTTTTGAAAGAATCCTCGGAATTATGCAGGAGGAAGGCTCGGTTCGGTATGACCGCATAACCGTTGCTCCAGTTTTCCCGAAATGCCTTGACCGGGCAAAAGGAAGAATCACAACTCCGCACGGTGAGATCGGTGTTTCGTGGGAACGCATTCAAGAAGGCATTAAGGTTTGCATTGATCTGTGCGATGGCATAGCCGCTGTTTTAACTTCAAATAAAACAATTCCGTTGAAAAACGGCAGAAATGAAATAGTAATAAGCAAGGAGGATATACAATGAATATATGGCATGACATTTCACCCAAGAGGATTTCGCCCGAGGACTTTGTCTGCGTTATCGAAATTCCAAAGGGAAGCAAAAACAAATATGAGCTTGACAAGGAAACGGGCTTGATCATACTTGATCGAATTCTTTATACCTCAACCCACTATCCCGCAAACTACGGCTTCATTCCGAGATCTCTCGGCGATGACGGCGATCCTCTTGACGTGCTCCTTCTTTGCTCAGAGCCGCTTGAGCCTCTTACACTTTGCAGAGCGTATCCGATCGGCGTTATTTCAATGATCGACAATGGTCACAATGACGAAAAAATCATTGCAATTCCGTTTAACGATCCGAATTACAACATCTATACAAACATTGATCAGCTGCCTAAGCATATATTTGATGAAATGCGCCATTTCTTCTCAGTTTACAAAACACTCGAGAATAAAGAAACGGCGGTAAACGAGGTAAGCGAAAGAAGCGTTGCGATAAAAATAATATCCGAAGCAATCGACAACTACATCGAAAATTACTGTAAATAAAAATTTCTTCATACCGGGACTGCTGCAACGGCGCAGTCCCATTTTTTATATGAAAATTCATAAAAAATTTGCTTTATTTTGTCGTAATAATAGAGTATAATAGTTTTAGTATAATCAAATGCAAGGAGACGGTGCAATGCTTGAGCTTATTAAAAGAAATACGCCGAGAATCGCAGAGCAGTTTGTTTTAAAAACGATTGACTCCGACAACGGCTTTGACCGTTATGAAATATATTCCGAGGACAAAAAGGTTGTTCTTGCAGGCAACTCGCCGCTGAGTCAGGCGATGGCTTATTATGACTATCTCGGCAGATATCACGGCGTTGTAATAACGAGCGGAGATTATGATATTTCCACGATCTCCTCCGCTCCCCTGCCCGAGGAAAAAATCAGCCAAACAATAAAGAAAAAAATCCGCGCTATGACAAGCTATGAATCGTTTTCGCTCAGCGGAAACTTCCGCGGCTTTGACCGTTGGGAAAAGGAAATTGATTTCATGGCAATGCACGGCATCAACCGTGCGCTTCAGCCAGTCGGCTTTGACGGTGTTCTTTTCAGAACGCTGACCGATCTGGGTATGCCCGAAAATTTCTGCCTTGAATTTTCCTCGGGTCCCGCTTTTCTAATTAACCAGCTGACAGGCAACATCGCGGGAACAAATTCAATCAACAGCAAGGAATATCTTGAAAGAAAAATCACCGTCGGCAAGCTTATAAGCGACCGCGAAAGAAGTCTCGGAATTGAGCCGATTTTTCCTGCGGCGATTCCGAGCGTTCCGTTCAGCCTTAGAAAAAAATATATCAAGATGGATATTTTTAAGGCGCCGATGTGGTACAATTTCCCGCCGATTTTTTTCATCAGACCCAAGAACGCTTTCTTCTCCGTTTTTAACAAAAAATTCCTGACGATTCAGCGCGAGGCGCTCGGCGAAACGCACAGCTATATTTTTGAGGGCGTGTATGAATCCGATAAAAAGGGCTACAATTCACATCTTGCCGATCTCGGCAAAGCCCTCGAAGAAATGCTCGGCGAATTTGACGAGGATGCCGTCTGCTATCTGCACACAAGTTCGATAAATGCCGACTTTTTCAAGAACTGCTCGGGCGACAGATATATTTTCCTTGACAACTGCGAGATGAGCAAGACTTCCGATATTCTCAGCGGCAGAAAATATATTCCCGAGGTAAGCGGCAACCGCTACGGCAGAACGGGAATTTACGGCAACGTGCAAAAGCTTTGCGACAATCCGTTTGCAAATTCCGAGCTCGGCGGCGCACTTTCGTTTGATACATTTGACATCAACCCCGTTTATTGTGCGGCGGCTTTAAAAGCCGTTACAGCTGACGGAAGCTTTGACCGTGACGAATTTATTAAGGATTTTTGCGCCAAGAGATATAAAACGGAGTCTTTCACCGACGACATAATTTCGCTCATTGATCTTTGCTCAAGCGATGAATGTACAGGCTCGATCATCTGCGCCCGTCCGTGCACAAACGTTAAGCACACCGCGCCGTATGACACGATGGAGCGAGGCTACGATTTCCACAAGCTCTATTCGATAGCACAAAGCATCATCAATTCCAACGACAAAAAAATCGACGCAATGCGTGCCGATATTCAGTCGATTGTTCGTCAATTTTTATCCGACCTTGCCTACCCTGTTTACATTAAGGCAACGGAATTTTTCCGAGAGAAAAATGTCAGGAACTTTGAGCAGGCAAGCAACCTTTTCCTTGAAATTTGCGAGGACATTGACCGCCTTTTGAGAACGAGAGAAGAGACAAATTTCTGCACAAAATATGTTGAAGCGCAGGAGCTCGGCAGCAGTCAGGAGGAAAAGGAATCCTTGCAGATAAATTTCCTTTTGCTCCACACAATTTGGGGACCGTTTGACCATTCAATTCTCTATGACACTGTTTGGAATGAGTGGGGCGGACTGGTTAAGGATTATTACGAGGCGAGATGGCACATGTATTACCGCTCGCTTGCCGCATACTTTGACAACCCGAAGAAGCTCAAGGACAATTCAAAGAAACAGCCGCTTGACCGCAACGAATATAACGGCTCTTATCAGGCAAAACGGCTTGCACTTTTTGAAAACAATTTCCTCGAAAATTACATTCCGCGCAAGAACGGAATCGGCGAAGAGGACACCGTAGAAGTTGCAAAGGAATTGCTTGAAAAATATTCAGAAGTTTATACACAGTTTTAAGGAGCTCTGCAATGAAAAACATTCCGAATTCAATCACCGCCCACATTGACGAGGTGGCTGAAAAATTAAAAAAGTATCCGAAGCTTGAAAAGCTTTATCGCAACTGCTACCCGAACACGCTTGAGACAACGGCGGAAATTCTCCCCGACGGATCAACCTTCCTTTATACGGGCGATATTCCCGCAATGTGGCTCAGAGACTCCACCGCACAGGTCACTCATTATCTTCCGCTGACCAAGGACGACCCCGAGATCCGTTCGATAATACGAGGTCTCGTTGTCCGTCAGCTTGCCTATATAAGAATTGACCCGTATGCCAATGCGTTCAACATTGAGAAAAACGGTCACGGTCACACCGATGATATTCCGCTCAACGACCCGTGGGTTTGGGAGCGCAAGTATGAAATCGACTCGCTCTGCTATCCGTTCAGGCTTGCTTATCTCTATTATAAGGAGTCGGGCGACAAAACGATAATTGACGATGATTTTATCAAGACGGCAAAAACCGTTGTTGACCTTTGGATAACGGAACAGCATCACTTTGAGAAATCGCCTTATTCATTCCAGCGCTTCGGCTGCCGATGGATTGACACTCTCCACAACGGCGGCATGGGCTACCCCGTCAATTTCACGGGCATGACATGGAGCGGCTTCCGTCCGAGCGACGACAGCTGTACGTTCGGCTACCTTATCGCCTCAAATATGTTTGCCGTTGTTGTGCTCAGATATATTGATGAAATTTTTACCGAGATGAATATTGACGGCGAAAAATTCCTTGCAAAGGTGCGAAATCTCCGCAATGAGATCGAATACGGAATCAACACCTACGGCACGGTCATTCACCCAAAATACGGCAGGATTTTTGCCTGCGAAACGGACGGCTTCGGCAACCATGTTCTTGCCGACGATGCTAATGTTCCGAGCCTGCTCAGTGCGCCGTATCTCGGCTATTGCGACGTGAACGATCCCATTTATGTCAACACAAGAAAATTCATTCTCAGCGAGGATAACCCGTTCTATTACACGGGCAAGGCGGCTTCGGGCGTCGGCAGTCCTCACACACCGCACGGCTTTATCTGGCACATTGCTCTTTCGATGCAGGGCTTGACCTCCACCGATCCCGAGGAGATTAAAAAGCTCATTGAAACGCTCGCTGCGACAGACGCGGACACGGGCTATATGCACGAGGGCTTCAATGCCGATGATGCAACGGATTTTACACGTCCGTGGTTTGCATGGTCAAATTCGATCTTTGCCGAATTTATTGAGTCCGCTCTTAACAAAGGAATTATATAAATTAAAGGCAATGCCGCACCATTGTGACATTGCCTTAATATATGAACAAATAAACCCCGCCGAAAATCCGACGGGGTTATTTTATTGAATTTTGTATTTACGGCAGGTTTACATAGTCAAGCGGATCGACTGTTTCGCCGTCGTATCTGACCTCAAAATGAAGGTGAGGTCCTGTTGACCAGCCCGTACTGCCGACACGGGCGATGATCTGACCGCGCGAAACACGCTGTCCCTGAGAAACAAGAAGCGCACTGCAATGACCGTAAAGCGAGGTATATCCGTCGCCGTGGTCAATGACGATATAGCTGCCGTAGCCTGTTCCGTTCTCGCCCTCATACGAGGAGATAATAACCGTACCTGCTCTTGTGGCAATGATATTCTTGCCGTAAGCGCCGCTCATGGAAACGTCGATACCGCTGGGGTATCTCCAATCGCCGTCAAGCGGATGATAACGGTAGCCGTAATACGAAGTGAGATAAACACCGTCATACGGCATCGGCCACGCCCAGCCCGAAGCGCTGACATTGGAATCCATATTTCCTGCATTTGAGCCGCCGCCCGATGAACCGCCGCTTGATCCGCCGCCGTTATTATTCTGATTGGCTTTTCTGATGGCTTCCTTGATTTCATTATCAAGTCTCGCCATCTCGGAATTATATTCGTCGATTGAGACCTTGATCTCCTTCGTCTGAGCGTTCAGCGCACGAAGCTTTGCTTCAACCTCCTCGGTTTTCTGCTTGATAACGTTCTGATTTGCCGTCAAGGTATCCTCCGTGGACTGAAGGTCGCTTCGCTTCGCCTCAAGCTCGGTCTTTTCCTTCTGGAGAGTAGCTTTCTTTTCTTCAAGCTCCTTTTGCATTTTTTCAATTGATGCAATTTCCTTGTTGAGCTTATCAACAAGACCCTGGTCGCTCTCGGTGACGCGCTTGAACATTTCAAGACGGTTCAGAAAGCTCGACATATCCGATGAGGATGTGAAAATTTCAAGCACCGATGTTTCGCCTGCCATATAGTTGGCTCTCATTCGGTTGCAGAAAAGCTGTACCGTGTCTTTAATCTCCTTATCCTTTGCGGCGATCTCTGCGTCGAGCTTGGCAATCTCCGCATTAAGCGAAGAAATCTTCTGCTCCGTTGCGTTGATGTCCTCGGTGATGAGATCCTTCTGCGCGGTGATGTTTTCACGCTCTTGATTGAGCTTTTGGAGCTGAACATTGAGCGCCGAAACGATCTTCGCCTGATCTGCCTGCTGGCTTTCAAGCTCCTTGACCTTCTGCTCGCTCTCGGACACCTTGTCCTCAATATCGGAATATTCGTCTCTCAGATCGCTGAGTGTTTTTGCCTGAGCCTTCGGCGCATACGACATAAACGATACAAAGATAAGCGCCGCGCTCATAAGCAGTGATATTATTTTATTCAGCTTCTTCATACACAACTCCTCCACGTTCCCTGAGGTATTTCTGTATGGAAATAAGACTTCCTATTCCGCCCGAAACAATACCTATTGCAAGGAAAGCAACAAGAAGATATATTACATAATCGGTAAACGGCACGATCGTAAAGCCTCTGCTTACCATAGTAAGCATTGACGATACGGTTGACTGGAGGAGCCTGTAAACACCCCATACAATGGCAAGTGAAAGAACTCCCGAAATTGCGCCGAGAACCATACCTTCAACCATGAACGGCCAACGGATAAACCAATTCGTTGCGCCGACCGATTTCATAATGTTTATTTCAAGTCTCCTGCTGTACATCGTGATACGAACGGTGTTCGCAATGATGAACAGCGAGATAAGAAGCAGAATGGCGATTATACCGATGCTGACATAGAAGATCATGCTTCTGATCCTGACAAGGGTCTGCGCGATATCTCTGTTGTCGCGGACGGAATCAACTCCGTCGAGATTCTGAAGCTCAGACACAGTTTTATCAAACTTTGTCATGTCGCTGACCGAAACCTTGAAAAGATCTGGCAACGGGTTGTCAATGCCCTCAAAGTAGGTTGCGTCGGTGCCAAGCTCATCGAGCTGCTGTCTGAACGCAGTATCCTTGCTGACATATTCGCACTTTTTGACATTCTGCATCAATGTAATTTTATCTTTCATTTGGGCTATTTCGTCGCCCTGAACCTCGTCCTTGAGGTAAACCATAACCACATTCTGGCTTTCGATCTCCGTCATGACATTGTTGACATTTACGATAACCATAAATGCCGCGCCCATCATAACAAGGCAGGACATAAGCACGGCGATCGAAGCAATGGACATCAGGTGATTAACGCGAATATTTCTGAAGCCCTCTTTGGTAAGGTAGCCTAAACGTCCTCTTCTCTTCATTGATCCTCACCGTCCTTTTCCGAATCCTGTTCAATATAAATACGGTAAGAATCGTTGTCGCTGATTATTGCATCGAGGAACTCCTCATCAACCTTTTCTTCCTTTTTCTCTTCGGGCTTCTCTGCCTCTTCCTTTGAGGAATACTTTTCCTCTATCGTCTTTTTCTCCAGATTGAGATGAGCGGCAGACTGAACGGGAAGCTCTCCGTTTTCAATCATACCGTCGGCAACTACCTCGCCGCTTTCAAGCGTTATAACTCGCTTGTCAAATTTCTTGACAAGATCGTGCGCATGCGTAACCATTATGACCGTTGTTCCTGCTTCATTGAGCCTTGTAAGAAGCTCAACGATTTCCTGCGACATCTGAGGATCAACGTTGCCCGTCGGCTCATCTGCAATGATGATATCCGCATTGTTGGCAAGCGCACGAGCAAGAGCAACTCTCTGCTGCTCGCCGCCCGAAAGCTCGTTCGGATAGTTTCTTGCCTTTGCCGAAAGGCCTACCATGTTGATAACATACGGTACACGTTTTCTGATATCCTTCTCCCTTGCGCCGACAACACGCATTGCAAAAGCAACATTGTCGTAAACTGTCATAGTCGGAATAAGGCGGAAGTCCTGAAAAACGATACCCATATTTCTGCGATAATACGGTATTTTCTTTTTCTTCATCTCGTTAAGGTTAAATCCCTTAATAACAATTGAACCCGATGAAGGAACTTCCTCACGCATAATCAATTTGAGGAAGGTACTCTTTCCCGCTCCCGAAGCACCGACAACGAAAACAAACTCACCCTTATCAATATGTATATTGACATTGCTGAGCGCCTTGGTTCCGTTATCGTAAACCTTGGATACGTTTTTAAAATCAATCATGTTATCTGTCCTTAGTTATATCAGTATTTGATCGGATTGGCGTCAAGATATCTCTTTACCATGAGTGCGACTTTGAATACGATAGCGTCGTCAAACTCGCGGAGATCAAGACCTGTAATTTTCTTGATTTTCTCAAGACGGTAAACGAGCGTATTTCTGTGAACAAAGAGCTTTCTCGAAGTCTCGCTGACATTAAGGTTATTCTCAAAGAACTTCTGAATTGTGAACAGAGTTTCCTGATCAAGGCTTTCGATCGAGCCGCGTTTGAATACCTCACGAAGGAAAAGCTCGCAAAGAGTAGTCGGCAGCTGATAGATAAGACGGGCAATGCCGAGACTGTCATAGCTGACGATAGTCTTTTCGTTGTCGAATACCTTACCGACCTCGAGGGATATCTGAGCCTCCTTGAAGGAACGGGCAAGCTCCTTGATGCCTGCAACTGTTGTGCCGATACCGATAACGGAATGAACATAAAGCTCAGTCGAAAGAGAATCAGCAATTGAGCGTGCAAGCTTTTCAAGATCTTTGGATTCTATGTTGCTCTTAACCTCTTTTACAAGCGCAATATCGGTCTCGTTGATGCTGACAACGAAATCCTTAGACTTGTCCGGAAAAAGGTTCTGAACAATGTCATAAGCGGAAACATCTGTCTGATTCGGGATTCTGATAAGAAGAACCGCACGGGTAGCATCGTTATTAAAGCGAAGCTCGCGGGCCTTGAGGTAAATATCTCCCGGGAGAATATTGTCAAGAATAACATTCTTGATGAAATTGTTTCTGTCATACTTCTCATCAAAATACTGCTTAAGATTGCTGAGCGCAACTGCACTGATGTTTGTGTACTTCTCAGCAAGCTCGTCATCACCGTCAATAAAAACCGCATATTCGGGGTGAATCTGATTACCAAAGGTCTTGTAGGTGCAGCCGTCAACAACGCAAGCCTCTGTATCCATAAAGGCGCTTGCCGCCGCTGTGGGAACCACCTCACCTATTCTTCCAAGCTCACTGCAAGAAATAATTGTACCTGTTTCATCAATAATACCGATCGTTCTGTCGATCGCACTTCTCATCTGATGGATGACTCCCTGAAAAAGTCTGTTTGACATATAATCTCTCCTCACGATTGTTTTTCACATCATAATTCGCTTTTCATGATCCGACGGATCATTTTAGGCAGGTTTATACAAAATGCCAATCTAAACATATACATTTTACACAATTTCAAAGAATATTTCAACCCTTTTGAGCATATTTTTTGAAAAATCTTTTCAAAAAGAGCATAAATCATTGGATATTTTATAAATAATGACTAAACTATTCCAATTTTTTGGGTCATTTTGAGTTGTGTAAAATCACCAAATATTGACAAAACATGCAAAAAACAGCCCCTTAAACACAACATTTTGGAAAACTGTTGTCATTTTAACCAATCGGAAAAGGAGTTCCGACAAATGCCGTGAACTCCTTTTATTTTTTAAAAAATCATTCAAAAATCACACTATATCAATATCCGCTGCCGAAGAACTGGCTCCAGTCATATCCGCCCTGAACCTGGCTCTCGGTTGTTGTCTCGGTCTCGGACGACGTGCCCTTATCCTCAACAAGCGTAGCTTCAACGGTAAAGGTATCTACCGAATAGTCGGAATTGATTCTGCAAAGCTCAAGCTTGAGCTTATCGCCGACCTTGCCGTTTTCGATCTTATCGAGAAGAACATCCGCAGTGTCAAGCTTTTCACCGTTTACGGCAGTGATAAGGTCGCCGACCTTTGCCTTGCTGTTTGCAAGCGAGCTGTCAGAGCTTATCGAAGCAATAACAAGCGAGCCGCTCGGCAGATTTTTGAGCTTAACTACCATTGCATACTGCTGATATTTTTCAGCCGCGGCATAGGAAATACCAAGCTTCGGTCTGTCGGTAACATAGCCGTTGGAAATGATATCGTCAATAATTTCCTTTGCATCCGAGATCGGAATTGCAAATGCCATTCCCTCATATCCCGTGCTGACGATCTTTGAAGAGTTGATACCGATAACCTGACCGTACTCATTCATGAGTGCGCCACCTGAGTTACCTGAATTGATAGGCGTTGTATGCTGAATACACTTCATTTCGTATCCGCTCTCACTGCTGATAGGTCTGTCAATAGCGGAAACCATACCCTTTGTGAATGATCCGAAGAACTCCGAACCGCCCGGGTTGCCGATCGCATAAACCGTCTGACCCTTCTTCAAAGAGGTTGAATCACCGAACTCAGCGGCAGTAAGACCTGTTTTTGCAATTTTGACAACGCCGACATCTGTCTTTGAATCATAGCCGACGAGGATACCGTCGTAATTGTTGCCCTCATAGTCTGTAACCGTCATCGTGTAGCCAGAGGTTTTGACCGAGCTGATAACGTGTGCACAGGTTACGATGTAGGTATATTTCTTTGCGCTGTCCTCGCCCATGATAATTCCCGAGCCCTCGCCGACAAGTGAATTGCTTGAAGAGGACGAGAATATCGACTGCGACTGACCGTAAAGCTTTATGCCGACATTGAACTTCTCAGCGTTGGCGGCAACCGTCTCGCTGGACGGAATTCCCGATGTGTTCTTAGCCGTCGGAGTCTCCGAAAGTGTAAGCTGTGTTGAATCACCCGATGGAGATGCCGTGTTGCTCTTTTTGAATTTCGGATAAACAGCAAGTACAACCGCTACGCAAACAACAATTGCAACAAGCGCAATCACAAAGCCCTTGAAGCCCTTGCTCTTTTTCTTTGCAGGCACTTCATTAACAGTCTTTGCATACTGCTGACTGTAATAATCGTTCTGCGGTGCTCCCGCTCCTGCTGAGCCGTAGCTCTGCGAATTGTACGGACTGTACTGCGGCTCACTCGGGGAATCGTCAACACTATCGTTATATCGGCTGAAATCATTATAGTCGTTATTAACGGGATTCTCTCCGTTTGCCGACTGTCCGTTGTCGCTCGGATTCTGCTCACTCTGCCAAGCATATCCGTTTTCGTTCGGCTGATTGCTTTCAGATGCAAAATCGGCAGGCTGCGGATTTTCCGATGTTCCGTAATATCTGTTTTCGTCACTCATAAATAATTCCTCCTGCACTGTTAATAGGTAGCCGATATATCGTTCGGTTCCTTATGTTGTCTATAAGTATAATCCCGTCTTTTTACGACAGTTTTTATAATTTGTAAACAAACATTAAACGTTCGGAAGCCAGAATACAAATTGTGTATATTCGTTCAGCTTGCTGCTGCATACGATCTGACCTCCGTGAAGCTCGATTATGCTCTTGACAAGGTAAAGACCGAGGCCTGCGCCCTTGACATCGTAGCTTCTGGATTTATCAATTTTATAGAATCTTTCAAAAATCTTTTCCGCTTCCTCGCGTTCAATACCCGCTCCGCTGTTTTTGATGCTGACAAAGAGCTTTTCCTTGTCGCGGTAAGCCTTGAACTCGATATATCCGCCCTTGGGTGTAAACTTAACGGCATTGTCAATGAGATTATAGATAACCTGCATCATCATATCCTCATCGGCACTCACCGTCATGCTCTCCATCTTGTCAAGTCCGAGAATTTCAATCTTTTTATCGTTGATTTTCCTTTCAAACGAGAGCAGGGTTTTAAAGATATCCGCGCAGATATCGAATTGCTTCATATTTATCTGCATTTCGCCCGCTTCGAGCTTGGACATATTGAGCATTCCCGTAACAAGCCTTGAAAGCCGCTTGACCTCATCGGAAACGATTCTCAAATAATAATCGTATTTATCCTCGCTTATCGTTCCGTCAAGCATTCCGTCAATGAAGCCGCCGATCGAGGTCATCGGTGTTTTCAGCTCGTGCGAAACATTGGCGACAAAGCTCCTTCGCGAGCTTTCAAGCGCTGAAAGCGACATTGCCATTGTGTTGAACGCTTCGGAAAGCTGTGCAACCTCATCATGCCCCCGAACCTTGACCTTATAGCTGAAATCGCCCTGCGCGTAATGCTCGGTTGCGGTTGCCATATCTCTGAGCGGCCGCGTCAGGCGGTAGCTGAGATAGTAAACTGCGAGGAATGAAACAACCAAGGAGAAAAGCGCCGCTACAAGGAAGATCTGAAGCATTCTTTTGGCATATCCGTACCAGCTTGAGGTAATCTTCTCCGTCGCGATAACGATTGCAACGGTCTTGTTATTGAGCTTTATCGGCGATGCAGCGGTGAGCTGAGTTCTTACAAAGGTAGTTCCCAGTCTGCCGACCTCGGTATAATCCTTATCCGTTGCGGCGTCTATAATGGATTGATCTATCTTGTAGCCGCCGTGAACAACGCATGTCGCATTTGAATCAAACCTGAATCGGTCGCTCATCATTTCCTTACAAACAACGACCTCGCCGTTCATGTTGATGATAAATATATCCGCATCAAGCGCCGCCGACATATTGTTTATCGTGTTGCATATCATTGAGAGAGGCGAAATGTCAACCTCATCTCCGCTTCCGTACCTTCCCGAAAACTGGCTTAATATCTTTTCCGAGTTTTTGGAAATAATCGTCGTGTTTCTTTCGAGCGTTGAGAGCTGCTCATCGTTGCGGTATTTTGAAGCAATTCCGAGATAGGTCGAACATACAATAAGCACACTGAGCAGACTCACCAAAGTAATAATTGAAAGATACTTGTAAAACAGCTTTTTGTTTTTAGGGTCTTTTTTCAATCTTCTTCCCATGGATCATCAGTCCTTGGTCTCAAATTTATATCCGACGCTCCAGACGGTCTTGATCTCCCATTTGTCGGAAACGCCCTCAAGCTTTTCACGGATACGCTTAACATGAACGTCAACCGTTCTGCTGTCGCCGTAATAGTCAAAGCCCCAAACCTCGTCAAGAAGCTGATCTCTTGTGAAAACTCTGTTCGGGTTGCTTGCAAGGTGATAGAGAAGCTCGAGCTCCTTCGGCGGAGCGTCAACCTTTTCGCCCTTTACTCTCAATTCATAGTTTGTGAGATTTATTGACAGATTATCATAGGAAACCTGCTTGATATTGCTCTCGGCTTCGGGAGCGGAGGCATTCGATGTTCTGCGGAGAACCGCCTTGATTCTTGCAAGAACCTCCTTTGCCTCAAACGGCTTTGTGATATAATCATCAGCTCCGAGCTCCAGACCGAGAACCTTATCAAAGGTCTCGCCCTTGGCGGTGAGCATGATGATCGGCTTGTTGGAATATTTTCTGATTTCACGGCAAACCTGCCATCCGTCAAGCTCGGGAAGCATTATGTCAAGGAGCATAAGATCAGGCTGATGCTCAGCAAAGAGCTTAACAGCCTGCATACCTGTGTTTGCGATAGTAACGCTGTAGCCCTCTTTTTCAAGATAAAGTCTGAGAAGCTCGCATATATTGGTGTCATCATCAACTACAAGAATTTTTTCTGTTGCCATAGTAATTCCTCCGTTTCAATAAGACCCTTAAACGCAATATCGTACAATTGAGGCATACACCTCAATTTGTGCGGTATTGCCTTAACATTGTCTTTATCTTAATTATACTTTTTAATTTGTCCATTTTGTGAACTAATCAAAAATATTCTTTAAAATACATTTATTTCAAACGTGGTTTTTGACTTGTATTCCTCGCCTGCCTTGAATGTGCACTGCGGAAAATCGGGGTGATTCGGCGTATCGGGATAATACTGAGTTTCAAGGCAGAAGCCCGCATGCTGAACGAGCGGAAGTCCGCCCTTGCCGATAATCGTGCCGTCAAGGAAGTTGCCCGTGTAGAGCTGAACACCCGGGAGGTCGGTATAAACCTTGAGCTGTCTGCCGCTGACAGGCTCATAAACAACCGCGTCCGCTTCACCCTCAACATGGTCAAGGCAGAAATTATGGTCATAGCCTCTGCACATCACGAGCTGAGTGTCTCTGTCGTGAATTCTCTTGCCGATAGAGGTCGGATTTGTGAAATCAAACGGTGTGTTGAAAACCGAACGGAGCTGACCCGTCGGAATACTGTCCTCATCGGTCGGTGTAAATTTCTTCGCATTGAGCTTGAGCACATGACCGAGCACGTCACTCATTGCAGAGCCACTGAGATTAAAATATGTATGGTTGGTGAAATTGATAACCGTGTCCTTGTCGCTGACTGCGCTGTACTCAATTTCAACCTTGTTATCCTCGGTGAGAGTATATTTCACCCTCGCATCCATCTTGCCCTCAAAGCCGCTTGCGCCGTCGGGGCTGGTGTAGGAAAGCTCGACCGCGTTATTGCCTACGGTCTCTGCGTCCCAAACGGCATTTGAAAATTCGCCTGCACTGTGGAGACAGGTCTTGCCCTTTTCGTTCTGAGTGAGCTGAATCTTTTTGCCGTTCATCTCGAATGAACCGTTTGCGATTCTGTTGGCATATCTGCCGACAACCTTGCCCTGGTAATCCGTGAAATTAAGATGGCCGTAAAGGCTGTCGAAGCCTACCGTAATATCGTTCACTCTGCCGTATTTGTCGGGAGCATAAAGCGCCTGAAGCGTTGCGCCGAGGGTTATAACCTGCAAAATTATTCCGTTGGAATTTTTTATTGTAAAAAGCCTGACCTCTTTGCCGTCGGGCATATTTCCGAAAAATGAAATGCTTACTGACATTGTATTTCCTCCTTACATTGTATCGGATGAGAACAGAAAAACATGAAGCGGAAGCCACTGCTGAACATTTGCGGGGAAAATCATTCTGTCCGACGCAAGATTCGAGAAAAATGCTCTTGTTGCGGCATGGTGGTTCAATTCGAATTCCGCTTTGCCGTCAAATTTTTCGACCGTAACCTTATTGTCAAGCACCTTGACGCGGAGATTTTCGTCGCCGTATTTGCCGTGAATAAGAACGGTAAGCTCTCCGTCGCAAAGCTTTGAGTAGCTTGCCTTTGCTTTGAGATAAGCCCTTATGACCTTTTCAAAATTATAAACAAGAATCATCTCACAGCCGTCAATTTCAAGGCCGTCAGATACACCTGTAAGGAATTCAAGCTTGTCCGTTTCAAACGGAGCAACAACAAACGAAACTCTGTACTCCTCTGTTTTTTCGAGCGCAGCGGCAACAAGATTGGGGTAATATTTATTGTCCGTTACATCAAATTCGCAAACACAGCCCTTATGATAATCGAGGACAAAATATCCTACGAATTCGCCGTCCTTTTTGAGTATGTACGGACGATCTCTCCATGAGCAAAGAACATCGTAATAGCTCTCGGGTCTGCGATTTGACCTGACGGGAAGCTTTCTATAGAGCTTGTCTATATTTTCAATGCTTTCCCTGTCGTCCGCTCTGAGCTTTTCGATTTCAAGTCCGCAGGGCATCGCCTTGAGCGCGTGTCTGTATGCGCTTCGGCTGAAATGGAATCGGTAGACTGTACCCGAGGACTCAAATCCGAAATAGCCGTAACGCTGGCGCTGACCGCCAAGGTAGGCTACGTCAACTCCGTTCTTTTTCATGTCCTCGACCGAAAGCTCCATAAGCTCGATCATATAGCCCATTGACCTGTATTTTGTGCCGACCGCAACGTTGCCGATACAGCATGCCTTTATCTGTTCTCCGCCGACCGTCATATCGTTATAAAAGCTGCCGATTGCGGAACGGAACTCGCCGTTCTCATCCTGAACAACAAAATTATTGTAAGCAGGGCGGTACTGATCCTTGTAGCATTTCGGGAGCAGATTGAGAAAATCTCTGCCGTCGGGATCGTCTGTGAAAAAAACCTCGTCAAGGAAAGCGATCAAGCTTTTGTTATCCTCATCCTTGCCTCTTCCGTAATATAAATTATTCGCCATATTCTTAATCCTTTTGCTTATGCAAGCAATACAATCAATATCCGCTTGCTTCTTCATTTTTTACGATCTTAACTATTCTGCTTGTGCCGAGCCTGTCCGCGCCGAGCTTAATAAAATCCTCGGCATCGGCAAGGGAAGCGATTCCGCCTGCGGCTTTAATATTCGTTCCGCCCGTGACGTGCTTGGCAAAGAGCGCAACGTCCTCTCTTGTTGCACCTGCGGTTGAAAAACCGGTTGAGGTCTTGATAAAGTCCGCGCCCGATTCGGAAACGATCTCGCACATCTTTATTTTTTCGTCCTCGGTCAGCAGACAAGTCTCAATAATAACCTTAAGAAGCTTACCGTGGCACGCCGCTTTGACAGCATTTATTTCATTGAGCATGAACTCGTATTTTTTATCCTTAAGCGCGCCGATGTTTATTACCATGTCAATTTCTTCGGCACCGTTTTTCACTGCGTCCTCCGCCTCAAAGCATTTCGCCGCCGTTGTGGAATAGCCGTTTGGAAAGCCGATAACCGTACAAACGGAAATTTTTCCGTCAACATATTCCGCCGCCTGTTTAACATAGCTTGCAGGAATACAAACGGAGGCACAGCCGTATTTTATGCCGTCATCGCAAATCTGTTTTATCTGCTCCCACGTCGCCGACTGAGAGAGAAGTGTGTGATCAACCTTTGAAAGTATAGCCTTAATATCCATATTCCCCTCCGTCATGAAACAATTTCACCCGTCTGAACATTTACAAGATTCTGGAACAGGGCAATCTGCGTTGCGGAAACAAACTTGTCCTCATGCATACTGCCGAAAAACCAGCGCTTGAAATCGCAGTTTGTGCTCAGCTCCTGAAGATATGCGTTAAGTCCCGAAACGGTGAGCGGTTCATTCTCCCTGAGCTTGAGAAAATTCTTGATTTTCTGCGATGGCTCATGCGTGATCATGTAGTCCACCTTATACTTGCATCTCTCAAGATTCTCTGCGCCCTCGCGTATTTCCTCCTGTGTTGGGATCTCGGCTCTTGACCAGGTATCATGGTCAACCCTCATGTCAATATCGGGGCTTTCTCCGCCGCCCATGGTGAAATACTTTTCTTCCTCGATTTCAAAGATCTGACCTCTCATTAAATGATAAATATTGTCCCTTATCTTGTGTGCCTTGCCGCCTGCAAAGCTCACAACAGGATATCTTGATATCAGATCGAAGTTTTCGTGCGTTCCGTCTACAAAAAGAATTCTGTATTTCTTCTTGCCGAGCTTATCGAGAATTTTTTTCTCCTTGGAATCGCCGCGCCATATAAATCCGAAATCTCCGCAGACAATAAGGGTGTCGCCCTCTTTAATATTCTTAAATTTTTTCTGTGAAAAGAGGGCGTAATCGCCGTGCATATCACCTGTTGCGTAAACCATTATCAGATCACTCCCCAAAATGTGATAAATTTTTTATTTTTCATATTTATTTTTATAATCTTATCTGCTATAATGTTTTTAATGCAATACAGCACAATTGCGGTGTGCGAATTGCCTTAAGTAACAAATGATTACTTATAATATATAATACTACAAGTTTGGGTGTCTTGTCTATGAAAAAATTTATTATTTTTATTTGTTGCGCCGCTTTGATTTTCACATCAACCGTTATTCCTGCCTGCGCAACCGATTATTCGGCCGATGTTGAGCTTTATTCCAAGATCGACCTGCTGATCAATCTCGACAGCAATGCCGTAATTATTGACAAAAATGCGGATCAGCCTGCCGACCCGTCATCTCTGACCAAAATAATGACCGCCCTTGTTGTTCTCCAGAACGAAAAAGATCTCAGCAAGAAGGTCACGGTTTCAGGCTCATCGCTTGAAAGCCTTTACGGAACAGGCTGTATCATGTCGGGGCTTCAGGACGGCGAGGTAATCAGCGTTTACGATCTGCTGTGCTGTCTGCTTATTCCGAGCGGAAATGACGCCGCTCTGGTCCTTGCGGACGAATACGGCAAGGGTGTTGCAAATTTTGTAAACAAAATGAATGCCGCCGCCAAAAAGCTCGGCTGCAATAAAACCAAGTTCACCAATCCGCACGGGCTTGACGACGCCAACCAGAAATCAACCGCAAACGATCTTGCCAAAATCACCCGTGCGGCAATGAAATACTCCGTTTTTGAGACGATAGTTAAGATGCTGACCTATGATCTTCAGAAAACGAATAAAAATGAAGAACGCACGATTGTCAATACAAACTACATGCTCAACTACGGCTTCCCCGATTACTATTACGACTACAGCAAGGGCATCAAGACAGGCTCAAGCAATGCCGAGGGCGAAAGCATTATTTCAATCGCTTCAAGGGACGGCTACAGCTATCTTGCAATTGCTATGGGAGGACCGTATAAGGATACGGACAGCGATAACGACACCGAAAACCAAGCGATACTTGACGCGGTAAGAATGTTTGAATGGGCATTTGACAACCTCAGCTATGAGATCGTAACAAAGGAAGCCCAGTTTGTTACAACCGTTCCCGTGAATTATTGCTGGGACATGGACAATGTTCGGCTTGTAGCTAAGAATGAGGTTCTCGCTCTCGTTCCCGAGGGAAACGGTTCCGAAAGCGTCAGCTTTGAACCGATTGATTTGCCCGAAGCTCTCGATGCACCGTTTAAAAAAGGCGATACGGTCTGCAAGGCGAAAATAATGTTCGCCGAGCGTCAGATCGGCACGGTTGAGCTTGTTGTTGCCGAGAGCGCAAACATGAGTATGCTCCTTTATCTGAAGGCGGCGCTCAAAAGAATGACGGCTAGCACCGTTTTCAAGATTTTGATTATAATTGTCATTCTTGTCATTGCCGCATACATTGCACTCTATATCAGAGCGAACAGAAGAAGGAAAAAGAACCGCGAACTGAAAATGTTCAAATACAGTGAGCTTAAGCAAGATTCCAAAAGCAAAAAATAAATAAAAACAGCCACGCAGATTCGTTTTTTTTCGACCGTCTCTGCGTTTTTTCGACCCTCGCCCTATCTTAGATGACAAAAAATGATATCTTTTATAAAAAATTGTTATTAAATTTCACGTTTTTATTGACAAGACAAAAATTCGGTACTATAATATAAAAAGTTATTTTTGTTCACGATTCAAGGTGGAAATATGAATACCAAATATCTCATTAAAGAAAGCTGTATTTTAATCGACGGCAAAAAATTCAAAACCTACGGAATTGACGCAGTTGAAGGCTGTTCTGCAAAAATACAGTCGGAGCTTGTTGACGTTTCGCTTGACAAAGACTTTGTTGTTAATCTCGTTGAGCTTTTGAACTCTGCGAAAATCGAGCTTTGCCATTTTCAAGAGGTTGTTTCGGACGAGCTAAACAAATGACGTAAAAAACAATACGTTCTGCCGCGGCGAAAAGGATTTTCGAACGGTTAGAGGGGCATACTCTCAAATTTTCGGTTGTTAAATAAATCACATTCTTTAAAAGCATTTTGCGGCGGATATAACTAGATCCACTGTTTTATTTTTCAGACAAAAAAGCTATAATTCACTCTCGGCTTTAAGCTGCCGCGATGTGGATTATAGCTTTTATTTTATGTAATTGATCTGTATTAAAAATCAGACAGGCTTATTTTGTAACAAGCTCTTTTTCTTCCGCATTTTCGGATACTTCCTTGTTGACGTCATAGACCTTGCCGTGATGGTACGGGAAAATCTTGAGGAATATCCATGCGACAACCGCACCGATGGAGTTGAGTATTATATCTCCCATTGTGTCCATAAGCGGCCATCTGCCGATATTCTTCGGGTCAAAGAGAGTTGCCTCCTTCGGCGTTCCCTTTGCAAGCTCGTAGCACCAGTGCTGAGCGTCTCCGATAGTTCCCTTTGCGGGGTTTGTCATGACCTGATCCATTGTGAACTCGACAAGCTCCCAACAGGTCGAAACAAAGAACGAGAAGCAAAGAGCGCAAAGCAGCGCAACGGGAATTGAAACAGGTTTCTTGTCTCGCTTTTGCATTGCTACGACAACCTCATAGCCGAGAAGAACGCAAAGTCCTCCGCTGAGCAAATGCATGCCCGAATCCCAAAATCTTGAATCATAGTAAAAATTGAGGAACTTGCCGCAGAACGAAGCGGCAAAAATCATCACTATCGAAAAATCCTGTATCAAGGACGGCATATATCTGACGAAGCACTTTTTAGGGAACAGCATAAAAATTTCCCAAGCGAACATTGCAATAAAGTTTGCACCGACCTGAAGCGGGTCGGAAATATCAAACGGCTTTCTAAAAAATCCTGCGATAAAGGCATAGATCATCAATGCCCTGAATACCCACCAGAAAACAAGCTCCCATGTCTTGCAGTTTGCTCTGATACGGCTGATATACTCTTTCATCTTAACACCCTTTTTATAATTCATTTTCTTTGCGCTTTCCCATAATACGACAAAACGCACATTTTGTCAATCTTTATTCGTACTCGTCGGAATAATCTTCCTTTGAAAAATCGAAATTCTTGTCTATCTCCACCTTGCCGAACTTTCTTCGCTTGGAGAAATCACCTTTCTTTCTCTTATAAATGTTGGTGCAAAAGCATGTATTGTGTTTGCCGTTTACATGGCAAACATGACCCTTCTGCTGAACAACCATAAGCAGAGCACCGCCGTAGCAGTCGATATCAAGCGACATCAATCTCTGCGAATTTCCGTTTTCCTCGCCGAACTTAAAAACCTTTTCGGTTTCGGTGTCATAGTAATAAGCCCTGCGTGTTTTGAGCGTGTAGGCAAAGGCCTCCTTGTTCATGTATCCGAGCATAAGCACTCTGCCCGAGCCATGCTCAACGGTTACAACGGGCATGACCGTTTTATTTTCCCAAACCTTGTATAAATCTATCATTATATTTCCTCCTAAATTATTAAAATCCGAAAAAGCTCATCTGCGTGCTCTGCGGTAAGCCCTCAAGCGCGCCGCATGCATCGAGGGTTTCCATGACCGACTTACTGATTCCCGCTCTCTGCTGAAGATCGTCACGGGACATGTATTCTCCCTCACCGTCGTCTCTCGCTTTCATAAGAGATACCGCCGCAGATTCACCCGTGCCTGACATTGACATGAACGGAAGTCTGATCTTGCCGTCCTCGATCCTGTAGATCGTGGCATGCGATTTGTAAAGGTCAATCGGCAGGAATTCAACTCCTCGCGCCATCATTTCATTAACGACCTGCATGGCAACATACATGTTTTCTTCCTTTGCCGTAGCGTCATGACCCTTGTTTACGATTGAATTCATGAGCTGTTTTACAGCTCCCCTGCCCTCCATGATCGCAACGGTATCAAGATCCTCGCCGCGAACCGTCATATATGTCGCGTAATATTCCGTCGGCTTATATATCTTATACCAAGCAAGGCGCATTGCGGCGCTGACGTATGCCGCGGCATGAGCCTTCGGGAACATGTATTTGATCTTCATACAGGAATCAATGTACCAGTCGGGAACATTATGCTCCTTCATCGCCTTGATATGGGCTTCCGTCAAAAGCTTTGTCGCATTACCCTTACGGACGATCTCCATGATTTTAAATGCCATATCGGGCTCCAGTCCCTTATGCATAAGATAAACCATGATATTATCACGGGTTCCGATAACGTCGGAAATCGTACATGTGCCGCTTTTGATAAGCTCCTGTGCGTTGCCGAGCCAAACGTCCGTACCGTGAGAAAGTCCCGAGATCTGGAGCATGTCGGAGAAATTCTTCGGCTTAGCCTCCAAAAGCATTCCGCGTACAAACGGAGTTCCAAGCTCGGGCAGGGAAAGCGTTCCCGTCTCACAGTCTATTTCCTCCGCTGTTACGCCGAGCGGCTCGGGAGACGTCAAAAGCTCATAAAGCTTCGGGTCGCAGATATCAACGTCAAAAACATTGATGCCTGTTGAATCCTCAAGGTGTCGGTAAAGCGTCGGAACATCATGTCCGAGGTTATCGAGCTTAAGGATCGTATCGTGAAGCGAATGGAAATCAAAGTGAGTTGTTCTCAGTCCGCCGGAAACATCGTCCGCAGGGTGCTGGATCGGTGTGAAGTCCTCTGCGTCATTGCTTGCAGGAACAACAACCATTCCTCCGGGGTGCTGACCCGTCGTTCTCTTAACTCCCGTACAGCCCTTTGTCAGTCTGTCCTCCTCGGCACGGTTGACGGTTATTCCCTTGACCTCAAGCCATTTTTTAACGAAGCCGTAAGCCGTTTTGTCGGCGATGGTGCCGATCGTACCTGCCTTAAAGGTGTGGTCGATTCCGAAAAGCTCCTCTGTGTATCGGTGAGCATAGAACTGATATTCACCGCTGAAGTTAAGGTCAATATCGGGCTGTTTGTCACCCTTGAAACCAAGGAATGTTTCAAACGGGATATCGTGACCGTCGCGGTGCATCGGAATTCCGCAGTTCGGACAATCCTTCGGCGGCAGGTCATAGCCTGAACCAACGGTACCGTCCATGAAAAATTCCGAATGCTTACATTTTTTACATACATAGTGCGGCGGCAGAGGATTAACCTCCGAAATACCAGCCGCATGGGCAACAAACGACGAGCCGACGGATCCTCTCGAGCCAACATAGTAGCCGTGCTCCTCAGAGTTCTGAACAAGCTTTTGTGCGATCATGTAAAGAACGCCGAATCCGTTAGAAATAATTGATTTCAGCTCTTTTTCAAGCCGCTTTGCAACATTCTCGGGTACGGGGTCGCCGTAGTCCTTTTTCGTTCTCTCCCAACATATACGGGTAAGATCCTCGTCTGCGCCCTCAAGGCTCGGCGGGAACGTTCCTCTCGGGAACGGTGTCATGCCGCTTTCGCAAAGGTCGGCAATTTTATTCGGATTTGTGATAACGACCTCTTTCGCCGTCTCCTCGCCGAGATAAGCAAACTCTGCAAGCATTTCATCCGTTGTTCTGAAATAGAGCGGTGCTTGCTGAGACGCGTCGGAGAAGCCCATTGAGGTCATGAGAATCTCACGGAAAACAGCGTTGCCGGGATCAATGAAATGGACGTCGCAGGTGGCAACAACCATTTTGCCGAGCTTGTCCGCTATGTGAATTATCTGTCTGTCAACATTTTCAAGATCCTCAACCGTCTTGAAGCGCTCATAACGCTCGTCCTGACTGCGAAGCATGAAAGCGTTGTTGCCGTTCGGCTGAATTTCAAGATAGTCATAGAAAGAAGCGATTCTGAGAACGTCCTCGTCGCTCTTTTGATCGACAAGCGCACGGTAAAGCTCGCCCGCTTCGCAGGCGCTTCCGATAATAAGTCCCTCGCGAAGCTGCATGAGCCTATGACGGGGAATTCTCGGTCTGCGCTTGAAAAATTTAAGATTTGAATCCGTAATAAGCTTATAGAGATTTTTAAGTCCCTGCGTATTTTTTGCGATTATAATTATATGGTAGGTTTTTTCGGCACGGACTTTTTCAATATATTCTGCAGGAATCTCATCGTCAACACCGAAGCCGTAATCATCATAGAATTCGTCATCGTCAACAAGGTAGCCCTCCATGCCGTAAATAATTTTTATTCCTGCTTTTGCGGCAGTGTTGCAAGCCTCGGGGAAAGCCTGAACAACGCCGTGGTCGGTAATTGCAATTGCCTTGTGACCCCATGCTATCGCACGGCTGACAAGCTCCTTTGCGCTCGTCATACCGTCCATTGCCGACATATTTGTATGCAGGTGAAGCTCCACTCGCTTTTCGGGAGCGTTATCCTGCTTCTCGATTTTTTCAATCTCCGTGACAGCCCTCGCGTTGATGAGATAGGTGTGCATGTAGGTGTCCATATTTATTGCGCCGCGGACAAGCACGGTCTTTCCGTCCTTGAGGTTTGCCACAAGATCCTCGCACTTTTTCCTCTCTCCGAACACTTTAACTGGATAGGACGAGGTGTAGTCGGTTATATTGAAATTGATTATGCTGTAGCGGCCGTCCTTGGACTCTCTCGTTTCAAGAGAGAACACGTCGCCCCAAACGACAACCTCGCCGTCCTCGGGCAGGCACTCCTTGATCGGCTTCGGCTTGCCCTTAACAAGCGTGCCGAAAAGCGGCTTCGCATTCGTAATTGAGATTGGCAGATCGTCGTATGTTTTTTCTTTCGGCTTCTTCTGAACAGGAGCCTTTGAAGCGGCAACGGGATTAGCCATCGGCGGAGCAACGGCGACCTTTTGGTTCTCCTTTTTCTGAAGCTCCTCGAGCGCCTTGATGTCGTCCTGAGTTGAATTGTTGCTTATAAATTCAACGGTGATCAGTCTCTCAAATCGGCGGTCGATAGTCTGACGAATGAATTTATCACAGCCGAGATTGACAAGCATATCCTTTCCGTTTGCCGCAAGCTCAACGGTCAGCTTATCTCCGTTAAGGCTGTAGGTCGCGCCCTCAAGAATGGTTCTCGACGCAGGGAAATGCTCGTAAATTTCCTTGACGAAGCTCGTCATGTAGTTTATATCAAAGGTCTCGGGCGGAAAATGAATTCCGAGGTCAAGTCGATGCAGATTCATCACACGGATAAGCTCCGCCCTCGCCTTTTTGATCACCGCCGAGTCAATGGGCACAGGGAAGCTGACGAACATGCTGACACTGCGTTCAGAAAGGCTCGCCTCAATGCTTTCAACCGTTGCGGAATCAAAATAAGCCGCGACACCCTGATCTATGTACTCGCCGAAAAGGCTGAGAAAACTGACTTCTTTCAAAATTACACTCCCAAATTATTACATCTTATCTATTTCAGCCAGCAGCTCGCTGACAATATCTTCTTCTTTGATCTTTCTGATAATTTCGCCCTTTTTGATGAGGACTGCACAGCCGTCGCCGCCTGCAATGCCGATATCGGCTTCCTTTGCCTCACCGGGTCCGTTGACGACGCAGCCCATTACAGCCACCTTGAGCGGCTTGCGGCAATCTCTGAGTGCATTCTCGACCTCACCTGCGACCTTGATAAGGTCAATCTTGGTTCTGCCACAGGTCGGGCATGAAACGATCTGAACACAATCGGTTCTCAGGTCAAGAGCCTTGAGAATATCAAGTCCTGCGTAGACCTCCTTAACGGGGTCAGCGGTCAGCGAAACACGAATCGTATCGCCTATTCCGTGCATGAGCAGACTTCCGATGCCTGCGCTCGATTTAATAAGACCCATGCGCTCCGTGCCTGCCTCGGTAACACCGAGATGAAGCGGATAATCGCATCTTTCGGCAACGGTTTCATATGCCTTTATCATATTGCCGACATTCGACGATTTGATCGAAATTACAATGTCGTCAAAATCGAATTTTTCAAGCAACGAGGCATGGTACATTGCGCTTTCCGCCATAGCTTCGGGAGTTGGCGCGCCGTATTTTGCAAGAATTTCCTTTTCGACCGAGCCCGAGTTTACGCCGATACGAATAGGAATATTCCTCGAACGACATGCTTCGACAACCTTCTTAACTCTGTCGTCCGAGCCGATGTTGCCCGGGTTTATACGCACCTTGTCAACTCCCGCCGCAACGGCTTCGATCGCAAGGCGATAGTCGAAATGAATATCTGCAACGATTGGAACACTAACTGCTTCCTTGAGAGCAGGAATGAGCTTCACTGCGTCCATATCGGGAATTGCACCGCGGATGATCTGACAGCCTGCTTTTTCAAGCTCGACCGCCTGCTTAACGCTCGCTTCGATATCGTGAGCGGGCTTGTTGAGCATTGACTGCACCGTTATCGGTGCGTCACCGCCGATATATGTTTTGCCGATTTTTATTTTTTTTGTTTTTCTTCGTTCCATTTTAATACCTCGGTTCGGTTAAAATGTTTTCTCGCTTTTCTTTATCCCCTCCGCCGCTTTGCGGCACCCCACAATGGCAATATTGTCAATTAACCTTTTATTTGTCGAAAGAATTGACCAAGGCTTCCCCTTGAGGGGAAGCTCCGTCGTAAGACGGTGATGAGGTGGAAAAGTTAAGTCTGATTTCAATAAATAATGAGTTGAAAAATCCGCCACCTCATCCGAGCGGCGCAATCCGCCGCCCACCTTCCCCTCAAGGGGAAGGCTGAAAAATGACAGCAGATAAAATGAATTTGTGATTAAAGATGTCAGTGTAAAGAATTATTTCACAATCAGCGAATAAATATCCTTAAACGTGATTGCCGCCATGAAGAGCAGGAGAATGACCATACCGATAGCATGCACGAGTGCCTCGTATCTCTGCTTTATCGGCTTTCTTCTGACAAGCTCGATGAGCAGGAAGAAAAGACGTCCGCCGTCAAGAGCGGGAATCGGCAGAAGATTGAACACGCCGATATTTATTGTAATAAGAGCCATTATGCTGAGAAGTCCCGTGTAGTCAGCCGTCTTGACCGACTCCTGCGCCGCATCGGAAACATAGTCCACAACTCCGACGGGGCCCGAAACGTCCTTAACGGAATACTTGCCCGTAACAAGGTCAAAGAGGCTCAGCCAAACCATTCTGAAAATGCTGACGGACTCCTTGAAGGTGTCCTTGAAAACCGTGCCTGCGGTCTTGTCAACGCCGACCATAACTATCTTTGAATAGGGCATCTCAACATCGTTTATCTCAACCCTTTTGCCATCACGCTCAACAAGCAGATCTGCGGTCGAGCCCTCGTCACGGCTGAGAAGATAGGGCACATCGGTGTAATAATAAACTCTTTTGCCGTCGATTTTAATTATTCTGTCTTTAGCCTTTAGTCCGTTATACTCCGCGACCTGCTTGCCGTTGTCATTGAAGAAATTGACATAATTTGTGCCCGAAAGATTATCGGAAACACCAAGCATTATCGCAATTATAATCAGACCGAGAATAATATTTACCATCGCACCTGCGACAACGATAATTATTCTCTGCCAGCAGGGCTTGTTGTTGAACGCTCGCTCATCCGTGCTGTCCTCGTCCTCGCCCTCCATGCTGACAAAGCCGCCGATAGGAAGTAAACGCCATGAATACTGAGTCTCACCCTTTTTCTTTTTCAGCAAGGTGGGACCCATTCCGAGAGAAAACTCATTGACCTTTACGCCGAAAATTTTCGCAAAGGTGAAGTGTCCTGCCTCGTGCACCATGATTATTATGCCGAAGAATATTATCGCAAGCAGAATTGTCCATTTGCTCGCCAATGCAGATAAAAAGCCTATTTTAATCGCCTCTTTCTTGGGTCTGATACCGTAACTGCTCCGAATCAAAGCACATTGTTTTAGCGTCTAAATAAAAGTGATAATTTCTTATCCCTTCCACCGCAAGCGGTCCCCCGTCTCGCTGCGGCTCGGTCACGCCACGGCTCTGACAGTCCACCGGACTGTCATTCACTACCGTGTCGACACTTCGCTACCCTTACCATAAGGAGCGGCTGATTTTTTCAGTGTTCAGCCCATTATTTTTTCTTTCACATAACCCCTCGCCCAGTTGTACATATCCAAAACGTCGCCGAGCTTATATGTATCAAAACGCTGAGCGTTCTCAACGGTCTCTCTGACCAGTTCCTCAATCTGCAAAAATTTGATTTTGCCCTGTCTGAACGCGAGATTCGCTTCCTCATTTGCCGCATTTGCACAGGCAGGGAAAAGTCCGCCGTCGTTAATTGCCTTTCGGCATACATTTATCAAGCCAAATGTTTCGTAATCCGGCTTATCAAAAGTAAGTGTGCCGTAATCCGTCAGCGAAAGCTCCTTGACGGGCGACGGGATCCTGTTCGGATAAGTCAGCGCATACTGAATCGGTATTCGCATATCGGGAACGCCGAGCTGAGCGATAACGGAATTATCGCAGAACTCAACAAGCGAATGAATAACGCTCTGACGGTGAACAACGATGTCGATATCCTTGGGATCCATCGAGAAAAGCCAAACAGCTTCGATAAGCTCAAGACCCTTGTTCATCATTGAAGCGGAATCAATCGTAATTTTTGCGCCCATGCTCCAATTAGGGTGATTGAGCGCCTCTTTGACCGTAACATCAACAAGCTCACTGCGCTTTTTGCCGAAGAACGGACCGCCCGAAGCGGTAAGAATGAGCTTTTTAATTTCCTTTTTATCACGGCAGCCCTGCATCGACTGAAAAATCGCCGAGTGCTCGCTGTCAACGGGAAGAATACTGATGCCCTTTTCTTTTGCAAGACCCATAACGAGCTGACCGCCCGCAACAAGCGTTTCCTTGTTAGCGAGCGCAAGCTCACTGCCTGCATTTATCGCAGCTATCGTCGGCTCAAGTCCTGCCATGCCGACAATGCTGTTGAGCACATAGTCCGCTCCGCATGCCGCACATTCGCAAACACCCTCCATTCCCGAAAGCACCTTGGTCGGGGTGTCGGCAACTCTTATTTTAAGCTCAGCCGCCGCTTTTTCGTCCACCATTGCGGCAAGCTCGGGCTTGAATTTTCTGATTTGCTTTTCAATCGTGTCAACGCTGACGCTTGCCGTCAAAGCCTTGACCTCATAGCCCTGCATTTCGATAACCTCAAGAGCCTGAGTTCCGATTGAACCTGTTGAGCCGAGAACGGCAACGGTTTTACTCATAGTATCACCTTAAATTTTATTTTTAAAATGTCTCGATTATGCTGAGTATTCCGTACATGATCGGAAAAACAAACAGCGTACTGTCGAATCTGTCCATAATTCCGCCGTGACCGGGAATCAGCTTGCCGTAGTCTTTCACGCCGTAGTTTCTCTTGATAACCGAGGCGGAAAGGTCGCCGAATATGCTGATAACGGAAAGTACAAGCGAAATCGGAACGACCGCCCACCAATCCCAAAGGAAGAAGCTTCCGTCCGGAAAAAATTTCTTTGCAAAAACAAAGTACAAGCCGACATTCAGCGCCGCCGTCAGTACAACTCCGCCGATTGCACCCTCCCAGGTCTTTTTCGGGCTGACAACGGGGGTCATCTTATGCTTGCCGAAGAATACGCCCGTGAAATAGGCGAACATATCGGTAAGCCATGCACAGAAAACCGTAAACAATATGAGATAAACCACGTTCGCCTGAGTGTATCTTTCGTCGGCAAACTGAAGGTCATTGATTCTGACCCAACAGCCGAGCGATTCGGGAACGGCGATTGAACAAAGAACGGAGATTGCGACCTGCTCAAACTTGACCTCACCGTGCCACTTCACCATCATGATGAGCATGGCGATGATGTATACGGCAAGAGCCGCGAACGGCGTAACGTGAATTTTTTCAAGAAAATGATATCTGATTTCAATGGGAATATATGCGCCGACGATGATTGACGGAATAGCAAGCGGAAGCTTGACCTTCGCAACATGGTTAAGCTCATAAACGGCAACGCCGCAGATGAACGCCATGAGTATCGGCAGCGCCGCCGTGTTCATGAAAAACATCACGGCGATAATGATGAGGGAATATGAAACTCCCGAAATAATTCTGGTTTTCATGTGGTTTATCCTTTCAAATAAGTTACTGCACCGAGCAAAAAAGTGCTGTGGGCGATTTTATACAAACTCAAACGCCGCCGAAACGACGGTTGCGCTTATTATAGTCGTCTATCGCCTTATCGAGATCGGCAGGAGTGAAGTCCGGCCAAAGAATGTCGGAGAACCAAAGCTCGGAATATGCCGACTGCCAGGTGAGGAAATTCGAGAGGCGGTATTCGCCGCTGGGACGAATAATAAGATCGGGATCACTCTGTCCTGCGGTATAGAGGTGTGAGGAAATATCGTCCTCGGTGATGTCGGCAGGGTCAAGCTCGCCTGATTTGATTTTTTCGCCGAGCTGCTTGACGGCATCGACGATTTCAAGTCTGCCGCCGTAATTGATGGCGATATTGACGTCGTATTTCTCGGCGTCGCGCGATTCCTCCTCGGAGGTATCGAAAAGATTGAGAAGATCCTCAGGGATGCCCTCGCGATGTCCGATAAAGTGCATTCTCATGCCCTTTTGAAGATTTTCGGCTTTTCTGTCCTCGGCCTCGTGCATGTATTCACGAAAAAGATCCATGAGAGACGAAACCTCCTCGGGCGGACGCTTCCAATTCTCGGTTGAGAAGGCATAAAAGGTTATACTCTGTATACCGATTTCTCCTGCATAATCGCAAATTTGCTTAAATACCTTTGCGCCTGCTTTATGACCCTCGGAGCGCGGCAAGCCTCGCTGCTTTGCCCAACGGCCGTTGCCGTCCATGATTATGCCGATATGTGACGGAACTTTTCTTTCTTCCATAGAACAATCAAGTCCTTTAACTGATTATTTTTTAAATTTAAACTTTAAATAATTTGAAGTAAAGTTTAAGATATAAAACATTTTTTCTTTGAAGCTCAGACCCTTTATGCACAAAAAATGCGGCACAGATTTAATAAAGACTCTATTCATCTGCGCATAACTGCTTTGTTCGGTCAGCTCTCTGTCCCTGATGCATCTTTCCATTCGGGCAACGTTCCTGAAAAGAAAGCATGCGGCTGTTTTGCGGTCGTAACCGCGGTATATTTTGTACGCCGCCAGACGGGCATGCATTAGGTCAATTTTATTCTTGTCAATTTTTTTGTGAAGAACACTGTGCTGATTATTAAAATATCCGTACAGCGGCAAATCGACCAAAACTGCTTTTGACGAATTCGCCCAAAGTCCTGCGCAAAAGACCGTGTCCTCGCCGACCGTATAATTGCCGAATCTGCCATATTTTATCAAAAAATTTTTTTCAATGAGCTTCGTGCATGCGCTTGAAAGAATCATTTCGTTTTTTATGATTTTCTCAAAATTATACATGTCAACGAACTCGGAGGTTTTGCACTCACGGGCACGGTATTCGAAAGACCTGTAATTTTCTTCGTCAACACGTTCATATCCGCAGGCAACCATTTCACAATTATTTTCGGCAACAGCCTTCATCATAAATTCATACATCTGCGGCTGAATAAAGTCATCGGAATCGACGAAGCCTATATACTCGCCTTTCGCCTTTTCAATGCCGTAATTTCTTGCGGCAGAAACACCCTTGCCCGTATTTTTACAGTAAAATATTCGCGAATCCTCAGAAATGTACTTGCCGATAATCTCCGCCGAAGAATCTGTGCTGTGATCATCTACACACACAACCTCAAAATTTGTATATGTCTGATTTAATATACTGTCCAAACACCTTGAAAGATATTTTTCCTGATTATAAACAGGCACAATTATCGAAATCAAAGGATTCATCGCAAAGCCCCTTTATTGATAACAGGCAGACCGTGAAAGCCTGCCTGTAAAGTAATCAAAGCGTACGCAATTTATATTGACATAACTTCCTTTTCTTTTGTTGAAGCGGCGGCGTCGATCTCCTTGATAAATTCATCGGTGATCTTCTGAAGCTCGTCTTCGCCGTTCTTGAGGTCGTCCTCGGTGATTTCGGATGCCTTCTGCATCTTCTTGATCTTGTCGATAGCATCGCGGCGGATAGAACGGATAGCAACCTTTGAATCCTCTGCCATCTTCTTGATGTCCTTAACAAGCTCCTTACGTCTGTCCTCGGTAAGCTGAGGGAAGGTCAAGCGGATAACAGTGCCGTCGTTCTGCGGATTGATGCCGATATCGGAGGCCTGAATCGCCTTATAGATCGGAGTAAGTGTGGACTTATCCCACGGCTGAATAACAAGGATACGAGCCTCGGAGACTGAAATTGCAGCCATCTGATTGATAGGTGTCGGAACTCCGTAGTAGTCAACAAGAACCTTGTCGAGTACGCCGGGGTTTGCACGGCCTGCTCTGATTGCGGCATAGTCCTTGCCGAGAACGGAAACCGTCTTTGTCATTTTCTCTCTGGTATTGCTGTAAACTTCTTTCATGAAAATTCTCCTTACTTGATTTATATTTTTATTCTTTAACTAGTGTGCCTATATTTTCGCCCTTAACGGCTCTGATGATATTCTCTGGATCTTCAAGATTGAAAACGAGAATTGCAATTGAATTATCCCTGCAAAGCGAAGCCGCAGTGCTGTCCATTACCTTGAGACCCTTTGCAAGAACCTCGGAATGAGTGAGCGTATCGTACTTGACCGCGTCGCTGAACTTGTTCGGGTCCTTATCGAAAACGCCGTCAACATTCGTTGCCTTGAAGATAACATCGGCTTCGATCTCAGCCGCTCTGAGCGCCGCCGTTGTATCGGTTGAGAAGAACGGGCAGCCTGTGCCGCATCCGAAGATAACGACCTCGCCGTCATTGAGATGAGCGACCGCATCGCGGGCAACATACTGCTCCGCAATCGGCTGCATACCTACCGCCGACATAACTCTCGCCTTAACACCGAGCTGCTCGAGAGCCTCGCAAAGAGCAAGCGAATTCATAACCGTTGCAAGCATGCCCATGTTGTCTGCTCTTGTGCGGTTCATCGTGCCGCTGCTTCTTCCGCGCCAGAAGTTACCGCCGCCGACAACAAGTCCTATCTGAACACCCATATTGGCAACCTTTTTAACGTATGTACAAACATTGGTCACCATGTCAAAATCAATGCCGTGACCCTGCTCACCTGCAAGAACCTCGCCGCTGAGCTTCAGCAGAATTCTTTTATACATTCTGAATACCCCCACTGCTCTAATATATCGTTTATATTTTACTTTAAAACGGCGGTTATGTAAAGTGAAAAATGATATTTTTCACGAAAAATTCAAATTTATTTTTGCAAAACAAAAAACGGACAGGTTGATTTCCTGTCCGCATTGCCGTTATTTGATTTAAATTACATTTCCGAGCAAGCCGTAAAACAGCGCTCCGACAATAAATCCCGCTATAAGCACGCCGAGAGCAATTATCGGCAAAGCCTTTTTAAATTTGATGTCCATGATCTCGGCAACAAGCGCGCCCGTCCATCCGCCTGTTCCGGGCAACGGAATCGCGACGAGCACCAGCAGACCCCACGCGCCGTATTTATCAATCGTTTTGCGATGCTTTTCCGCCTTATGCTCAAGCTTACCGACAATTTTGCCGAGCCTTTTCGACTTCCTCATCCAATCAAATATCTTTCTGAGGAAAAGAAGTATAAAGGGAATCGGGAGCATGTTGCCCAAATAGCAAACAATAAATGCTCTGATAATATTCATATCCAAAAGCTTTGCGGCAATAAGGCCGCCCCTCAGTTCAAGAACAGGAAGCACGGAAATAATAAAAACCGTAAGCTCGTTTGGAATTTTATCCTGGAAAAAGGTTACGATGGACTGAATCAATTGGTCTGTCATCTTTTTACTCCGTTATGATTTTTTTGTTCCGAAGATAATTATATGCCTTGGCAAGAATAGTTCTGTCATTCTCAAAGCGAAGCTTATTAAGAGCCTTCTCATATCCGAGCCAAATATAATCTTCAATTTCTTCCTTTTGGATAATCGTCTGGGTATCCTGAGTTGAAGCAAGAAAAATATTGACATTTTTCTCGACCTTACCCTGGATAGTGTACTGGCTTTTCGTGATAAAATCGGGATGAATATTTATCCTTATTCCCGTTTCTTCAAGCACCTCACGGTAAGCCGTCTGATGATCGTTCTCGCCCTGCTCAACGTGACCCTTGGGGAAGCCCCAGTGAGCGCTTCGCCTGTTCTTGATAAGCAGGAAACGAATCATTCCGCCGATGTCTCTGTAAACAACGGCTCCGCAGGAACGCTCATAGAGGCACTCCAGCGTGTGTTTTCTGTTCTTGACAGCAAAATCAATGCCGTTTGCGATGTCAATGTTGATGAATCTTGTACTTTTCGGCGCTACAACCCAATCTGTTTCATTACTGCCGTCATATCTGACGATACCAACTACTCTTCCGTCAAAGCTTCGCACGGGATGATTGATGCCCATTATAAATGCGCCTTTAACGGACGCGTTGAACTGCTTTGCTCCCTCTACCTCGCCGTAGTTCAGCTCATAAGTAAAGCCCTGTTCATTGCTGTAAGAGTGGATCGGATGAGTCACCTTGATACGAACATATTTACCAAGCATGTTCCTAACTCCTCCACCGTGTGCCGAATGCGCACGGATTTACCGCAGACGCAACAAAATACATTGTTTTTTCGTCCGCATTCAATTTACCGTACCATTATACATATATTTCGGTGAAATTACAATAGGAAATTTCAAAAAAACAGAATTGTTTTGCTCAGGTAAAATATTCATAAACATTTTCGTATTTATAACAGATTATTCGGCAACATTTATTGTCATCACGAGAATCCTTCTGACGCAGGCTTCAAGGTCTGCTCTTGTTATTTTGCCGTTTTCGTATGCCTCTTTAAGCTCATTCGGTTCGCCCTCACCCATCTTGAGGTCGTTGCCCGCAAGAATCTCGTCGGAATGATGGCTGTGAACGCCCCAGTCGGTCGTAACCATGCCCTTGAAGCCCCATTCGCCTTTGAGAATCTCGGTCAAAAGCTCATAGCTTGTTGATGTATGACAGCCGTTGATAATATTATATGAGGACATAACAGTCCATGGGTCGGCTTCCTTAACGCATATTTCAAAGCCACGGAGATAGATTTCTCTCAGCGCACGCTCGGAAACTCTCGAATCACATTCAAACCGGTTTGACTCTCTGTTATTGCAAGCGAAGTGCTTGACCGAAGCTGCGACCTTTCTTGATTGAATTCCCCTTACGTCTGCCGCACAGCATTTTCCGGCAAGAAGCGGATCCTCGGAAAAATACTCAAAGTTACGGCCGCAAAGCGGATTGCGATGAATATTCATTGCAGGAGCAAGCCAAACGCCGAGATTGTTCTCTCTCAGCTCGGCACCGCCCGCCGAACCGACCTCCTCGATAAGCTCGGTATTCCAGGTGCAGGCAAGAAGCGTTGCACACGGCCACGCCGTTGTAGGTGCTCCTGTTTTGGCGTTGAGACGAACACCTGCGGGACCGTCGGCTGTAGGAATCGGAGGAATATCGAGCCGTTTCAAACCGCCGAAGGCTCCTGTATTGCAAACGCCGGGCTGATTCTGATGTCCGCCGACAAAGTCTATAAGCTCATCAACGGTGAACTGTCTGATAAAATCGTCAAGACTGATTTTTTCACCGACATAATCAAACATAACCTCTTCGTCGGGAGCCTTTGCATCGGCTAAGTTATTTTTACCCGAATCATAGCTTTGCTCGCTCTGAGGAAGTTTCTCATAGCTTCCGTCCGCAAGGAGTCTTTTTTCAAGCTTAAACGGTTTAAGAAGTGACTTCGACTGCTTAATGATAATATCCTCGTCTGCCGTAAATTCGTAGTCGAGCAGTCTCGTGTTTCTGACGGAATTTCCGAGGCTGAATTTATATGTTCCCTTTTCAAGAACAAATGCGGATTTTTGGATTTTTCCGAGATCGTCAAAGCTTGCCATGTCATTTATATCAAAGCTCAGTGCCACAGTTTGGCTCTCCCCCGGAGCAAGAAGCTTTGTTTTTGCAAATGCCGCAAGCTCCTTTGACGGCTTTCCGAGCTTTCCTTGAGGCGCGCTGTAATAAAGCTGCACAACCTCTTTGCCGGAGACTTTGCCGATATTCTTAACCGTAACAACGGCAACAATTTTGCCTTCGCTCTCGCCGCAAAAAGCGCCGCTCATCTCAAAGTCCGTATAAGAAAGGCCAAAGCCGAACGGGTAGCGAACTTTTTCTGCCGCTCCCGGAATTGTTTCAAAATAGCGATAGCCGACATAAATATCGTCCTCATAGTCAAGGTGCTCATAACCCGTTTGGAACATCTTTCCGTTCTCATAACAGTCGTATGATTTCGGAATTGTGTCGCCGAGCTTGCCCGACGGATTGACGTCACCGCAAAGAATATCGGCAACCGCCATACCGCCCTCCATGCCGCCCTGCCAGCCGCAGAGAATGCCCTGAACCTTGTCGTTCTCGGCGAAGTGCTCACAGTCAACCACTCCGCCCGAGTTAAGAACAACTATTGTTTTTTTGAATGCCGCCGAAACTCGGTCAATAAGGCTCTTTTCTGCATCGGAAAGATAGTAGTCGCCGCTGATGGCACGACGGTCGACGCCTTCGGCGGAGAAACGGCTGAGCGTGATTATTGCTGTGTCTGCATTTTCTGCCGCAGCGCTTATAAGCTCATCGGGAGCTTCCGCTTCGACAACGTGCATGCTTGCAAAGGTGTCATAGACAATGTCATCCTTTTTCTGACAGAAATCCATTGCATTGACTATATCCCAAGTCTTTTCGATTTCGGCACGGGTAGGGATCTTCCTGCTTTCTTTCTTTACGTATTCCTTATAGAAATCAACAGTCGGCATATAAACACTGATTTTGCCCTCTTTCTCTTTCTGAGCAAAGCCGTCGTAAATATTGTGGGTGTAGGCGCAGAAAACGTCACCGCTTCCTCCGCCGCCCTTTATGTATTCGATTGTCGCCTTGCCGAAAAGCGCAACCTTTTCGTCTTTTTTAAGCGGCAATGAGTTATCATCGTTCTTGAGCAGAACCATACCCTCACCTGCGGCTTTTCTTGAAAGTGCGGTATGCTCGGGTGAGCCCGTCAGCTTTCTGCCGTCTGCGCCCATCGGTATACACGGTTGATATCTGAATCTTGCGTATTTATCCATAATCAAATCTCCATTCTTTTTGGCTTTAAAATAATAATAAAACAAACTGCTGATTAAATCAATGTATTTTTCAATTATTCGCAAAAAATCTGCCCATCCTTTTTTAATTAAGAATGGGCAAGCTTTATATTTTTATAAATTTAACGTTTTTGTTTTTCATCGAGATTTTCCCGACCTGCCAACCGTAATTCGTCAGTTCATTTTTGAATGTCAGGAAGGAATGATCTATCGGAAATCCGAGAATTTTTTCAACCTGCTCGTAGGTCAGCGTAAAATCATTGTCCTGCTCTTTGGCATAATTCCAAAGCGGTTCGTATTTACTCATTTTGACCTCCCTGCAAATATTTTGTTAAGCAAAATGTAAGCTATTATCAACACCGCCGTTGTACCGCCGAGCACAAGGTACATTGCCAAAACCGAAACTTCATTTTCAAAGAAAGTCAGACTGCAATCAACGGCTTTTTTTATGCTCTCCGTCGCCTCATGCGGAAATCCGACACTCTCCATCTCGCGGAAAGCGCCCGCCATTGCATGGTTGCGGATAAGGCTCGTTCCGTATGTGCCCGGGAGGAACATAAGAACCTTTTGAAGCCCGCCGCCAAACTGCGAGATAGGCATGTATGCACCGCAGAGGAAGCCGTAGCCAGCGCTGACGATCGTACCGACCGCCGAAGCCTGACCATTGGTCGTGAGTGCAAAATTGACGCACGACGAAAGCGCAGTGCCGAACAGCGTCAGCAGAAAAACGTCAAGAATAAGATACAGCACATCGCCGAGCGACATGTACCGGCCCTGAGTGTAAACATAGATCAATCCGACAGCGAGAGCGGAAAAGCTGATTATCAGCGTCGAAGCCGCCGAGGAAATAAAATATCCGAGCGCCAGCGCCGAGCGGCGCACGGGCGAAACCGTCAGATCGTGAATTGCTCCGCTGACCTTATCGTTTATCATCAAAAGATTTGAGCAAAAAGCAACCGTCACACAGCTGACCGCAAGCAATGATGAAATAAGCTGACCCGCAACAACCGCATTGAGAAGCGTATCGTCAACCGCGATTCCCTGCGGCAGAGCCGAAGCGAAGCTGTCGCGGTAAACCTTTGCAAGAAAGGTTATATAGAGAACAAGCAAAATTATCGGTGTAATCAGCGAGGAAAAGAACATACCCCTGTCCTTGAAAAACAATCGGATATTTCGTCTGATCAAATTGCCGAGTCCCGTCATTTTTCCTCACCTCCCGTCAGCTTTTTTCCTGTCACCGAAAGGAAAACATCGTCCATTTTTCCTTTAATAACCTCATAATCCGTAAAAAGCTCTGGATTTTCAACGATCAGCTTTGTTGCCGCCGCTGTGTCGGAAACGGCAATACGAACCGCGTCTTTGATAATCTCATACGGCAATCCAAGCTTTTTAACTTCATTTTCGTCAGCCTTGTATAAGGTAATAAAATCGCCGGTGTATTTATTTTTTAAATCAAGCGGCGTTCCCTCGGCGACAATTTCTCCGCTGTCGAGAATAACAACATAGTCCGCGTCCGCCGCTTCCTCCATGTAATGGGTGGTAAGCAGAACCGTCATGCCCTCATCTTTTCTCAGCCCGTCTACAACACTGCCGAGCATTTTTCTTGTCTGAGGATCAAGACCCGTCGTCGGCTCATCAAGGATCAACAGCTTCGGTTTGTGCAGAAGCGCACGCGCAACATCAATTCTGCGCCGCTGTCCGCCCGAAAGCTTACCGACCGTTCTGTTAAGAATATCTTCAAAATCCAGCATTTTCGCAAGCTCGGCTTGACGCTTTTTGAATTCGGCGCCCTTTATTCCGTAGAGCGCGGCACGGCTTCGAAGATTGTCGCTGACAGACAGCTTTTGATCGAGCACGGAGCCTTGAAACACAACGCCGATGTTTCTTTTGATTTCATCGATTGAGCTGTCAACGCTCTTTCCGCAGATCTCCACGCTTCCGCCGTCCTTTGAAAGCTGACCGCAGATTATTGAGATAGTTGTGCTTTTGCCCGCTCCGTTTACACCGAGAAAAGCGAACAGCTCGCCCTGCTCAACGTGGAACGAAATATCCTGAACGGCCTTGACATCGCCGAAGGATTTTTTCAGATTTTTTATTTCAATTATATTGCTCATTGATTTTCCTCTTTTCGGAAAATTATTATTTCTTCTTGCCGATAACGGAATTCATCAGGACTGCAAGTCCGCCGTAAATCACGCCTGCGACCGCCCAGATTATCCAGCCGCTTTTTGCCTGAGCGTTTCCTCTCGGGCCATAGGTGAATACAAGGAAAATCGCCGTAATGATCAACCAGTAGCAAACGGTCACGGCACTTTTAATTTTACCGCTTGATTTTCTGTCACGGGTATAGTCCTCTTCCTCCAACAGCTTGTTAAAAGAGGACTGACGAACTCCGCCGAGGACGAAAAAATACACTCCGATGCCGGCAATAATTAAAAGAAGGCAAACACCGATGATATAAAAAATATCCGATACATTAAAACAAAAAGCAATGAAAAGCGGCAAAACGGAAAGTATGCAAAACACCGTTCCGACCGTAACCAAACGCGAATATTTGTCGCCGAAAGCCTTTTTCTTTTCGTTTACCATACCCGAAACTCCGTACTCGGTTTCAAATGCTTCATTTTCAAGGAAGCGGTAATCTTTTGAACGCGATGCGCAGGAAAGAAAGATTGCAACAGCAACGGCAACGATTACCAGAAGTACACAAAGCCCGATGCCCGCCGCAAGGTTTTCCGAAAGACCGAGCTTTGCCACCCCGCTCAAGCCTGCAAGCAAAATCAGCACCACGGGAGAAATGACACAAAGAAAGGTTGCGAAAGCCATTTTCGGTGCGGCATTTCTGCGAAGCTCGATATAGTCCGAAGCCTCTTTCATTGTAACCTTTATCAGCGGCGAATCCTCGCTTATGCCGATTTTTTCTTCGGCTTCTATTTCATCCTTTAAAAGGAAGTCCGTTGAAACACCGAACAAGCGGCTCATCTGTAAAATTTTATCCATATCGGGCACGGATTGCGCGCCCTCCCACTTTGAAACAGACTGACGTGTAATGCCGAGCTGCTGAGCAAGCTCCTCTTGTGACCATCCCGCTTTTTTGCGAAGTGAGATTATTTTATCTGCCAAGATCATGACGATCCCTCCTTTTCTTGCTAAAAGCATACCCTTTTTTACGGTTGCAGGCAAGAAACCCGACTGTATAATCTGTCAACCGACAGTTGCTTTTACTGAATTATAGCAAAAACAAGACATTTTTTCAATATATACGAGGCAAATGAGCACTGCTGAGAATTTTTTATTTTTTTCGGCAAAACATATTGACAAAAGCATTTTGCTGATGTATAATAGCAGACGTTCTTTAGCGGAATTGTGTAACGGTAGCACGACAGACTCTGACTCTGTTTGTTGGGGTTCGAATCCCTATTCCGCTGCCAAAAAATAAAAGCCACCCGTTTGACGGGTGGTTTTTATTTTTTTCAACAATGGGGATTCGAACAAGGAGGGAGCAAAGCAACGCTTTGCGGAAGAAAACAGTCCTGTGGACTGTTTTCGCCGACGTGGGCAACGAGCGCAGCGAGGCGAAGGCGGTGACAGCCGCCGACACAACATTACAGTACATTTGCTCGTTTGCGTGGGTACAAACACCAGTGGAAATTCGAACAAATTATGGCCTAATTTTCAATTTGGGGTTGACAAAAACTGTCTCTGCCCTATTTTGCCCATGTTTTAACATTAAAATCACACAAAAATATATCTGTTTCCCTCATAATGGAGCAACGTACCGCGCAATTGATATGAGTTGCCTCATAATCCCTTTATTGAATTGCGTCAATAATTATGTTATACTATCCTTGAGTGAACGCTGATTGACAGGAGGCGGTGCAAATGGTTGATGTTGAAATAAATATTCCCGCAAGGACGCCGCATTTGTGCTCTGTGCTGACGGGATTTATTTTACTCGAAAAGCAGGGCAAGCTTCGGCTGAAAATAAATACAGATATCAAAATGCCCTCCGCGAGCATTATGGAGGCATTGGTTGACGGCAAGCGCCTTGCTTATGACATGGCGGACGGCTATAATTTCCGTGACCCTGCCGAAATTGAGAAATATATTGAAGCCTGCGATTTTTATTTCAAACGCAGTTTTTCCGATAAGCTGAACCATGAGCTTTTCCCGAATCAGATTGATAAAATTTACAGGTGGGGCTTTAACTACCTTGCAACCTGCGATGAAAACAATTATTTCAATCACAATCCACAAAAGCGACTGCTTGAAGCCGTCAATTTTTTCCGCGGCAGAAAGCCGCTGAAATATTTCACTTATGACCGCTTTGAAGCCGTTCCGAACAAAAACAGAGAACAAAAAATTTTGTTCATGACCCGTCTTTGGAGCAACAGGCAAACCACCTCAAAAAATATTGATGAGATCAATTCAATGCGAATTGAAATTGTAAAGGCTCTGAGAGAAGAATATCCGAACAATTCGGTGACGGGAATTTATGACGGCGAGCTTGCAAGGGAGCTTTGTCCCGAGCTTATTCTTTCGGAAGAATTCACAAAAAAAGAAGCGTATCTTGAAGCCGTAAAATCCTCCGATATCTGCATCGGCAGTACGGGTCTGCATGGCTCGATCGGATGGAAAACAGGCGAATATGTTGCCGCCTCCCGTGCAATTATAAATGAAACCTTTTGCTATGAAGTGACGGGAGACTTTGAAATCGGAAAAAATTATCTTGATTTTGAAAGTATTGACGAATGTATGGCACATGTTGAGAAACTTTTTAACGATTCCGATGCAGTTTATGAAATGAAGCGGTGCAACCGCGACTATTATCTCAGCTATCTGCGCCCCGATGTTCAGGTTGCAAACTCACTGAAAGAGGCAGGCATTACATTATAATCTATAAAAAGGCGTTCGCCCTCAGCCGAGAGTGAACGCCTTAATTTTATTATGTTCTGTTTATCAAAGCTTTGCGGCAAGATCCTTGATGTATGCCTTGAAATCCTCGCCTATCTCATCATGTGCGAGAGCAACCTCACAGTTAGCCTTCATGATACCGAGCTTGTTGCCCATATCATATCTGATTCCGTCAAAGTCAAGCGCAAGAAGATCGCCCTCCTTGCCGAGACGGGTAAGTGTATCCGTGAAATAAAGCTCCTCTCCCTCGGGAGTTCTTGCAAGATCCTCTGCAAGGTAATCAAATACCTGCGGCGGAGCAACAACACGGCCGAGAATCGAATAGCAGGACATGATCTGCTCGTCGGTCGGTTTCTCGATGATGTTGTGAACGTCCATAACCTTCGGGTTGTCCTCATGGTGTGTAACATCAAGCGAGCAATACTTCGGCACGTCTTTTCTCGGAACCTCTTTAACGCCGACAACGCCCTTGCCCGTTGCTTCAAAAACATCGCAAAGCTGCTTGGTTACGGGGTATTCGTTGTTGATGATAACATCGTCACCGTAGAGAATTGCGAACGGCTCGTTGCCAACAAAGCTCTTTGCACACATGATAGCATGGCCGAGACCCTTTGTCTCCTTCTGGCGAAGGAAATAAACGTTAGCAATGTTTGAGCAGTGGAGAACGTCCTCATAGAGCTTCTTTTTGCTCGGGTTCTTTGCGAGCTTATCCTCAAGCTCGTAGCTGTGATCGAAATGATCCTCAATAACACCCTTGCCTCTGTTTGTGATTATGAGGATATCCTCAATACCTGCCGCTGCGGCTTCCTCAACGATGTACTGTATCGCAGGCTTGTCAACAATGTTGAGCATCTCCTTTGGAACAGCCTTTGAGGCAGGCAGAACTCTCGTTCCGAGACCTGCGGCAGGGATTATAGCTTTCTTAATTTTCATAAAAAGTCCTCCTGAAATCAGAAATTTATTTTATATGCAATGTTCAACAGCAGACTCGGAAGATAATTATCTACCATGATTGCGATTATCGGCATAATAATCGAAACTCCGCCGTTACGCATAATTGTATACCTTACAAGCTCGGGATCATCCGTAGCGCTGTGGGCAAGATTGACAACACGCAGCATTCTGCGCTTTAACAAATAGTTTGCCAGAAGCGCCGCAAGAATTCTCGGGATAAGCAACCTGATGGCAAACGAGAGGAAAAAGAGAAAATAGTTTACATTCTCCGTAATCTTAAGCATTTCCTGCGAAATTGTTTTCAGCTCTTCCTGCTCCTCTTCCGTAAGCGAACTCAAGCTGCTCTTGTCTGTCAGAATCTCATTCGCCTGACTGATGTACGGCTCAGTCTGATCAATCAATCTCTGCTCCCACGGAAAATGGACAAGCGACAGGACAACGGAAATTGCAAGAAAGACCGATCCGACCTTGTATAACTTTCTGTAAAAATACCAATAAGATGAGAAGAAGAATGCCGCCCAGTTCCATGTAAGCTTCTTTCCGCTCTTCTTTTGCTTCATGAATTTTTGAATATATCTCGGAGCGGAATTCTGAATATAATCGGCGGCTTCGCTGACGCGTACCTTGCCCATATCGTCCTTCGGGTCATAAAGCACGCCCCGCATAAAGATATTCTCCATATTCTTGGGCGTTGCAGGCTCAAACGGAGACTGCTGTTCGGCAGATTTATCGCTTTCCTGAAAAGCCTGCGTATCGACCTGCTCAGTCACTTTCTTTTTGCGTCCCTCGTCGGGATCCGTCCATGTAAAGCCTGAATCATGGAGATACTCGTTGACGCATTTATGGTTCTTTTCGTAACAGCTTCGGTGCTGAGGCGTTCCGCATATCGGGCAAACGACGATATCCTCGCCGTCCTGAAGCGGTTCTCTGCATCCGTCACAAATTTTACCTGTATAATTCATTTTTTTCTCCCGATTATTTATTAACGGTATTATTATAACACAACAGTCAAGCATATTGTAGCATTTTTTTGAATTTTTTGGGAAATATTATTTAAATCTTTCTTTACATACGGGCATTTTTACGATATAATCTATTAGTAAAATTATGCGCAATAGTATTGTGAGGTAATCTAATGGTACAATTTGAAGAATTAAGACTGCATTTGCTTGAATATGAGGATAAGCTTAAGGAGCTGGGCGAAGCACTCGGTCTGGAGGAAATGAAAAAGACCGTTGCCGAGCTTGAAGCAAAGACAGCCGAAAACGGATTTTGGGACGACGTTGCAGGAACGCAGGTCGTTCTTCAGAAAATTGCATCGCTTAAAAACAAAATTCAGAAATATGAAAATCTTAAAGCAACATACGAGGACGATCTGACAATGATCGAGCTCTCCGATGAGGAAGAGGATCTTGACATGCTTGAGGAGTGTCAGCACAGCGTTGACGCTTTCATCAAGGAGCTTGACGCTCAGACGCTCAGCACACTGCTTTCGGGCGAGTATGACAGCAAGAATGCCATTCTCACCTTCCACGCCGGCGCAGGCGGAACAGAGGCTCAGGACTGGAACCAGATGCTTGTCAGAATGTATACCCGTTGGGGTGAGCAGCACGGCTTCAAGGTCAGCATGCTCGACTTCCTTGACGGCGACGAAGCAGGTCTCAAATCTGCCGTTCTCTGCATTGAGGGCGAAAACGCTTACGGCTACATGAAGAGCGAGGCGGGAGTTCACCGTCTTGTCCGTGTTTCTCCGTTCGATTCATCGGGACGCCGCCACACATCGTTCGCTTCTCTTGAGGTTATGCCCGAAATCGACGATACAATCGAGGTTGAAATTAACCCCGAGGATATCCGCATGGAGGTTTACAGGGCGTCGGGCGCAGGCGGACAGAAGGTCAACAAGACCTCATCTGCCGTTCGCCTTATCCACATCCCAACAAATATCGTTGTTTCCTGCCAGGTTGAAAGAAGCCAGCATCAGAACCGTGAGGTTGCGATGAGAATGCTCAAGTCAAAGCTTCTTGAAATCAAAGAGAGAGAGCACCTTGACAAGATCGAGGACATCAAGGGCGAGCAGAAGGAAATCGGCTGGGGCAGCCAGATCCGCTCATACGTTTTCATGCCCTACACTCTCGTTAAGGATCACAGAACAGGCTACGAGGTCGGAAACATCAATGCCGTTATGGACGGCGAGCTTGACGGCTTCATCAACGCATATCTTAAGCAGGCATCACTTGAAAATAAATAAAATTTTTCAGGCGATACCCGTGCACCACAATTGTGCGGCATTGCCTTAAAGGGATGTTAAAATGAATATAATCGACATTTCAAAACCGCTTTTGACGACAATCGAATATCCGGGCGACCCCGAAACACGTCTTGACACTGTCCGCTCAATCGAAAAGGGTGACGAATGTAACCTTTCGGCAGTTTATGCCTGCGTTCATACGGCGACACATGCCGACGCTCCCTGTCATTTCCTTGACGGAGGAGAGACGATTGAGGATGCTGATTTAAACAAGTATATCGGTCAGTGCACGGTTATTGAGGTCCCGCCGGGGGTTATAACGGGCGAATATGTCAACCGCTATTTCCCTAAAAGATGCTCCCGTCTGCTCATTAAGGGTGACGCGCAGTCGTTCTTCATGGAAAGCGCCGCATATGAGGCGGTCGATACGGGCATTTGCCTTATCGGTACGGATGCCGATTCGGTCGGCAAATCGGGCAATCAGATCAAGCCGCACAAGGCTTTTCTGCAAAACGGAGTCGCGATACTCGAAAATCTTGACCTTTCCGAGGTTGAACCGGGTGACTACTACCTTATTGCTCTGCCGATAAAGATGGGGGCAATAGACGGTGCGCCTGTGAGAGCCGTTTTGATTGACGATTATATTTTGTGGAATAAAATCTGAGTGAGGAAGCCGAAGCGTTCCAAGCGCAGGGTTGTAAAGGAGGTAAATTATGAAAAGGGTCTTTGATTTCTTAATCAGCCTTTTTGCATTGATAATTCTTTCGCCGTTATTTTTGATTATTTCTGTCGGAATTCTGATTTCTGACGGCAGACCTGTTCTTTTCCGCCAAAAACGTGTCGGAAAGGACAACGAGCTGTTTGAAATTTATAAATTCCGCACGATGAAACGCGGAACGGAAAACGTTGCAAGCAACGACCTTGAGGACGCAAACTCCAAAATCACAAAATTCGGCAAAATCCTTCGCGCAACAAGCATTGACGAGCTTCCGCAGCTTTTCAACATTCTCACAGGCTCCATGAGCCTCATCGGTCCGAGGCCGCTGATTCCCGAGGAAACGGAGATCAGAGAGCTTCGCAAAAATTATAACGTATACAGCGTCCGTCCGGGAATCACGGGTTGGGCGCAGGTAAACGGCAGAGACAATATTTCTATAGAAAACAAGGCTCTGCTTGACAAGGAATATGTCGAAAAGCAAAGCCTTAAATTTGATATTAAAATTTTCTTTATGACTATCCATCAGGTTCTTCGCCGTGAGGGCGTCAACGAGGGAAGCAACAGAACTTAATATATTCCCAGATACTCTTCGAGAGTTACTCCCTTTGCCTTGATATCCTTGGCAGTCTCAACACCGACATAGCGATAATGCCACGGCTCATAGATAACCTTTGTTATACCTCTTGAATGTGCATCCTTCGGATATCTGAGGATAAAACCGAAATCGGCGGCATTTTCGCTAAGCCATGCGTATTCATCGGTATCCTCGAAGCTCTCGTAAAGTGAACAGATATCCATTGCAAGACCTGCATTATGTTCGCTTCCGCCCGGGATCATTACTTCAGTCGCGGCGGCAATTGTTGCTTTAGTCCTGTCAAGTCCGTTATTGTCAATCTCAAGCTGGATCTGATCCTCGAAAAGCTCAGTTTGGAGGTCATATGAGCGGTAGCCCGAAACAGGGGTAAGTTCAATTCCGTCCTCCAGCGCTTTATCGTACATTGCCTGATAATACGGCGCAACGCGATAATCAAGATACTTACCCGAGCCCTTGACGGCTTCGGCAAGCGTCGGCTCATATTCCTCGGGCAAAACATGGGTGCCGTTAAGAAGAATCGTTGAAAGTGAAGAATTCGCGGTGATATTGATTATCTGAGGCTTGAAGCCCGCATAAGAATACTTATAATCACTGATTACGTTCGTTTTCTTTTCCGTCTTTGCTTCGCTGACGGTCGTCTGCTTTTCGGCGGTCGTGTTTTCATCCTTTTTGGACATTTCTGCGGAATTGTTCGTTGTGCTCGCCTCCGAAATTGTGGTAATCTCAGTTGGTAAAGATGTTTTCAATCCCGTTTTTTTATATTCGTTATGCACATTTATTGCCGCACCGACAACCGTGACGGCAACGATAAGAATGATCGACTGTATAACTATCAGCCGAATCACGCGCGGCGTAATTTTTTTATTCAAAAATATTCACATCCTTGTTTACTTATATTATTATTCTATTCGTTTATTGAGTCATTGTCAACAAGACTTTATAAAATAATTTTTAATTTGAAAGGAAAGATTTCCAATGAAGGCATCGGAAAGCGTAGCAAGATACGACTCGGAAGTTCGTCTCTACACAAACTACGCAATCAAAAACATCAAAAAAGTCTGTAAAGATTTCGGCCCGCGTCCCGTCGGCAGTGAGGCTGAGAAAAACGCACAGCTTCACATGAAGTCGGAGCTTGAGTCCTCCTGCGACAGCGTAACAAGAGAAGAGTACAGATGCTCTGACAAGGCATTTATGGCATGGGTTCCGATCGGAGCAATCCTCCTGCTTCTTTCAACCGTTATGTTTACCCTCGGATTCCCCGTTGTTTCTCTTGCGGCTTCGGCTTTGACGCTTTTCTTCGTTCTCGCCGAGTTCATTTTTTACAAGCCCGTGCTTGACATCTTCTTCCCGAAGAAAACCTCAGGCAACGTTATCGGCGTTCGCAAGGCTTCGGGCGAAACAAAAAAGCGCATCATTATTGCAGGTCACACCGATTCCGCTTTTGAATGGACCTACACTTACCACGGCGGTCACAATGTTGTTCTGACGATCATTCTCACCGCTGTAATCGCAATTCTCCTCGGCATCGGCGGAAGCATTTATGCAATCGTTTCAAATGCTCAGGGCATCGTCTGGACAGGCGACAATCTTGTTATGAAAATCCTTGCGGTTATTACCTATGTAACGGTTCCTGTTCTTATCGCCGCAATTTTCTTCTCAAACTATAACCGTCCCGTTATGGGTGCAAACGACGACCTCACAGGCTGTTTTGTTTCTGCGGCAGTTGTAAAATTCCTTGAGGCAAACAACATTCGCTTTGAGAACACCGAGGTTGTTGCAGCCATGGTAGGCGGCGAAGAGGCAGGCCTCAGAGGTACAAAGGCTTACATGAAGGCTCATGCGCAGGAGTTCAAGGACGAGGCAGATGTAGAAACTATCTTCGTTGCTTTTGACACTATCCGCGAGCATGAATTCATGGCTATATATGACAAGGACATGACGGGCATGGTCAAGAACGACAAGCGCGTTGCAAAGCTCCTTCAGGACGCCGCAAAGAATGTCGGCTGTGACGTTCCGATCAAGGCTATCGAGCTTGGCTCAACCGATGCCGCCGCGGCTTCTCAGGCAGGCATCCCCGCCGCATCGTTCACCGCTATGGATCCCTCCCCCGCAAGATATTACCATACACGTCTTGACACTGAGGACAACCTTGACCCCAAGACGCTTGAGCTTGGTCTTAAAATTGCTCTTGAAACTGTATTTACATTTGACGAGCAGGGAATTTGACAGAGTTCAATCACTTTTCCCAAATATTTTGCTTAAAACTATTGGATTTTATGTTTTTTTATGGTATAATTAAGCAGTGAATTATTATTGCTCAAAAGGAGTTGGCATTGTGAATAAAAAAATTGTAAGATTTTCGTCACTCTTGCTTGCATTGCTCATGGTTCTTTCCCTGTGCGCTTGCGGTGAAGAGGAAGAAACATACGATTACAAGTCACCCATCCCTACAACTACAGAAGAAATTCTTTCGAGATTCAACGCCGCTGTTGCGAACACGAAGAAAAACAACCCCGGTATCAGCTACAGCATCAGCCAGGGCGCAAGCATGAGCGGCGAGCAGAAAGATAAGTGTGAAAACGAATATGTCAAAGCAGCTTTCAAAACCGTTTCAAAGGCTATCACAAAGGAGAGCTTCTCCAATGAAACAGCTTACGGCGAGAGCACAAAGGACATTTTCCCGACCTTCGGTTCCGATAAAGCACCCGTGCTTACCAATGCTGACATCCGTTCGGCTTATGTTACCGAGAACAAGGATGACGGTACAGGCGCAACCTACATAATCGTCATCAAAATTTATCCCGAGAAGGACCCGAATCAGAAGGACAGCATCTACGGAAAGCTTTACAACATCATGGATGACAAGGAAATTCTTTCTCACTTTGACGTTGTAAACAGCGTTGTTACCGTTAAATCATACAGCGCTCAGTACGGCGAGGGAACGATTAAAGCTGTGCTCAAGAAGGACAGCGACCAGATTACAGAGCTTCGTCTTTCAAGAAATGTTGTTGTAACAACCGAGCTTACAGGAGTAGGCACACTTGCCGATCTCGGAACTGTTCCGCTTGAGTTCAACTACGACGCAACCGAGAACTATTCTATCGACTGGTTTGATCCCGCAACGAAGGACGCAAAATAAGCCTTCGATTCAGCGAAAAAATATAAAGTATTAAAGCCATAATTCATATCAGATATGAATTATGGCTTTATTTATTTAACCAAAACAAAAAACTGACCGCTGCAAAAAGCGGTCAGAATTTTTTTATCAATTTGGGACAAAATTCAAGATAGTCGGCGGAGATGAGGTCAAATTTCACTCCGTCGCTCTCTCCTCTGAATGCCCAGTTTACGGAGTTGCCGTGAAGGTGTCCGTAATAGCAGGTCTTGATCTGTTCCTCAACCAGTGTGTCATAAATTTCATGGCAGGTCTCGGTCAGACTGATCGGCGGATAATGAAGAAATGCGATGACCTCGCCGCCGAGCTTTTTCGCTTCGGCAATGCTCATCCTAAGTCTGCCGACCTCACGGGCAAGCACCTTCTGATCCTCGTCTTTCGAGCAGTCAAAGAACCATCCCCGAGTGCCGCAGACAGCAGCATCGCCGACCTTATATGCATTATTGAACAAAATCTTGATGCTTTCGATTCCGTTTTCTTTCAGAAACTTTTCGGTCTTGCTTTTTGTTGACCACCAATAATCGTGGTTGCCCTTCATAATAATTTTTGTACCGTTCAGCCTGTCGAGGTAGCGGAAATCCTCAAGAGTTTCCTCCATTTTCATGCTCCATGAGATATCGCCTGCAATAACAACGGTGTCTCTTTCGGTAACGATCGAATTCCAATTTTTTTCAAGTCTTTTTTCAAAATCCTGCCAACCGCTGAAAACATTCATCGGCTTATCGGCACCGAACGAAAGGTGCGTATCGGCAATAGCAAATAATGACATTTCTTCACCTCGCAAAAAAGGAATAAAAACATAAAACGGACAAATAATATAGCTGTGAAGCGTTTCACAAATCTAAAAAAGGGGTAATTTGCAATGAAGCACGAAATCAAGGATATCAAGTGCCACGCCTGCAACTGCATCTACAACGAAGAGGGCTGCAAGTGCGTAGCGGGCGAAATTGAAGTAGGCCCGTCAAGCGCCTGCACCTGTGCGGAAACGATCTGCGCAACCTTTGAGCCGAGCAGCGACGTAAGCAAGTAAAGCTTCTTTAAAAGGGACTGTCACATCAAGGCTGTATTCAACAGGCTTAATGTGACAGTTTTCTTTAGTTTAAACCGTGCACCGTTTTATTTAACGTAAATCGAGCTGATCTCGTCACTGCACGGAGCGCCGAGCTTCGGCTTGCCTGCGCTGTTCAGTCCGAGCATACCGTTATTTGCAAGAAACTCTGTTTCAACAATATTGACCTTGTTGAGGTCCTTGAGCTGTGTCGCCTTGGTGCCTGTGACATTGCCAATGCCGCGAACATACATAAACGAGCAATTACCGCCGTTGATAACTACGGCATTTTTTGCGCCGTATTTCAGAAGCAGATCCGCTATTGAATTCAGCGGCATAAACTCTGAAACTGCAAGAATATACTTTGTTGCGCTGATCTGCGCAATAATCGTTCTGTTGCGATAATAAGATTCGTTGTTGTTTACTTTCTTTCCGTTATCTATCAGCGCATACTGATATCTGACGGTATTATAAACACCCGAGGAAACAAACTGATTCTGATTCTGCTTTGTCATCTGGGCGAAGTCACATTTGCCGTCCTTGAACAGGCGCATATAGAAGCCTTCAATTCCGTTGGGTTGGAACACCGCGCCGTTTCTGATTGCCATGTTGTTCACCGCACCGGTAGCCTCGCCGTTAATTGCAACAAGAGCGCCGACCTTTTTGGATATGTCCTCCTGCCTTGCAGTCGTTTTGCCGAGCACCGAGGAGGTCACTGCATATTTCAAGGTCGTCGGAGCGCATGTTACGAGTGCAATGTCACAAATCGGCTGATATGTAACCTTTTTTGATGAAACATCCATTGCCGTGTTTTGACTTTTTACAAAGGTCTGAGTAATCTTTGAACCATACGAAACCTTATGAATTTCAACGCTTGCGGTTTTAGAAGATATCTTCCATGCGCGCTGGATCTTTCCTGCATAGGTATGAACCGATGACGGAGAAACCTCCTTGACATTCGCAGGGGTAAACTGAATCGGCTTTGTGGTAGTTGTTTTTGTTGTTGTAGTATAATTTTTCGGATCATCAAGTCCAACGCAGATACGGAGAATGATCAACGCGTCGTTCGTGTTGATTTTTCCGTCATGATTGATGTCTGCGGGCTTCATGTCCTTAACACCCGTGGACATTCCGACACAATATCTGAGTACGATCAAGGCGTCAGATGAATTAACCTTGCCGTCGCCGTTAATGTCGCCGACCGCATTTGAAGCGCCCGTTACAAAAACGTTGCAGAAAATTACCGAAAAAGCTACGATAAAGGAAACCAGACTGAGAACATACTTTTTCATAAGAAACACCTTCTCAAATTTATTTTCAAACAGCTTCGTGAAGCTGTTTAATAACAGGATTTGTGCGATTTTTCTTATTTTTGGGAGTTATGTTGCGCTGTGTTAGGATGCCCGTGGTATATATTTTATTTCAGCATATCGAATACGATCTGCTCCATATCCTCTTTCTTGCAGCAGCCGGTAAATCTCGGCTCCTTGCCCTTAAGGTTCGCAAGCTGCGGAGGACAAACCTCTCCCGTTACATCATGGAGAGCTGTCACCATCTCGAATTCGTCAAGATTCTCGGTCATGCCAGGATGAACGGCATCGAGAACAGCCTTGCTGAACTTGAACGGATTAGCAGTAGAAGCGATAACCGTCGGAGTTGTATCGCCTGTTTTTTCGGCATATTCCTCATAAACCGAAACCGCGACTGCCGTATGTGTATCGCAGAGATACTTGTGCTCCTTGAATTCCTTTGCAATGCAAGCCTTGGTGCCGTTATCGTCACAGCAGCCTGCGTCAAACAGCTCCGTGAGCTTTGCGAAAACATCGTCGCTTACCTTGTATGAGCCCTTTGACGAAAGCTCGCCCATCCATTCTCTTACGATAGCATCGTCCATGCCTGAGAGGAGGAAAAGAAGTCTTTCAAGGTTTGAGGAAATAAGAATATCCATCGACGGAGAAACAGTCGTGTAAAAATCTCTGACGCGGTTGTATGTTCCGCTCTTGAGGAAGTCGGTCAAAACGTTATTTGCGTTGGACGCACAGATGAGCTTTTTGATTGGCACACCCATTTCCTTTGCATAGTAAGCGGCAAGAATATTGCCGAAATTACCCGTCGGGACAACAACGTTGATCTCGTCGCCCGCTTTAATTTCGCCCTTGTTAAGCATCTCGCAATAAGCGGATACATAATAAACGATCTGCGGAACAAGACGTCCCCAGTTGATCGAGTTTGCCGAAGAGAACATCATGCCCTGCTCGGCAAGCCTTGCGGCAACGGACTTGTCCGTAAAAATCTTTTTAACACCCGTCTGCGCATCGTCGAAGTTGCCTTCAATGGCGCAAACACCGACATTTGAGCCCTCCTGAGTCGTCATCTGAAGCTTCTGCATCGGAGAAACACCGTCATTGGGATAAAATACAAGTATTTTTGTATTTTTAACGTCCTTGAAGCCCTCAAGAGCCGCCTTACCCGTATCGCCCGAGGTTGCAACAAGAATAACTATCTGCTTGTCAGGCTCACTCTTTGCCGAAGCGACCGTAAGAAGATGCGGAAGAAGCTGGAGCGCCATATCCTTAAAGGCACATGTCGGGCCTTTCCAAAGCTCGAGGATTTCGACGTCCTTTTTAAGGCTGTGAAGCGGAGCAATTTTCTCGCTTGAGAACTTGCCCTCACCGTAAGCGCCCTTGACGCAGGAATCAATTTCCTCAGCAGTAAAATCGGTAAGATAAAGCGAAAGAATCTGCTTAGCTCTTTCTATATAATCGCAGTCTGCAAGACGCACGATATCGTCCATTGTTATATGAGGGATCTCCTCGGGAACAAACAATCCGCCCTCGGCAGAAATGCCGTGAGAAATTGCCTGTGAGGAAGTAACCTTTATGCTCTTGTCTCTTGTGCTGGTATAAAACATATTACCTCTCCTTTTGGTAAGTTCTGTTTTCATTGTATCATAATCGGAATAACAATTCAATGATAATCTATAAAAAACGAATTATTTATGCGCTCTCGTTAAATGCATTTTCAATATAATTGATTTTTTTCGGCTTGAAATCCGAATCAAGAAGAACCTCGCAAACATCAAAACGAGGCTGATAAATATTCGGATATGCTTTCATAAAAATCTTGGAGGTTGCAATCAGCTTTTTCTGCTTTGAGAAGTCAACCGCCTCTTTCGGCTCATACCAGCTGTCCTCGCCTCTCGTTTTGACCTCGACGAAGCACATATACGAACCTTTTTGCGCAACAAGATCAATCTCGCCCAAACGAGAGCGGAAATTGCCCGTTACAATTCTATAGCCGTTGTTGCGAAGATATCTGGCGGCGTAGATCTCGCCCCACACTCCCGATTTATTTATTTTCATAATACTTCCTCAAAAATGACATTCGGTGAATTTCCGACGCGCCGTATTTATCAAGCATTTCATAATGAAGCTTGGTGCCGTAGCCCTTGTGCTTGGCAAACTGATACTCGGGATATTTTTTATCCATTTCAAACATGAAGCGATCCCTTGTCACCTTGGCAAGAATAGATGCGGCGGCAATCGACATCGAATTAGCATCGCCCTTAACGATCGTTCTTGTCGGGATTCCGAGGTTCGGGTCACGGTTTCCGTCAACCAGAGCCATATCAGGCTTTATGCTCAGCCCACGAAAAGCCCGATTCATCGCAAGATAGGTTGCCTGAAGAATGTTGATCTCATCAATTTCCTTTTCATCCGCCGTTGCTATCGAATATGCAAGCGCGGTTTCCTTTATAACATCAAAAAGCTGCTCGCGCTTTTTCTCGGTCAGCTTTTTTGAATCGTTGACACCTTCAATTATACATCCCTCGGGGAGAATGACCGCCGCCGCGCAAACGGGTCCCGCGAGCGGACCTCTGCCCGCCTCGTCAATTCCGCAAACGATGTTAAAGCCGTCCGCCTTTGCTTCATTTTCATATCTGAGCCAGTCAATTTTTACTTCCGTTTTCATTGCGGTCATTCCTTTGAAATAGATTTTAGATGCTTGATTTTAAATAAATGTCGCTATCCCTGACAAGAAAATTTTTCGTTAGGCGGATTTTATTCCTCGACAGCCATATCCTTATATGCCGAGAGGGAAAAAATTCGTATCGCGGAAAAAGATACCTATACCTTTGACGAGAGATTTTTTCGTAAGACAGTTCAAAGGCTTCGCAGACTATATCGTTATATGTCAAGAAAGCTTTGTGCTGTATAACGGAAAAAGACACCTTTATCCTTGACGAGAGATTTTTTCGTTAGGCGGATTTTATTCCTTGAAGGCTATATCCTTATATGCCGAGAGGGATAAAATTCGTATCGCGGAAAAAGATACCTATACCTTTGACGAGAGATTTTTTCGTGAGACAGTTCAAAGGCTTCGCAGACCATATCGTTATATGTCAAGAAGGCTTTGGGCTGTCTCGCGGAAAAAGATCCGTCAAGCAGGAGGAAACTCCATGGAAATTCGTCCCAACTTTCCTCCTCTATACTCATCAAGAAGCATGACGGAGGCCCGTTCTGTGTTTATCTCGCCACCGCTGATGAGCATGCCGCGTTTTCTGCCGATTGCTTCAAGGATTTCCCACGACTGCATATCGGCAATATCATCAAGCTTGTATCTATCCTTAAGGCGTTCGGGATAGCCCTCACGAAGAACATCAATCAATCTGACCGCCATGGTTTCAACATCTAAAACGGCGTCCTTGACGGAGCCGATAAACGCAAGCCTGTCACCGACAATCGGATCGTCAAATTTCGGCCAGAGAACCCCGGGAGTATCAAGAAGCTCAATACCGTTGCCGATGAAGAACCACTGGTTGCTTGTTGTAACACCGGGTCTGTCGGCAACCTTTGCGCGCACCTTGCCTGCCATTTTGTTGATAAAAGAGGATTTTCCCGTGTTCGGGATTCCGACGACCATAACTCTGAGCGCCTTGCCGACCATGCCGCGGTCGTTATTCTGCTGAATTTTATCGGCAAGAACCTTGCGGACAAGCTGAGTGTAGCCATTCAGACCTCTGCCCGAGCGGCAGTCAACTGCCATTGCTTCCGCTCCCGTGGAGCGAAAATATTTTATCCACTGTGCGGTCACCTTTTCGTCCGCCATATCGCATTTGTTGAGCAGAATTATTCTAGGCTTACCTGCCGTTATTTCTCCGATCTCGGGATTTCTGCTTGAAAGAGGGATTCGTGCGTCAAGGATTTCGGTCACGCAGTCCACTCGGGAAAGACTTTCCTTGATAAGCCTTCTCGTTTTTGCCATATGCCCGGGGAACCATTGCACCGTCTGCTTCTGAAAATCACCCATCAAAAACCCTCCTTTGAAAAAAAGGCCGAACCAAACGATTCGGCCGATTGTTTTAGTTTTCTGTTCAGTTAAACGTTTTAAAATTCGGCATAAGTCTGCACTTGACCACGCCGAGAATATACCGCTCGTCAACGCATCCGATCAAAGGCGAGCGGCTGTCCGTTGAATCGTTTCTGTTATCGCCCATGAGGAAAAGCTTGCCCTCGGGAACGACCATCGGAAAGGTGTTGCCCTCCATTGCGTGGGTCGGCTCGGCAATATACGGCTCGTCAAGCTCCACTCCATCAACATAAACTTTGCCCGCGCTGAAGTCGATATCCACCGTCTGTCCGCCCTTGGCAATAACTCGTTTGACTATAGGCTCATTAAACGCATTCGGCTGGGTGCTTATTACGATATCGCCCTGCTCAATGTCATGATTGATCGCAGAAACAACAAGCCAGTCGTTGTTATCAAGCGTGGGAACCATTGATGTGCCGTCAACTCCGACAAATCGAAAAACAAAGGTGAACATGATTGCGATCAAAACAAGCGCTGTCACAAAAACCGACACCGTTTCATAAAGAAAAGAGCCCTTTGGCTTTTCTTTTACGTCGGTTTCCTCCGTTTTCTCATTCATGCTGTTCTCATCCATGGCTTATTCCTCACCCTGCTGAAAATTTTCATAGATATTCATATCGCCGAACGGGAGTATGCGGACCGTTGCTTTTCCGAGAATATAGCGCGTGTCGATAAAGCCGATGTCACTGCTTCTGCTGTCGGTTGAGTGCATTCTGTTGTCACCCATTACAAAAACCTTGCCCTCGGGAACAACAAGAGGAAACGTAACGTCGCCCGAACGCTTTGTAAGTTCATTTATATACGGTTCGTTTATCTCCGTGCTGTCAACAAAAACCTGACCTGATACGAAGTTGATGTCAACCGTCTGTCCCTCGGTTGCGATAATTCTTTTAACAATCGGTTCGTTGAAAACATTTGGCTGAGTAATAATAACGATATCGCCGTATTTGTATTCGCTCTTCGGCATTGTCATCAGCCAGTCCCCGTCCTGAAGAGTAGGCACCATAGAGGTTCCGATAACGCTTGTCGGGCGGCAAACGAAGGTGAATATAATAAAAATCAGCACCAGCGCCGTCGCAACCGAGCCGAAAAGGTCATACACCTTTATCCAGCGCGAACGTTCTTTTTTTGCCTGCTCGGGGGTCATTCCGTTTTTGAGGTATTCATTCCAATCTTCCTGAACATTACGTCTGCTTAATAACATTGAAGTACCTCCTTATATGGTTAATAATGGAACATTTTAAAAAACAAAAGGGCATGGAACCACCGCCATACCCCTCAGCTCGTTTTTGTAATCCGAGATTACATTAGCCGATGCTCTGCTTAACCTTAGCAGCCTTACCGACTCTGTCACGCAGATAGTAGAGCTTGCTTCTGCGTACCTTACCTGTTCTGATAAGCTCAATCTTATCAACATTGGGTGAATGAACAGGGAAAACCCTCTCAACACCAACGCCGTAAGAAACTCGACGAACGGTAAAGGTCTGGGAAACACCGCTGCCCTTGATGGCAATTACGGTACCCTCGAAAGCCTGGAGTCTTTCTCTCTCGCCTTCACGGATCTTAACCCAGATTTTGATAGTGTTACCTACCTTGATTGCCTCAGAAACGTCAGCCTTGAGGCTGTCCTGAGCGATTAACTTAAGTGCGTCCATTACAGACACCTCCCATAGATTTTCAGGCGTTCTTAACGGTTAAACCGACAGAGGACCGTCCGCTTTAATGTTGGGCATTAAACCCCGCCAACTCGGCATACTACCGCCTTGGTGGTCACAAATGCTTTAATATCTTAACATATTGATTGATTTATTTCAAGTGTTTTTTCACTTTTTATGAGAAATTTTCTGCCAAATTTTCGGCAGAAATAAATTGGCACAACATCTTGTTGTTTTCTTCATCACGGTGCACTATTGTACTTCTCGGCAATACGCTCGCAAAGGTTATCCGACATTCTGTAAAGATGCAAGCCTTCGCCGAACTGCGCCTTTTCCGTCATCTCTATTCCGAATTCCTCTGCAAATTTTTCTGCATACGGCAGTTCATAGTCTCTTAAAAGATAAAGACTTTTCGAATTGTCCCACCGCTTGTATCCGTCCTTGACGCAAAGATATTCCACGGGTCTCATCGGCTTTGAGCGGTCAACACGTTTGTACTGAACCAGATTGATCGTATCTCCCGAGGCGACAACCACATTCTCCGCGCCGTCCATAACTCCGCTAAGGCCAAACACTGAATAAATTGTATCATAGCCGTTGTCGAGCATGTAGTTAGCGATCTGATGGGCAGTCGAATTTTCGTCCTTGCCCTTTTTGATTTCTCTGACCGCACCGACCGTTCGGAATACGATCATTCCCGCCGCAAACACGGCGATAATTGAAAGAAAAGCATTCCGCTTTTTTTCGCTCTTAATAATTATATACGAAACACACACCGCAAGAAGCGGATAAATCATAAAGAAATAGAGCGCACGGTTCACTACATCGGTAAGAATACCTGCGGCAAAGACACTGACACAACCGAGCGTCAGAAGCATAACCAAAACAAATCGTCCCTGATCGGTACATTTATTTTTGAAGAAGTCCTTGACGCAGAGAATAAACCCGATAAGAATGATAACGAGAAAAAGCACGGAAACAGCCAATCTGATCCTGAGTTCCAGCGCATCAAGTCCAAATGTCAGCGCAACATATTCAATATTGTAGAACAGCTTTTTGCCGAATTCCTTAAAGCTCTTCACCAGCGCCGTTGTTCCGTAAATCGAATTCTGATTTATTTCAATAAACTTCATCGCAACCAAGCCCGCAATGTTTGAAATAAACACGATTGCAGAAAAAAGCGTTGAATAGGATACTGCAAATTTTTTATCCTTGACCGAATAAATTATTATCAGCAGTATCTCACATGCAACGAGCGGCAATGCCATAACCGCCGTTTGCCTGAGGCTTTGCATGCCCGTACCGAAGCTGAGTGCAACACCGATAACCGCAATAACAATATGCTTCGCGGTAAATTTTCCCTGTCGTATTCTTACATAACAGCCATAAACAATAAAAGCATTTATCAGGTAGCAGGCATAATAGCTTGCCATTGTAAAAAATGCCTGTATTCCCTGCTGACTTGTTGCAACATGAGCCTTGAGCAGCAGGAAGCCTATCATAAACAGAAAGCCTGCCATGCGCTCGTTATAAGAAAACAGCGTTCTTGTCATCCATTCATACGTCAGCAAAATCAGCACCGTCATAATGCATGAGGCAATCGCCATAGCAGTAAAGCCGTTGCCGATCAATCCGTAGAAAAGCGCCGCCAAAACAGGGGTTGCGACAACATAGGTCTGATTTCCGAAGATCCAGTCTTTCGGAAAGATGGACCTCGCTTTCCACGCTTCCTTTGCGTAATTGATGTCATTATAAATATCACCGTCATAGAACTCGGGATTACAGCTGAGATTGACATAGAAAACCATTCCGACAAAAGCAAAAAGCAAAACGGTGAGAATAATTGAAAAGATTTTTTCTGTTTTATTTCTCATATTATTTTCCCTTCTCCTCGGAAAATGCCAAAAGATTTACCGACAGCCTGCAGAGATACCGTTCGCCGATCTGTGCAACCTCGCGAATTTCAATTCCGTGCTTTTCACAATAGACCTTTGCTTCTTTTAAATCCTTTTCATTAAAAAGATAAATACTTTTTTCATCCGAGCGCGTTTTATAATTATCCTTTACTCGAAGATATTCGGGGATCGGAGTTTCTTCCCAAAAGCAAACGCTTTTCATTCTGATAGGATAAATGCTGTCGCCCGAGGCAACGATAACATCCTCTCCCGTCGGATAATATCTCCAGTTAAATCCGGAAAGATAGTACAAGGTATCATATCCGTTTTCCTTTATATAATCGGCAATCTGATAAGCCTCACTGTCACGGTCTGTCCCCTTCTTTATCTCGTTCACCGTGCCGACGCCTCTGTAAACAAGAATAGACAGAACCATAACCGCAATAACATACTCGGCGGCAAATCCGACCCTTTTAAATGCTTTTACTATTGAGGCAATGCTCAGTGCCAGCAACGGAAAGATCATAAAATAATAAACATTTCGTGAATTCAGAGAAGTAAGTATGCTTATTGCAAAAACGCTTGCACAGCCCAATATCAAAGCTAAATTGAGCGTTAATTCATATTTCTCCGTTTTCTTTTCTTTAATTTGTTTAACCAAATTTATAACAAAGGCGACAAGTATTATCAGAAGAGAAATTGACGGCAGTATCAGATTCAGCATATAGGGATTATCGGGTCCCTGGAAAATACTTATAACACCGTTAAGGAGTGAGGTTACAACTTCACTGATAAGCTCTTTCACACCATGCGGAAAAGAAATTTTTGTTTCTCCGAAAATCGAGGTCTGTTCAATATGAATTCTCTTCATGACAAAAATGCCGAGAAGATTGAAAATAAAAATTGCCAAAGTAAATCCCGATGAAAGGGAAAAAGACAAACGTTTTCTTCTGACGGAATCAATTATTATTTCGAGGATCTCACATGCAACAAGCGGCAGAACCATAACCGCCATTTGTCTGAGACTTTGTATTCCTGTCGCAAAGCTGAGCGCCACAGCGATTATGAGCATTGGAATATGCTTTCTTAAAAACTTCTCTTGTCTTATTCTTATGTAACAGCCGTAAACAATAAATGCGGTAATGATATAGCAGGAATAGTAGCTTGCCATTGTGAAAAACAGCTGAGCACCTCTTACTCCCGTTGCAATATGATCCTTTATGAGGATAAGCCCTGCCATAAACAAAAATCCCGTCATCCTCTCGTTGTAAGAAAAAACAGGTCTCATCATCCAATCATATGTCAGCATGATCAGCGCCGTCATAACACAGGAGGCAATTCCCATTGCAAGAACTGCATTGTTTATAGCTCCGTAGATAACTGCGGCTAAAACAGGTGTCGCAACAACATAGGTCTGGTTTCCGAAAACCCAATTCTGCGGAAAAAGCGACTTTGCCCTCCATACCTGCTTTGCAAAGTCAATATCGGCATAAATATCCGCATCATAATAGCTCGGATTGCAGCTGAGATTGACATAGAAAATCAGTCCGACAAAGCCGATAAGCAGTATTGTCAGAATGATCGAGAATGTAAGCTCGCTTTTCTTTTTCTCTTTCGAGTGAAGCATTCGGCTTCCTCCTTTATTTAAAGGTTTTGTTATCATTTGTGATCAGCTTTCTGCGGACGATATATTCCATATCATGCTCAACTCCTATCTGCTTTTCGAGCGTTTCAACGAGCAGGGTAGGGTTGAGGTTATTGGTGTTTCCTGCGGCAAGAACGCATTGTAAATTAACAACATTGTCAGCCGTTGAAAACTTCAGGTCATAAATAAAATCTATCAGATTTATCTGCTTCATGACCTTTCGGTGACCCTTTTTGCCCCTCTTTTCGGCAAGCAGTTCATCGCCCTCGGCGATGGTTTGCGCCTGCTTCGCAAAATTCTTCGCAGTCTCAGCATCATTGAAAATAAGCTTAACAAAATAGAGCGCCTTTTCAATTTCCTTTGCGTCGTAAACGGGAGCAGTGACCGAAAGAATTTTCACACCCTCGGGAAGAACGGCATTGAGTCTGTTCATTATTTCTTCGTCCGTTATATCGCCCTCAATGCGGATATCCATGTATTCGCAGTCGCTCGACTGACCGAGAGAAAGCGGCAGTGCAAAAGTCAAATACGGGTGAGGATTGAAACCCTCGGTGTACCACATCGGGAGCTTCGCGCGTCTGACGGCGCGTGTCATCATTCGGTTTATATCAAGATGGGAAATATAAATTGCCCTGCCTGTTTTTGAAAAATTAAGCCTCACTGCGCGCATCGCACTTACCTCCGTTAAGTCGGTTTGCTCCGCAGCCTGCACATTTGATTCTGCAATGCGGAGTTGTGACGCTTTCATGCGCCTTTTTGTTCTCATTCATCAGGAATTTTTTGCTTATGCCGTAATCGAGGTGATCCCACGGGAGGATCTCATCAAAATCACGGCGGCGGTTTGCATAAAAGCTTGGATCAAGCCCTGCCTCGTCAAACGCTTCCATCCATTTATCGAAATCAAAATGATCGTCCCAGCTATCGAATTTACAGCCCTTTTTCCATGCAAGCTCCAAAACCTTTGAAAGTCGGCGGTCGCCTCTTGCGAACACGCCCTCAAGGAAGCTTGTCGGAGTGAGGTGGGTTGAAATTCTGATTTTCTTCGTCGTAACGCTTGCGTACAAATGCTTCTGCTTTTCTTCAAGCTGCTCCATGGTGTCCTGAGGCTCCCACTGGAACGGGGTAAACGGCTTCGGGACGAACGACGATGCGCTTATGCTTACCTGAACGCCCTTGCCCTTCGGTCTGTCGGGGTTGCGATAGAATTCATCAACGACCTGCTGACCGAGCTGTGCGATTCCTGCGACGTCATCAAGCGTTTCGGTCGGCAAACCGATCATAAAATAAAGCTTGACGGCAGTCCAGCCGCCGGAGAAAGCCATGTTTACGGTTTTCATAACATCTGCATATGTGACGTTCTTGTTTATTGCGTCGCGCAAACGCTGAGTTCCTGCCTCGGGAGCAAATGTCAGACTGCTTCGGCGAACCTCAGTCAGCTTTTCCATAAGCTCGTCCGAGAAATTGTCAACTCTCAACGATGGAAGCGCAACGTTTATATTTTCCTCGGTCGTCCATTTGAGCATAGAGGTCAGCAACGGCTGAAGTCCTGTATAGTCGCTTGTGCTCAATGAGCAAAGTGAAATTTCGTCATATCCTGTGCTTTCGCAAAGCGTTCTGCACTGCTCCTCGACAACCTCGGGAGACTTTTCTCTTATCGGCCTGTACAAAAATCCTGCCTGACAAAAACGGCAGCCTCTTATACAGCCGCGGAAGATTTCCGCCGTCACTCTGTCGTGAACGACCTCAATTGACGGAACAACAAAGCTTTCCGGATAGTAGACCTTGTCCATATCCTCAACTATCGCCTTGACCGCTTTTTCGGGTGCGGTTTCTTTATTTGTAACACTCTTAATAGTGCCGTCCTCATTATATTCAACGTCATAAAATGCAGGAACATAGAAGCCCTTGAGCTGTGCAACCTCACGCAGAAGCTCGATCTTCGGCGAGCCGAGCTTTTTGTGCTTACGAATGAGGTCAACGAGCTGAACCGTTGTTTCCTCACCGTCGCCGAGCATGAAGATATCAATAAAATCGGCAATCGGTTCGCCGTTGCAAGCGCACGGACCGCCTGCAACAACAAGCGGAGCAAGCTCGGTTCTGTCCTTTGAATAGAGCGGTATTCCCGCAAGGTCAAGCATGTTGAGAATATTGGAATAGCTCAGCTCATATTGAAGCGTAAAGCCGAGCATGTCGAACTCATCAAGCGGATCTCCGCTTTCAAGCGCCCAGAGCTTTATGCCGTTCTCTCTCATCTTCTCTTCCATGTCAACATCGGGCGCAAACACGCGCTCGCACCATGCATAGTCAAGCCTGTTGACAACGGAATAAAGTATCTTCATGCCGAGGTGCGACATACCGATCTCATAGGTATCGGGGAAGCAGAACGCATATCTGACATCCACCTTGTCCTTATCTTTTATAACGCTGTTCAGCTCGCCGCCGACATACCGTCCGGGCTTCTGAACCTCCTGTAAAAATTTTTCGATTTTTTGTGAAAGCATAGGCTACTCCTGAATTATTATTATATCAATTTATTTTACTATGAACCGACGTTTTTTTCAAGAGAAATAATATATAATCAGATGAAGTTGCATAGCAAACAAATCAATTCAAACTCTATTCACAGGGAATTCACAAATTTTGGATAAAATTGATTCATACAAAAGCAAGGAGTGATTTAAATGGCAAAAACTTTGCCGAAGCCGATTGACGGCACCTTGAGAAAGTTTTCGCTGCGCGTTCCCGAGGTGATCCGTGAGTGCAGCGGAATTGTTGTTTTCGGTAAAAGAATCAAATCGCTTGTTTTTTCAACCGATGTTGCAATAATCCGAAACGTAAATGCAGACGCCGTTATTGCCGTTTATCCGTTCACCCCTCAGCCGATAATTACCCAAGCTATTCTTTCCGCCTCCGATATTCCCGTTTTTGTCGGGGTTGGCGGAGGGCTGACAAGCGGAAAAAGAGTTCTCAGCCTTTCCGTTTTTGCCGAAATGCAGGGCGCGACAGGAGTTGTCCTCAATGCGCCTGTGTCTAACGAGATCGTGCATGATGTCAGTGAAAATATAGATATTCCCACGGTTATCTCCGTCGTTCGCGACGACGATGATATTCAGGCAAGGATTGATTCGGGTGCGGAAATTCTCAACGTTTCCGCCGCCTCGCGCACTCCCGAAATCGTTGCAAAAATTCGCAGAGAATTCAGCAATATTCCGATCATTGCGACAGGAGGACCCACTGAGGATTCCATAAAGAAAACCATCGCCGCAGGCGCAAATGCCATTACATGGACGCCGCCCTCAAACGGAGAAATTTTCCGCGATGTTATGGACGCATACAGGCAGGGCAATCCACACCCGTAAATCAGAGAGAAGGTATTTTTATGAATCTTATTGAAGCAATCACAACAAGACATTCCGTGCGCAGCTTTACGGACGAAAAAATCGGTTCGGACATCGTTGCAGAGCTGCAAAAAGCTATTGACGATTGCAACCGACTCAGCGGATTCAAAATTCAGCTTGTGCTCGATGAGCCAGAGGCATTTTCCACAAAAATGGCACATTACGGCAGCTTCCGCAACTGCAAAAATTATATTGCAATGATAGGTCCTAAGGGTCAGGATGAAAAATGCGGCTATTACGGCGAAAAAATTGTCCTCAAGGCTCAGCAGCTCGGTCTTAATTCCTGCTGGGTCGCGATGAGCTACGGCAAATCACAGGTGCCGTGCGATATTCCGCGAGGACAAAAACTGTATGTTGTTATTGCACTCGGTTACGGCGAAACGCAGGGCAAACCGCACAAATCAAAGAGCATGGATGAGCTGTGCAGGGTCAACGGAGATATGCCGCCGTGGTTCCGCAATGCGATGACACTTGCAATGCTTGCGCCGACCGCCGTTAATCAGCAAAAGTTTCTGTTTACCCTCGATAACGACACCGTTCATGCGAGGGCTCTGCGAGCCTTTTACTCCAAAATGGATCTGGGAATCGCGAAATATCACTTTGAGATCGGTGCGGGCGATGCCGAATTCAAATGGGCATAAATTTTTATAATTTTTGGAGCTGATACTGATTTCAGCTCCTTTTTTATTGAAAAAATCTCCGCTATATGCTATTATCTATTGAAAGAATGCAAAAGGGAGCTTCGGCATGGTTAGGAAATTTATTTCGGAATTGCTTTCATTTGCAATCATATTTTCGGTGGCAGGCTTTGCCGCCTATGCGGAGGATAAAAAATGATTTTTGTTTCAACAAACGGCAATGACACTTGGAGCGGTACAATTGACGCTCCGCTTGCAACCCTTTCCGCCGCCAAGGAAAAGGCAAAGACTTTTGACGGTGAGGTTACGGTTTGTTTCAGAGAAGGAACCTACACGATCCCCGACACAGTTAATTTTGACAGCAGTGACAAGTCCGATGTTGTCTACAAGGCATATAATAATGAGAAGGTCATGTTCACCTCGGGCAGTCCGTACACAGGCTTTGAGGAGTGCACGGTAAACGGTGTGCGTGCTTTCAAAAAGGATATCGGCAAGGGCGCCGACTTTAACATTCTTTTTAACGAAAAGACAACTCTTGCGAGGACGCGCTACCCCGAAAGCGGTTATCTTTATGTCAGCGAGCTGTCCGATGATGATATTCAGGCAGGAGACGACAAAAACGATCCTTACTATACAGGATTTATGGGAATATACATTGATAAAAGCAAGTTTTGTGACTTTAAAAACATGGAAGATATTGAAATAAAGCTTCTTCATTTCTGGAAGGACGAAACGCTTTTAATCAAAGCCTACGACGAAGCTACAGGCCATCTTACCTTTAACAAAGCGCCAACCATGCGAATCAACAAAAATGACCGTTTCTTCCTTCAAAATATTTTTGAAATGCTTCGCAAGCCCGGTCAGTGGTATCTTGACAAAGCCGAGGGCATTCTCTATGTTGTTCCCGAGGCAAACGACACACCCGAAAGCTATACCGTATGGGGATCAACGATTGAGACGATGATTTCGATTGACGGCGTTGACGGAATTTCTTTTGAAAATATACTTTTTCGCGCTAACGGATTTTATTATCTCCCTGAACGTGAATTCAGTCAAGCGGCTTACGATGTCAAATCCTGCATTTCTTATAAAAACGCTAAGAACTTCCATATAAAAAGTTGTGAATTCAGAGACATTGCTGCTTGCTCGGTTTTCCTCGGCAGTAATGTTCAGAACGCTTCGGTTGAAAGCTGTCTTTTCAACAATATCGGCGCACAGGCAGTCTATGTGCGCGGTGAAAATATTGACATCAATGACCCGACCGTTACGAAAAATATAACAATTGCAAACAATCAAATTTCAGAATTCGGCAGAACATATTTTAATGCCGTTGCAATTCTCGTTATTCACGCAAATTCCGTTGACATCGTGCACAATGAAATTCATGACGGCTATTACACGGCGATTTCCGTCGGCTGGGTTTGGGGCTATGCCTACAACGTTTGCTATAACAATCGAGTTTGCGACAACCTTATTTATAATATCGGTCAGGGCTGGCTCTCCGATATGGGCGGAATTTATATGCTCGGCAATCAGCCGAACACCGTTGTTTCGGGCAACGTAATTAACAACGTAAGCGCCGACCCCGAGGAGGGCGGCTACGGCGGCTGGGGAATTTACCTCGACGAGGGCTCGTCCTACATGCTTGTTGAAAAGAATCTCGTCTATGCCTGCGGCAGTGACGCTTATCATCTCCACTACGGCTCATACAATACGGTCAGAAACAACATCTTTGCCCTCAGCGGGGAGTCGCAAATGAAAATTGTATCCGCACCCGATAGATGCACACCTGCCGACGGCGGCAAAAAGACCGTTGATCTTTACAATAATATTATTCTCACCGACAAAAAGACCCGTGCATTATCCTATCTGCGTAACACTGAAACGCTGGAGGAAAGCAACAACACATATTGGGATCTTTCGGAGGGCAAGAAAATCTATGTCAGTAAGGACATGAAAGCCGAATACTCCATGAGCATTAAATCGGCAATCAGAGAAGGCTATGTTCATTCGCCTATCATTGCCGACCCGATGTTCCGCGACGCAGCAAACTTTGATTTTGAGCTCAGCCCCGATTCCCCTGCAATTGCCGCCGGCTTTGAAGCATGGGATTATTCAAACGCAGGTACAATTTCGGGAACAACGATAGGTCTTTCAACCGCAGGCGGCACGACCGCTTACAATGCAAATTCCGCACATGTTCCGATGACCCCCGCAAAGGAACAATACGGTTTCTTCTTTAAAATTTACAACGCTTTTTATTTCTTCTTCAAAAAGCTTTTCGGTAATATCTGCTAAACAAAAGAGGCTCGGAAAATTTCCAAGCCTCTTAATTTTATGAGAACAATGTACAGCCCGATGCCTTAAACTGTTCTATTTTTTTCTCAAGCAATTCGCGGGAACAATCGAACCTTTTTGCAATACAATCAATGCAAAGGTACTCCGTTGAACCGCGGTTGATAAACTTTTTCGTAAGTCCTATATCGTTGCTTTTAAGCTCCCTGCCGCATTTTTTGCATTTGCTCATTTACGATCAACGACCTTTGCGCGATAAACAACGCTTGCATGAGCGGGCAGATTCACGGCAACGGTATCATTGATCGCTCTTGACTTCTCACCCGTCCATACGTCTGTCAGCTCAAGCGTTTTGCCTGTGTTAAAGCCGAGTCCGACCGCGTCAAGAGTAAAACATTCATAACGCTCGCTGTCGGTGAAATTGAAAAATCCGATAGCGATATCGCCGTTTTCAAGATGACGAACAATAACAGGCAGGTGATCGGGATACCAGCTGAATACCGGTTCGTCGCCCTTTCTTTCGCTGTTCACAATTCTGTTGCCGTTGACAAAATACGGCTGTCTGTATGCCGCGTCCTGATCAATTCGGATAAGCTCTTTGTTCTTGAGGATCGCCATTGCTTCCTCATCGGCCTCTCTGAGGTCGCAACCGATAATAAGCGGAGAGCCCATCATTGCCCAGAACGCAAAATGTGTTTTGTACTCCTCGGTCGTGCAACCCTTCAAGCCTACATGACCCTTGCCCTTCATGCCGACAACGAGCATGTCCATATCGTTGAAACAGCCTGTTCCGTTATATTCGGCAACCTTATACTGTGAAAGGGCAAGCTCCTTAATTGACTCCCATGTGTCAAAAATATCTCCTGTTGAGCGCCATGTGTGTGCACCCGTTTCCTTGATCCATGTCTTGGTGTTTTCGCTTCCCCACGAGCAAGCGGCAAAAACGATGTCTCTTCCGCAATTGGCAAGAGCAAGACCCATTCTCTTATAAAGCACATGACCGTAGGTAGTGAACGGATGATAGCAATAGTCATACTTGAGGTAATCAACGCCCCATTCCGCAAAACACCGTGCATCAATGAATTCATGGTCGAGACTGCCGGGATATGCCGCGCAGGTCATTGTTCCCGCGCAGGAATACATACCGAATTTAAGGCCCTTTGAATGAACATAATCGGAGACATATTTCATGCCGTGAGGAAATTTTTCGGGGTCGGGAACGATCTCGTTCTTCTCATTTCTTTCCTTGAGGCTCCAGCAATCGTCGATTATAATATACTCATATCCGCAGTCCTTCAATCCGCTTTCAACAATAAAATCAGCGGTTTCCATAACTACCTTTTCATTAACATTCTCCGCAAAAGTGTTCCATGAGTTCCAGCCCATGGGAGGTCTAGTAAGTACCATCTTTTAATCTCCTTTTTTGTTTGGTAAAAAAATTATAGCAATTTAGCTCATGTATGTCAACAAAAACAGAAACAAAAAACGGCAGGCACCTTCGTGTCTGCCGTTGATTTATACGGATTTATACCTGATTATTTCGACTCGGTGTCAACCAACTCGATGATGCACATTTCAGCAGCATCACCGCGGCGAGCGCCTGTCTTAATAATGCGGCAATAACCGCCGTTTACGTCCTTATATTTCGGAGCAATTTCATCAAAAAGCTTCTTAACAACGTCCTCTTTGGTAACGTATGCTAAAACCTGTCTTCTTGAATGAAGTGTGTTATCCTTAGCAATGGTAATCATTTTCTCAGCCATTGCACGAACTTCTTTTGCTCTCGTAACGGTGGTCTCTATTCTGCCGTTTTCTAAAAGGTATGTTACCATGCCTCTGAGCATTGACTTACGATGGTCACTTGCTCTTCCAAGCTTTCTGGCTCCTGGCATTAAAAGTCACTCCTTTACCGTTAGTGTGTTGTTTGATTTAATTACAGCTTTGACGATCAGTCGTCATCCCTGCGAAGATCGTATCCGAGGGAAGCAAGCTTTGCAACAACCTCATCAAGCGACTTTCTGCCAAGGTTACGAACCTTCATCATATCGTCCTCGGACTTACCGATCAAGTCCTCTACTGTATTGATTCCTGCTCTCTTCAAGCAGTTAAAAGAGCGCACAGACAGGTCAAGTTCCTCAATGGTCATCTCCAAGACTTTTTCCTTGCCATTCTTACTCTTCTCAACCATTATCTCAGTTTCAAAAGCCTCATCAGAGAGATCTCCGAAAAGACTGAGATGCTCGTTGAGGATCTTGGCGCCCAGAGAAACGGCTTCCTTAGCGGAAATTGTACCGTTTGTCCACACTTCAAGTGTCAGCTTATCATAGTCGGTTATCTGGCCGACACGTGTGTTCTCGACTGTGTAATTTACCTTTAATACCGGTGAATAGATCGAGTCGATTGCGATTACGCCGATCGGCGGCTGAAGATACTGCTTGTTTCTCTCGGCAGAATCATAGCCACGACCGTTGTTGCAGGTCAACTCCATTACCACATGAGCGTCGCTGTCAAGAGATGCGATGTGAAGATCGGGATTAAGGATCTCAACATCGGAATCTGTCTTGAAGGAGCCTGCGGTGATTTCACCTTCACCTTTAACATCAACGTACATGGTCTTGGGACCATCGCCGTGAATTTTAAGGATTACGCTCTTCAAGTTAAGAACGATTTCCGTAACGTCTTCCTTGACGCCGGGGATCGTTGAGAACTCGTGAAGAATTCCGTCAATCTTAACGGAAGTTATTGCGTAGCCCGGCAATGAAGAAAGAAGAACACGTCTGAGGCTGTTGCCCAGAGTTGTGCCGTAGCCTCTCTCCAAAGGTTCTACTACAAATTTACCGTAAGTACCGTCAGGTAAAACATCGGCTGTTTCGATTCTTGGTTTTTCTATGCCAATCATTCAAAACCCTCCTTGTTGTATTAAGTATACGGTCTATTATTTTGAATAAAGCTCGACGATGAGGTGCTCCTCAACGGGATAGTCTATATCGTCACGCGACGGCATGGCAATAACCTTACCGCTGAATGCATCATCTGTCTTTTCAAGCCACTTCGGAAGAAGAACAACGGGTGCCTTCTCACCTGTAAGCTCTGTGAAAATAGAGCTTGATCTGCTGTTCTCACAAACGGAGATAACCTCACCGGGCTTAACCATGTATGACGGAATGTCTACGCGCTTGCCGTTGATGGTGAAGTGGCCGTGAGAAACGAGCTGACGAGCCTGACGACGAGTTGCTGCAAATCCGAGACGGAAAACAACATTGTCAAGACGGCGTTCGCAAAGAACAAGGAGATTTTCACCTGCTTTGCCCTGCATCTTCGTAGCCTTTTCATAATATGAATAGAACTGCTTCTCAAGCATACCATATATGAACTTAACCTTCTGCTTCTCGTTGAGCTGAAGAGCATACTCGGACTTCTTTCTTCTCATCTGACCCTTAGGATTACGGTTAGTTTCCTTGTTCTTGTAACCCATAACAGCGGGAGAAATGCCGAGAGCCTTGCAACGCTTAGCAATAGGCTGCATATTTCTTGCCATATCAATATCCTCCTTCTTCTGAATTATACACGTCTTCTCTTCGGCGGACGGCAGCCGTTGTGCGGGATCGGAGTAACGTCCTTAATGAGGCTTACTTCCAAGCCTGCTGTCTGCAATGCTCTGATTGCAGCTTCACGTCCTGCTCCCGGACCCTTAACGTAAACCTCAACTGTCTTCATACCATGCTCGATAGCGATCTTAGCGGCAGTCTCGGCAGCTGTCTGAGCAGCGAACGGAGTTGACTTCTTTGAACCTCTGAAGCCCATCTCACCAGCGCTTGCCCATGATACTGCGTTGCCCTGTGTATCACTGATGGTAACGATAGTATTGTTGAAGGTGGATTGGATATGAGCTGCGCCGCGTTCAATGTTCTTACGTTCACGGCGTCTGCGTGTTGCAGTGCCCTTCTTAGCGGAACCCTTAGGTGCCATATTATCCCTCCTAATTACTTCTTCTTGTTAGCAATAGTCTTCTTCGGACCCTTGCGTGTACGTGCGTTTGTCTTTGAGCGCTGTCCTCTTACGGGAAGGCCCTTTCTGTGGCGTACGCCACGATAACAACCGATTTCGATAAGTCTCTTGATATCAAAAGCGGTCTCTCTGCGGAGATCACCCTCAACCTTAACGTTGTGGTCAATGTACTCACGCAGTTTTGCTACATCGTCTTCTGAAAGATCCTTAACTCTGATGTCAGGATCTACGCCTGTAGCTGCGATAATGTCGCCTGCAGTTTTACGACCGATGCCGTAGATATAAGTAAGAGCGATTTCGATTCTCTTCTCTCTCGGCAAGTCAACACCTGATATACGCGCCATTTCTCAGTTGCACCTCCATAAATGGTTTGCGTCGGATTAGCCCTGACGCTGTTTGTGCTTAGGATTCTCACAGATAACCATGATTTTTCCCTTGCGCTTAATAATCTTGCACTTCTCGCAAATTTTCTTTACAGAAGGTCTGACTTTCATTTGAATGCCCTCCTTGAAAAATTAGCCTTAGCTTATTTTGATCGCCATGTTATTCTTCCTTTGGTGAGGTCATATGGCGAAACTTCGACCGTCACCTTGTCTCCGGGAAGGATACGAATGTAGTTCATTCTCAGCTTACCGGAAATATGTGCTAAAATCTTGTGTCCGTTTTCGAGCTCTACCTGAAATATTGCGTTCGGCAATGCCTCAACAACAACACCTTCAAGCTCAAGCATATCCTGTTTTGACATATACTGCACCTCCTTAAAGCAGAGTGAGTATCTTCGGACCGCTCGGTGTAATTGCCACCGTGTGTTCGAAGTGCGCCGACAGTTTGCCGTCACGGGTTTTTACTGTCCATCCGTCCGGCAACGTTTTGACGTCTGCCTTACCGAGGTTGATCATCGGTTCAATCGCGATCGTCATTCCCGGCAACAGGCGAACTCCCCTTCCGGGGGTTCCGTAATTCGGAACACTGGGGTCCTCATGGAGCTTGTGGCCGACGCCGTGTCCGACAAACTCGCGGACTACGGAATAGCCTCTCGACTCGCAATGATGCTGTACCGCATAGCCTATGTCGCCGATTCTGCCGCCTGCGACAGCCTTTTCGATGCCTAAGAACAGGCTCTCCTTGGTTGTGTCGCACAGCCGCTTCGCCTCGGAGCTTATCGCTCCTGCAGCGAAAGTAGCAGCATTGTCGCCGTTAAAGCCTTCGAGAACCGCACCTAAGTCTATGCTTACGATGTCGCCCTCTTCGATAACACGCTTCTTGCTGGGTATTCCATGAATAACCTCGTCGTTTATGGAAATGCATGCGGTGGCAGGATAGCCGTTATAATTAAGGAAGTTTGGTTTTGCACCGCACTTGATGATATAATCATAGGCTATCTTGTCTATCTCAGCCGTGGTAACCCCCGGCTCGACAGCTTCTCCTGCCAACTTTAATGCTCCTGCCGAAATGATGCAAGCTTCTCTCATGAGAGCGAGCTCTCTGTTCGTTTTGAGCACTATCATGCTTAATCCTCCAATGCCTTGAGTGTGAGTGCCGACGTGTCGGCGATCTCCTCCTGGCCTTCAACTATTCTGAGAATTCCCTTCTTAGAATAGTAATCTTTAAGCGGCTCTGTCTGCTTGTGATAAACAGCAAGTCTGTCAAGAACCGTTTCGGGAGCGTCGTCCTTACGCTGAATAAGTTCACCTTCGCAAGCATCACATACACCCTCGGCCTTCGGAGCCTTATACTCCAGATGATACGAGGAACCGCAATCCTTGCAGACACGTCTGCCCGACATTCTGGCAGCGATTTTCTCATCCGGAACCTCGATATCAATGACCTTGTCAATGATTACGCCCATAGCGTCGAGTGCTTCCGCCTGAGGAATCGTGCGCGGGAAACCGTCAAGGATAAAACCGTTTGCACAGTCGTCCTTAGCAAGTCTTTCCTTGATGATGCCGATAACGACATCGTCGGGAACAAGCTGACCTGCATCCATGAAGGACTTTGCCTTGAGGCCCATCTCCGTGCCCTGTGCGAGGGCTTCACGGATTATATTGCCCGTTGAAATCGCAGGAATATTGAGAGCCTTACAGATAACCTCTGCCTGTGTGCCCTTACCTGCGCCTGGGGCGCCGAGAAGAATTAATTTCATAATTAACTCCTTTTTGATTAGTCAAGAAATCCCTTATAATGACGCATCATCATCTGAGACTCAAGCTGCTTAACTGTTTCAATCGCAACACCAACAAGGATGATAATCGAAGTACCGCCAAGTGAAACGTTCATCGGCTTACCGCAAGCTGATGTGATAAGCTGGAACAGAAGCGGGAAGAGCGCAACAACCGAGAGGAGAAGAGCTCCGAGCAAGGTGATTCTTGAAAGGATCTTCTGAATATAATCGGATGTCGGCTTACCGGGACGGATACCCGGAATAGCGCCGCTGTTCTTACGGATGTTGTTAGCCATCTCGATCGGGTTGTACTGAATTGAAGCATAGAAATATGCGAAAAAGATTATAAGAAGGAAATACAAAATCACATATACCCAGCTTGAGCTTGAGAAAAACTTGAAGAAATGGTCATACCAGCCGTTACCTTCCTTGGCACCAACGAAGAGGTTGATTGTCGGAGGAAGAGAAAGGATTGATGAAGCGAAGATGATCGGCATAACACCTGACATATTAACCTTGATAGGAATATGAGTGCTCTGTCCGCCGTACATCTTACGGCCTACAACTCTCTTTGCGTACTGAACAGGAATTCTTCTTTCAGCGTTATCCATCCAAACAATGTAAGCGATCATAAGAAGAAGACAAATCGCAACAACAACAGAAAGGACTGAATAAACGCCGCCGAATGAGAAGTAACCGTTTTTACCATCGAAAAGAGATGCGATGATTGACGGGATTCTCGCAACGATACCGGCGAAAAGAATAATTGAGATTCCGTTGCCGATTCCCTTGTCATTGATCTGCTCACCGAGCCACATGATGAGTGCACATCCTGCGGAGAAGCAGAGGATAATAACAAGTGCCTGGAAGATATCGGCAAATACGCCGACGTCTTTCATAAGAAGAAAATTATTTCCACGAAGGTAGAAATAGTAAGCTGTACTCTGAAGAAGAGCAAGACCGACCGTTACATAACGGGTGATCGTTGCGATCTTCTTGCGTCCCTCCTCGCCGTCTTTTGAAAGACGCTCGAGAGCGGGAATAGCAACTGTCAACAACTGAACTATAATGGAGCTGTTAATGTACGGTGTGATTGACATTGCGAAAATCGTACCGTAGTTAAAAGCGTTACCTGTCATCATGTTCAGGTATTCCATGAATGTTCCGGACATCTGTGAGTCGGAGAAAATGCCGTTGGCACCCGCCGCAACAAACGGAACCGGAATAGCGGCACCGATTCTGAAAATCAGAACGATAAGCGCTGTGAATAAAATTTTCTTACGAAGATCTGCGATTTTCCATGCGTTGGCAAGCGTCCTCAACATTTCAAATCACCTCTGCAATTCCGCCTGCAGCCTCAATCTTCTGCTTCGCAGACTCTGAGAATGCGTTAGCTTTAACTGTGAGCTTCTTTGTAAGCTCGCCGTTACCGAGGATCTTTACGCCGTCAAAGGAATTCTTGACAAGACCTGCTGCTCTGAGAGCCTCAGTGTCAACAACTGCGCCGTTGTCAAACTTCTTCTCGAGATCCTTAACGTTGAGAGCAACGATCTCCTTGCGGAATATATTATTGAAACCTCTCTTGGGAAGACGTCTCTGTAAAGGCATCTGGCCACCTTCAAAGCCCGGGCGCATACCGCGGCCTGCTCTGGCCTTCTGGCCCTTATGACCTTTACCTGCAGTTTTACCCTGACCGGAACCTGCACCTCTACCGATACGCTTACGCTCCTTAGTTGAGCCGGGCGCCGGTGAAAGTTCGTGCAACTTCATAATTCGCACCTCCTTGCTTATGCTTCGGTTACAACGATAAGATGCTGAATTTTCTTTACCTTACCGAGTGTCTGCGGATTGTTCGGCTGAACCGAAACATCTCCGATCTTATGAAGACCAAGTGCATGAGCGGTGGCAATCTGGTCCTTTTTGCTGCCGATCAAGCTCTTAATGAGCTTTACCTGTACATCTGCCATTTGTACCGCCCTCCTTAACCTAAAATTTCCTTAGCTGACTTGTCACGAACTGCTGCAACCTCGTCAACATTGCGGAGTTTTGAAAGACCGTCAATAGTAGCTCTGACTACATTGCACGGATTGTTTGAACGCAGTGCCTTTGAACGGATGTCTCTGATTCCGACGGACTCAAGGACAGCACGAACAGGGCCGCCTGCGATAACACCGGTACCGGGAGCAGCGGGCTTGAGAAGTACAACGCCTGCGCCGTATTTACCGATGATCTCATGAGGAATAGTTGTTCCTCTGAGGGAAACTTTAATAAGGTTCTTCTTCGCATCCTCGATACCCTTACGGATAGCGTCAGGAACTTCGCCCGACTTACCGATACCGAAGCCAACTGTTCCGTTGCCGTCGCCGACAACTACAAGAGCAGCGAACTTGAAGATACGACCACCTTTAACTGTCTTAGAAACACGGTTGATAGTAACAACGCGTTCCGTAAGTTCCATAGCCGATGCATCAATCTTAGCCAAAAGTAATTCCTCCTTACCTTAGAACTTGAGGCCGCCCTCACGGGCGCCTTCGGCCAGTTCCTGAACACGGCCGTGATATATATAGCCACCGCGGTCAAATACGCATTCTTCAATGCCTTTGTCCTTAGCGCGCTGTGCGAGTACCTCGCCCACCTTGTGAGCTGCGGCTTTGTTTCCGCCGTATTCCGTGAAATCCTTCTCAACAGTAGAAGCGCTGACAAGTGTTACGCCTGCCTCGTCATCTATTAACTGAGCGTAGATGTTCTGTAATGAGCGGAATACATCAAGGCGGGGGCACTGAGCTGTGCCGGAGATCTTGTTACGTACTCTCTGGTGACGTGCAAGTCTCGCCTTATTACTGTCTGGTCTGTTAACCATAAGTTTTTCACTCCTTCATTAAGATTATTTGCCACCCTTACCGGCTTTACCTTCCTTACGGCGGATATGCTCATCAACATACTTGATGCCCTTACCCTTATAAGGCTCCGGAGGACGCTTCTCGCGTACTTCAGCGGCAAACTGACCTACCTTCTGCTTGTCAGGACCGGAAATAACGATTTTGTTCGGTGAGGGAACTTCGATCTTGATGCCCTCGGGCTGATCCATGAATACCTGATGTGAAAATCCGATATTCATTACGAGCTGTGTTCCCTGCATAGCGGCACGGTAACCGATACCGTTGATCTCAAGCTCCTTCTTGTATCCGTGAGCAACACCCTCAACCATGTTGGCGATGAGTGTTCTCGTAAGACCGTGAAGGGATCTGTTGAGCTTTTCATCATTCGGACGAGTAACAACGATCTCGTTGTTCTCAACTGCAACAGCGATATTGCTGTGCACTGTTCTGGTAAGAGTTCCCTGGGGACCCTTTACGGTAACAGTGCTGCCGTCGATCGTAACATCAACGCCTGCAGGAATTGCGATTGGCAACTTACCTATACGTGACATTCTAACAGCACCTCCCCTTACCAAACGAATGCAAGAACTTCACCGCCGACGTTAGCCTTGCGTGCGTCCTTGTCTGTCATAACGCCCTTGGATGTGGAAACGATTGCGATACCGAGACCCTTCATGACCTTCGGCATGTCCTCACAACCTGAGTAAATTCTCAGACCGGGCTTTGAAACTCTGCGTAAACCTGTGATGGCTGCGGTCTTGTTCTGGCCGTACTTGAGGGCGATCTCGATCATGCCCTGCTTGCCGTCATCCTCAACCTTGAAGCCTTTGATATAACCTTCATCAACAAGAATCTGAGCAATTGCCTTCTTCATGTTAGATGCCGGGATTTTGACAGAATCATGTTTTGCAGAACTTGCGTTGCGAATTCTGGTCAACATATCTGCGATTGAATCTGTAGTTTGCATACCGTCAACCTCCTTAATGCAATTACTCTGATTACCAACTTGCTTTCTTAACTCCGGGGATCTGACCTGCGTGAGCAAGCTCCCTGAAGCAGATACGGCAAACGCCGTACTTACGAAGATATGCATGTGGTCTGCCGCAGATCTTGCATCTGTTGTATGATCTTGATGAATACTTTGCAGTTTTGGCCTGCTTAACCTTCATTGATGTCTTAGCCACAATTATACCTCCTTATTTCTCGAACGGAGCACCCATAAGCGTAAGCAGCTCACGAGCCTCTTCGTCTGTTTTTGCTGTGGTTACGAAGCAAATATCCATACCACGAACCTTATCTACCTTATCGTAATCGATTTCGGGGAAGATAAGCTGCTCTTTGATGCCCATGGAATAGTTTCCGCGGCCGTCAAAAGAGTTAGCGTTGATTCCTCTGAAGTCACGAACACGGGGAAGAGCGAGATTGAAGAATCTGTCAAGGAATTCATACATTCTGTCTCCTCTGAGTGTGACCTTAACGCCGATTGTCATGCCTTCACGGAGCTTGAAGTTAGCAACTGACTTCTTAGCCTTGCAAAGAACAGGCTTCTGACCTGTGATCTGGCTGAGATCGCTTACGATAGCGTCAACAACCTTCGGGTTGTCTCTTGCTTCGCCGCAAGCAACGTTGATAACGATCTTATCAAGCTTAGGGATCTGCATGACACTCTTGTATCCAAACTTCTTCATCAAAGCCGGTGCGGCTTCGTTCACATAGGTTTCTTTTAACCTTGCTGCCATTTGTCATGTACCTCCCTTATTAAAATTCCGCGTTGCACTTTTTGCAAATGCGCTTCTTATCTTTCTTGCCGTCAGCCTTAGCTGCGTGGCCGACTCTTGTCGGTCTGCCGCACTTCGGGCAAACGAGCTGAACCTTATCGGCATAGAGTGCGCTCTCAGCCTTTACAAGGCCTCCCTGCTCACCCATCTGTCTCGGCTTAACATGCTTTGTTACGATGTTAATGCCCTCAACGATAACCTTACCCTCTGAAGGAGCAACCTGGAGAACCTTACCTTTAGCTCCACGGTACTTACCGTTGATTACGATGACCTGATCACCGGTCTTAACGTGTACTTTATTACTCATAGTTGCACCCCCTGATTAAAGCACTTCGGGAGCGAGTGAAAGGATCTTCATGAAGTCATGGTCACGAAGCTCTCTTGCAACAGGTCCAAAAATACGTGTGCCCTTTGGGTTTTTATCGTCTCTGATGATGACAGCAGCATTCTCGTCGAAACGAATATATGTGCCGTCGTTGCGGCGTACGCCGCTGGCAGTACGAACAACTACTGCCTTTACAACCTCGCCCTTCTTTACGACGCCGCCGGGTGTTGCTTTCTTAACCGAAGCAACGATAACGTCGCCGATGTTGGCGTATCTTCTGCCGGTACCACCGAGAACTCGGATACATCTGATCTCCTTCGCTCCGGTGTTGTCGGCAACTTTGAGGTTACTTTCTTGCTGTATCACAGTGTTTGCCTCCTTACACCTGCGCCAATTATTTGGCTTTCTCGATAATCTCGACTACACGCCATCTCTTGTCCTTTGAAAGAGGACGTGTTTCCATAATCAATACCTTGTCGCCTACGCCGCACTCGTTCTTCTCATCATGAGCCTTGAACTTGATTGTACGGTTAACGATCTTCTTATAAAGCGGATGCTTTATCTTGTCCTTAACAGTAACAACGACTGTCTTATCCATCTTGTCGCTGCTGACAACGCCTACGCGCGTCTTTCTGAGGTTTCTTTCTTCCATTACAGTTAACCTCCCTTTCATTACGACTCAGCGCCGTGAAGCTCGATATCACGCTGAACAGTCTTTATTCTTGCGATATCCTTTTTAACGGCGTTAATACGCATTGGGTTGTCGAGCTGGTTAATGGCCTGCTGGAAACGAAGCTTGAAAAGCTCATCCTTAAGATCGTGAAGCTTGGTGTCAAGCTCGCTTGCGGACATTTTTCTGATTTCACTTGCTTTCATTACTGCTCACCACCCGTTTCTTCTTTAGTAACAAACTTGCATTTGATCGGGAGCTTGTTAGCTGCGAGACGAAGAGCCTCACGAGCTGTGTCCTCATCAACACCTGCAATTTCAAACATAACTCTGCCCGGCTTAACAACTGCAACCCAGTATTCAGGTGATCCTTTACCTGAACCCATTCGGGTCTCAGCCGGCTTCTCTGTGATCGGCTTATCCGGGAAAATCTTGATCCAAACCTGACCGTTACGCTTGATGTAACGAGTCATAGCGATACGAGCTGCCTCGATCTGGTTTGATGTGATCCATGCCGGCTCGAGAGCCTGAAGTCCAAATTCACCGTTGGTAACCTTGTTACCACGTGTTGCCTTACCCTTCAGACGACCTCTCTGAACACGACGATATTTAACTCTCTTAGGTAACAGCATTATTTAGCTCCCTCCTTACGGCGTGGTCTGCGATGATTGTTGTTAGCCTCATGGAGAACCTCGCCCTTGTAAAGCCAAACCTTAACGCCGATACGACCGTAAGTTGTCTTTGCCTCAGCAAAGCCGTAGTCGATGTCTGCACGGATTGTCTGAAGGGGAATTGTACCCTCATGATAAGTCTCTGAACGAGCAATTTCTGCTCCGCCGAGACGGCCTGAACACTGAATTTTGATTCCCTTTGCGCCGAGCTTCATTGTGCGTCCGATGCACTGCTTCATAGCACGGCGGAAGGAAATACGTCTTTCGAGCTGAGATGCGATGTTCTCAGCAACAAGCTGTGCGTCAAGGTCAGGCTGCTTAATCTCGATGATGTTGATTGAAACATCCTTGTCTCCGCCAAGCTTCTTCTTACAAATTTCCTTGAGCTTCTCGATCTCTGAGCCGCCGCGGCCGATTACCATGCCGGGCTTTGCGCAATGAATGTTGATATAAACACGCTTTGCGTCTCTCTCGATCTCAACCTTAGGTACACCTGCAGGAGCGAGTGTATCGAGAAGGTATTCACGAAGATTATAATCCTCAACAAGAGTATCGCCGAAAGTGCTCTTACCGGCATACCAGCGGGATTCCCAATTCTTAATAACACCGATTCTAAGACCGGTAGGATTTATTTTCTGGCCCATATGTTTACCTCCTCCTCGCTTATTCTGCTTCTCTGAGTACTAATGTGATGTGAGAAGTCTTCTTGTTTATTCTGTATGCACGTCCCTGTGCGCGAGGTCTGATTCTCTTGAGAGTCGGACCCTGGCCTACGAAGCACTCTGCAACGTAGAGGCTGGAAACGTCCATATCTTTGTTTTCCGCATTTGCCATAGCTGACTTAAGCAGCTTCTCAAGCGGTTCACACGCAGCCTTCGGCGTGTGTTTAAGGATAGCCATTGCCTGGTCGCAAGGCTTATTTCTGATAAGGTCAAGCACAATCTGAACCTTTCTCGGTGCAATACGCACGTAGGTTACTTTTGCTGTTGCTTCCATGAATACACACTCCTTTCGGCTAATTATTTACCATTATTTGTTGTCTTTGAACCTGCATGACCTCTGAAGGTTCTTGTAGGTGCAAATTCGCCCAACTTATGACCAACCATGTCCTCTGTAACATATACGGGAACGTGTTTGCGTCCGTCATGAACCGCAAATGTGTGGCCGACAAAGTCAGGGAAGATTGTGGAGCTGCGGCTCCATGTCTTGAGAACTATTTTTTCGCCCTTCTCGTTCATGGCCTGTACTCTCTGGAATAACTTAGCCTGCACGTAGGGACCTTTCTTTATGCTTCTGCCCATAGATCTTTATCTCCTTTCAACTTATTTGCCGTTACGACGTCTTACGATCATCTTGTTGGAAGCCTTCTTCTTGTTACGGGTCTTGTAACCGAGAGCGGGCTTGCCCCAAGGTGTAACAGGGCCGGGACGACCGATAGGTGACTTACCTTCACCACCACCGTGGGGGTGATCGTTCGGGTTCATGACAGAACCGCGGACTGTAGGTCTCCAACCCATATGACGTTTTCTACCTGCGTTACCGATCTTAACGTTCTCGTGATCAAGGTTACCAACCTGGCCTACTGTAGCCATGCAGGTTGCGGGAACCTTACGAAGCTCGCCCGAGGGAAGTCTGAGGAGGGCATATTCGCCTTCCTTAGCCATAAGCTGTGCAGCGTTACCTGCAGCTCTTGCAAGCTGACCGCCGCGGCCGGGATAAAGCTCAACGTTGTGAATAACGGTACCTGTGGGGATGTTTATGAGCGGCAGTGCGTTGCCCGGCTTGATATCAGCATCGGGACCTGCCATAACCTTGTCGCCGACCTTAAGGCCTGCGGGAGCAAGGATGTAGCTCTTTACGCCGTCCTCATACTTGATGAGAGCGATGTGAGCTGAACGGTTCGGGTCATATTCGAGTGAAACTACCTCAGCAGGAACATCGAACTTGGAACGCTTGAAGTCGATTACACGGTACTTTCTGCGGTTTGCGCCGCCGCGATGACGTACTGTGATGCGACCGTAATTGTTACGACCCGATTTATTCTTGAGCGGCTCAAGGAGGCTTCTTTCGGGAGCAACCTTTGAAAGCTCTGAATAATCTGTAACCGACATATTTCTACGTGAATTTGAAGTCGGCTTATAGACTTTGATCGACATTTGATTCACACTCCTTTAAGTGGCTTCGCGGAGTATGTCGAACTCCATACATTACCACCGGAATTTTACGGTTTGTTTTGTGATGTCAGATTACATCATGCCATCGAAGAACTCGATGGTCTTTGAATCCTCTGTAAGAGTAACGATCGCCTTTTTCCAAGCGGCTGTGTAGCCCTGGGAAACGCCCTGTCTGCGAAGCTTGCCGAGGCAGTTGATGGTGTTGACCTTAGCTACCTTTACGCCGAAAAGCTCTTCAACGGCTGCTGCGATTTCGATCTTGTTTGCATCCTTGGCAACCGAGAAGGTGTACTTCTTATCGGCTGTTCCGAGCATGCTCTCTTCAGTGATAATCGGACGGAGGATTATGTCCTGTGCTGCTTTACTCATGCATATACCTCCTCAATCTTTGCAACGCTGTCCTTGAGAACGAGCATTGTGTCACAATTAAGAATGTCATAAACATTCAATGTGTTTACGGTTGAAACCTTAACACCGGCAATGTTTCTTGCGCTTCTGTAAAGAACATCGTTGTTCTCCGGAAGAACGAGAAGAACCTTCTTGCCTGTCTCGAGAGCTGTAAGAACCTTTACAACTTCCTTTGTCTTGATTGCGTCAAGCTTGAGATCGTCAAGAACTACAAGCTCCTCTGCTGCAACCTTTGAAGAGAAAGCAGACTTCATAGCGAGTCTTCTTACCTTCTTGTTGATTGAGAAGCCGTACTCTCTCGGCTTGGGGCCGTGTGCGATACCGCCGTGTGTCCACTGAGGAGCTCTTGTTGAACCCTGACGTGCACGGCCTGTACCCTTCTGCTTCCACGGCTTCTTGCCGCCGCCGCTTACCTCTGAGCGTGTACGGGTTGACTGTGTGCCCTGACGCTGATTTGCCAAATAGTTTACTACGCAGAGATGCATAGCATAAGAATTCGGCTCGATTCCGAAAACAGACTCTGCAAGAGCAAGATCGGAAACCTTTTTACCGTTCATATCGAATACTGATACATTAGGCATACTTTAACACTCCTTCCGTTACGCTTTCTTGGCATCGGCGATAACAACGATTCCGCCCTTCGGGCCCGGAATAGCACCCTTAACGGCGATGAGGTTGTTCTCGACGTCAACCTTAGCAATAGTTAAATTCTGAACTGTGGTGCGGTCTACACCGTAGTGACCTGCAAGCTTCTTTCCCTTGTAAACACGGGAAGGAGTTGAACAAGCACCCAATGAACCGGCATGTCTTGCAACGGGACCTGTACCGTGAGACTCTCTGAGTCTTGAGAAGTTCCAACGCTTGATGGAACCTGCTGTTCCGTGACCCTTGCTTGTGCCGATAACGTCAACCTTGTCGCCTGCTACGAACACGTCAGCCTTAAGGATATCGCCTACGTTTACGTCTGCAATGTTCTCGAGACGGAACTCCTTGAGTACCTTCTTGGGAGCAACATCGTTCTTTGCGAAGTGACCCTTCATAGCCTTGTTGACTCTCTGTGCCTTTACGTCACCGAAGCCGACCTGAACAGCCTCATAGCCGTCATTCTCGATCGTCTTCTTCTGTGTGATTACACACGGACCTGCTTCAACGACTGTTACGGGGATTACGTTACCCTTTTCGTCGAAGATCTGCGTCATACCGATTTTCTTTCCGATAAGACCCTTTTTCATATAAGTTTTCCTCCTTATAGGTTATTGGTTGGCAACTGCGCCAACTTGACCTGTTAGCGTAAAATCAAAGCTTGATTTCGATTTCTACGCCGGCAGGAAGCTCAAGACCTCTCAAAGCGTCAACAGTCTTGGCTGACGGTCTGATGATGTCGATAAGCCTTTTGTGTGTGCGCTGTTCGAACTGCTCTCTGGAGTCCTTGTACTTGTGAACAGCACGAAGGATCGTAACGACCTCTTTCTCTGTCGGAAGGGGAACGGGACCTGAAACCTGAGCGCCTGTGCGCTTAGCAGTCTCAACGATCTTCTCCGCTGCCTTATCAACGAGATTGTGGTCATAGCCCTTCAATCTGATTCTGATTTTTCCCTTTACTGCCATGATTTTGCCTCCTTACAAAGTTTGGCGGGCAACGCTTAAAACCTAATTTTGCAACGTTTCCGGGTGTTTCCACCCTCTGCATTTAAAAACCGGAAATGGGTTAGTTTCCGGGATAGTGCATTTAAGGTCTTAAACGCACATACACGCACAAGTTTGCTAAGGGATAGCAAACCTGAGCTGTAGGTTATTAAATCGCCCGGTTTTTGAATCGGACATACTCCGCGAGAATTCCCGACTTCTACGAGCCGCCACCTCTCACATCTACGCATATCTACGCACTAAACTACATAATAATATAGCATGCTCGAGTATCATACCACACTTTACCGCTAAATGCAAGTGTTTTTTTAATATTTTTAAAAAATTTTTTGAGCAAAAATATACCCCGAAAGCAAGCAGTATCAAGGCTTTCGGGGATTTTTGAGGTGAAATTTCCACACTTTTCCATATAGTCGGTTCTGCACAAAAACCGTACCTATATATTGTGGTTTATGACGGTTGACAAGTTATCACTTTTCGTTAATCTCTATACTTTTCAAACTTAGCTATATCTTCTGATTTTGAAACGCCCCCTTTCTATACATTATATATATTATTTGTATAATTTAATTTGCTTGACCGAATCAGCTATTTGTATTAGAATATATTTATATAATGAAAGGAGATTTTTCAATGGAAAAGTTCAATACATTTGATGCACTTGAAGGAATAGTAATAGACGATAACGACGAACCCAAGGAAATTGAAGCGATTGACAAAACGCAATTCAGAAATCATTCAAAGGTAAATGCGCTGACGATCGGCTACCTGCTCGGGGTAAAGGAAGATTTTCTTCACATGATCGAGGAGGACGGCGACAAGTATGAAGCCGTTATCGGAAGGGTTTCCAAGAACAATGATGCCACGGCGATACGAAGCTTAAATAACATCAGAACGAACTTTATGCTGAACTTTAAGGCCATCAGCAGAAACATGAGAGTTTCTGCGGCAAATTATACGCCGATTTATCAGATGGATTGTTTTAAAGAGGATTTTAAAATACTCAATAGGCTCGGCATTACAATTTACAGTCAAAAGGGCGATATAAACGAATATCTGCGATTGATAAATGCCGAAATTTCAAAAAGAATTGACGGAGTGCGCGGACTGTTCCCCGACTGGGTCGAGTTTAAGCACATTAGATTTATGTTTATTATGCCCTCCGATGTTGAAGAGGAGTCCAAGCATTTCCAAGCAAATCAAAATAATTATCCTTATAAAAGATACTTTCACTGGATCTATCCCGAGGAATGCGGAAACATACTTCTGACAGATGAAAGAATACTTTCAATTGCATACACCAACGACGGTGAAGCTTTCAATGACGGTCACCGCGTTGTGGATGCCAGCGATTCCGTCAAAAATAACATTAACGAATTCATCAACCGCGGCAAGAAAATTCAAATTTTTATTGACGGCGAAAATATTGACCCCTACTGTTTTGCATCGGCAATATATGATCTAAAGGAGCATGAAATTGATAAGATAGACAAGATCGTTGTCTACTACGATGTGATGTTTTCCCCTCGCGCATGGCAAATGCTCGCTCATTTCACTTCGGGAATTGATGTTGAAGCCATCCCTGTTGAAAGAATCAAGGAGGACAAATCTCTCGTCGATCACAAGCTCGTTGCGGGTATTTCAAAAGCCTTTTACAAAGAAGATGTTGATTCATTCATTCTTGTTTCAAGCGATTCCGACTTCTGGTCGGTAATTGAAGACGTTCCCGCCAACTACCTTGTCATGGTTGAAAAGGACAACTGCGGATCGGAATTCAAGAAGATTCTCAGAAGCAATGACATTTTCTATTGTTACATCGATAAATTCCAGACGCCTGAGGACGATCTGTTCTTTAAAACCGTTTTTCGCAAGGAATTGCAGGCCGTAATTGACGAAAAGTTTGTGCCCTGCAAGGCATCCGAGCTTCTGTATTCCGCTTTGAGGCAAAGCTATGCCGATGTTTCTCAGGGAGTTTACGACAGCCTGTATAACAAATACATTAAAAGGCTGAAATTTGAAATTGACAAGGACGGAATAATTCAGATAGTTGTCCCCGACTGATGATAAAGCAAAAATCACCCCTATCGGATGAGCTGATCTCATTCCGACAGGGGTGATTCTGTTTTTAATTTATTTTACAACAATGTTTACAAGTCTGCCCTTAACGTAAAGCTCCTTGACAACGTTCTTGCCCTCGATTGCGGCGGCGATTGCCGGATCCTTCTTGGCAAGCTCGATTGCCTCAGCCGAGTCAATTTCTGCCGGAATCATGAGCTTTGCACGAACCTTGCCGTTGATCTGTGCAACGATTTCAATTTCATCGTCAATGCACTTTGCTTCATCGAAATCAACCCAGTGACCGTCAGCCAACATTCCGCCGTAATTCTGAGTCTCCCAAATTTCCTCCGTAACATGAGGTGCGAACGGATTGAGAAGCGTTACAAACGTTTTCAGCTCGGCATTGTTGATTGAGCCCTTATTATAGATATCGTTGAGCAAAGTCATGAGTGCGGCAATTGCAGTATTGAACTTCATGCCCTCGATATCCTCGGAAACCTTCTTTATCGTCTTATGGAAAGCCGACTCAAGCTCCTTGGAATACTCGTCGCCCTCGGTCAGGATATCCTGGAGTGCCCACACTCTGTCGATAAATCTCTTACAGCCCTTAACCGATGACTTCGACCACGGAGCGGCTTTCTCATAGTCGCCCATGAACAGAACATAGGTGCGAAGAACGTCCGCGCCGTACTCGTCAACAACATCGTTCGGGTCAACAACGTTGCCCTTGGACTTGCTCATCTTGTCGCCGTCGGGTCCGAGAATAAGACCCTGAGCGGTACGCTTTGCATACGGCTCATCGAACGGAACCTCGCCGATATCATAAAGGAACTTGTGCCAGAAGCGCGAATAAATCATGTGACGTGTAACATGCTCCATTCCGCCGTTATACCAATCAACCTCGCCCCAATACTTGAGCTTATCCTTATCGGCAAAAGCCTTGTCGTTGTGGGGATCAATGTATCTCAGGAAATACCATGAAGAGCCCGCCCACTGAGGCATTGTGTCGGTCTCACGCTTTGCGTCTGCGCCGCACTTCGGGCACTTGCAGTTTACGAAAGACTCAATCTTTGCAAGCGGACTTTCGCCGTCCGAGCCCGGCTCGAAGTTTTCAACCTTAGGCAGCTTGAGCGGAAGCTCGTCATACGGAACGGGAACCATGCCGCAATGCGGACAGTAAACTATCGGAATCGGCTCGCCCCAATAACGCTGACGGTTGAATGCCCAGTCCTTCATCTTGTACTGAACGCCCTTTTCGCCGATGCCCTTTTCGCTGAGATAGTCAGCCATCTTCTCAATGGCTTCCTTTTTATTCTTAATTCCGTCGAGGAAGCCCGAATTCACGCACTCTCCCTCGCCTGTATAAGCTTCTTTCGAAATATCGCCGCCCTTGATAACCTCAATGATATCAATGCCGAACTTCTTGGCAAAATCATAGTCACGGGTATCATGAGCAGGAACAGCCATGATTGCGCCCGTACCGTAGCCCATCATAACGTAGTCGGAAATATAAATCGGAATTTCCTTGCCGTTAACGGGGTTGATTCCCGAAAGACCGTCTATCTTAACGCCCGTCTTATCCTTGACAAGCTGTGTTCTCTCGAACTCAGTCTTTTTGGCGCACTCTTTTCTGTAGTCCGTAATTGCATCCATGTTTGCAATGCGATCGGCATACTTGTCGATCATCGGATGCTCGGGAGCCATAACCATGAATGTTACGCCGAAAAGAGTATCGGGACGGGTCGTATAAATCTTGAGTTTCTCATTATCCGAGCCCTTGACATCGAAATCAACAAAAGCACCCGTTGACTTGCCGATCCAGTTTCTCTGCTGAAGCTTGATGTTCGGAAGATAGTCAACCTCATCAAGACCCTCAAGGAGCTTGTCGGCATACTTTGTTATACGAAGGTACCAAACGTCCTTCGATTTCTGAACGATGTCGCTGTGACAGATATCGCACTTGCCGCCCTGGGAATCCTCGTTTGAAAGAACAACCTTACATGAGGGGCAGTAGTTAACAAGTGTTTTATCTCTGAAAGCGAGACCGTGCTCAAACATCTTGAGGAAAATCCACTGGGTCCACTTGTAGTAGTCCTCCTGAGTGGTGTCGATCACACGAGTCCAGTCAAAGGAGAAGCCTACCCTTTTAAGCTGGCTTGAGAATCTTTCGATATTCATATCCGTAACCTTACGGGGGTGAATACCTGTTTTTATAGCATAGTTTTCAGTCGGGAGTCCGTATGCGTCAAAGCCGATCGGGAACAGAACGTTATAGCCCTGCATTCTCCTTTTTCTCGAAACTACCTCAAGACCCGAATAAGCCTTGATGTGTCCGACGTGCATACCTGCTCCGCTGGGATAGGGGAACTCAACAAGGCCGTAGAACTTCGGCTTCTCCGAAAAATCCTCCGCATGGAAAACGCCTGTTTCCTCCCATTTATCCTGCCACTTTTTTTCTACCGATTTAAAATCATAACCCATTTCAATAATCCTCCGATGTGTATTGCAATTTAGGTGCATAGGTATACTCGCAAACTTACGCCAAAATAATGCAAGTTTTATGCTAAGCCTCCCCTTGTTGCAAGGGGAGGGGGACCGCTTGCGGTGGAAGGGATAAATGTTTAACCTCTCAGCCACTCCGTGGCAGTTCCTCTACAGGGACGCCCACAGTAAGCACCTATGCAAAATAAATAATCAGTCCTCGGTCAGAACGTCGGAAAGGTCGATCCTTGCCGCGTCGTTCCAAAGGCGCTCGATGTTGTAATACTGTCTGCTCTCCGGCTGGAAAACATGAACAAGAACATCGTTATAATCAAGCAGTATCCAGCCCGTTGCTCTGCCCTCGATGTGGTCAACCTCAACGCCGAGCTTTTTCATCTCATCGTCAACCTCATCGGCAAGCGCACGGACATGAGTATTTGACGTGCCGCTTGCAATGATGAAATAGTCTGACATTACCGTCAGCTCTTTTGTCTCGATTCCGATGATGTCTATTGCTTTTTTCTTGTCCAAAATCTTGGCAATATTTTTTGCTTTTTCGAGTGATGTCATAAACTGTTTCCTCCCTGCTTTTTAATAATAACTTCATTGTAAAGGTCAATGCTGTCGGGGTGAATCACGCGACCCTTTGAAACGAGATCGGGTATCCCGAAAACCAGCGCATATTCAATCGCCGAATCCATGTCCTTTTCGCAAAGCCTTCTCATGTCCTCAACGCCGTTATAATCTCTCTCCGCGGAAATATAATCGGCGAGATAAACAATTTTTTCGAGCAAGCTCATTCCCGCTCTGCCCGTCGTGTGGTATCTGACCGCTCTGATTATTTCACGGTCGTCGATACCCATAACGAACTTTATGTAAGCCGCGCCCGCAACAGCGTGCCACAGCTTTTTGTTAGCCCTCTCAACAGGCATCAGCTCAATGCCTGCCTCGCTCAATACCCCTAACTGCTCCTCATCGGAAGCATTTTTCATCACGTCATGTAGAAGCCCCGCCGTGTATGCCTTGTCCGCATCGCCGCCGTATCTGAGTGCAAGCTCCCTTGCGCTTTCGGCAACATTAAGGCTGTGGTTAAATCTGTAGTCATCAAGCCGAGACTTGATAAGCGTGATGATTTTATCATCTGTCCAATTGCTCAAAGGGATATCTCCTTTATCAAAATTATCTGATGTTTACCTTCTTGTTCATTACATAGAACGTTGCATAGTAAAGACCTATGCCGAAGATAATATAAGTTATAACCGAAACAAGGTCGGTGAAGCTTGCGCCCGTTGCGAGCTGATCATAGCTTGTAACAATTGAAAGCTCGTTTCCAACGGTTGATATACCGAAAACAATATTATCGGAAATAATCCCCGATATTCTTTCAACAACAAAAAGAATCACAATCGTAAAAATTATCGTCCAAAGAAGATATTTCTTCTGAAAATGACGTGTGTTTGCAAGCGAAATTGCAAAATACATTTCAAGGGTGATAACCGCGAAGCGCAGGAAATACGAAACCATTGAAATCACGATTGAAGTGATGATCGTTGAAACCGACTTGCCCTGAAGGAACATCGGAAGAAGCGATTCGATCGTTGAGAAAGTCTCCTCGCCGATAACGTCCTCTTTGACAACAAAGAACGTGATAGCCGCTGTGCCCATAAGGCAAACAAAAGCTGCAACAAACCATACGGTCGATGTAATGATCTTTGAAATAAGGAGCGTTGAGCCTTTAACAGGAAGAGTAAAGCTCAGATAACCCTGATCGCCGTAAAGCGACTTTTGGAAATTCATTATCATAACAACAGCCGTGAGAATGAAGCTGCATGATGAAATGAGAAGAAGCACCATGATGCCGAGCATCTGACCTGTTGAAGCGGTATCCTTAGTGATGTAATAGGAGCCGAGAACATAAGCCATGATTACGGCGACAACTGCGTAGAGCGCGCCCATGATTCTGCCCGTGGCAATGAATTCATTCTTCAAAAGCTTACCCAACATGGCTGAACACCTCCCTGAACAGATCCTCAACGGTCTTGCCGTCAGCCGCTATTCTTGAAACGTCCGTATTGACAACAAGCTTGCCGTCCTTGACCATGAGCACACGGTCGAGCACCTTTTCAATATCATAAATAAGGTGGGTCGAAAGCAAGATCGTTGAATTCTCGGCATGGTTTTTCATGATAGTGTCAAGAATAAATTCTCTTGAAACAAGGTCAACGCCGCCGAGAGGCTCGTCGAGAATATAAAGGTCCGCCTTTCGGCTCATAACGAGGAGTAGCTGAAGCTTTTCCTGCTGACCCTTTGACATGGTCTTGATTTTCTGCTTCATCGGAAGCTCAAATCTTGCCGCCATGTCGAGCGCCTTTTGCACATCAAAATTGTCATAGAAATCTGCCATATACTTGATTGCGCTTTTCGGCGTCATCCATGCGGGAAGATAATTCTTCTCGGGCAGATATGCAATAATTTTTTTCGATTCAACGCCGGGCTCTTTTCCGTTTACAAGGATTTTGCCCTCATAGTCGTTGATAAGACCGACAATGGACTTTATCATCGAGGTTTTGCCGCAGCCGTTCGGACCGAGCAAGCCTACGATTTTGCCCTGTTCAATGTCGTAAGAGACACCCTTGAGAACGACATGGTCGCCGTAACTCTTTTTGAGATCTCTCACCTTGAGAAGTGTTTCACTCATTGATGTATTCCTCCAATCCCATTTATGGGAAAATCAATCATCAGCCAATCTGGCTTCTTTAATAATATCCTCTGTGATCTCCTCCGACTCGCCGTGGCGGACAAAGAGGATGCAGAGCAACGAAAGAACGAAGCAGATAGGACAATAGTAGAACAGCGAGCCGTATGTGCCTGTGAGCATACGAACGATACCGTAAACTATCGGAGTTGCTATCTGTGCCGAGAATGTTGCTGTGTAATAATAGCCTGTGAATGTGCCGACCTTGTCAAGTCCGCCGATTTCAAGAACAAGCGGAAGCGTATTAACGGTGATAAGCATATTTGCAAATCCGCCGACAACAAGCGCAACATATACAAGCGTCAAAGCGTTGCCCGTTGTTGCATCAACTATAAGGTAAACCACAAATGCGGTTATGAACATGAGAAGTCCTGCAACAATTGTCTTTTTTCTGCCGAATTTTCTTCCGAGCAAGCCTGCAGGAATGGCACCGATCGCGGTTGAAACCGCAAAAATCGTAAGCATTGATGTTGCTTCACCGCTGGACTTGCCGAGGATCTCAGCCGCAAACAGAGCGAAGAAGGTCTGAATTGCGTTTGCTCCGCAGAAGAGGAAGAAAAGACCCGCAAGCATGCAGATAAGGCTGACTCTCTCGCCCTTGGAAAGCTTGATCGCCTTAAGACGCTCTTTTTCTTTCTTCGCCGCTTCTTTTTCTGCCTGACGCTTTGCCTTTGCGTCATTTTCCATATTTGCCTGCATCTGAACCTTGAGTCTGCTGTCAGGCTCCTTAACGAAGAACGCAACGACGAGCGTACAGATTATCATAACTATTGAGGCAAAAAGGAAAACATACGGTATGTATTCCTCCTCCTGAGTGCCCTTGTCCCAGCCGCCTATTGCACAGACGATAGTTGCCGCCTGCAAAGCGAGGAGACTGCCGACTCCGCCGACAAGGTTGATAACCGAGTTACCCTCACTGCGAAGTGCGGGCGGCGTAAGGTCGGGCATGAGCGCAACGCAAGGCGCGCGCCAGAAGGACATAACAAAAACAAAGAGAATAATGCAAATCATCATAGCGGAAATTCTTCCGTTTTCATGAAGAGCAACTCTCGGAATTATCGCGAAAATAACCGCGGCAAGCGGTGCACCGATAAGGATAAACGGCTTACGCTTACCGATACGGGTATGGCATCTGTCGGAGATTTTTCCGAATGTCGGCTGGAAAATAACACCGAAGATGTTATCAAATGTCATTATAATACCAATGAAAAGGGGAACCAAGGTAAATCCCGTTGCCGCAGAGCCAACGTCCTCGCCCTGAGCCTGCATGAATTCAAGAAGAACGGGAAACTTTTCAACGAGCTTTGCGCTCCAGCCTGCAATCAATGCGGATTCTCCGAGAATTTTATTGAGCAGGGTGGTGATATACGGGTCATAAACGCCCCATGCGATTGAAGAAGCCATGAATGCAAAACCGATCAAAAGTGTCTTGCCGTAATTAAGCTTCATTTTTTTTGCTTTTTCAGCCATAAAAACAATCCTTTCTCATTGTGGATAATAACCGATGAACACTTCCCGATTATTGTCCGTACCATTATATCACGAATTGGCGCAAAAGCAAATGCTTTTATGGCGTTTTTTGCATAATTTATGATATTATTTTTCCATCTAAATTTTAAAATTGTATGAATTGGCGGAAAAGAAAGGGTAAACATTACATTATGAACCAAAATTGCAAGCAAAATCTTGGACAACAACACACAAAATGCCCTTGACAAAAAGGCAAAGAAAGAATATAATTTCAGTGTTAAACAAGTTGTACGCCTTAACCGTGCCGTATAACCTTAATATTTGGGGGCGTAGCTCAGCTGGGAGAGCGTACGGTTCGCATCCGTAAGGTCGAGAGTTCGATCCTCTTCGTCTCCACCAATAATAAATCGCACTTATACGGGTGCGGTTTATTTTTTTATGAAATGCTCACTTGATTTACACTTTGGTTTATGCTATATTTGATTTAACAAATATCGGAGGGAAAATATGAGAAAATATTTAAAATCGCTTTGCTCGGTATTGCTTTGTTCTGCGTTGCTTTTTCAGCTCGCATCATGCAATCTGAAAAAATCAAATGCCGATAAAAAAACTGCCGATCTTCCTCAGGAGGAAATTGTTCACGGCAGGGAATGGCTTTCCTCGGCGGACACTGTCATTGCGTACAGCGGCTCATGCGGAGAAAAATCCGAATGGAAGATTTCACAAAGCGGCGTTTTGACCGTTTCTGGAAGCGGCACGGTAAAAGACATCGGTAAAAATGTTGACAGCAACATATTCACCGATGTCAAGGATATTATAATCGAAAACGGTATAACCGAGATTGCAGACGGCGCCTTTGACAAAATAAAAAAATCTGATTGCATTACCATTTCGGAATCCGTAACAAAAATCGGCTCGGACAATTTTCATGATGTAAAATATGTGAAAATCCCCGCGACGGTTATGCAAATTGGCAAAAACGCCTTTTCGGCAAGAAAAAATACGTCCGAGGACAGCCGCGTTTGCACCGCATATTTATCCGGCGGCGAGGAGCAAGAAAAAAGATACGACAAAGACTTTTTCACGGGCAACGTGAGAACCGTTTACAGCCCCGACAAATTAGTTGTTTCCGCTCAGGTAGATTATGAAATTTGCGTTCATTCGTATAATTGGAAATCCTCCGACCTCAAAACGGCTTGGGTTTACCTTGACGGCAACGCTGTTGAGTATATCCCCGAGGACGCATACAAAATCAAGCTGACAAATGCCTGCATTAACGGAATTCAAAACAAGCGGACGGATATCAACAGTATCGCCTTTAAGGAATCGACGGTATATTCTCTTGATTTTACGGATTTCGGAAAGTCCTTTGAATGTGTCTCGTTTATAGATTCAAGGATTCGGCTCAGCGGATTAAAGGGCGTCGTTTCAACACAGGAGCTTTATCTTTCAAATATGTATTTCGACGATTTTGAATGGCTCGCACATTTTAAGAACGTAGAAAATATTTACATAGATTCCTGCTCCTTCGGAAGCACGGCAGGTCTTGAAAAGCTTGACACCGCAGTTAATATTTCAATTGTAAATTGCTTCCTTGAAAATCTTGAATTTGTTCGCAGTCTTAAAAATCTGAAATCGCTCGATCTTACAGAAACCTTTGTCGGAGACGCGTCTGGGCTTGCAGGCAGTAATTTATCTCAGCTCAGCTTCTATATTGCGCCATCACCCTTTCTCAATCTTTCGTGCCTAAAGCAGCTGCCGAAGCTGTCTACTCTTTGTCTCGATAGCTTTGAGCTTGGTCTTGATAAAGACTTACAGTCGTATTTCAAAAGCCACATGAAAACGATCTCCCGGGAGGACATCTATGAAAGCTCGGGCTATTATGACGATTCAGAAGAGTATACCGAAGCCGCAAAGCCGCGAATTACAAAAATTCTTAACAATATAACCACAAAATCAATGGCAGAAGAGAAAAAGCTTGAAAACATTGTTGACTATGTCATTGACCTGTTGGATTATGATTATAAAGGAATATCGGGTCTTTCGGAAAATGATGCAGGAGATTATAATTCGCATCTTTTGTATTACGCCCTGCAAGGCATCGGTGTCTGCGCCAATTATGCCGCCCTGACTACTGCACTGCTCAATGCCGCAGGAATTGAAGCCTATTACACGTTTAGCCAAGATCATGCATGGGTTTGTCTGAAGCTCGGTGACAGCTACTATTGGCTTGACCCGACGAATCTTGATCGGCCGGGATATTATTTTGATTCAGACATCGCCCTCACAAGAGTTGAATCCATGCTGAACTTCCGCGAAAATGTTCCTTCGGCAATTCCGCCGAAAGTTTACTGCACTCTTGCCGAGATCGTTCAAAAGCCTTCGCTGACAGGGAATCATGTAAACATATAATGCAAGCGACTGCACGTTAAATTCAATCGTGCAGTCGCTTTTAAAAAAATAAAAAATTTTATCTTGACTCTACAATAATTGTAGAGTTTATGATATAATCATCAAGGAGAAATCAACGCATCAGGGAGCGAAAATCGTGTATTCCTCACAGAACGATGTGCGATTGACAAAAGCTATGGAAAAAAATCTTACAACAGGCAGTGTATTTAAAAATCTCATATTCTTCTCCCTGCCCTATCTGCTCTCTTACTTTTTGCAGACGCTTTACGGCATGGCGGATCTTTTTATAGTCGGACAATTCAACGCAACGGACAGCATTACGGGCGTTTCAATCGGCAGTCAGGTCATGCACATGATAACCGTTATGATAGTCGGTCTTGCGATGGGTGCAACGGTCACGATTGGCAGGAGCGTCGGCGCACAGGACAAAAAATCGGCTTCACGCTACGTCGGCAACACGGTAACACTGTTTATGCTCGGCTCGATTGTTTTGGCGGCGGTTCTTTTGATTTTCGTCAGACCCATTGTTTCGATCATGTCCACCCCCGCCGAGGCGGTTGAAAGCACGGTCGATTATCTGACAATCTGCTTCATCGGAATTCCGTTCATCACGGCATACAATATTATAAGCTCAATTTTCCGAGGTCTCGGCGACAGCAAAAGTCCGATGTATTTCATTGCGATTGCATGCGCCTGCAACATCGGTCTTGATTATCTTTTCATCGGTGCGCTCGGTCTCGGCTCTGCGGGTGCAGCACTCGGAACTACACTTTCACAAACAATTTCCGTCATAATCTCTCTGATTGTTATTAAAAAGAGCGACACGGGAATTAAGCTCACCAAGGACGATTTCAAGTTAAAAAAGAGTGTAATCAGCAATGTCCTGAAAATCGGTATTCCCGTTTCCTTGCAGGACGGATTTATTCAGATTTCATTTATTATTATCACGATAATCGCAAACCGCCGAGGACTCAACGATGCGGCGGCGGTCGGAATTGTCGAAAAAATCATCGGCTTCTTGTTTCTCATTCCGTCCTCCATGCTTTCGGCAATTTCAGCCCTCGGAGCACAAAACATCGGAGCAGGCAAGCCGCACAGAGCGAAGCTCACTTTGCGCTATGCGATATATTTTATCATGATTTCGGGAATTTTTGTTATTGGAACGGTTGAGCTGATTGCACCTCAGCTTGTCGGAATGTTTGACGACAGCCCTGAGGTTATCCGACTCGGCACTCAATATCTCAGAAGCTATGTCGTTGATTATCTTTTCGCAGGAATTCACTTCTGCATGTCGGGCTATTTCTGCGCTATTGAAAAGTCGGGAATCTCATTCCTCCACAATTCGCTTTCGATCGTTCTTGCAAGAGTGCCCGTCGCTTACATCACATCAAAGCGTTTCCCGAAAAATCTTTTTCCGATGGGCTGTGCCGCACCCCTCGGTTCGCTTATTTCAATCGTCATCTGTGTAATTGCTTATGCAATAATCAGCAAGAAAGAGAAAGGAGCAACAAAAGGAAATGGATAAAAGCTCACTTTTTTCAATCGGAGATATTTCAAAAATTTTTCATCTCAGCCCGGGCAGTCTGCGGCATTATGAAAATCTCGGAATTCTTATTCCCGAGTACGTTGACCCACAGACGAATTACCGATACTACAGCGCAAGGCAAATTGAAATTCTCAACACCGTGCGATATCTGCGTGCGCTTGACATGCCACTGCCGCAGATTGCCGATTTTTTCAAAAACAGAGACATTGACGTTATCGAAAACAAGCTCCTGATGCAAAAGCAAAAGGTTACCGAAAAGAAAAAAGAGCTTGAAAACGTTGAAAAGAAAATTGACAACCGACTGCGCCAAATTAAAGACGCGAGAACATCTGCGCTTGAGGAGATCAAGCTCGAGGTCAGCGCACCGTACCGCATTATAAGGATAAAGGGCTCACTCAAGCTCAAAAATCAGGACGAGATTGAAGCATCGGTCAGCATGCTCAGCGAGCGCGAGGACGAGCCCGTCGTTTTCCTCGGCAAGGTCGGCTTCGGCATCTCGCATGACAATTTGTGCAAGGGCAATTATGATAAATACGATTATATTTTCCTTGTCATCGAGGACGAGGACAAAACCGACGGAGACTCCGAGCTGCTCCCCGAAACGCTTTGTGTTTGTGTCCGCTTCCGAGGCAGTCACGGCGAAGCGGCGGCGCACTACCGTCTGCTTTCGGATTATATTGAAAAAAATAATTTGAAAATCGCAGGCTTTTCCCGTGAAATTACGATGATTGACTACGGAATTACGAACGATACGGAAAAGTTTGTTACCGAAATTAAAATCCCTGTTGAAAAAAATTGAAAAAAATTCATTTAACCTATTGACAAGGTAGGTAATATGTGTTATTATACACCCAACCTAAGAAATTCAACGGGAGGTCAGCAAAATGAAAAACACTTCAATGCTTTTTGTGATGTGTATTTGCGAATACGCTTTCTTTGCCGTGCCTTCCGATAGTAAAAATTGAGTTAAAACTAACGGAAAGTCGAAAAGGCTTTCCGTTTTTTAATAGGTGATTTTATGAGCAATATTTTTGAAAGTCTGCTGAGACAAAATTTCAGATTCGGACGAATGTAATTCTCCACCCCTTACAAAAAATAATCAAGATTTTTTAAACAAGAAAGGAAAATTACCATGTCAGATTATAAATTTGAAACACTTCAGCTTCATGTAGGTCAGGAGAATCCCGATCCCGCAACAGATTCAAGAGCAGTTCCCATCTATGCAACAACCTCATATGTTTTCAAGGATTCCGCGCAGGCGGCAGGCCGTTTCGGACTGACCGAGGGCGGCAACATCTATACAAGATTGATGAACCCGACCTCAGACGTTTTCGAGAAGAGAATCGCGGCTCTTGAGGGCGGTGCGGCGGCACTTGCAACGGCTTCGGGCTCGGCGGCAATTTCATACGCAATTCAGAATATTGCAATCGCAGGCGACCATATCGTTTCTTCAACAAACCTTTACGGCGGCACGCACAATCTTTTCGCAAACACGCTTAAGGAGCAGGGACTTGACACAACCTTTGTTGATCCCTCCGACCCCGAAAATTTTGAAAAGGCAATTCAGCCGAACACCAAGCTTCTCTATGCCGAATCACTCGGCAATCCGAACTCAGACGTAATTGACCTTGAAGCTATTGCCGATATCGCTCACAAGCACGGTATTCCGTTCATCGTTGACAGCACCTTTGCAACGCCTTATCTTCTCCGTCCGATCGAACACGGCGCAGACGTTGTTGTTCATTCCGCTACAAAATTCATCGGCGGTCACGGCACGGTAATGGGCGGTGTTGTCATTGACTCGGGTAAATTTGACTGGGCGCAGAATGACAAATTCCCCGGACTTTCAAAGCCGAACCCGTCATATCACGGCGTTGTATTCACCGAGGCTTGCGGCAATCTTGCTTATATTCTCAAGCTTCGCACGACCCTCATGAGAGACCAAGGCGCAACGATTTCTCCATTCAACTCATTCCTGCTTCTTCAGGGTCTTGAGACACTTTCACTCAGAGTTGAGCGCCACGTTGAAAACGCCCTCAAGGTTGTTGACTTCCTTAAAAACCATCCGCAGGTTGAAAAGGTCAATCATCCCTCACTTGCAACAGGCAAGCAGAAGGAGCTTTATGATAAATACTTCAAGAAAGGCGCCGCTTCGATCTTTACCTTTGAGATAAAGGGCGATGCAGAAACCGCCAAGAAGTTCACCGAGAGCCTCAAGCTCTTCTCGCTTCTTGCAAACGTTGCCGACGTTAAGTCGCTCGTTATTCATCCTGCATCAACAACCCATTCACAGCTTTCCGAAGAGGAGCTTCTCTCATGCGGAATCAAGCCGAACACCGTTCGCCTTTCAATCGGCACAGAGCATATTGACGATATCATCGCCGACCTTCAGCAGGGCTTTGATGCGGTTAAATAAAAAATTAAAATTTTCCTTCTCATTTCTTCCCCTATATAGACGAAGGCTCCGATTTTTTCAATCGGAGCTTTTGTTTTTTTTATTTATTGTTTAATTTGAATACGGATGGAAGAATCTGTCGAATACATTGTATCCGAGTGCAACATACTTGAACAGCCAGATAAGCGGATTGAAGCGGAAGAAAAGCCAATCCGTTACGGTTGCAAGTCCGCGAAGGAATGTTGAAATATCATGCGTCTCGGGAACCTCAACGGGAGTGAATTCCTCGCCTTCAACATTGAGCACGAACGGCTGAGCATAGCAAATTCCGTTCTCGCCCGTGATATAAAATCTTACATAAAGATACGGATCGTCAAGCAGATCATCGCTATAGAGATTAAGAGTTGCCTTTCCGTTTGTGATGTTTTCCTCACGCTTGATAACGTTGCCGTTTGAAACCCATGTGATACGGTCAAAGTTTGTGCCCTCGATATTGATCGTTCCGTTTTCCTGGTCAACATCAATTCTAGTTACCATCGGAGTGTTATCCTGAAGATAAAGCTTCTCGTCATAAACCTTATCCTCGTCAAAGCCCGGCATTTCCTCCATGCCGTTAAGCTCAACACCGTTTGAATAATGCGAAACAGCAAAGCTCCAGCCGTTCTCCATGCTTGCGCGGACATTATCCATATCGAAATCCTTCATCATGAGCATTGTATAAGCATCATTAAGCGACCTTACGTCATGAGAATCCGAGAAAGCAAAGCCCCACGGAACGACGCCGTTCGGAATTGTTTTCTGAAGAATCTGATCGTAGAGAATTCTGTCGCAGCGTGTGTGCGCGTCGGTTGCACTGTTGATGCCCATGCCTACGCTCGATCCGGCATTGTCAAGGAAAAGACGTGCGAACTTATTCGCATAATAATCGTCAACCTTCTGACCGACGTGATCTGCGCTGTCCTTGTCGGTATAAACATACTCGCCGACATGGGAGAGCATCGAAATTCCGCCTGCTTCTCTTACACCCTTGCTCGGGGTCTCATAATCGCCGTAAACGCCTGCAAGACCCTGACCGTAATCCGAGAAATATCCTGTCAGATGGCAGTCCGCCTTAGGCGTTGCCATGTTAAGCTCAATGCCCTGCGGAACGTCCAACATTCCGTTCTTGTGCGTTCTTTCTGTTGAGGCCGCGGTTCCGCTCTGGTAGGAATCATATTCCTCGTCCGTCAACGGAACAATGGGAGCCATATGTGTTCTCTCATATTTAACAAGTCTGATGAGCGGAACAAGGTCGGGCTTCTGATTCCAGCCCTTATTGATCGTTCCGTGATCGGTCAGCGCAACCACATCATAATTGAGGTCATAGTGCATCTGAACAAACTCTTTAATTGTGAGATATCCGTCGCTGGCATTGGTCTGGCAGTGCGGCTGGAACTTATAGCTTCCCCACTCGTCCCAGTCAACCGCTTCGTACGGATTTGTAATTATATATTTCCTGCTCTTTGCCGACGCACCGATTACAAAAAGCTGTGCGGCAAGAACAACGCTCAGAAAAACGGCTAATATTTTCTTTGCCATTTTGTTTACCTCCTCAAATAAATCAGTTGCCTATTTAATTATGAATTGTTTTGTGCCTTTCGTCAATTGTTCGATGTGTAGACATTTCACACCTGTTTTTTGTTTAAAACGTCAAAAGGGGTAAAAGCCAATATCCTCATAGCATCGGATTACAGCTTTTACCCTTTGATTCATATGTTATTCAGCGATATTTGATTCTTATTTTCTCTGATTTTTCCTTTTTATCTCGTGGAGCCTTTCAAGCTCTTCATCGCGTTGTTTTTCCGCCTTTATTTTAGCTTTTTCTTCTTTTTTCGCCTTCATTTTTCCGCGTATATCGAATTTTATCTGACCGAGCACAATGCAAATTACAATAACGGCAACAAGTGCAATTATCCATATCGCTTTTTGCTTATCATCGCCGCTGTTTTCCTGTATCGGATCCAGCTCGCTGACGCTGATAGCCAGAGTATTCAGAAAATATTTAAACAAAATCGCTCATCTCCCTATATAATTTTGCAATGGGCAATCCCATAACATTGAAAAAATCGCCGTTGATCTTTTTGACAAGAACCGAGCCTTTGCCCTGAATTCCGTAAGCCCCCGCCTTGTCCATCGGCTCGCCCGTTGCAACATATTTTTTTATTTCGACGTCGTTAAGCGGATAGAACTCCACGTCAGTTTCATCGAAAAAGCTTTTCACCTTGTCACCGCAGACAATTGCAACGCCCGTGAAAACCTTGTGAGTTCTGCCCGAAAGTGAGCGAAGCATTTCGCATGCCTCCCGCTCGGAATGAGGCTTGCCGAGAATTTTTCCGTCGAGCGCAACCACCGTATCCGAACCGACAACGACTGAGCCGCCGTGCTCTGCCGCAACCGCCTGCGCCTTTTGCAAGGCAAGCGACATAACGACCTCCTGCGGCTGAACATTCTCGGGAACTACCTCAACAATATCGGCGCAGATCACCTCAAAGTCATAGCCCGCAAGCTCCATCAATTCTCTTCGTCTCGGCGAAGCGGAAGCAAGTATTATCTCCGACATCACCACAGCCCCTTATCCTTGAGCTGTTTAATTTTGAGGACTCCCGCCTGACTTTTTCCGTCCTTTATCTCGTTGCTCATTACCATTTCGACCGCATTTTCAAGCGGAATTTTTTCTACATCAAGGAATTCGTCCTCATCAAGATGCTGATGCGTAAAGGTAAGGCCCTTGGCGGCATAGAGATGTATGATCTCGCCGCAATATCCCGGGGAGGGATAGAACTTACCGAGGTCATAATACTCATCGGCAACACAGCCTGTTTCCTCCTCCAGCTCACGCTTGCCTGATTCAAAGGGATCCTCGCCCTTTTCAAGCTTGCCCGCAGGAAGCTCGGGAATGACCTCCATATACGGATAACGGAACTGACGGACAAAGAGAAGCTCATTATCATCGGTAAGTGCAGCAATGCACACTCCGCCTGGATGCTCAACAACCTCACGCTGGCAAGGCTTTCCGTTAGGAAGCTCGGCATCATCGTTGCGAACATTGATTATTCTACCATGATAAATGTAATTTTTATTTATTGTTTTTTCTTCAAGGTTCATGATTATCTCCAAAAGAAAAGGGGCAACCGAGGAAACGAAATCTCGCCCAAGGTCACCCCCGCTTTTTAAATATAATTATTCTTCGTCGCTGTCCTCGTCCTCATCGTCAAAATCGAACTCAAGTGTCTCGCCGCAAGCGGGGCACTGAATTGATTCCTCGTCGAGAACGCTTTCATCAAGGCAGATCGTCTCGCCGCAAGCTGGGCACTCAACCTCAAAATAGTCGCCGTCATCGTGGCAGCAGCAATCATCGTCACAGCAACAGTCGTCATCGTCATAGATGCACTCCTCAACGTCGCCGAGATCCTCGTCGATCTCGTCAACAAGCTCGGAAAGAGTTGCAACCTCGTCCTCAAGGTCTGCAATTGTGAGAGCCATCTCATCAATAGCGTCAACCATTGCCTTGATGATCTTTACTTCATCTGTATCTGCTTCAAAATGAGCCATCTCAACAAGTCCTTTGAGATATGCTGCTTTTTCGGTAACTGTCATCATTGTAAATCATCCTTTCAATTAGAGTATGCAAAAACTTATGCTCTGCCGAGATACTCGCCTGTACGGGTGTCGATCTGAACCTTCTCGCCCTCGTTGATGAAGAGCGGAACCTTAATCTCTGCACCTGTTTCAAGAGTTGCGGGCTTTGTAGCGTTAGTAGCTGTGTTGCCTGCAAAACCGGGATCGGTCTTTGCGATCTCAAGCTCAACAAATGTCGGCGGCTCAACGCCGAAAACCTTGCCCTTGTAGGAAAGGATCTTGCAAACCATGCCGTCCTTAACAAACTTGAAATTATCTGAAAGATCAGAAGAATTGATCGGAATAAGCTCATATGACTCGGGATCCATGAAGTAATAAAGATCGCCGTCGCTGTATGAATATTCCATGTCCTTTCTCTCGATAAATGCTGTCGGGAATTTTGCTGTCGGGTTGTAGCTCTTTTCAACTACGGAACCTGTGAGAACATTCTTTGTCTTTGTTCTTACAAAAGCCGCGCCCTTACCCGGCTTAACATGCTGGAACTCAACTACCTGAAGTACGTTGCCGTCCTCCTCAAATGTCACACCGTTTCTGAAATCACCTGCTGAAATCATGTGTTATTCCTCCGATTTGTTTTCTTAAATTATGAATAGGTCAAATACCCACTCGTATTTTGTCTTTATTATTTTATACTATTATTGCTATTTTTTCAAGTCTTTTCGGCTAAAAAGCATTATAGCGTGCTTATTTTTTTACAAAATAACAAGCTCCTTCGGCGCATTTGTAAGGTTTTTACATCCGTTTTCGGTAATCAGCGCCATATCCTCTATTCTGACACCGAATTTTTTCGGGATATAAATACCGGGCTCAACCGTAACAACATTGCCCGATTGAAGCGTTGCGACCGACTTTGGCGAAAGATTCGGCTTTTCGTGGATTTCGATTCCGACGCCGTGACCCGTTGAATGGCGGAAAAACTCGCCGTAGCCCGCTTCGGCTATAACATCTCTTGCCGCCTTGTCTCCGTCGGAGCATTTTAAGCCGCTTCTTAAAATTTCAAGCGATGCGAGCTGAGCCTTTAACACGGTATCATAAACCTTTTTCTGCTCGTCGCTCACATGACCGACCGCGACCGTCCTTGTCATGTCTGAATGATAGCCGTTTACAACAGCGCCGTAGTCCATTGTCACAAAATCGCCGTCCTCAATTTTTTTATCTGTCGGAACTCCGTGCGGCTTTGACGTGTTTGCTCCGCTGATTGCTATTGTCTCAAACGAAAGAGCTTCGGCACCGTGGCTGAGCATGTAGTGATCCAGTTCAAGCGCAATTTGTTTTTCTGTCACGCCGATTTTTATGAAACCGAGAATGTGTTCAAGCGCGGCCTCGGCAATGCGCTGAGCCTTGCAGATATTTTCAATTTCTTCATCGGTTTTTACCGCACGAAGCTCATCAATAATTTTATCCGTTCCGACCGTTGTAAGCTTTATTCCGTGAAGAGCCATTCTGAGATTTTTCAGCTGAGTAACGGTCAGTCTGTCCGCCTCGACCGCAAGAGTTTTGCAGCTGAAACGCTCGGCATATTCGATCAGCTTTGTTTTTTTCTCCTCAACGTCGCAGCAATTTATTTTATCCTTTGCCGCTTCAATATATCGGCTGTCGGTCAGAAAAACCGAGCCGTTTTTCGTTGCAAAAAGGAATCCGTCCGAAGCGTCAAAGCCAGTGAAATATCTTCTGTTTTCGGGCGAAACTATCAGCGCACCGTCAGTATTTTTCGGCAGTTTTTTTATAAATTCTTTGAGCATTTTATCTCACTCCTATATCAGCTCGGCAATGATTGAATTTGAAAGAAGAAATCCTTTTTCTGTCAGAGCTATTGTTTTTTCATCGCATTTCATCAGATCATTTTTTATAAATTTCTCTGTCTTTTTTATTATATCCTGTGGGAAGCTTTTTCCGAATCTCTTTTCAAAATCTTTAAAAACAATTCCGTTCTTCAAGCGCAGCCGAAGCATTATGTATTCTTCCTCGTTGCCGCCGTTTCCGTCGGAGATCGGTTCCCCGCCGTTCTTAAAATATTCAATATCCCTCGGATAGAAAAATCTTTTTCCGTCAATAAATGAATGTGCCGACGGTCCGAGTCCGAGGTATTCCTCGCAGTTCCAGTATTTCAAATTATGCTTGCCCTCATAGCCGTGACGTGCAAAATTCGAAATCTCATAATGCTCAAAGCCGTCAGTCCGAAGTTTCTCACTCATTGCAAGATACATGTCGGCAACCTCATCGTCATCGGGCAATTTGAGCGAATTCTTTTTCTTATAATAAGGTGTTCCCTCTTCAATTTTCAGCATATATGCGCTGACATGGGTTGCGCCCGAAGCAATGCAGAAATCGAGCGTTTCATCGAGACTTTTCATTGTCTGCTCCTGCACACCGAGCATAACGTCAAGCGATATATTATTTATTCCTGCCGCCTTGCATTGATTGATTCTTTTTTCAATCAGCTCCCTGTCGGAAAATCTACCGAGCTTTTTTCTTTCGTTCTCAATTACAGATTGGACGCCGAGAGAAATTCTGTTTACTCCCGCATCGGCAACCGTTTCGAAAAAATCCTCCTCGACCGCCGAGGGGTTACATTCAACAGTTATTTCTCCGTCAACACCGAAAAGATTTTTCGCCCGCCGTGTCAGCATTGCAATATTCTCTCCGCCGAGAAGCGACGGAGTGCCTCCGCCGAAATAAAGCGTGTCGGATTTTCTTCCGAGCTTATCAGACCAAATTTCCATGCTTTCAACGAGCGAAATTGTATACATATCTCTGTCGGATTCGTCGCCGCGCATAGAATAAAAATCGCAATATGGGCACTTGGTTTTGCAAAAAGGAATGTGAAGATATAATCCTATATTATCCATAGCTTCTCCGAAAAAAACGGACTGTTCTTTCGAGCAGTCCGTTGATTTAATAAATTATTGCTGTTCAGCAGATGTTGCTTCTGCCATTTCAAGCTCGTGAGCTTTGTTAAGCTCCTTAGCTGTTTCGGCGCGACGCTCTGCAAGCTCTTTGTACATTCTCGCTCTTGTCTCGGAGTCGATGTTGTAGAAGAGCTTCGGAATGATACCGATAAGTCCCGTTGCTGCGGGAAGAAGCGTTGTCATTGTAAACAGAAGTCTCTCTGTTCTGTCGCTCTGCTGCTTTGGCTTAAGGCCCTGCTTGTAGCCGATGATACCAAGGAGAGCCGAGCTGAAGCCGTTTGTAAAGGTTGCAACCAGTTTTCTTGCAAGTCCCTTAACGACACCTGCCATCGCCTCTGTACGGTAGCCGTTCTGCCACTCACCGTAGTCAATAGCCTCATTTCGAATTTCCTCGGGAACAACCTTACGCATAGCGTAAACAAAGTTCCATAGAGTCTCTCTCATCATGAATGCGGCGATCATCGGAACAGTCTTTTTGTAATTCTTGTTTATACTGCCGAACAGGTAAACGCCGAGGTAGAGGAGGTCACCCCAGTGAGAACCGACTGCCCACAAAGTTCTCGTTGAGAACTTCTCACGAAGCTTATCAACATAAGCATAGGAGGCATACGTAACAAACATTCCCGGGATGCCGACGATCAGCTTTGCCGATCCTGCATTCAGAACGCTGATGTAATACAGCGAGATGTTTGTTCCGACAGCGAACTGACCGAGGAACTCTGAAATTGTCAAAAGCATGAGCGGACGAGACTTGAACAGTGAACCGACCGCGCCCTTGAAGGACGGTTTTTCAACCGACTGAAGAACTCTTTCTCTAACCTTAAAGGAGAAGAACAGAGCCAAAATACCTGCGCCGAGCGCAGTGCCGACACCCATGTAAACAAACAATGATGTCATCTTGATCTTGAGCTTGTTATGGTTTACAAGGTCGATGAGAACCGTACATACCTGGTTCGGAATGTTCTCAACAAGACTTGAGAACAGGTTCGCCTGGTTAATAAGACGGGTTCTGTCGAAAACATCAGGTGTGATTGTTGCGATAATACCTGTTTTTGAAATCTCATAAAGCGATGTCGCCAGGTTTTGCAGCATTTGTAGCACAAAATACGTTATTATCTTCGGCACATATGTACCCGAGGTTTCGGGGAACATAACGGGCATGCCCCAGAAAATCATTGCCATGATCGTTCCGGGAAGAGCATAGATAATAAGATACGGTTTGAATTTACCGAATCTCGTGTTTGTACGGTCAACAATAGACGCAAGAAACAAATCGTTGATAATGTCCCAGATGCTGACAACAACGCTGATGATTGCCTGCCACCAATAGGAGATGACAAGAACGTCAGTCAGGTAATATGTCTTGTTCTGATCCAGATTGAAGCTCTGAGCAATATCGAAAAGAACATAGGTGAAGGTTTCTTTACTTCCGACGTAACGTCTGCCCTTTGGCAACTTACGCTTGGCAACCTTCTGCTCTTCCTGCTCTGCCTGAGAGGTCTGAACTTCTTTAGTTTCAGCAGCCATGCTTTACCTCCTTACTGATTTATACAAATTTACTTTTATATTATAGCACAAATTATATTCAACTTGCAATACTTATTTTTATATTATTCGTCGAGTTTCAAAATTGACATAAACGCTTCCTGAGGAACCTCGACCGTGCCGAACTGCCTCATGCGCTTTTTGCCCTCTTTCTGCTTTTCAAGCAGCTTTTTCTTTCTCGTTATATCGCCGCCGTAGCACTTCGCAAGAACGTCCTTGCGCATCGCCTTAATCGTTTCGCGGGCAATGACCTTACCGCCGACAGCGATCTGAACGGGAATCTCAAACATCTGTCTCGGAATATTATCCTTGAGCTTTTCGGCGATTTTTCTCGCTCTGCCGTATGCCTTTTCGCTGTGAATAATGAACGAAAGCGCGTCGATCATGTCGCCGTTGAGAAGAACATCGAGCTTGACGAGATTCGAGCGTGCGTATCCCTCGATTTCATAATCAAACGACGCATAGCCCTTTGTCCTCGACTTGAGCACGTCGAAGAAATCGTAAATAATTTCATTCAGCGGCAAATCATAGGCGATATCAACTCGATCGGGAGTAACATATGTCATATTTTTGAAAACACCGCGCCGCTCCTGACAAAGATCCATAATTGCGCCGACATACTCATTCGGAGCATAGATATTCGCGTTGGTTATCGGCTCTTCGCAGTAGTCTATATACGCAGGATCGGGATATTTTGTCGGATTGTCAATTTCGATAACCGAGCCGTCGGTCAGATGAATTTTATAAACAACGCTCGGAACGGTGGTAACGAGGTCAAGGTCGTATTCGCGTTCCAAACGCTCCTGAATTATTTCAAGGTGAAGCAATCCGAGAAAACCGCATCGAAAACCGAAGCCCAGTGCACCCGAGGTCTCGGGCTCGAATGAAAGCGAAGCGTCGTTAAGCTGAAGCTTGCCCAAAGCGTCGCGCAAGGCTTCATAGTCGGCTCCATCGGCAGGATAAACTCCGCAGAAAACCATCGGGTTGACCTTTCTGTAACCGGGTAACGCTTCCTCGGCAGGATATTCCGCAGTTGTAACGGTATCGCCGACTCTTGCATCGCCTACGGTTTTGATCGAAGCGGTTATATAGCCAACCTCACCCGAGGTAAGCTCGGCGGCAGGCTCCATGGAGGTTGCTCTCATGTAGCCGACTTCAACAACGGTAAATTCCGCACCCGTTGCCATCATTCGCATTGTGTCACCCGCTTTGATCTTGCCGTCAACAACACGAACATAAACGATTACGCCCTTGTAGTTATCATAAACCGAGTCAAAAACAAGCGCTCGCAACGGCTTGCTGTCGTCTGAATCCAGCGGAGCAGGAATATCGGAAACAATTTTTTCAAGCACCGCTTCAACATTTTCGCCCGTCTTTGCCGAAACTCTCGGCGCGTCGGAGCAGTCAAGACCGATAACATCCTCAACCTCCTCCGCGACGCGGTCGGGGTCGGCGGCTGGAAGGTCGATTTTGTTGATTATCGGAACTATCTCAAGGTCATGATCCAGCGCAAGATAGGTATTGGCAAGCGTCTGCGCTTCAACGCCCTGCGATGCGTCAACAATAAGCAACGCGCCCTCGCATGCGGCAAGCGAACGTGAAACCTCATAGTTAAAGTCAACATGACCGGGGGTGTCGATCAGGTTAAGCTCATATTCCTCGCCGTCCTTTGCCGTGTAATTGAGCTTAACGGCGTGAGCCTTGATCGTAATTCCACGCTCTCTTTCGAGATCCATGTCGTCAAGAAGCTGTTCGGTCATGTCACGAATCGCAACGGACTGCGTCAGCTCAAGCAGACGGTCGGCAAGGGTTGACTTACCGTGGTCGATATGCGCTATTATCGAAAAATTTCGTATATGATCTTTCTTTACTGCCAAAATATCACCTCTGTGATTAACTTATATAAAACCTAAAACGGGACAGGCTATTTGAACCGATAGCCTGTCCGATCCATATGATTTATTTTTCAAACGCTTTTCTAAAAGCATTCGCAACTCTGTTCAGATCGTCCTCAGTCATGGCTGTTCCCGAAGGCATACAAACGCCGCGGCGGAATATGTCGTTTCCAACGCTTTCGCCCTCTTTACAGCTGATAAAATCCATCTCGGAGAAAATCGGCTGATTATGCATCGGATTCCATGCACGTCTTGACTCAATGTTGTCCTCTTCAAGCGCCTTGATTACATCATCAGGTGTGACATCACAGCCCTCGTCAATCGTTAAAACGCTGAGCCAGAAATTCGGCTTACAGCCGTCAAGCACCGGAGCCATTGTGACCGGAAGATCCGCAAAAGCCTTTTTATAGAACTCATAATTGCGTACCCTTGCGGCTACTCTTTCGTCCATATTTTTCAGCTGTCCTCTGCCGATACCTGCGCAAATATTGGACATTCTGTAGTTATATCCGATCTCGTTATGAAGATAATAATTAACGTTTTCCTTAGACTGATTTGACCAGAAATGAATCTTCTCAATCGCATCCGCATCATCGGAGAGAGCCATTCCGCCGCCCGATGTGGTGACGATTTTATTTCCGTTAAAGGAAAGTGCGCTGATTTTTCCAAAGGTGCCGCACTTTCTTCCCTTATAGGTCGTGCCGAGAGCTTCGGCGGCATCCTCAAGAATCGGAACATTATACTTCTCGCAAAGAGGAAGAATTTTATCATAGTTTGCGCTGTTTCCGTAAAGGTCGACAACGATAACAGCCTTCGGAAGCTTGCCCATTTTGTCATACTTTTCAAAAGCAATTTTCAGCGCGTTCGGATCCATATTGAAGCTCTCGTAATCCGAATCAATGAAAACAAGCTTCGCTCCGAGATAGGCAACGGGATTACAGCTTCCCGAAAAAGTGAAGTCCGAGCAGAAAACAATATCACCCGATCCGACTCCGAGATATTTCAAGCCCATGTGTATTGCGCCCGTGCCCGAAGCGAGCGCAACGCTGTGCTTTGAACCGACGTATTCGCACATTTCCTTTTCGAAGCCTGTCAGGTTCGGTCCGAACGGAGAGATCCAGTTTGTTTGAAAGGCTTCGTTAATAAATCCTATCTCCGTGCCGTTCATGCACGGCGGAGAAAGATAAATTCTTTTGTTCATATGACACACTTCTTTTTAAAAATTATTCATTATCTATTTTGTTGCCGCTTTCACGGTTCTTTTTCTGCTGAGGATAACCGTAGCCATAGCCGCCGTAACCGTAACCGTTACCATATCCGTAGCCATAGCCGTAACCGTTATCATAGCCGTAGCCATAGCCGCCGTTTCCGTAACCGTAACCACCGTAGCCATAGCCGCCGTAGCCATAACCGCCGTAACCGTAGCCGCCGGATTTCTTTTTCTTCCTGCGGCCGTATCTTCCGTAATATCCGCCGTAACGCAGATATCCCTTGCGGCGATAATATCTGCTGTTTTCTTCTCCTGCGCTCATCGTAAATACCGCGCCGATAATTTCAATATCAGCGGCTCTGATCTCGTCAAGCGTTCGGTTAATTTCCGTAACCTTTGCATAATCGCGGCGAATATTATAAATAATACCGTCGGCGAGAGGTGCGATAACAAGGCTATCGGAAACAACATGGGCGGGCGGTGAGTCGATGATAATATAATCAAACTCTTTTCGAGCCTGCTCAATAACTGCTTTAACCTTGTCCGTATCAAGAACCTCTGTAGATTTAAGAGAAATTCCTCCTGTCGGAAGAACAAAAATTCCGAGAGATTTTATAAACTTGATAGAATCAACATAGGTTGATGTTCCCTTAATGATCGGGATCAGTCCATACTTAGTGTCGCTCTTAACTCCTACGGCGTGAAGAACCGCAGGCTTTCTGAGGTCACTGTCGATCAAAAGAACCGACTTGCCCTTCTGTGCAAGAGAACAGGCAATATTTACGGCAACTGTTGTTTTTCCCTCATCCTCATAGGTACTGGTAATAACAAACGCCTTATATCCCTTTTCGGCTTTAACGTTCTCGATCTTTGTTCTGATCGACTTAAAGCTCTCAACAAAGGAGAAGCTAACCTTTGAAGTGTCAGTTATGAGAAGAGAGCCTTGCGGAGATTTTTTCTTCTGATTAAACAATCCCGATTTTTTCTCAAGCAACGGAATTGAGCCGAGCACCGTAACATTGATATCACGTCTCATGCTTTCAAGAGAAAGAACCGTATTGGTTGTAATCGTAATTATAAAGATGATAAATGCTACGATCGCCGCACCGACGGCAAAGCCGTAGACCGCCTTTGTTGTTGCATCGTCGGAGTTTGAAACTGACGGCGTTGTGGGATTCTTTATAAGCTTTATGGAAATTGTATTGTCATATCCCTGAACATACTCGGGAAATTTTTCGAGCACGACCTTCAAAGCTCTTTCACAATATCCCTGATCGGTACTGGTAACGCTGATCTGGAAGAATCCGCCTATTCCCGTATCCTCGATGGACAGACTGTTTTCAATAAACGAGGTTGAATATTCCTTTCCGACCTCATCATTAGCAAGCGTTTGCTGAATTGTTGCGAGCATTTCGCTTCCTTTGATAAGATACTGATAATATTCAATCTGATTTCCCGAAGAAAACCTTATTTCCTGCTTATACTGGGGAGATGAGTCCTTGCTGTTGGAATAATCCTTAACGATAACATACTGCGTCGTCATAAAGCCGAGCGTCATGGATGCTCTGTATGTTTCAACATACGTTGCCTTTGCAATCGAAAAAGCGGCGCCTGCAAAAATTGCACCGACAAGCAGCATAACCCACAGCTTTGATATAAGATTCTTGGCGAGACGTCCCATATCAAGCGTAGGTCCTGATTCATTATAATATATATTCTTACCGACATCCAATTCCTGCATTTATCAATCATCTCCATTGTTTGATTATAGTTTATATTTCACAAATAGTCAACCTTAAAAGCCTCTTTTGTAGATTTCGCCCCTGTTCACAAGCGGCACTTCCTTATCGGTCAGCACGCATTTCGCGGAATCGTGAACCATCATCTGCATATTAAACTGGCTGATATCGGGAGGGAAATAATTCATCATGTTCATCAGGTCGTTCATTCTGTAGTGCGAAGAGTGCGCGTCGGTTGAAATAAATGACGCGGCTCCCGAGTAAGCCATTGCATACGCCAGCTCAAACTCCTGCGGTCCGTCAAGACTTGCAAGGCTGGAGGAATTGATCTGGAAAAGCACTCCGTTTCTAATCAGCATATTTACAAAGTCATAATCGAACTGAAAATATTCATATCTTTCGGGGTGTGCAACAATAGGAATGAGCCCCATGTCAATTATTGCATTTAGGTAGCCGACCATCTTTTTAACTGATACATTTTTGAATGCAAATTCCACAAGAATATATCGGCTTCCGTTTATTGCCAGTCTTTTCAGATCGGTTGAAAAGAAAATATCATCATCTACATACACTTCGGCACCCGGATAAAGCGTGATTCCGAGGTCAAGTTTCTTTATAACTTCCTGAAGTTCTCTGATCTTATTGTTTCTTTCGCGAACAAAGCCGTCAATATCGCTGACCGTTGTAATATGCGGAGTGCAAACAATATTCTTTATTCCGTTCTGTCTTGCAATGCGGCACATCTGAATCGAAACATCCATGTTTTTTGCGCCGTCATCAATATTCGGAAGAATGTGACAATGAATATCAATCATACCATGCCCTCCTTTGCCGTTAGTTTAAAAGATTATCTGCAGAAATTGCAAAACCCTGTGCGGCAGGAACAATGCAAAGTCTCTCCGAATAGAAGCCTATGCCGTGTGTGTCCCCCTGAGAGAAGTCAATAATTCCGCTTCTTCTTGTAACGGATTTCAGCTTGTCTCTCATTTTCATCGCAAGCTCTTTATAGCCGTCGTTTTTCAGCAGCTCCGCCATGTACGCATAGCAATAAGCAAGCATTGCACATGCCGAGCTGTCTTGGATCGAATAGCTGACAACGATTCTGTCAACCGTTCCGTCCTCATGAATATAATTTTTCATTGAGTCGAAAAATTCAATTGATATTTTAAGCAACTCTGCCTTTTCCCTGTTGTATCCATCCGCTTCAAGCAAGGCTTTCAGACTGTCAACCAGGCCGATTCCCCACCATGCGCAGCCTCTGCCCCAGCCGCAGACACCGAGAGCCGTCTCCGAATCCTTTCGGAAGCCGTGGAACGGTAACTTTGAATTGTTATCAATACCGTATTTTCTGTACTCTCTGATCTGCTCCATTGCCAGCGCAATATATTCCTTTTCGCCGTACTCGAGCGCATACTTTATCATAAACGGACACGCCATACCGACCGTATCAACAAGTCGGTATTCGGGGAAAGTGTCATTGTAGGTTACGGTTCCGTTTTTTTCTGCCGAAAGCTTCAGCATATACGCTGAATTCTCCATCGCGGGCTTAATTCTTTCCTTGTCGATATACTTGCTTGAAAGCATCTCGTGACAAAGCATTGCATTATCCATACGTTTGGGAAGGATTTTCCATTCGCCGTCCTCGGAGATGTATCTGTCAATCAGTCCGTTTACTTCCGACTCAACATTTTCTTCCAATCCGTTTGCGGCTTTCAGTAACGCCGCGTCCTGCCAGTATGTAACCGAAGTAATTTTGCCGTAGTCATTTATTTTTTTTATAAAATTATTTTTTTTATTGTCGTTGATCAAAACCTCAGGTGCGCCCTTTGTCAGCCACTTGAGCAAAACCTTGTGCGTTTTTTCGTGCCACTCGGAGTCGGTAAGCTGTCCGAGTTTAATTCGTCCGAGCCATGTGAAAAACTGAGCCCAGAATTCATAGCCGAACACCACAATTAAAATCAAAAGCAGAATTACAATAACAGTCATTAGCGTTGTCTCACCCGTCTATCAAGCAGTATAGTTTTTCCAGTTCGCCCTCGTTCCCTGTTTTTTCATTTGAAAGATTATCGCTTAAGTGATCGCGTTCATTTTTATTAAGAATAAGACTTTCGATTTTATCGGCCATATCCTTTTTGTCCATGTGACAAATCAAGCCGTTATATCCGTCTTTTATCTGATCGTGCACCGTTGTAAAATCGGTCACAACTATCGGACGGCAAAGACATTTCGCCTCGTCAATTGCGATCGACTTTCCTTCATAGAGCGAGGGCTGAACGTAGATATCGCACTGCCCTACATACGGGTACGGTTGAGATTTTTCTCCGAGCAAAATAAATGTACCTTCCAAGCCGTTGTCCGAAATTCTTTTTTTGATCTGTTCTTTTAACGGTCCGTCTCCGATATGATACCATTTTATCTTATTGCCTCTTGCAACAAGCTCTGCGCACGCATCAACCGCAAGAGGAATGTTTTTCTGCTCGAAAAATCTTCCGACTGTGCAGAGAATAACATTATCATTCCGATCCGGATATGCAATAAAATTCTTGCTTTCTTTTGCAACAATTTCTCTGCTCGTAATGTTTTCAATTACACTGATTTTTTTGGAAAATTCTTTGAAATTTTTTAATAAGCTGTTTTTACATTCCTCGGAAACCGTTACGATTTTTTCGACTGAGGCAAAAGTTTTTTCATAGCTTTCCCTGTCGAAGCCGAGCCGTTCAATATCGTTGTGAATATAACATATCTTTCTCTTGGCCGAAACATTTTCCGCAACAAATCTGTTTGCGTTTCCTTCAAGATAGCCTATTGCACAGTCATATGTTTTTCTTATTTTCGGGAGCTGCTTTTTCAAATACTTCCATTGCAATTCCTCGATCGCGTGGGAATCGGTAAGAGAGTATATTCTTGAATATTTCCACCTGTCAACGGCTGAAAGTATCTTGCCTTTTTTCAAAAAATATTTCACTGCCTGCTTAGCGTCGCCGTCAAATATTTCATAGCTTCTGTTGCCGCCGAGAAGGTTTACTTTCTTCGGAATTTTATTAAAGAAAAGTCCGTCATGGCGAAAGCACAGGAGATCCACGTCGTATCTGTTATAGTCAAAAAGCGACAGCACGGTTAAAAGGCTTTTCTCCGCTCCCCCGCTTCGCATTGAGGGGATCACAAAAAGTATTTGCTTTTTCAAGCTACCACTCCCGTCAGATTTTCTGAAGCATTTCTCCTGCTTCCATCGCGCTTCTCATTCTCAAAGGAATACTTCTCATCAGTTCTCCTTTGATCTCATTTTCTTCTTCAACCAGTTTTAAAAATTCTTTTTTCAGCGGAGCCGCATCTGTCATTGAATTGAAATTCAAAACATTTCTTTCTTCGCCGAAAATGTCCTTTGCAATTCCCCGCGCCTTAACACTGTAGCCCAAAGCAATTGTCGGCACACCGCTTGAGTAAGCGGCTATTGTTGAATGCGTTCTTGCTCCGATAAAAAATCTTGTGTGGGCAATATATCCTTTGTATTGCATAGCGTTCAATGTTTGCGGCAGTATCGCGATTCGTCCTGTTTCGGAAAACTTTTCATAAACAGGCTTCATGAATTCATAGTCGTTGTTGTTATCCTCTACAACGTGCGGAACCAGCAGAACCTTCAAGGTTGTATTTTCAAAAATAAAGTCAATAAAATTCTCCGCAATTTCGAGCGTTTTGGGGTTGCTCTTTGCAATCAGCGGACTGATGTTAAATCCGAGAGTGTTTTCCCTTGTGAAGCCCTCGGGCATTTCAACGGAGGCTCTTTCCATACAGAAAGCAGGATCCGAAAACAAAAAGATTTTATCATTTGCATTCGCCTCTTTGAGAAGCTCAAAGGTGATCGGCTCCCTTGCGAAAATTGCATCAAAATCTCCGAGACTTTTGAGCTTTTCTTCTGTCAAATCTTCCTTTCCGATTGACGCTCCCCAGAGAATGACCTTTTTACCTGCCTTTTTCAGTTCCTTTGTCAATACCTGAATTCCGTAATTGTTGCCGTAGCAGTATGTATCTCCTCCGACCGAAAGACATACATCACATTCAGACGCGTCCGCAACCACAGTCGAATACATTTTTTCCAGAGCATATTCCTCTGATTTATTGATCCTTAAATCGAGTGCGGCAATAATTTTTTCGGGAAAAGTAAGCTCTCTTGTCGCCGACTGCTTCACCTCGACCCCGTCGATATTATCCGCCTGAGCATCGTATGACGAAAGAGCAATTTCCGCGTTTCCATCGCTGTTTTCAATTATATTGACCGTTCCTCTTACAAGAGCTTCACAGCCGTGATTTTTACTGCCTGCATGATTAAATAAAAAATACTTCATTGTCAATCCCTCATCTGAAAAGTTTTCTTCCGGGGAAGAAATAATCGGACTGATACATGTTTATCTGATATGCCATAAACCGTGAATATAGGAAGAATAAGGAAACCAATCCCGTTGTATAAATTGCACGATCCTTCGGCTTAACCGCATAAAAGACTACCCATCCCGTAAGAATGATAAAATATGCTTGCAGATAAATTCCCAGTCTTGCAAAAATCCAGTTATAGCTTGCAACTATATATATTGCCGTATTCAGAAATGCCATGTTTATCAGAATGTCTCCGATATGACCGAGCTTATTAAAGCCCTCTCTGTTCAGGTAGGCAACAACGATAGGCGCCGCGGCAGCAATCGCTCTGAAAAGACTGCTTCCACCCTCCTGACCGTTGGTAAACCAACCGTTATTTGCATATGTCGAATAGCTTGTGTCTTCCAGTATATTTAGGAATGAAGGCAGGATCGCATCAAATCCGACAGTAAGAACAACGCTGGCGAGAATAATCAAGTAAGAACTTTTTTTCCATGCTCTTCTGCGCACAACAAAATATATTACCAGCATTACCAACGCGCTCTGATGTATGGTATACGCAAGCAGAATAAAAATTGCATATTTAAAGAAGGAGCTCTTTTTAATTGAAAACAGATATTTTGTTCCCAGCAAAACTACGGCGGCGGCAATGTACTGTCTCATTCCGTCCATCATACCGCCGAGATATCCGTAGGTGACGAAAAGATATATTGACAGCTCGAACGGAGCAGAGTATAAATACAAAATTATAAGCGGCGGGATCAGCGAAATTGCCGCACATACAAATATCAGGACCTGTGAGTCATCGGTATAATTTCTGATAATGTTCTGAATAAAAGAGAATCCCTGTCCACTCAAAATCATCGAAAGGGAAACTTCATTTTTATCAGGTAGTTCCTCGAATGAATACATGTAAAAATATGTATCTCCGATGGTTCTTCTCAGTCCTGCAAAGGAAACATAAAACGCTATCGGAAGAATAACCGCAATCGGGTTTGGCAACGGCTGTCCGAGTCGGCCTTTAGCTCTGAGCGGAAACGAACGGGCCGCCACGCCGATAAGACACATAGTAATTGTGGCAACCCATACGATTATTTCATAGAAGTCAAAATCGAAATTGATCATTCCGTCCCTTTCTCCGAGCAGAAACTCTTTAACAATATTCATCGTATACCGCTTTCACTTCGTCTAAAACTTTTTCCTTTGAATAGGGCTGTGCAAGCTTTATGCCATTATCCGAAAATCGATTATACAGTTCTTTGTCCTCGGTTATTATTTTAATTTTTTCCGCCATAGCGAAAAAGTCGTTCGGTTCAACAATAAATCCGTTGATTCCGTTGCGGCATAATTCGCGGTGTCCTCTGTTATCGGAAAGAACTAACGGCAAACCGCATGCCATCGCCTCCATAACATTAACGGGTAAGCCCTCTCTGAGGCTCGATCCCACCGCAATATCACTCAGATGCACAAGATCACAAGCATCGTTTCTGTGCCCGAGAAAGCTCACACAATCGGACACGCCGAGCTCTTCGGCAAGCCTGATGTATCTGCCGCCAAAGTTATCCGCTCCGACGATCAAGAGTCTGATTTTCGGGCAACTTTTTTTCAATTGCTTTATCGCATGAATCAACATTCCCTGATTTTTGTTCGCATTCATTTCAGCAACATAAATCAGTATCGTTTCGTCCTCGGAGAAGCCCTTTTCTCTGCGAAGTTTGAACTTTTCCTCATACGGAATCTTATAAAATAAATCGCTGTTATAGCCCACGCCGTTTACCTTGACCGTTTTTTTCGCCTTAAGATGCTTCTTTGCAAATTGATAATCCTCTTCGTTTATTGTTATCAAACAATCGGTCATCCGCGACATAACAAGCTCGATGGGATAAAACAGCAGCCAATTGAGCTTCGGCGCACCTTTATAAAAATGAAATCCGTGAGCGGTATATATCACTGCGGTTCCTTTTTTTCTCTCGCCGATCGATGCAAGCCTTGCAAGGATTCCGCCCATAGGCGTATGACAGTGAATAATATCATATCCACCGTTTTTTATAATTTTTTTCAGCATCTTATATGCCTTGAAATTGTCCTTGTCGGCAGGAAAACGCTTGATTGGAATTTCAAATTTATTATCGCAAAAAGGAAGCTCCCTGTCTCCGTGACAGGCAGCATCCACCTGCCAGCCTTTTTCCTTGAACATTTTAAAGCACGGAAGATGAAAATAATAGAAATGCTCGGCGACGGTTGCTACAAAGAGAATCTTTTTCATGCAGAACATTCCTTTCTTTAAATTTCTTTTGTATATTCTTCTTTTGGGGGAGTTCCACGAAATTTTTCCATAGTATTTTCGTTATTGCTGTTTATTCCGTCCTGACGTATAACGTTTTCAATAGTTTTGAAAAAAATTCTCATGTCCATCCGAAAGCTGTAATGATCGACATAATAAATATCGTACGAAAATTTCTCTTCCCATGTAAGAGTATTGCGTCCGTTTACCTGTGCCCATCCTGAAATTCCCGGTAAAACATCATGTCTGCGCATCTGCTCGGGAGAATATAATTCAAGGTATTCCGTAAGCAACGGCCGCGGACCGATGAAGCTCATATCTCCCTTTATAATATTAAAAAGCTGGGGAAGCTCGTCCACGCTTGTTTTTCTGAGAAGCCGTCCGACCGCAGTGATTCTTTCGAGATCACTGAGCTCGCGACCGTCCTCGTCATAGCGCCGCGTAGACATCGTTCTGAATTTATAAACCGTAAATATCCTGCCGTTCTTCCCCGGTCTTTCCTGTTTAAACAACACGGGTCCGTTATGCTCCGACGCAATCAGAATTGCCGCCAGCAGCATCAACGGAGAAAGAATTACCGACAGCAGAACCGCCACGGTAAAATCCATTGCTCTTTTGATATATTTATACACCCGATTCACTCTCTCGCGAAGAAATTTTTTCAGCCGCTAACAGCCTCCTGATAGTTTGGAACAATTTCCTTGATGATGGTTCTTACCTCGTCCTCTTTTGCGTTTCTGAGCTCTTCAAGCTTTTTCTCAAAGACCTCATCATCCATATCAACGGGCTTTGTAACAAATATCTTGTTGTTCGCCGTCATCTTTCTCTCACTGCTTTCCTCGTCAAGGACAAGCTCTTCATAAAGCTTTTCGCCGGGACGAAGACCCGAAAATTTAATCTCGATCTCGGTATACGGCTTGTAGCCCGAGAGCATTATGAGATTTTCCGCAAGGGTGACTATTTTTACAGGTTCACCCATATCAAGCACAAAAATTTCTCCGCCCTTTGCCAGACCGCCCGCCTGAACAACAAGCTGTGCGGCCTCGGGAATAGTCATAAAATATCTTGTTATTTCGGGATGCGTTACCATAACAGGTCCGCCGTTTTTGATCTGCTCGGTAAAAATCGGAATAACGCTTCCGCTTGAACCGAGGACGTTTCCAAAACGAACCGCCGCAAAAATAGTGCTGTTTTTGCATTTGCGTTCAAAATACTGAACGATCATTTCCGTTATTCTCTTGGTCGCGCCCATAACATTTGCAGGATTAACGGCCTTGTCCGAAGAAATGTTTACAAAACGCTTGACCTTATATTCAACGGCAATGCTCGCGACATTATATGTTCCGAAAACATTGTTCTTAACCGCCTCTTTGGGGCTGTCCTCCATAAGCGGCACATGCTTATGAGCCGCAGCATGAAAAACTATCGAGGGATGGAATTCGTCAAATACCTCTCTAAGCCTGTTCTGATCTCTGACAGAGCCGATTCTGATATCAATTTCGGGATTCCCCTTATGATAAGAGTCGAGCTGCTGTTTAAGAAGATATGCGCTGTTTTCATAGATATCAAAAACAATAATTTTCTTTGGGTGATATTTTGAAATCTGACGGCAAAGCTCACTTCCGATTGATCCGCCTCCGCCCGTTACAAGAATGATCTGATCCTTAAGATATCCGCACACATCGCGGTTAAGCTCAACCTCGGGGCGCGAAAGCAGGTCGGTAATATTGACGTCACGGATCCTGCCGCCCTGCGTTGTATCGGTCATTTCCAAAAGACTGGGCGAGGTTTTCAGCTTACAGCCCGTCTTGACCGCAATTCGGAGTATCTCTGTCTGTCTTTCACTGTCAACGGACGGGAGACACATTATAATCGTGTTTATATCGTATTTTTTTGCAAGCTCGGGAATCTGACGGCATGTTCCCTTAACGGGAATTCCGCGTATTCTCTTGCCAACCTTCAGCGGATTATCGTCAACGGCAATTATAGGCTTTCCTCTTGAGTAATTGTTGACCTCAAGCTCGTTAATAATGATCATGCCCATATCGCCCGCACCGACGATCATTACTCGGTCAAGCTTTTCATCTCTTTTAAGGGCGCTTTCCCGGTAATATCTTCTGACAAGCCTGTAACCGATCCTCATTCCCGAAACAAGCAGAGCAGCCAGAAGCGTTCCGAAAATATAGAAAAACGCGTCGAAGCAGCCGTGATCCAGATTGGAAGCAGCGGCGCCAAAGCTTGAAAGAATTGAATCGACCGCAACGCCTGAAATTCCGCCGATCGCCGTAGCCAGCATCACGTTCCAGATCTCTTTTATGCCTGCATATTCCCACATGCTCGAATAAATTTTAAAAGCATGATACAGCAGAATGAATATAACGGTAACAGGCAAAGCTCTCTGCCATATAGCGTTTATATTCTGCTGTCCGCCTCCGAAATACATAACAAATATGTAAGAAAAATTGATTGCCAGAATATCATACAGCATCATCAATATACTTTTTAAATGGGCGCTCCTAAAATCTATCTTTTTCAAACCGATTGACTCCTCAACATTATTTGAATTTCGACACTTCCGCTTTTACCCTTTATATATTCTAGTCTATCATAATATATTTTCTAAATAAAGTCAAGCAAACAGGGCTGATATTTGTTGCCTATCCTACAAATATTATGTAAAACGCAATGCTTTTTCTCACAGAGTTTATTTAACAGAAAATTTACATTTTGATACCCTTGGAATCGGTTGACAGCGGTTTACAATTATGATAGTCTAAATAAAAAACCGAACGGAGCATAAACGATGATAGGAATTGGAAAATGGGAATCCTCGATTAACACCATGTTTTTTCGCGGAACAGGAAGAGTTACAATAAGCGATAACAACGGTCAATATGGTTTTAAGCTTGAAATCATCGGCGAAAATGTGCCCGAATTTACGGTCAGTGATGTTGTTGAGGACGGCAACACCCTGCGCGCCGTCGCAGAAAGCGACATGTTTAAGGGCAAAAAGATTCCCGTTACGGCAACCTTTGACGGCGATACTGTCGTCGGTACAGTAAAGCTGCCTTTGCTTGGCAACATAAAGCTGCTCGGGCATAAGGTAGACTGACCTCAGTCAATTACCGAAAATTAAAACCGATAACAAACGGACCGAATCCTGCACCGATTGGAATTCGATCCGTTTATTTTATTTAGCAAGCCTTTTTCGCTTTGGCATGTTATTATTTTTGTAACAAACTACACAAACAAAGCGACAATTTTTTACATCTGTTTTGAATATAATATTCAAAGACCGCTTGAATTTTACTTTTATTTTTGATACAATATATAATGTATAAAGTATAACATTAAATGACTGTTTCTTTGTTTGTCGAGGTGACGCAATGAAAAAGAAAAAAGCAAATGTAAACGACGTTCCCCTTTACCTTTTCCACCAGGGACAGAACGCAAAGACTTATGAATTTCTCGGCTCTCACCGTTTGGGTAAGAACGAGGTCGTGTTCCGCGTCTGGGCGCCCCATGCGGCGGCGGTTAGCGTGGTAGGCGATTTCAACGAATGGGATATCAAAGCCGACCCGATGAAGAAGCTTGAGGACAATGCCGTTTGGGAATGTAAAATAAAAGGAATAAAGCAGTTTGATAACTACAAATACTGCATAACCACTCCGTCGGGCGAGCTTCGCTACAAGGCGGATCCTTACGGATTCCATGCCGAAACACGGCCGGAAACCGCATCCAAGTTCTATGACATTGACGGATATGACTGGAAAGACGAAAAATGGATGGCCGAAAGGAAATCCGTAAATATTTACGAAAGCCCCGTCAATATTTACGAGGTTCATGCAGGATCCTGGAAACAGCATGAGGACGGAAATTTTCTCTCCTACCGTCAGTTAGCAGACGAATTGACAAAATATGTCAAAGACATGGGTTATACTCATATAGAGTTGCTTCCGATATGCGAACATCCGTTTGACGGCTCATGGGGCTATCAGGTAACCGGCTATTTTGCCCCGACCTCTCGCTATGGCGAGCCGAAGGACTTCATGTACTTTGTCGACAAGTGCCACAGAGAGGGAATCGGCGTTATTCTTGACTGGGTTCCCGCTCATTTCCCGAAGGACGCACACGGCCTGTTTGAATTTGACGGACAGAGCTGTTATGAATATGAGGATATCCGCAAAGGAGAGCATTTGCAATGGGGCACAAAAATTTTCGACTACGGCCGTAACGAGGTCAGAAGTTTCCTTACCTCATCGGCAATGTTCTGGCTTGAAAAATATCACGTTGACGGTCTTCGCGTTGACGCCGTTGCCTCAATGCTTTATCTTGACTACGGCAGAAACGACGGCGAATGGATAGCCAACAAAAACGGCGGCAGAGAAAACCTTGAAGCGGTTCAGTTTTTGCAGAATCTCAATGTCCTTATTTTCCGTGAGCATCCCGACGTCATGATGATCGCCGAGGAAAGCACCTCGTGGCCACTGGTTTCAAAGCCTGTTTGCGACGGCGGTCTCGGATTTAATTTTAAATGGAACATGGGTTGGATGAACGACTGTCTGAAATATTTTTCGATGGACGGAATTTACAGAAAGTTCAACCACAACTGCCTGACGTTCTCGTTCTTCTACGCTTTCTCGGAGAATTTTGTTCTCCCGATTTCGCACGACGAGGTAGTTCACGGCAAATGCTCCATGATTGGCAAAATGCCCGGTGAATACGATGAAAAATTTGCAGGTCTGAGAGCATTTTACGCTTACATGACGGCGCACCCGGGCAAAAAGCTTCTTTTCATGGGTCAGGAATTTGCTCAATTCATTGAGTGGAACTACAAGCAGGGTCTTGATTGGCTTCTGCTCGACTACGAAAAGCACGCTCAGATGCAAAGCTACGTCCGCACGCTGAACAAGCTCTACAAAAAGCAGAGTCCGCTCTGGCAGATCGACTACGACTGGGAGGGCTTTAACTGGATAAGCAACGACGACGTTGACAATTCGGTTATCTCTTTCAGACGAATCGACAAGAACAAAAAGGAAATTATTGCGGTTTGCAATTTCACCAACGTTGAGCGCAGCGGCTACCGAATAGGTGTGCCGAGAGCAGGAACCTATAAGGTCATTCTCAACACGGACGCCGAGGAGTTCGGCGGAAGCGGCAAGGGAACCGCAATTAAGGCTAAAAGCGAAAAAATCCCGATGCACGGCTTTGACAACAGCATAGCGCTTGACCTTGCAGGTCTGAGCGTTATCTATCTGACACCGCCGGCAAAGAGAAAAACCACAAAGAAAATTACGACCGATAAGGTCAGCAAATAAAGGAGGAATAGTAATGTCCCGTAAACATGAATGTATCGCAATGCTTCTTGCAGGCGGACAGGGAAGCCGCCTCGGTATTCTTACAAAGAACATTGCAAAGCCTGCCGTTCCTTACGGCGGAAAATACCGAATTATTGATTTCCCGCTTTCAAACTGCGTAAACTCCGGCATATACACGGTCGGCGTTCTCACCCAGTACCAGCCGCTTGAATTAAACGACTACATCGGCAACGGACAGGCATGGGATCTTGACCGTGCCGACGGCGGCGTTCACATTCTCTCCCCCTATCAGCAGATATCGGGCACCGAATGGTATAAGGGAACCGCTAACGCAATTTATCAGAACATTAATTTCATTGACAGATACGATCCCGAGTATGTTCTCGTTCTCTCGGGCGACCATATCTATAAAATGGATTATTCCAAGATGCTTTCTTTCCACAAGGAGAAGAATGCGGACTGCACAATCGCAATGCTTGAGGTTCCGTGGGAGGAGGCCTCCCGTTTCGGACTTATGCTCGTCAACGACGACGGTTCGATCGCCGAATTTGAGGAGAAGCCGAAAAATCCGCGTTCCAACAAGGCGTCGATGGGCGTTTACGTTTTCTCATGGAAAAAGCTCAGACAATACCTGCTTGACGACGAGGCTAATCCGAAATCAAGCAACGACTTCGGCAAGGATCTTATCCCTGCAATGCACGCCGCTCATGAGAGACTTTTCGCTTATGAATTTGACGGCTATTGGAAGGACGTCGGAACAATCGACAGCCTTTGGGAGGCTAACCTTGACCTGCTCAATCCTAAGGTTGACCTTGACCTGACGGACACAAGCTGGAGAATTTATGCAAAAGACCCGATCACAGGACCGCACTATGTTTCCGACACCGCCAAGGTGCAGAATTCAATGGTTGCCGAGGGCTGTGAGATCGAGGGCGAGGTTGATTTCTCCGTTCTCTTCGCAAACGTTACCGTCGAAGAAGGAGCGATCGTTAAGGATTCAATCGTAATGCCCGGCAGTGTTATCAAAAAGGGTGCAGTCGTTCAGTATGCGATCGTCGCCGAGAACGTTACGGTTGAAGAAAACGCAAGAGTCGGCAAGCGACCCGAGGAAATGGAAAATCTTGACGATTGGGGCGTTTCCGTTGTCGGAATGGGCGTCAAAATCGGCAAGGGCGCAACAGTTGAGCCGAAAGCAATGATCGGCGAAGATGTAAAGGAGGCATAAGCAATGAGAGCAAATAATGTACTCGGACTTATTTTTTCAAATACATATGACAATTATCTCAGCGAGATAACGTCGGTTCGCTCCATGGGCTCCGTGCCTTACGGCTGCCGCTATCGCCTTATCGACTTTCAGCTTTCCGCAATGGTAAACAGCGGAATAGGCAAGGTCGGCATCATTACAAAGAGCAACTATCAGTCGCTCATGGATCATGTCGGACACGGCAGAGCATGGGATCTTTCCCGTAAAAACGGCGGACTCTATCTTCTTCCGCCCTTCAATATCGGCACAACAGGTATCTACTCAAACAAAATTGAGGCTATCTCAAGCGCAATGAACTTCCTTCGCAATTCGGAGGAGGAGTATGTCCTCATGACCGACTGCAACGCTATATATAATGTTGACTTCACGGATATGTTTGAGCGTCACGAAAAATCGGGCGCAGATATCACGATCGCTTACAAGCACTCCCCTGCCCCTGCGATAAGAGAGCTTACAAAGTTTGAGCTTGCGGACGACGGCAGAATTACTTCGATCAGCCGCCGCAGTGATGACGAGGCGAACTATTCGCTCAACGTTATCTTCATGAGGAAGTCGCTTCTTGAAAGACTAATTTCGGAAGCAATCGGTCTCGGCTATCATTCGTTCACCGAGGACGTTCTGCAGAAGAACATCAAATCGCTGAAAATCTACGGCTGTGAATTCGACGGCTACGTTAAGGTCATTGACGGAATTCAGAGCTACTTTGAAGCAAACATGGATCTTCTCAAGAAGGAGAACCGCAAGGCTCTTTTCTCAAAGGAAAAGCCTGTATTTACAAAGGTCAAGGATGATGTTCCCGCTATCTACGGTCTCGATTCCCATGCATCAAATTCGCTCATTGCGGACGGTTGCGTGATCGAGGGTACGGTCGAGAACAGCGTTCTGTTCAGAGGCGTTCATATCGGCAAGGGTGCGGTAGTCAAGAACTGCGTGCTCATGCAGAACGCATATATCAGCGACGACGTTAAGCTCAACTGCGTTATCGCCGACAAAAATGTTGTTATCAAGCCCAACAAAAATCTTTCGGGCGATGTCAAGTTCCCTGTATTTATAGGAAAGGGAATAGTAATCTAAAACATGCCGCAAAAATAACGGTGTTGCTTTTAAGAAAGGATGATTTAGATGAAAGTTTTATATGCCGCCTCAGAGGCACTCCCGTTCATTGCGAGCGGCGGACTCGGCGATGTTGCAGGCTCCCTGCCCCATGCGTTGAGAAAAAGACTTATCGGCTGCCGTGTTGTTCTTCCGATGTACGACACGATCAAGCAGGAGCTCAAGGACACGATGAAGTTTATCACTCACATCTCTGTTCCCGTAGCATGGCGACGTCAGTATTGCGGAATTTTTGAAGCAAAACACAACGGCGTTATATATTATCTTATCGACAACCAGTATTATTTCAAGCGTGACACGATCTACGGTCACTATGACGATGCGGAAAGATTCGCTTTCTTTTCCCGTGCCGTTCTTGAGATAATCCCTTATATTGATTTCAAGCCCGATATTATTCATTGCAACGACTGGCAGACTGCTCTTACTCCCGTTTACTATTCGGCAATGTATGCAAACTCACCGGGCTACGAAAATATAAAGACGATTTTCACGATTCATAATATTCAGTATCAGGGCGTTTACGGCAAGGAGCTTCTTGAGGACGTTCTCGGAATTCCTGCCGATAAGGCTTCTCTGCTTGAATACGACGGCTGTATCAACTTCATGAAGGGCGCTATCGAGTGCGCCGACAAGGTTACGACCGTCAGCCCGTCCTATGCCGACGAAATTCTTGACCCGTGGTATTCTCACGGTCTTGACTCCATTCTCAATGAGCGCCGCTACAAGCTCAGCGGTATTCTCAACGGAATTGACACTGTAGGCTACGACCCTGCGACGGACAAGTGCATTAAAGCGAACTTCTCCGCCGACGACGTTTCGGGCAAGAAAATTGACAAGGAAGAGCTTCAGAAGGAAATGGGACTTCCGGTTAAGCCCGGCGTTCCCGTAATCGGAATGGTAACAAGACTCGTTTCCCATAAGGGTCTTGATCTCGTTAAGGGAATTCTTGACGAGCTTCTCGCCACCTCGGAAATGCAGCTTGTTGTTCTCGGTTCAGGCGACTATGAATACGAGAGCTATTTCCGCTGGATCGCCGAGAAGTATCCCGATAAGGTAGGACTCAGAATCGGCTTCGTTCCCGAGCTTGCAAGAAAGATCTATGCAGGTGCGGATATGTTCCTCATGCCGTCAAAGAGCGAGCCCTGCGGACTTTCTCAGATGGTTGCGCTTCGCTACGGCACGGTTCCCATCGTCCGAGAAACAGGCGGTCTGAGAGATTCGATCACCGACTGCGGCGACGGCAAGGGTAACGGCTTCACATTCAAGAGCTACAATGCTCATGACATGCTCGACGCTATCCGCCGTGCGCTTACTCTCTACTACAACGGCGATTGGAACGAGCTTGTTCTGCGTGCTCTCAACTGTGATTTCAGCTGGGGTCGTTCGGCAAACGCATATATCAGACTTTACAAGGAAACCCTCAAAGGCTGAGAAATCAAAAAATAATAATGTCCCCGATGTGTCCTGCATCGGGGCATTGTAGGTAAAAGGAATAATATATGAAATCATACTACATACAACTTATCCGCAACGGTCTGACCGAGGGCAACGTCAGCGGAAAATATGTCGGTCACATTGATGAGCCGCTCAGCAGCGAGGGCATAGCTCAAATCGAGCAGATGAAAACCGACTACAAATATCCGCCCGTCAACGCTGTTTTTGCAAGTCCGCTTTCACGCTGTACCCAAACGGCGAAAATCATCTATCCGAATTGCGAACCAATTATCATAAACGGACTGATTGAATATAACTTCGGCGAATTTGAGGGCAAGACGGCGGAGGAATTGCAGGATCACCCTGTTTTCCCCGACTGGCTGGCAGGCAAAAAGGGCGTTGAACCACCGTTCGGCGAGAGCAATGACGAATTTGCAAACAGAATTGCAAACGCATTCATTAAAATCGTTGACGGACTCATCGAAACAGGCGTTACTCACACGGCAATTGTCACCCACGGCGGAGTTATTATGGCTCTCCTGACTCTATTCGGTCTGCCGCAGGCTCCCATGCATGAGTGGCTGACCCCAGGCGGCTGCGGCTATACCATAAGAATCACCCCCTCGCTCTGGTCGCAGGGCCGCAAGGTTGAGGTTATTGCGCAGATTCCAGAGGTTGAAGGTGAAAAAGACAGCTTCGGCACGGATGACGACAGTTTTAATGTTGAGGACTACATTAACGATTAAATTAACCGATAAAGGAGCATATCATGAGAAATTTAAAGAACCCTTGCAAAATTGCCGTAATTCAGGCAACTCCTGTCATATTCGATAAGGAAAAGGGCTTGGCTAAGACTCTCGGACTCATTGACGAATGTGCCGCAAACGGAGCCGAGCTCATCGTTTTCCCCGAGCTTTTTATTCCCGGATATCCCTATGGAATGACGTATGGCTTTAAAATTGGCAGCCGTTCGGAAAACGGACGCAAGGATTGGAAAAAGTATTATGACAATTCCTTACTTGCCGACGGTGAGGAAATGAAAAAAATCGCCGAACGTGCAATTAAGCACAAAGTTTACATAAGTATCGGCTATTCCGAGCGTGATGCGATGAACGCAACGCTTTACAATTCAAATATGTTCATTTCACCCGACGGCGAATCGGTCAATCATCGCAAGCTCAAGCCGACGGGAAGCGAAAGATTTGTTTGGGGCGACGCCGATAAGGACTTTTTCCCTGTCATGGAAACCCCGTGGGGCGCAATGGGTAGCATGATCTGCTGGGAAAGCTACATGCCGCTTGCAAGAGTTGCTCTTTATCAAAAAGGAATCACTCTTTATATTTCGCCAAACACAAACGACAATCCCGAATGGCAGAGCACGATTCGCCATATTGCTATAGAGGGTCATTGTTATTTCATCAACTGCGATATGTTCTTCAAAAGAAGCGACTATCCCGAAACGGTTAGTGCGAATGATGAAATTGCCGCCTTGCCCGACAACGTGTGCCGAGGCGGAAGCTGTATTATCGATCCCTACGGTCATGAAGTGACCAAACCGGTGTGGGATAAGGAAGAAATTATCTACGCCGAACTTGATATGCAGGCTGTTCCGGCAAGCAGAATGGAGCATGACGCATGCGGCCACTATTCAAGACCCGATATTTTACATCTTGAAGTTAAAGAAAATTTATAAACGTATGAGGAGTGTTTACATGAGGCAATACAGATCGGTTATAAAAACAAATAAATTTCCACAGCTTACACGCCGAGTTTTTACAACGGCAGACGGGCTGAAATCCGATAACGTTACGGCGATGCGTTTCGACAATAACGGTGTGCTTTTCGTCGGCACGGATAAGGGTCTTGCACGTTTTGACGGTGAAAAATTCTCACCCGTTTCAATCGGGGCAAAAGATGCATCTATCTCAATGATTTATTTCAATGCCGAAAATCATATGTTTGTCGGCGTAGGCAACTCAATGCTTGAATTTGACGGCAAAAAGAAGCTTTCGGAGAAAAAGTTCAGCTCCAAGCTCATTGACATTAAAGTTGACCTTGACGGTGCAACGTGGATTTTGACCGAGAGCGTGCTCTACAAGCTCGGCGAAAACGGCTATGATATTGAAATCGGTGTTCCCGGCAAGGGAAGCTGCCTCGCCGTCTACAAGAACAACAAGGTCTATGTAGGCACGGCAGGCGGCGGACTTCATGCTCTCGTCGGAAAGCGCTGGCACTGGTCGGAGCTCATGGAGGGTGTTACCGGAATTCTCAGCAACACAATTACCTGCCTTTACATGGATCCCGTCGGCAGCATTTGGGTCGGCACGGACAAGGGCGTTTGTGTCTATGACGACAACAGCTATTGGCTTGATCATTCAAAAATCGATGGTCTGCCCGATGCTCACATAACAGGTATGGCAATCGCAGAAAACGGCGATAAATATTTTTCGACGACAACGGGTCTTATTCATCAGCACAACGGCAGACTTTCGTATTACGGCTATAAGCGTTGGCTTCCGAGCCCGAACGCAACAGGCGTTGCAATCTCTCCCGACGGCTCGGTTTGTGTTTCGACAGATAAGGGCATAAGCCTTTTTGAGACAAAAATGATATCACTCAGAGAAAAGGCAAACGAGCTTCGTGCACAAACGGAAAAATATAACGTTCGCCATGGCTATGTCATTGACCGTGACCTCGAGCATGAGGGAGTTATCTCAACCGAGGAGGGCCATATTCTTGCTTCGGACAATGAAGGGCTTTGGACAGGTCTCTACACGGCGGCTCTTTGCTTCGAATATGCCTGCACGAAGGATCCCGAGGTTCGCAAGGACGCTCACAGAAGCTTGCTTGCAATGATAAAGCTGACGGAAATAACAGGAATTGAAGGCTTCTTCGCCCGTGCTATCAGATATTCCGACGCCGTTGACTACGGTACAGGCGCCCGCCATGAATGGCACATTACAAAGGACGCTGAGGGCAGAGAATGCGAATGGCTCGGCGAGACCTCGTCGGACGAGGTTGTCGGTCATTTCTATTGCTATGCAAACTATTTTGACCTTGTTGCGGATGATGAAGAAAAGAAGCTCATTGCGGACACGGTCAAAAAGATTCTCGACCATATTATCGACAACAATTTCCGCCTTGTCGATTCCGACGGTCTGCCGACAACATGGGCAAACTGGGATCCGGATCTTCTCAACAATGACCACAAGTGGATATATGAAAAGGGTACGAACTCACTCCAGATGCTTACCTTCCTCAAAATAGGTTATCACATCACAGGTGATGAAAAATATGAGAAGCTTTTCGTTGAGTTTGCCGGCAAAAAACACTTTGCAATGAATCTCATGCAGTATAAGATTCCCGACGGACATCTCCTTCATATTGACGATAACCACGATTTCCTTATGATTTCACTCTTGATGAAATATACGGACGATCCGAACCTCCGTTCAATATTCGCCATGGGTCTTACCCACCACTGGGAGGACGAAAAGGTTGAGAGAAATGCTTTCTTTAACTTTGTTTACGGTGCCGTCACAGGCGAATGGTACAATGCCGACGATTGCATCGACGAGCTTATGGATATGCCGATGGATCAGGTTATGTGGCCTCTTTATAACAGCTACCGTAAAGATTTAAAGTGGGATATGTCTCCGGCAGAGCTTGGCATGCCTCCTCAGCTTTATGAGCCGTTGCCGGCACATGAAAGAAGAATAACAAGCAACGACAGCAATCGCTTCACCGTTGACAGCGGAGCTGAGGACGTTGCACAGGAAATATTCAAAAAATCCGATGAACCGACCGCTTACACAATGTTCCCGGGAACAGGCGATGACAAAGGTCTCGTTCTCAAAACCTGCATCAACTTCACTCACCCGTACTGGTATGCAAGATATTACGGTCTCATAGAAGACTGCGAATAAGGAGTGTGTAAAATGGGGAAAAAGATTATCGTTGCCGGAGGCGGACACGGTGGTATTGCCGCAGCCGCTCTTTTGGCTGAACACGGCTTCGACGTAACTGTTTATGAAAAGAACAGGCGTGAGGATATGGGATACGACTGGACGGATATTTTTGACCGCAAGGGGCTTCTTGCCTGCGGAATGGAGATGCCGACCGAGGATAAATACCGTCTTAAAAACGATATGACCTTTTTCAGCCCGTCGAGGAGCAAAAAGCTCAAACAGCATGTTCCCGAGGATCAGCTTGAAATTCAGATGGAGCGCAAGGATATTTACGATCATATAATCGCCCATGCCGAAAAATGCGGCGTAAAATTTGTTTATGAAACCGAAATTCTCGCTCCCGTAATGCTCGGCGGCAGAGTTGCGGGAATCAAGACAAAGGACGAAACGGTTTATGCCGACCTTGTCATTGACTCGGCAGGTATAAGCTCCCCGATCCGTAAAAATCTTCCCGACGCTCTCGGAATTCAGAAAGAGCCCGATAAATACGATACGTTCTATGTTTACCGTGCTTTTTACAACAAAACCGCACCCGTTGAGGACGACAAGTACAGGGTATATCTTCTCTTTGACAACAAACAGCAGATTTGCTGGGTTGCCGATGACGAGGAATACACCGATGTTCTTATCGGCCGCTTCACACCGCTGACCGATGAGGAGGTTGAGGACACGCTCGGCAAGCTTCGTGAGCTTAACGACGACCTCGGCACGGAGTGTCTGAGAGGCGGACAGTATGTCACTATTCCCGTCCGTCAGCCGCTTGGACTTTTGGTTGCCGACGGCTATGCCGCAATAGGTGACAGCGCATTCATGACTGTTCCGATCATCGGCTCGGGAATTGCAAACAGCCTCAAGGCAGCAAGGCTTCTCGCCGATGCAGTTCTTGCCGATAAGGATGAGCTTTTTATCGCAGATACTCTTTGGAAATATCAGCGTGATTTTTATAAAAAGCTCGGCGCAGGACTTGCTCCGATTGCAATTATCAAGCTCATGGTTGCCCGTTTCTCGCCGAAGGATCTTGACTATTTCTTTGATAACGAAATTCTCAATTCCGATGACATGACGATTGGCGCGGATACCAACAGCATTATGTGCTTTATCGAAAAGCTGATGAATTTCAATTCGTTGAAGCTCAAGGTAAAGGGCGTTATGAGCGATTTTGTTCTTTCAAAAAAGGTTCTCGGCATGAATACGAGAATCGCCGCCGTTATGGCGATAACTAAGGCTATGCCCGTTCGATATGACCGCAAGCGTGTGCAGTCGTGGGTCGAGGGTTATAATAAATGCTTTAAAATTGATTAAGGAGTGTAAAAAATGTTTTCATTCATGAACTGCATCGGTCAGCTTCTCAGCGGATTTCTGACCATCGTTTTCACAGCTCTTTTCAGTCTCTCGTCGCTTCTCGGCGGAGTTAATCAGGAGCTGCCGAAAACGCCCGAGGATTTCACACCGATTCTCCGTTTTGTTGTTTGCAGTGACGTTCACCTTGACTGCACAAACGACCAGAACAGAGAAACAAAATTCCAGGCGGTTTTCACCGACACGTACAAGTATGCCGCAAAGAGCAGCTATAAAAAGCTTGACGCCGTAATTGTTGCAGGTGACTTTGCAAACAGAGGCCGTGACGAGGAATACATACGTTTCAACGAGCTTGTAAATAAAAATATCAAGTCCGAAACTCAGCTTCTCACCTGTCTCGGCAATCACGAATTTATCAATTACCGTGACTATGACGCAACAATCGCTTATGAGAGATACAAGGCTCTCATCAATGAGAATGTTGACACTCATGTTGTAATCAACGGCTATCATTTCATCGGTGTTTCCTATGATGACAACGGCAAAACCTTCAAGGGCAAAACCGAATGGCTTGACGCTCAGCTTAAGGAATCTTCAAAGGATACTCCCGACAAGCCGATTTTCGTTTATCAGCATCCGCATCCGACGGCTACCGTTTACGGAAGTATCAACTGGAGCGATGTTGACATCAGAGCGGTTCTCACAAAATATCCGCAGGTTATCGACTTCTCAGGTCATTCACATTACACCTCGACCGATCCCCGTTGCGTATGGCAGGGCTCATTCACGGCAATCGGAACAGGCTCGACCTGCGCTCTTATGAGCAACCTGAACTACTTCGGTCATGACGAGGACGCACCCGGCGACAGCGGCGCATGCTGGATCGTAGAGGTTGACGCAGACGGCAACACAAGACTTCAGCTTTGGGATCTTGCAAATCATCAGTTCTTTGAAAAGAACGAATATTACTTTGTAAACAGCACAAAGCCGACAGATCATAAATACACATGGGGCAACATGAAGTCGCTCGACACCGCTCCGCAGTTCCCCGAGGGAGCAACGATCACGGCAAAGAGAAACAGCGAGGGCAATGTTGTTTTGAGCTTCCCTGACGCAACGGCTTATTGGGGAGCTGAAAACTACAAAATTTCTGTCACAAAGGGCGCCCTTAAGGACGTTTGGTCTGAGACGGTCGTTTCAAACTATGTCCGCACGGTTTCTGACGGAATGAATGTCGATATCGGCGATCTTGAGGCGGGAACATACACCGTTCGCATCAAACCCTACAGCCCGTACGCAAAGGGCGGCAAAACGCTCAAAGCGACCATTACGGTTGAGTAAATCACATTAAATCAACAGAGCATATTCAAAAACCAAACCGTTTGAATATGCTCTGCTTTTATATTTTTTATCGACAAATATTTACATTTTTTCAGTTTTGTGATACGATATTCTACACGAGAAATAAGCATGAAAAGGAGATAAAAATGAAGTCGTTTTTTTCGGACATTTTAAAAATCACGGCACCGTATTATAAATTGATGTTTTTCGCAATAATTGCAATATTCGGCTTCCCGACGATCTACATCACCTTATTTGACAGATACATTAATAAGATATATGTTTCGGCCTTCTATTTTATTATCTGTATTTGGTTCCTCTGTTACATAGAAAAAAACAAAATAATCAAAAAATCAAAATGGGGCGTTTGGGTAATAAACCTCTGTGTTATTGAGATGTTTTTTCTTATTCTGTTCGCTCAGGAGCATTTTATTGCCGCCGATGTAATTTTTGCTGTTATAATCATTTTGGCTCTGCTTCTGCCGCGGCTTATCTCAAGAAAAATCACTCATATTTCCGACGCTGAAAAATTTTCAAGCTATCGCGATACCAAGGCCTCGGCGATCTGGTGCTTTCTCGCCGCAGTAATTCTTTTTGTCCCATCCGTTGTCGGCTTCGGCGAAGAATACCTCTCGGATAATATGAAAAAAGCTGACTGGCAGAAATATGTTGATTCCTTCAATCAAAGCGAAAGCAGCTCCGAAGAGGACACAATTTTCGGAAAGCACCACGCAACCGTGATGAAGCTTAAGGACTGGGACAACATGAACAGCGATGAAAAAATTGACCTTGTCCGCAAGATCGCATTGATTGAAGAGGAGCATCTCGGAATTCCGAACTCTGCCGAAATCGTGATAACGAGCGAGAAAACGGACTCTCTCGAAAATGCGTCATACAGCGATTCAAAGAAAAAAATCAAGGTCAACGTTGAGCATCTTAACAACGGCACCGCAAAAGAGGTCGTGACCTCAATTGCCCACGAGGTTTTTCACGCATATGAGCATTATATTATTGCAAACACCGATTTCGATTCCGACATTGTAAAGACGAGCTACTTTTATAAGGATGCCCGCGAATGGAAAGAGAACTCCGAAAATTATTGTTCTCCCGAGGTTAATTTCAATAAATACAAGGCCCAGCCCTTGGAAAGGGATGCAAGAGCATATGCACAAAGAAGAATTGTTGACTACGTTGCCTTGCTTTTGCCAAAATATGATTCGAATCAGTAAAAAAACAGAGTACGCAAAATTTATGTGTACTCTGTTAATTATATTACAGCTTGAAAACTGCCAAAATTCAGAAAAAAAAAGCCGCACTTCCGTGTGACTTTTTGGCGTCCCCGGCGGGATTCGAACCCACGGCCTTTCGCTTAGGAGTATGGCTTACCATGTGATACACGGTTCGGATGTAACTTCCAATATCATCCCTTACGCAGAATGACTT